>JAJEDI010000023.1 GCA_022821585.1 Caldilineaceae bacterium
CCGGGCGGTCGGGCCTATTCGGCCCTCCCTTGTGCGGGGGCTCCGCCCCCGCAACGCCCCCTTCTACACCAGCCTGCGCCGCCTTCGCGCCGCGACGCCGGCGCCGTCCCTATGCCACCTGTCGCTCACCCACCTCGTGCCGCGTAACCTCCACTGTCCCTATGCCGCCGGTCGCTCACCCGCGTCATGCCGCGAGACCGGCCCCACTCCCACACACACCGGTAGGGGCAGGCCTTGTGCCTGCCCTGTGCCCCGCCAAGAACTGAATTACAATACCGCCCACCGCCGCGCATTCCCCGCCTGACCCTTTCGGCCCCCGAATTTGAGAAGCACCCGTTCCCAAGAGTGCATCCCGTACCGTCGTCTCCTTGCAGCCCGCTCTCTCTTCTCGCGCAGAAGTATTCGTTCGACAGACAACAAACGGTCGCCGACCATCCTGAAAATCCCATTCAATCCCGAAAATCCTGATTCAGACAACGACCACCCAAATTATCTGGGATGCACCCACACTTTGCTCATGCTTGACCCCCTATCCCAGATTGTATACACTTCCGTGGAAACACTGCGTACCCGAAAAATGACGCTGCAAATCAGCTGGCAAAAAGCCCCAATATACCCAGCCCTGATCAAAGGCCCCGCCGTCGGTACCGTCGATAGCCACCTGCTCGTCGCCGGCGGCATGTCCTACCCCTGGCGCGAAGTCGAATACGGCTTCGCCGCGCCGATCACAGCTGAGGCCGACAGCGGGCAGAATGCAACGGCCCCAATCGGCGAATGGTACCCCCTGCCTCCAATACCCATCGGCCCCGGCTGGACCTCTGGAGACGCGGTCGCAGGCGGCCTCGCCGTAGTCGGCGGACGCCGCCGCGCCGTGGGCAACCGCGCCACCGCCGACGTCTGGTTCCTCGATGTCCAGGCAGGCGCCACCGCCTGGGAAAAACTGCCCGACCGCCCCTCCCCCGCCATGGTCGCCACCACCTTCGCCCACCGCGATCATCTCTACACCGCCTTCGGCACCGACTGGCACCCCCACGAACACGCCACCGGCGACCCCAACATCTACCGTCTCGACGTCCGGCGCCGTGGCAGTTGGGAAGTAGCTGCCCAATTCCCCGGCGAACCGCGCTGGATGTGCGGCATGGGCATCTGTCGCGACAAGCTCTACGTAGTCGGAGGCCACGACATCCCGATTGGTGGTGTAGTCGACCCCAAGCCGCAAAACGCTCTGCGAATCTTTCCTGAAGGCGAAGCAACGGCTGACAGGATCAGTCATGTCGTCTTCAGCGAACTGTGGGAATGCGACCTGCCTTCAGGAACGTGGCAGGAGTTGCCCCATCCGCCGCGGGCCTTCGTCGCCGACGCCTTCACCGTGGAGGACCGCTGGATCGTACTGACCGGCGGCCAGAACTGGGTCGTCTCCCCGGACGGCAGCTCCGTCCACATCATGGGACACGTCCCGGATCTGGACTTCGTCTGCCACTCCCATGAAGTCCGGGCCTACGACACCCACGAAGCAAGCTGGGCGGCTCTCGACCCGCTACCCTACGGCATCGCCTCGCACCGCGTCGCCGTTTGGCAGAACCGCGCCTTCCTCGTCGGCAACGAGACGCGCGACAGCGTGCGCGGAAATACGTTTGGGACGGTCTTCTCAGGGCAGATTCGCACGGACTGATTTAGTCAGAGGTCCTTGAACGGAGAGAAAAGAGGAGTCAAAAAGCCATGCAATCCACAACCATTGCAGACGGAACGAAAGTCACGATGGCCGGCCACGAGCTGGCCTTCGGCCACAACATCTTTACACCCCGTGAAGCAAACGACATCGCAGACGACTTGCCTGCCCTGCGCGCCAGGATCGAAGAGGACGGCTACCTCTTGATTCGCGATTTCTACGACCGCGACGAGATCATGGCCGCCCGCGCAGACATACTTTCCTACCTGTCTGCTCAGGGTCTGCTGGAACCCGGCGCCCCACCTGAAGAAGGTGTGATCGGCCCTGAAAACGAAGCCGCAGCCATTCGCAATGAAGATGTAGTAAACATGCACGCCTACCTGCGCGTCGTCAACTCCCAACGCATCATGGCCTTCTTCGAAAGCTTCCTTGGCGGCCCGGCCCTGACCCTCGATCACAAGTGGCCGCGCGCCGTCAGACGCGGCCACAGCACCGGCGCACACTACGATGTCGTCTTCATGGGCGCCGGCACCAAGCAACTCTACACCGTCTGGACCCCCCTCGACGACCTGTCGCTCGATATGGGCCCGCTCGCCTTCTGCCCCTCCTCCAACAAGCTCGACCTCCTGCGCCGCACCTACGGCGCAGCCGACGCCCACAACGATATGACCGAAGGCCACCTCAGCCGCAACCCTCTGGAACTGATCGATATACTCGGCGTCAAGTGGTCGTCCACCCCGTTCCGCGCCGGCGACGTCATGATATTCGGCATGTACTTCCTGCACGGCTCCCTCGACAACGTCTCCAACCGCTACCGCCTCAGCACCGACAACCGCTATCAGCTCGCCTCCGAACCCGTCGACGAACGCCACATGGGCCCCCACCCCGACCAGATTCCCAAGGCCGAAAACCGCAAGACCATGGCCGAAATGCGCGAAAAATGGGGCATATGAACCCGAAATCATAGGCTGCAACAACGCCTCTCATAAGGACTCCTTACCGCCATGACAGTTCCCGAGCCCAAGAGCCGCACCGAGCAACTAGACATTCAGCAGAAGACCGATGCCATCCTAAGCGGCAGCCGGCCCGTAGACAAGGACTACCCCTACATTCCACCAGACTACAAGGTCCACTTCCCACACATCGGCACGGACCGGCAACTGTTTCTCGATAACTTCATTCTCGATCACCTCGACGGAGTCAGGAGAGAGCTGTGCACGCCGCAGAAGGCCCCCGAACCTCTCCTCTCCTTTACCGACCTTCCATGGGAGCGGGTACAGTTCAACCCCGGCACCGCCGGCGTCATCCACGATCCCGACGACGGCCTGTTCAAGATGTGGTACTGGCAGGGTCTGGCCGGCGAACCCTTCAACACCAGCCAAGTCCTCTGCTACGCCGAATCAAAGGACGCCCTCCACTGGGAGAAGCCCCTCCGCGATGACTGCCTCCCCTTCCAGGACCATACCACCACCAACATCGTCCACCCCGACATCTCCCAGTCCGGCCTCGCCCTGAACCACGACCGCAGCGACCCCGGGCGCAAGTACCTTCTCGTAAACTGGCCCCCAAAGACAGCCGCCAGGCGACCGCCCGGCAGCCCCCGCCTCTCCAGCGTCGACGCCTCGCCCGACGGCATCCACTGGCACAACATCAGTGAGGAGTCCCCCCTCCCCCACCACCATGAGCAAAAAATAATCTGGGACGAAAGCATCCAGCGCTACATCGGTTACAGCCAGTACTCCCACCACCAGGACTTCCTCTACCGCAAACGCCAGATCGGCCGCCAGGAAAGCCCCGACTTCATCAACTGGTCACCTAAAGAATTGGTCCTCTCCGCCGATTGGGACGCCAATCTGCCGCCGGACCTCGAGATGCACGACATGTCCGTGCGCATTGTCGGAGGTCTCTACATCGGTCTTACCAGTGAATTCATGGCCGAGCCCTTCTGGCAGGAGCGGGCCGGCCACAACTGGCGCGACCAGGCCTTCTCCCGTCTCGGCCTCTACACCAGCCGCGATGGCAAACGCTGGCACCGCGTCGGCGGCCCCGGCCCCTGGGTGGACACCGGCTCGCCCGGCGACCAGGACTACGGCTTCATCTGCTTCACCCCCGCCGGCGAGTTGGTCCACAACGGCAAGATGGTGATCCCCTACAGCGGCAATCCCCAGAAGCAGAGCTGGCACACTCAGGAACCTCCTAGTCCCCTTTATCCACAAGAGAAATACAGGCTTCAACACGACGCCTGGCACGCCCGCCAGGCGCTGCAGGGCGACTCCCGTCTCAAACGCGCCGTGGCCGGACTCATCCTGCGCGAGGACGGCTGGGCCAAGCTCGTCCCCGAATACGAGACCGGCCAGGTCTACACTAAACAGTTCGTTTTCGAAGGCGACGCCCTCCGCGTCAACGCCGACTGCAGCTACGGCTACGTGCAGGTCGAGCTCCTCGAACCCACCTTCACCCCCTACGAGGGATTCTCAGCCGACCTCTGCGACCCGCTCATCGGCCCGCCCGACCAGATCTGGCACACAGTCAGCTGGCAAGGCAAGACCGACCTGCGCACACTCTGGAACAAGCCCGTCCGCATCCGCTTCACCATCCGTGAAGCCAGTATCTACGCTTTCCAGTTTTTCGAATCCATGACAGAATGACCCCAGACAAGCACTCATGTCCTGAAGAAACCGAAAGGAGCCGTACATGGGATCACATCTGAAGGTCCACAACCCAATGGGCTACCCGCCCCAGATCGACCAGAAGCACCTCGCCCCGCGCGTCAGCGACCTGGCCGGCAAGACCGTCTACCTCGTCGACTGCCGCTTCGACGACGGCGACATCCTCGTCGAGCAGATGGCCAACTGGTTCCGCGACAACCGCCCCGACATCAACATTGAAGTGCGCCGCAAGTCGGGCGTCTATACCGAACGCGACGAGAACCTCTACGAGGAAATTCAGCAGAAAGGTGCAGGGGCCGTCATGGCCGTCGGCCATTGAAGTACCTGCGCGCCGGCGGTCGCCGACCAATGCATTATCCTGGAAACTGAGTACAACGTCCCCACAGCCTCCATCCAGACCGGTATATTTCTGGACCTGGTGAAGGCCTCCACGCTTCAGCAGGGAATCCCCTATCTGCGCCACGCCTTCGTGCCGCAGCCGGTGATGGGCCGCTCGCCGACCCAGTTGAGAGCCTACGTCGATGGCCCTGACGACATTACCGGCCGTCCCTTCATGAGCGAAGTCATCGCCGCGCTCACCCGACCAAAGTCGGAAGAAGAGACCCGTCAACACAATTTCGACCGCTCTACGCCTCGCTTCGTTGAGCCGGACACGGAAGAGAACCTGCACCAGCTCTTCGTCGAAAATCTCTGGACCGACATGCTGCCGTTCATCCTCCCAACAGAGGAGCGCGTCGCCGCCATGTTAGAGGGCACCAGCCGCAGCCCGGACACCGTAGTCGGCCAAATGCGCCCCACTGGCACCCGCGAAGCCTGGGAGTACACAGTAGAAAAGGTCGCCGTCAACGCCGTTATGGCCGGCGCCAAGCCTGAGTATTTCCCTGTTATACTGGCGCTGGCCGCAACATGCGCCTCGGCGCGGGCCAGCACCACCAGTTCCGCCGCCTCCATGGCCGTCGTCAACGGACCCGTCCGTGAAGAGATTGACATGAACTGGGGCACCGGCGCAATGGGACCCTACAATCACGCCAACGCCACCATCGGCCGCGCCTATGGTCTGCTCTCGCAAAACCTCCAGGGCGGCTCCGTCCCCGCAGAGACATACCTCGGCTCACAGGGAAACAACTACGCCTACAACAGCGTGACCTTCGCCGAAAATGAAGAGCGCAGCCCCTGGGTACCCTTCCACGTCCAGCACGGATTCGACGCCGACCAGAGCGCCGTCAGCGTCTTCGGCGGTTGCCGCTCCACCGCCTTCAACCTCGGCCTGCGCGCCAAGCACTGGCAGGACCATGTCCGCAACATGCTGCGCGGCCTCAACCCGCACAACCCGCCCACCTTCGTACTCGACCCCATCACCGCGCAGCAGTTCATAGACCGCGGCGGCTTCGATACCAAAGAGAAGCTGATCCAGTGGGTGTACGAAAACGCCACCATGCCCGCCGGCATCTACTGGGACTATCAGCTGATCGAAAACTACGTCTACCCCCACGCTCTCAACGGTGTCGAACCCTACGCCACCAAGCTCAAGGCCGCCAGCGACGAACTGATTCCGATTTACCGGGAAGACGAAATCCACGTCGTCGTCGTCGGCGGAGAGACCAATGGCTACTGGCGTATCATGGGCTGCAACTACGCCGGCACAGCTTCGGTCGATGACTGGCGCTAAGTAAGTCAAGGCGCGGTACTCTTGATACCATTCACTCCCAAAACGAGAGAAAGGCATCGAACGGCGCTTAGCGAGGTCAAACAGAACAAAAAACGGGCAGGGCAAGTGGAGTAGTCCTTCTTTCCACCTGTCCTGCCCCTTGGTCTTTAGTCCGTAGCGATTCTGAACGACCTGTCAGGTCCCCACCACCGGGCGGCCCGCAGAGTCGCCGCAAAGCCGCCCCGAAGGAAAAGGCAAAATGGAAGAGATCACGCAACTTCGACTGGAGGGCTACTGCCTCTTGAAAGGCGTCATTCCCCAGGACAAAGTCGGCCAGGTCCGCCAGGACATCGACAACAATATGCAAGCCGGCCTAGAAGCGTACAACGAGCATGACTGGTCTGCCGTCACCCATATGCTGTCCCTGGCTCCCTACTTCGCCAACCCGCGTCTCCTTAGAATCGCACGCACGGCCTTCAACCATGCCAAGGTGAAAATCTCCCAGACCGAGTTCAAGAGCGTGCCTCCCTACCGGAATCCACCTGAATGGCGCAACTTCCACACCGACTGGCCCCACGACCTGACCGACGCCTCCTTCTGCGGCCTTATCAATCAACCCTTTCCCGACACCATCATGAGTATCACCTCGATCTGGATGCTCTACCCCTTCACGCCCGAGAATGGCGCCACCTGGGTCGTCCCCCGCACGCACCGCGACCCCCGCAATCCCCGCGGCCAAAACGACGGCATCGATGGCATGAGTTCCATTCCCCACGAGGAGCAAATCTGCGGCGACGCCGGCGACGTCATCCTCATCGACAGCCGCATCTGGCACTCTACCGGCGCCAACTCCACCGACGACATCAGGACCTCAGTCGTCGCCCGCTACTCGCCTTGGTGGCTGAGCGTCGATTACGGCAAACGCAACTGCGCCTTCATTCCCGCCCACATTTTCGACAAGCTGCCAGAGCCCGTTCAGGAGCTCTACTCCCATCGACGGGTCAAGAATGAACCGCTCCAAATCGGTAGTCCATCGGAGCAGTTGTAGGCACCGGCGCCGGCAAGCCGGCTGAGAATCAGACCGGGCTCGGTCTGCTACCGTTCAAGAACTGGGAAAAAGCGAGGCTTCAGCATCTTGTAGAGGTCAGGTCCGTTGATGTACCCCTGCGGCAGGAGCAGTTCGAGCGCCCTGTCCCGCTTGATGACGTGAGAATCAAATCTCCCTGTACGCGGGTCAAATACAGAGCATGAGATCGCGTCGCGGCTCAAATCACACTTTATCGGCGCAAAACTGCAGCTTGCTTCCTGGTTCTCAACGGAAAAACTGCAGTCATAATCAAAGCCCATGAACTCCTCGAAGGGTATGATCTCGTTGAATGGGTTGTTCAGGCTGTTCCCGACCCTTCCTGTGACTGAATCAGGAAAAGTCAGTACCTCATACTTCCTGAACTGTTCCATGTCTACTCTTGAAAGAGACACCGACCTTCTGATATTGAAATCATAAACGTAGTAGCCGGGCCGTCCTCCTTCTGCCCGTCGGCACTCGTCGATCTGCTCCAACAGAGAGGCGGCATTGCCTGCCAGCACTCTATCATCCCCAGTGCCTGTCGCACATCCTTGTAGGTAGAGAAGCTGCGAACTGAAAGGACCCCCAACGTATTTCCGGATCTCCCTACCTTCAATGTACGCCCGCAAGACAAGGATAGCCGCCGACGCCAACAGGATAACTAGGAAAACTGCCGAAACAATTCCCACCTGCCTGAACCGGGGGCTCTTCACAAGGCTAGCGGTAGAATAATGCTTGGAGGTCTGTGAAAATTTCATGTCAGAGTCTCTGTAGACTGCTTTTGAGACCGGGCCTGGATAGGCAAATCTGCTCGTTCAACGGCGGGAGTGCCGCCGAAGTTCCAACTCAACCCAAAAAGAACGAGTTCACTACCTGTTTCCGTCAGTGGTCGAATTGTCGTGTAGCCCACTCAAATCAGGGAGTTCCCAGAATAGGTCCCAGAACTGTTCATCCCCCGACCCCAAAAGCCAAGACTAAGTGCATGTTAGCGACTGATAACAAATGACCGAACAACAACAAGCCGAAATCCCCGAAGCCAGATACGATTCCGAAATCGTCGACGTCCAGCGCCGCATGGTCGAAACTTGGGCCGGCGACAGACCCGTCGATCCCACCACGTACCCCTATTTCAACCCAGACTACCGCCTCCCCTTCAAGCACATTGGCCTGCAGAAACAGCTCTTCCTCGACAACTACATCCTTGACGAGCTGATCGACGCCGAACGAACCATCCCACCCCCGCAAAAGGCCGAACCGCCCCTGATCGAGTTTGAAAACCTCCCCTGGGAACGCTACCACTTCACCAGCGTGCCTGCCGCGGCCCTCTACGACCCCGATGACCGCCTCTTCAAATTGTGGTACAAGACCTTGGTCAGCGGCAACACCAACACCGCCCAGGGCACCGAGGTCATTCTCTGCTACGCCGAGTCCGACGATGCCCTGCACTGGCGCAAACCCCTGCGCGAGGACTTTCAGCCATTTGAGGACAACCCAAAGACCAACATCGTCGTCCGCGACTTCGACAACGGCACCATCGTCCTCAACCCCGACCGCAGCGACCCGCAGAGAAAATTCCTCGCCGTCTACAATCCCTCCATGGAGGCCACCAGTCGCGGCCGGCGCGTCATGTCCCGTGTCGCCGCCTCACCCGATGGGATCAGCTGGCACGTGATCAGCGACGACTCCCCCTTTCGCCACCACCACCAGATGCGCGTCATCTGGGACGACGCCTACAAAAAGTGGGTCGGATACTCCCAGGCCTCCCACGCCTTCGCCAGCCATCTCCACGTCCGCACCATCGGCCGCCAGGAGAGCGCCGACTTCATCAACTGGTCGCCCAAACAGATCATCCTCTCCAGCGACTGGGACCCCGGCGTCGGCCCCAACGTCGAGTTCCATACAATGTCCGTCCGCAAAGAAGGCGGCCTCTACATCGGCATCGTCGAGGAGGCGCACGGGGAGCACCAATGGCTCGTCAACCGCAACGGCAGCAACCAGCGCGACCAGTTCCACACAAAAGCCGCTCTCCATACAAGCCGCGACGGCCACCGCTTCTTCCGCGCCGACAGCTACCAACCCTGGGCCGATAACGGCCCGCCCGGCAGCCAGTACTACGGCTACTTTTGTCACACCGTCGCCGGCTACCTCCTCCACCAGGGCAAAATGGTCATCCCCTGTTCCGCCTTCCCCCACAAACAGCGCGACACGCGCCCCGCCGGCGTATCCAATCACGCGCCCCTCCCGTCAGCCGCAGCCTCCCGCCGCCACATCGAGGACCTCACCCGCTACGGAATCGGCAGCCCGATGATGGACCATATTCGCCCGGACCTGCCCATCCAGCGCGCCATCGGCGCCATCATCCTGCGCGAGGACGGCTGGGCCGCGCTCCGCCCCAAATACGAGGCCGGCCAGGTCATCACCAAACAGTTCGTGTTCGAAGGCAACGCCCTTCGCGTCAACGCCGACTGTGCCTACGGTCTGATCCGCGTCGCCCACCTCGACCCCGAGCTGAAACCCTACCCCGGCTTCAGCCTGGAGGACGCCATACCCCTTCACGCCCCCGCCCGCCAAATATGGCACCAGGCTGCCTGGAAAAACTCGCCAGACCTCCGCACCCTGTGGAACAAGCCCGTACGCATCTGCTTCTCTCTTCTTGAGAGCAGCCTCTACGGCTTTCAATTTTACTACCGAACTGACACCGCACACGAAGGACCCTGAGCCCATGCTAGCCAATGTCAACACGACCGATATCGCCGGCGCCATCAGGCTGGGATGCCGCACAATGTGTTCGGTCTTCAACGCCGATGACGACGACGTACCCTTCTTCGGCTCCCAGGTCTGGCCCGAGGCCTTTCTCAGATTCAGTTCCTCAGCCTCCGAATCGCACGTACCCGGCCGCCATCTCAACGCCCTCCTCAACGCCGAAGACGTGCTCGGCCTTACCTTGGAGGAAGGCTGCATCGACCGCCACGCCCGCGCCGCCTTCCTCTCCTACTCCGGCGATCTTCCTCTCCCACTCAACCGCGATCGCATAGGCGGCCCCCTCGTCCACTTCTATCCCCATAGCGTCCGCGAGGGATTTCATGCCCTCTACGCTCTGGCCCGTTTCCGCAACAACGCGCCGGCATTGGAGCTGGCAGAACGTAGCATACGTGCGATTCAGGAGCTCTGGCATCCACACAAGGGCTGGGACAGAGATCGGATTGAGAGCAAGTTCAAACTCCATTCCACAACATTCATCATCGGACTGGCGCGGGCGATCGGCCCCCTGGCCAAGCTGCACCGCCACACCGGTTGCGCCGGCGCGCTCGAACTCGCCCTGGAGCTTGCAGACAAAGCTACAGACGAGTTCTTCCTCCCGTCGGGCGCCTACGATCGCGAGACCTTCGGCTCCCATACCCACTCTACCACCTGCGTCATGTCTTCGCTCGCCCAATTGGCCGACCTCACCCGCAACGCCAGCCTGATGGAGCGAGTCCGCGTTTTCTACGACAACGGGCTCAACGACATTCGCGATCATCTTGGCTGGGTTATCGAAAGCAGTGACGAAGGCAGAGATCCCGACCGCGGCGAGGTCAACAACACAGGCGACATCGTCGAAACTGCGCTCGTTCTCGGGCAGTGGGGCTATCCGCAATACTACGAAGACGCCGAGCGCATCCTCCGCTGCCACATGCTCCCCTCGCAGCTGTGCGACATCTCCTTCATTCGCGAACCCGACAAGCCGCACAACGAGGACGGCAAGCGCGATGTCGCCAACAGGCACCTCGGCGCATTCGGCTTCCCCGCCCCCTACGGCCACAAGACCATCGACGCCCAACGTATCAGCTTCAACATGGACATCGTCGGCGGCTCAATTGGGTCCCTGTGCGAAGTCTACCGGCAATCCGTGGACACGACCTCTGCGGGCCACTACATCAATCTGCACTTCGACCACGAAACCGAAGCGGTAGACGTCGAGTCGCCTTATACGCACCCCCACATGCGCGTACGCGCCAAGCGGCCCGGCCCCCTCTTCGTGCGCCTGCCCAGCTGGGTCGATTCAGACGCCGTCACCGTAGATGGCTCAAATGAACCCCCTCGCTGCAACAACGGCTATCTGGTCCTCAGCCAGCCGCCCCTTAACCTCTGGATCACCATCCGATTCGAACTGACCGAACGCGAAATAGTTCTCAGCCACCGCACCCGCGACATAAGAGTGCGCCTCCGCGGCGATTCTGTCGCCGCCATGTCCAACTTCGGCGCCGAACTCACTTACTTCCCCGCCCTGGAGGGGCAATAGCACAACCTCCCATCCGCCAAACTACTGTAGGGGCACCCCTTGTGGGTGCCCTGACCGTTGCCCTTCAGAATCTCGGTTCAAACAATGCGCCAACTCCCCCTGATTCCACTGTAAAGGAACCCAACCATGGCCAGCAGACCTATCCACATCCTACTCGTAGCCGCCCATCCCGCAGACAGCTTCGACATGGCCGGCGGCACACTCGCCCACCATGTAGACCAGGGTGACAAGGTAACCGCAGCCATCCTCACCACCGGCGTGCGCTCCCACCACTGGGAACTCGGCGAGCAGCGGCGCCGCGCCGGCGCCGATTTGGATGTGGAACAATATGTGGCTCAAGCCGTCGAGGAAAAACTGGAAGAGGTCCGCCGCGCCTGCCGCATCCTCGGCTTCGACGACGTGCGCGACCTCGGCTTCGAAGACGACGACATCCTCGTCACCCAGGACAAGATCGAAGCAATCGCCGAGGTCATCCGCGCCGTCAAGCCCGACATGCTCATCACCCACCACCCCTTCGAGAGCGGCGGTTTCAAAATGCACGGCACAACCGGCCAGTGCACCCTCTACGCCTGGCAGCTCGCTATGGGATCGGGCCGCGGCCGCCAGGAGCGCCATCCCGTACCCTGCATCTACTTCATGAACCCAACCGCCTACATCGGCAACAACAGCCTCGAATACGCCGGCACCGCCCGCGTCGACCTCTACATCGACATAACCGACGTTATCGACAAAAAAGTGCGCGCACTCGACCAGATCGCCAGCCAGTACTACGGAGGACCCTACGCCCGCAAGCGCGCCGAAACCTCCGACGGAAGCTCCGGAAACAGCGCCCTCGTAGCCTACGCCGAAGAGTTCCAGCGCTTTCAGCCCCTGGTCCGCTACACGCTCCCCATCACCGACGCCGAGCTCGAACGCATAACCGAGCCGCAGTCAGCCCACATGGGCCGCCGCAGCGAAATAATCGGAGGTCTGATGCCGCTGTCCGACGGCGAAACCTTCACCTCCCGCCATCGCATGTCAAAGGAAAAATACGAGGACTAAAATATTCCGGCCCCGGCCCCAATAGCATTCAACTGTTGCTAGTTGATCTAATACTGAACAACGTCTTGCGGGGACAAAGTGCAGCTGACCGGCGTGGGGCCGCGCAACTTTGCAGCAAATCCAAATTTGCCTTAGGAGTTCTTCGCGACTCTTCGCGTAACTTCGCGGTTTAAGAAAAAAGTGTTCTCCGCGTACTGCGCGGTCAATAGGGTTTTCTTCGTGGTCCTTAGTGGCCCTTCGTGGATTAGAGGTGTTCTTCGCGACCCTTCGCGTAACTTCGCGGATAAAATCGAAAAGTCACTCTTCAACCCGACTGATGATCATCCGCTCATCGCCCGCACCGTTCCGCTACAGATCCTGGCAGGCCGCAGCCAGTTCCTCCAGCCCTTCCGTGATCGTGGCAAACAAATTGCCCGGCATATGCCCTTCCGGCCCCAGCAGATAATTCTCTCGCCCGTAGAAGATCGCCAGATCGATCAACCCCGTCTCACGGCACTGCTCCCGCAGGAAGGGCGGTACGTTGCTGCCCGGAGGCACCGGCAAATATAGAAAGTCGCCCGGAATCGGAAAGACCGTGGCGTTCTCTCTCCCGGGGTCCTCATCCGCAAACGGCGGCGTCAGTATATAGACCTCGTTGTTTGCCCACTTGGCATGATAGGCTTCGCCCTCAAGCGGCAGCGCATTCCAGACCGCCTCGGCCGTCAACGGCGCCGCATCGTCTAGAAGCTCTGCGACGGCGGAAACATTGTGCTTCTCAAATGAGATCCTGATCTTGCGACCCATGCTATCTACTCCTGTATCCTATGCAATGCTGATAGTGTCTGTTTCCGATTCATCTTAAGAGCTCTAATCCAGCGTTTCGGACCTCTGCAGGCTCGAATTAATTGGATTTTCTCACTCCAGAAACTTTGAAATCTCGATTCTCGATGGTAAATTATTTGCCGACCCAACCGCTTTTCCCCATTCTATCTGCGGTACCACAATCCACAAAGGAGACGTTCTCATGAAGAGATCTTCAGAAGATACTCTCGGTCTTCAGCTCAATCGCCGCGCGCTGCTGCGTTTGGGAGGGTTAAGCGGCGCTGGCCTTGCCCTGGCAGCCTGCGCACCTGCTGCCCCACAGGCGTCTGCCCCATCCGCTTCGGATGACGGTGGCGCCGACGCTGAACCGACGACAGTGGAGATCTGGACCGGCTTCGGACAGGGCCGCATGGCCGACGCCATGACCGGCGCTATCGACAGGTTCGGCGAAGAGAATGAACAGTTCGAGCCCAACCACGTCATCGTGCCTTGGGGCGAAATCCACGACAAAGTAATCGCTAACACCGCCGCCGGCAACCCGCCCGACTCCTACCGCGGCTGGGCCTGGATCGTGGCCGAAGACGCACCCATCGGCGCCCTGACCGACCTGACCGATTTCGTCGAGGCCGAAGGCGTGCCTCAGGATGACTACTGGCCCGCTACCTGGAAGCAGATGCAGTACCAGGGCAAATTCTATGCCATGAGCATCTCGACCATCGTCCAACTCTTCTACTATAACAAGGACAGGATGGCCGAAGGCGGCTTCGATCCCGAAAACGTGCCCGCCAACCTGGAAGAATGGGAAGAGATGGGCCACGCCCTGACCGAAACCGAAGACAGCGGCGAACTCGATCGCATCGGTTTCATCCCTCTCATCCCCCGCGCCGACCCGCACAACTGGCTGCCCGCATTCGGCGCCGCAGTCTGGGATGAAGAGACCACCACCGTGACGGTCAACAATGAACGCACACTTCGCCTGCTCAACTGGTACAGTAGCTACAACGAACGCTATGGCGCCGAAAACATCCAGGCCTTCCGCACTGCCTACGGAGGCAACTTCTTTGGTCGTAACTCTCCCGAGGGCCTCTATTACACGGGCCAGATAGCTGCCTGGCAAGCCGGCTCTTGGTTGTTCAATGACATCGGCGAATACGGGCCCGACCTGAACTTCGGCGTTGCCGCAACGCCCTCGCCCAGCGACATCACCGACGGCCATCCCGGCAAATTGGTCGCCAACATGTACTTCGTACCTGCAAACGCCAAAAATGTTCCCGGCGGCTTTGCCTTCAGCAACTTCATGAGCTCCTCCAAATGGGTCGCCCTCAATAAGGCAGTGCCGGACTCCGTAACACCCTCACGCATCAGCAACGCAACCGACCCTGAGGTAGAGGCAGCTGGCGGCTTCTGGATGCCTTTTGCCCGCGACAACATCCTCCCCAAAGCCTGGGCTGTACCCAGCATGCCCGGCATCCAATACCTGGCAGGCCAGATCTACGAGGCCATCGACGAAATCGCTTACGACGGCGCCGACCCCGAAGCCGTGTTGGAGGCATTGTCCGGTCGCGTCCAGGACGAAGTAAACAACAAGCTGGAAGCCGCAGGTGGCTAAGGCTCTATTCTTCGACTCAGACACGTTCCCCAACTTTCCTGCCGTTTGCGGGAACGTGTCTGATTTGAACTGACAGTGCCCACTGAATTTCCGGATATTTCTGAGGTGACCTGATGAGTGTATTTGCCGGGACTCGTATCGAACGCTCCCGAACGTCACTTTCGGACATGAGTCCGATGGTCCGCAGGCGTCTTGTCTGGGGTCTCTTTTTCATCTCACCCTGGGTACTGGGATTCTTGGCATTCACACTCTATCCCATCGCAGCCTCTTTCTACTACGGCTTTACCAACTACAACATCCTCAACTTCACACCCAGATGGGTCGGGACCGAGAACTATGCTGACCTGTTTACGTCTGATAACGTCTTCTGGGGCTCGCTGCGCGTGACCATCCAGTATGTTGCCATGCTTGTCGGCCTCGCCACCGTTTTCGACATCTGCATTGCCCTGCTGTTGAACATGAACGTCAGAGGGCTGTCGCTCTACCGCACCGTCTTCTATCTCCCTGTGATGGTGCCGGTCGTAGCCGCAACCCTTACCTGGGTCTGGATACTCAATCCGCGCCACGGGCTGGTGAACGGGCTCCTGGATCGAATCGGCGTTGACGGCCCGCTATGGCTGGCTTCCCCTAGAACCGCCCTGTTTTCTCTCGTGCTCGTCGCCGTCTGGGGCAGCGGCCGCGCAGTGCTCATCTACCTCGCCGGCCTCAAAGAGATCCCCAGCCACCTCTACGAAGCCGCCGAAATCGACGGTGCCAACCCCTTCCGCAAAATGTGGCACATCACCCTGCCGCTGCTTACACCGCAAATCCTCTTCAACGTCATCACAATGACGATATTCTCATTCCAGTCGATAGCCGCCCCGCTGATTATGACCGGCGGTGGACCCAACAAAGCGACCCTTCTCTACGGCCTGCAACTCTATCGCCTGGCATTTGAACGGCTTCGCATGGGCTACGCTTCGGCCATGGCCTGGATCCTGTTTCTGCTGATTCTCGCGCTCACGATAACCATGTTTTACGGCTCTCGACGCTTCATTCACTACGATAGATAGACGGGGCTTACCTAGTGACAGCCACGACCGGCGACCTACCCCAACCGACGACGATCCGCTCCGGCTCGATCAAGGCGCGCACCGAGTTGCTGCTGCAACAGTTGGGCGCGCACGCAACCTTGATTTTCTTCGGCATTATTTTCATGCTTCCATTCCTCTGGATGGTGTCCAGCTCCCTCAAGCCCACGGCAGACATTTTTCAGATCCCCGTGCGCCTCATCCCGGAGACCGTTACCCTTGAAAATTATCCCGAAGCCATAAGAGCGATCCACTTCCTGCGCTATCTGGGCAACACCTTCTACTACGCCGCCTTCATTATGGTGGCAGCCGTGGTCTCTAACGTCTTCATCGGCTACGGCTTCGCCCGCATCGACTGGCCGGGGCGTGACATCGTCTTCATTCTCGTCATCTCAACCATGATGCTCCCCCACCAGGTGCGCTTCATCCCTCTCTTCATCACCTATAGCCGCATAGGCTGGCTGGACTCATTTAACCCCTTGATCATCCCTGCCTTCTTCGGCAATGCCTTCTTTGTCTTCTTGGTCCGCCAGTTCATGTTGACCTTCCCCAAGGACCTCGATGACGCCGCCCGAGTTGACGGCGCCAACGAGCTGATGATCTTCTGGCGCATCGTCACGCCCCTCTCCAAGCCGGCCATCATCACCATCGCCATCTTCGAATTCATGCACGGCTGGCACGACTTCATCGGCCCGCTCGTCTACCTGCGCAATCCTGACCTCTACACGCTCTCAGTCGGA
This sequence comes from Caldilineaceae bacterium, assembly GCA_022821585.1. Classification (GTDB taxonomy): domain Bacteria; phylum Chloroflexota; class Anaerolineae; order Caldilineales; family Caldilineaceae; genus Bin5. The sequence continues at coordinate 16,596 of JAJEDI010000023.1, forward strand.
TTGCGCCTCTATTTCACCCAGCACGGCGCAGAATGGGGTCTGCTCATGGCGGCGTCAACGCTCTTCACCCTGCCCATGATCGTTGTCTTCTTCTTCGCCCAGCGCACCTTTATCGAGGGCATCAGCTTCACCGGCGTCAAGGGATAACTGCAAGCCGCTCAAAAAAAGGATAAGCGCATGGAGAAATGGTCTCTCACGGCCGAACAGGCCAAACAGTATGAGAACGACGGCTACTTCACCGTCCGCAACGTCATCCCGGCCGAGACGGCCGCCGAACTGCGCGGCGTGATCAAAAACACGGTCCTCATGCCCGAGCCCGACGTGATGGCAGACGCCGATCCCATGGACCCGATGGGAGACTCCGCCAGGGCGCGCGAATCGCGCTTCCGCAAGCTCAGCAACTACTGCTACCGCGCCCCGCTCATCTGGCTAAACGTCCACGGCGGCCCCGCCATCGCACGCATCGCACGCTACTTCCTCGGCGACGACCTCGTCCTCAAATTCAACAGCTGTTTTCTCAAACCCGCCCGCACCGGCAGCGCAACCCCCTGGCACCAGGACAACGGCCTCTGGCGCGACGACGACACCGAAGCCTTCAACTTCTGGATGGCCCTCGACCCCGCGACGCGGTCCAACGGCTGCATGCAGATGATGCCTGGCAGCCACAAAGGCGAAATCGTGCCCCACGTCCTCTACCCGGACAGCATTCACGGCGAGTTGCCCCGCCACCTTACAACTGGCATCCAGGACCAGGTCCATCACGTTGAGATTGCACCGGGCGACATCGTCTGCTGGCACAGCAGCATGTGGCACTACAGCCCGCCCAATCCCAGCGAACAAGGCCGCATCGCCATCGCCGGCGTTTACTCAAGTCCGAGCCTCATAGCCTCGTACGCGAAATGGTCTGCTCGAAACTGCCTGTGGGTGATGAAGAGAGGAGAGCTATGCGCGCAATTCCCGCCAGAGCCCTATCCGCTAAATGAGGAAGAACTCCACAGACCAACGCCCTGGCCTAAGGTAGAAGATCGTCATGAGGAACAAGCTGCAGACTGAACTGACCGGAACGGCTCGGTTAGATTTGCGATCGACTTCAGTTCTCAAACAATACGCCGCGCCCTGGCAAACGCGCCGCCACCCCCATCATCTTCGACGCCTGCCAACCGGTCGCCTGATTCGACGTAACCACCGGTTTCCCGATCTCCTCCTCCAGGTCGCTGATAAAGTCGGCCGTCTTCTGTCCTGTGCAGCTGATCAGCACCGCGTCCGCCTCAGCCACGTCTGACCGCCGCGCCGCCTCGCGAATCGTCTCCGGCGGCACAATGCCATGGTCCTGCAGATAGTGCAGGGGATTGCTGTTCACCACCTCAATGTCGCACTCGGCCAGAAAACGGATCAGCGCCTGGTTCACGTCCTCCATGTACGGCGACGCCGTCGCCACCCGCCGCACGCCCAGGCAGTGTAGCGCCTCGACGATTGCGCTGCTGGCGGTTGTGCATGGCAACCCCGTGGCATCCTCAACCCTCTTCTTCAGCGCCTCGTCTCCGGCAACGCCCTGCACAAAACTGGCCGTCGTGCAGTAGTAAGCGAAAACGCTCGGCTCCAGCCGCATCAATCTGGCGGCCGCGGCCTCAATGTCCCCATTTTCCGCCAGCCAGATGCCCAGCTCCACGCTGCTGCCTTCTTCAGGCTCAGCATCCTCCGCAAACATCGGCACATGCGTCCGCGCCGACACCATCGGCACCTCCTCTGGCAGATACTTGCGGATCTCATCCAGCATCCGGTTGATGTCGTGATCCAACCACATATCGTCCGGATAGATCGCCCCCAGCGTCTGATGACTTTGCCCCATCTACCTTCCCCCTTAGACGTGCTCAACTCCGGCAGCAAATCTCTTCCGCGTTGACCAACTTTCCCCACGCACTACCGCCTGCGCAACTCCGCCTACCAGGGCCCGCTGACGTCTGTCAGAACAGCGACTTCCGTCTGCAAAATGCAGCTGATGTGCGAAGGGCCGAGCAGCCAAACGAACAAACCCGCTTCGCCTACACTGTTCTTCGCGCCCGTTCGCGTGCCTTCGCGGATCAAAAAAAGGTGTCCTTCACGCGGTCAGCCTCCCTCTCCCTCTGACACCGACACCGCCGGCGGCTGCGCAAACTCGGCATATCGGGTCGCGATGCGCGCCCCGCTGTCACCGTCGTGAACGTAGACCCGAAACCGAAAACGCAGCGATTCGCCCCCGTGAACCGTCTTGGCATGGCGCGCAAACGGTGCCGCACACATCCAGCCATCGTCGCGCACGTGAAATGTGTGCGGGTAATGCAGGTTCTCCGGATGGCCCAGAATTGCAATCCCGTTTGTTTCGTTAGGGCTGACCGGCCCCGCATAATCGCACCACTCCGCCCGCTGACGGTGGACCCCCGCCTCGTTCAGCGCACCGCGTGCGTTGAGGATACGCCCTGACCCTCGCCCTGCCTCCAGAGAATGGGCCACGCGCGCCGCCAAAATGCCAAACGTGGACTGCCCAAACGTGACCACTTCAACCTGAGGCGCAAAAGTCAGGTCGAAGTCGATCAGCTGCTCACCTCCTGCCAAAGGACAGACGCGCACGCGACGGATCTCGTTGAGTAACACCTCCCCTTCATGGCTGACCCAGTCGAGCGCCATCTCCAACCGCGCGTACACCGGTCCGTCCTCTTGCCTGAGAAAACCGGCATGCACGATCCGGCCAATGCCCACCAGCGGGGAGTCCGTTCCGGCAAAGAAGTGCAAGTGCTCTGTCTCAAAGCACACATCATTGACATTTTCGTGCTCGATCCACAGCGAACGGTGATGGTCGTGGCCGCCGCCGAAGTCGCGCGGGTGCCCCAATCGCGTCACCGACCGACCGCTCGGACCGCTCACAGGGTAGAAGAAAGGCTTGCGATACTGCCCGCTGTAGCAATACCCCAACAGGTTGCGATTGTCGTGACTTACCCAGACCCGGTCACTGGCGTCCGGCAGTACCTGGACCGCCGGAAAAGGAATTGTCCCCCCGCTGCCCCGCTCCACCATGTCAAGATTGACGCGCCTTGGCGCACGCGCTGGGCCCGGCGCCCGCCATGTCAGCCTGACTTGACCCCGCGCCTCTGCCGGCAAATCGGCCTGCGCCGGTACCCTGACCGTCTGGCCGTCCGCCAACCTCTCCTGCACCCAGAACCCGGCCTGGCCCTTCTCGATCTGCACCGGCTCAAGTCCCAACCTTGCAAGGTCGACCTCCGCGCTCAGCAGCGCCTCTTCGGTCGGCGCCGCGCCGCCCGCCGCCGCCACGTCAAAGTTCAGCGTTCGTCGCCCTTCCACCTCAACTGTCCGCCACCACCGGATTGCTCAGCACCCCAATCTCCTCGATTTCCAGCTCAACCGTGTCGCCAGGCTTGAGCCCCGGCGGATGCACCGGCGTCCCCGTGGCGATCATGTCGCCCGCCTCCAACCGCATGTACTGGCTGATGTATTCGATCAGGACGGGAATCTGAAACAGCATCGTGTTCGTATTGGCGTGCTCAATCTCCTCTCCATTGACCCGCATCGTCATCGCCAGATTGTGCGGGTCGCTCACCGCGCCCGGCAGCACCACGTGCGGCCCGATCGGCGTAAAGGAGTCGACCGCCTTCGTGTATGACCACGGACGCTGCACCTCAAAGGCAACATTCTGCAGGTCGCGTGCCGTCACGTCGTTGAGCAGCGTGTAGCCCGCCACGTACTCGTTCGCATCCTCCCTCGAAATGTGGCTGCCCTCCTTCCCAATGATGACCGTCAACTCGATCTCCGGCTCCACCACCTTCAGTCCCCGCCGGAAGACGATCGGCTCGCCCGGCCCGATGATCGAGGAAGTCGGCTTGAAGAAGAGCGGCGGCTCATCCGGGTCCTCCTCACCGGGATGAGAATAGTTTCCTCCCAGCGCAATCAGCTTGCCAGGCTGCGCAATCGGCGTGCGCAGCCTGGGCTCGGTGACGGTGAAAGCGCCATTAAGATGATGCTCAAAGACAAACATCATCGTGGACTGAAATGTCTCCGCGTTAAACAGGCCCGCCTTCATCAAATCAACCATGTCGGTGATCAGCTGCGGGCTTTCGTCGCCGTGCCGGATCAGCTGTTGCGCCTGGTACGCCCGCGAAAAATCCAGCATCCCGAAGTCGGTTACAATGCCAATGTGGTTGTGGTCATCATGTGCAAACAGGGCGATTCTCATCGATCTGTGCCTCCGCAATCTCTTGATAAATGGTCAGTAGTATTGTCAGTTTGTTCTGTCAGCCATTACCCAGCCGCGCCGTCAATGTCTGTCACAAAGTCTTTGCCTCCACAGCCGGAAAGCGCCGTCCATTCACTTATAGTCGAACGCCGTCCCACTCATCCTTGCGTTCGGTGATATCGAGAATATTGCCGTCGGGGTCCGTCGTCTTCAGCGACCCTTCCGGCACATGGTCGTAATTGAACTCCCTCTCCACCTTCACATCCTCGACCAGGATCTCCGCCCCCTCCGCACGCAACAGGTGATAGGTCTCCTCCAGATTGTCGACGATAAAGCACAGGTGAATGTATTCGCCTTCATGCGCAATCGGCGGCCGCTCCTCGCCTTCATATTGTATGAGCGTCATATTGACAGAGCCGTCCGATAGATAGCACCCCGGCGGGTAGCCCTCATCATAAATGTGGCGCAAAAACTTGAGCCCCAGTATCTTCTCGTAAAACGCCCGCGACCGTTCCAGGTCCTTCGTTCTCAGTGCTACATGCCGTAAAAAAGCCATAGCTTTACTCCCTTCCTAAGTCCGTTCCTTGATGCCGCAACCCACGATCCCCGCCCTGTAATCGTCCACTCAACCCTCTCCGCAACGCTTCGCGTAGCTTTGCGGATCAAAGAAAGGTGTTATCCGCGTCCTCCGCCAACAACAAGGTGTTCTTCGCGGCCTTTAGTGACCCTTCGTGGCAAAAAGGTGTTCTTCGCGCCCCTTCGCGTGCCTTCGCGGATAAAGGAAAGGTGTTCTTCGCGCCCCTTCGCGTGCCTTCGCGGATAAAGCAAGGTGTTCTTCACGGCCAGCCGCACGTTACACCGTTAACTGCCTCCGATATATCGTGATCGCCTCCTGCTCGCGGAAGCCCAGTCCCTCGTACAGCGGCAGCGCCTTGAAATTCAAACTGTCCATATCCAGTTCGACACGCTTAAACCCGTTCTCCTGCAGCCCCCCCATCGCCTCCACCATCAGACAGGCGCCCAGCCCTCGCCGTCTGAACTCGGGCCGCACGCCAAGAATGTGCAGATGCGCCAGCCCCTCTTCCCTGGGATTGAGACTCGGCGCGCAATGGCAGATGCCAGCAAAAACCCCGCCCGCCTCCGCCACGACGCTGATCTCCTCTCGAAAACGGGGCGAGTTGGCGTGCCGGGCCCAGCTCTCGTCCGAATACGAAATTCCGCCCCAATGGTCCGAAAACGAAGTGTTGCAAGCCGCAATCCACGCCGGCGCATCCCCCGACCGGTAAGTGCGCAATAATATTCCCTCCGGAACCCGCTCTCTCGACACGTACGTCGTAGGCACGGTTCCCAGCTCACAATCCATGATCGCGAACGTCCGCACCGCCTCGAAACCGGCTCTGCTCAGCCCGGCCATGACCTCCCCGTCCTCACGCAACCCGCGCGTCTCGACACCGCACTTTGCGGCCGCCCCAAGCCTCCCCTCCATCGCCAGATGCTGGATGCGGTCCAGACCCGCCTGAACGATCCCATCCAGCGCAACCGTCTCCCGCTTCCCAGGATCCACCACCCAGTCAAGCATCCACGACGCTTCGGAGCCAACCGGGTAAACAGTCACGCAGGCATCGACCGCAGCCTCCTCTCCAGCGACAAGCACCATCCGCTCGACCTCTGCCAGGCGGCTGCCCAGTCGACTACGCACCTCTTCGCGGGTCAGTCCGCGCTCAAGCCCGAGCGGGTAGCGCGGCGCGAATGCAAACAGCGGCAGTTCGTCCGCCGCCTCGGGGGCCAGCGCACGTGCCACACGGTCATGGGAGTCGGCTCGAGTAAACAGGCCGCTCAGAGCTGCCAGGTCTCGGTCATCGTACTCTCGAAAGTGGTCTTTCACTCTCGTTCTCCTACCGGGTCCTCGGCAGCTGCAAACAAATGCCCGAATCCACCTTGCCTCCGGGCTCGCCCGCCCAGCCGTAACGCCTCCCACATCGTAACCTGGTTCGCCGTCAGCACCGGCTTGCCAACTGCACTGTCCAACTCTTGCAGGAACGCAACCGTATGCAAGGCCGTATCCGGAACTAAAATGGCTTCAGCATCGGCGTGGTCATTCGCGCGCACGAAGTCGATAACCTCCTCTCCATCGACCTCGCCCACCTCGACCGCAGTCCAGATGCCCAGGCTCCCCAGATGCACCACCTGGATGCCGCCTTCGCCCAGAAACTTGACGAATTCGGTCGCCAAAGCCTCCGGATAGGTCGCGCCAACCGCGACCCGCGTGATTCCCAATGCCTGTATGGATTCTACAAAGGAGAGTGAAGTGCTGGAGGCAGGGACCCCCAGATAACTGCCGAGCTGACGCGCCTGATCTTTTGCCCCGGCCAGCCCGTAGACAAAGCTGCCGCTCGTACACGCCCACATGCACACATCCACGTCGCGTGTCTGAAGCTCTGCCGCGCCGGGCTCCAAATGGGCCCAGTCCCCCGTGCGCCGGCAGTCCTCAACCGTATGCAGGTCGACCGCATCAGTGTGGACGACCGCCACCTCCACCGGCGACTCCAGCCTCGCCGCCATATTGGGGTAATCGTCCTCGGCCGAGTGCAGCGGATAGAGAATGCCAATGCGAAGCATGTCAGTCCCCGATTGAAAATGCCAGCCGCTGTTGACCCCGAACCCCCGGCCGCTACGATTCTACAGCGCGGCTTCCACCGAAGAGAGACTCTCGTTGAGCGCCTCGATCGCGTAATCGAGCTGCTCCTGCGTGATCACAAGCGGAGGCGACATCTTGAGCACGTTGTGGTAGGAACCCCCGTAATTCGTTGCGATGACGCCCCGCTGCAGCAGTCCGTCAACCACCCGCGCACCCGCATCCGTCGCCGGTTCACGCGTCTCCCTGTCCTTGACGAACTCCACACCCACCATCATCCCCACACCGCGCACCTCGCCAATGAGATGATGCTCCTGCTGCAGCTCCTGCAGCCGCGAAATAAAGTAGTCCCCCAGCTCCGCGCCCCGCTGCACCAGGTTCTTCTCCTCGATCTCCGCCAGCGAAGCCAGCGCCGCCGCGCAGCCCACCGGGTTGCCCAAAAACGTGCTCGTGTGCATCATCGGCCCCCACGCGTCCGCCACCTCCTCCGTCATGATCGTGGCCGAGATCGGAAAACCGCTCGCCAGCCCCTTGCCCACCACCATGATGTCCGGCACCACGTCGTACTCGTCCATGCCGAACCAGTTGCCCGTCCGCCCGAACCCGGTGATGATCTCGTCGGCAATCAGGATTATCCCGTGCTCGTCACACAACCGCCGCACCGTCTGCACAAACTTCTTCGGCGGCACGATCCAGCCCCCGTGCCCCTGGATCGGCTCCATGATAATCGCAGCCACGTCCGCCACGCCCGAATCCGGCATCGTCAGCACATGCTCCAGATAGCCGCCGTCGCAGAAGAAACAGTCGTCCCCGTCCCCATGCGTCGGACAGCGATAGGGATACGCGTACGGCACGTGCGTTGTATCCGCCAGCATGTTCTGGAAAGGCGCTCGGTAATAGTTCTGCGAGGAGACCGACAGCGCCCCCGTCGTCTTGCCGTGAAACCCGCCCTGAAAAGCGATGATCTTGTGCTTGCCCGTAAAGATCCGCGCCGTCTTCAGCGCAGTTTCCACCGCCTCCGCGCCCGTATTGGCGATATGCGACACCGACAGGTCGCCCGGCGCCCGGTCCGACAGCTTCTCCGCCAGCTCCACCCGGTTCCGGTTGGGATTCACCCCGCCCTGGCTGTGCATCATCGTCTCCGACTGCTTCGCAATCGCCTGCACGATGCGCGGATTGCTGTGCCCCGCCGTCGCCACGCAGAAGCCGGCCGTCAGGTCCACATAAACGTTGCCATCGGCATCCACGATGTTCGCCCCCCGCGTGCGCTCCCAGAACACCGGCGTCTGCCCCCGTGGAATCACCGAGCTTGTCGGCGGCTCCACCTTGCTCAGCCGCTCGGTCAACCTAATCGACTCCGGCCCCGGCGGCGGCGTCACCATCTCCGGCAGCGCCGTTCCATCCTCCAAAGCCTGCAAGTTTAAGTTCGAAGAGTAAGTCTGCATTCTGAATCTCCTCTGCGGCAGCGCCTAGTCAGCCTATGCTTACAACTCTATCTGTCAAGAGCATTACGTCTGACAATGCGTTCCCAAATGGGGGCAATCTCTATGATACCTCGGGTAACAACTGAGCCATGTCCAGTCCGCTTTCAACCCTTAAGTAGGTGAAGCGCCTCCTCTGACCACTGACCACTGATCACTAACCACTGCAGTTGTGCGGTCGGGCCTATTCGGCCCTCCCTTGTGCAGGGGCTCCGCCCCCGCAACGCCCCCGGCCAACAACATGCCTGATCGACCTGGTGTCGTCATTCGGACAGGTGCCTGCTCGAAGGGGTTTCGCCAAGCCTCGCCCCGCCAGTTCCCGAGCCAATCTCACCTGGACCAAACTGTGGCCCTCACCCTCGTTCCTCGCCCTTCTCCTATGCTTCTTCGGAACTGACAACGCGTCTGATCACCATGCGTTCGCCCACAAAACCCTCGCGCCAGATGCTCTCACAGGCTTCCGCTAGGCCTTCCAGGTTTTCGGTAACGGTGGCGAACAAGTTGCCCGGCATGTATCCGGCCGGGCCCAGCAGAAAGTTGTTGCGGCCATAGAACAACGCGATGTCAATAAACGGTTCGCCGGTACGCCTTTCCGGCGGAATATCGATCGAGGCAGCGTCGACCTCGAAATACAGAAGGTCCCCCCCAATCGGCATGATCGTCGCATTCTCCTTGCCCGGATCCGCTCCGAGGGGCGGCACCAGCGTATAGACCTCCCGCCCCGCCCACCGGGCATGATACGCGTCCCCCTCCAACGGCAGCGCATTCCACACCGCGTCGCACGTGAGCGGCGCCTCCTCGTCAAGTAAGGTAGCAACCCCTCGGACGTTCCGTTTCGCAAAAGAAATCTCGATCTGGCGTGCCATAACTGGTGGCTCCTGGGCCGTCTACCTGTAGGGGCACCCCTTGTGGGTGCCCTCGTGGGTGCACTACCCTCTAGCGAACTTCACGAATCTCTCAGTCCCCCGCAGATTGACTACATCTTAGGCCTGCAAACTTCAGGTCAGACAAACGTCAACGACTCCTGAATCTCGTTTGGGGCACAACGGCTCATCCTCTTGCAGCCGCCTTCGTACGCTGGTCCCTATCCGGACCTGCATTGGGGGTAACTTAACACAGTTCTTCAGAACGTTAAAGACCGAATCAATAAATCGATTCTCCTGCAGGAAAAAGAGGCGAAACGAAGTACAGCCTCATATTCTTTTCGCATAGTCAACATAAGTCCTTCGCGGACATAAAAGTGTTCTTCGCGCCCCTTCGCGTTCCTTCGCGGATAAAGCTGAATTTCAATCAGCCTTCCCAAAGTGTCAGCGGAAACTACGCACCGCGCACATCAAACCGCGGCCTCACCCCCGGATTGAGCAAATTAAGCGGCAAATCGCCTTGCAACACCCGCCCTACCTCCTCAACCGCCTTCACCCGCACGTCCTGGAAAGCCTGCTCCGAATACCACGCCACGTGCGCCGTCACCAGGATCCGCTCCGTACAGTACAGCGGATGGTCCGGCCCCGGCGGCTCCTCGTCAACCACATCCACCGCCGCCCCCGCAATCTGCCCCGACTCAACCGCCTGAACCAGCGCCGCCGAATCGACAATGCCGCCCCGCGCCGTATTCACCAGAAACGCTGTCGGCTTCATCTTCGCCAGCGCGCTCGCATCGATCATCCCCTGCGTCTCTTCCGTCAACGGCAAATGCAAGGTGACCATATCCGACCGCGCCAGCAGCGTCTCAAAGTCAGCAGGTTCCGCGTTCTTGCCTCGTATCTCGCTGTCACTGACGTAAGGGTCCCACGCCAGCAACCGCCAGTCAAAACCCGCCGCCTTCCTCGCCACCGACTGACCGATGCGGCCGAATCCAATGATGCCCAGCGTGCGCCCCGCGCTCCGCTGGATCGGATAGGGCGGTTTCGGCTGCCAGCTTCCGGCGCGCACTTTGGCCGCTTCTGCGTCAATATAGCGAATCGCATTCAACAGCAGCGCCATCGCATGCGTAGCCACCTCGTCTGTCCCATAATCGGGCACATTGGCAACACAGACGCCCGCCGCAGTCGCGGCCTCCAGGTCGATGTTGTCCACGCCCACCGAGGGCTTGACGATCGCCGCGCACTGGGGCAATTGCGCCAGCACACCCGCATCGATCCGCACATTTCCAACGATCAGAGCGGTGGCATCCCTGCCGGCCGCCGCCAGCTCGTCCTGGCTTCGGCACGGGATCTTTTCAAGTTCAACGTTGTACTGCCCTAAGACATCCTGTTCAACCTCCAGCCCCGGAAAGATATTGGCAGTAACCACGACCCTTCGCTTTTCACTCATTAGTTTGGCTCCGCAACGCCCAGATAGTTGAGAATGGCATGAATGTAGACCTTCGTGGCCCGCACGACCTGGGCCAGTTCGACCCGTTCGAGTTCCGAATGTGCCGTCAGATAGCTGGCGCCGTAATAGAGCGCGGGGACGTGCGCAAGATGAATAAAATGGGGTACGTTGGCCGCCGCCCTCGTCCCGGCCAGCGGCAGCTCGCTGCCCGTCACCAGCTCATGCCCTTGCCGCAGCACCTGCGCCAGCCGCTCCCCTTCGTCCACACTGTAGCCCTCGATCCCATCCAGCCACACCTCGACTTCCGCCCCGCTCTCCTCCTGCACCCGTGCCGCCAGTCTCGCAAACTCCTCACGGATCTCGTCCAGACTGCACCCCGGGCCAAACCGTCGCGTCCCGCCAATAACGCACCCCGCCGGCATGCGGTTAAAGTAATCCCCACCTTGAAACCGCCCAATGAAGATCGATTCCGCACCCAAATACGGGTGCCGTATCTCGGCAAGCTCTGTCGCTTTCTCTTGCAACAGTTGCACGGCCCGGTACCCCGCCATCACCGCGTGGGGAGCTCCCGCGTCGGCCACAGTTTCATGTATTCCTTCTTCATCCCCCGCAATCCTGAGCTCCCAGAAGACAAGGCCCATGCCTGTAATTGGCAGGTCCTTCCCGCCCAGTTCGGTAACGATCACCGCGTCGCCGTGAACGCCTTTTCCGATCAGCGAAATCAGCGTCTCATTCGTGGCGCTCTCATGTCGGCCATGCGCCGTCAACAGCAGGTCCCCATCCAACTCAACCCCCGCTTCGCATAGAACCCGCGCAGCCTCCGCCATCGCCGCCAGCGACGCCTTCATATCCTCGGACCCGCGTCCGTGGATATAACCGCCCTCAAACCGCGGCTCCGGCCCGGGCAAATCAACCGTATCCGTATGCCCGTCCAGCTGCAGCGTGGGCCCTCCATTTCCTCCCCGCATCCAGGCGACGACGCTGGGGCTGTCGGGAAACTCATCGTCCAACTCCACTTCCAGCCCCGCCGCCCGCAACTCTTCAGCGTAAAACTCGGAAACGGCCCGCTCCTCTCCCGGCGGACTGGGAATGCGCACCATGTCCAAAGTGAGTTCCAGAATCCGCTGCGGATCAACCTTCTCGGCCAGGGATGCCGCCAGACGATCTGTGTTCACTCAGCCCTCCACCCAGTGTTCGAATAGCGGCTGCACTTCTGTAGGCAAACCCGCAAATACTTCGGGCTTCACCGCCGCGACCTCATTCTCCGACAGACCCGTTGCCTCCATCTGTCTAGCCCGCTCTCTCGACCCCGGCCTCAGTCCATTCAGGTTCAGCCACCACGGCGCGAACCGGATCGCAATCGCCACCCGCGCGCTGTCCGTGCGGTTTGCCCCCGCCGCGTGCCACATCCTGCTATCCATCACCAGGACGCTGCCCGCCTCGCCCGTCGCCTGAATCTCCGTCGGGTAAGGCGTGTCCTCATCGTGGCTGCAACCCGCCGCGCTCGGGTTCGTCTCCATCCGGTGACTGCCAGGCACGACGATCGTCGCGCCGTTCTCCGCACTAAACGGAGATAGCATCCACAACGTCGTGAAGTGGGCCACAATATCCGGATACGGAGCCGGAATATGCCCTGCATTGCGCTGGTTAAACGGCCAGTCAGAGTGCAAGCCCCCGCGCTCGTTGCCCGGATAGTTGATCATCGCCGTCGTATAGGAAACGCGCACGTTCGTACCCAACGCCGCCCTGACCAGTCCGATGAAACCGGGTCTCACCAAATAGGGCGCAAAAGACTGATCGTAATTGATCAATCCCGAACGATGGCCGATGTTCGCCGGCGCGTCCGGCCGCTGGTGCCGCAGCGTCGCCGCCGCCACACTCTCCCGCACCGCCGTAACTTCATCCGCAGGAATCACCTCCTCCACAACGCACCACCCGTCCAGCTTCAAATGCAGGAGTTGCTCTTCAAGAGTCTTGTCCGGCGCCATCACTCTATCCTTTTTTGGTCGGTTCGGGTCGCTCGTATTGCGGCTCTTGGCCGGGGAAGCTCAGGAGGCAGGTTGTCCAACCCAAGCCCAGCACTGGCGACGACAATTATACCACCCTTGGACTGAAAATGTAGAGGGTGCATAGAAGAAAGTCCCGTTCATGACCCGGACTTCAACGACTGGGAACGCAGAAGCCCTGTCCCCGCTCGAATCGCCCCGTAGGGGCACCCCTTGTGGGTGCCCTGGCGGATCCACGCAAATCTCAGGTCATCGAAACCCCAACGCCCCCCAAACTCTCGAAACTCGAACCCAAAAAATTACGCATAAATTCCGCCAAAATGCCAGCCTTTCTGTGTTACAATGTGACTGATTAAACGGCCCGGGAATAAACTCTCTGCAACCACCGGCAGTTACAAGCCAGGACACGATCGCGCCGCCGACTCCACGTCCGCGACACCCAACTGGTCGACCACCCAAGCCTGTCCCGAAATTAGGCACGGTGGCCTGCGCGCACATAACATCCGTGATTTCCCTGGCAGCTACCCAGCCCGGAAACCGCCCACGATGTGGTCGGCAGACGCAAAATGCGCTCCGCAACAAAAGCCGGAAAAAATGAGACCATCTGACTTAAGCCGACATGCACCCGACATTTCCCGCCTTGACCCGACATTGGCGAACGAGACCCGACATGAATCGACCAAACCCGCCAATTCACGACAAACGGCACCTCAAAAGCAGTGTGATCGACGTGTTACTGCGCCTGCGAGGGTCCCAATGAGGCGGCCGGAACAGGAAATCGACCCCGGAAACGGTCAAACCTGTTCAAAATAGCACCGTCGAAAATGACGGGAAAAAAGAAAAACACCCGACTTTGCCCGACTTTCGCCTACATGAGCCGACTTTGCCCGACTTTTCTGCTCCAAACGCGCACAAAAAGCTATACACCGGGATCATTCCCATAACTCTCGTACAACTCTCGCAATCGCTCATCCAACCACGCCTGCGGCTGTCGCAATCACAGTTCAGACAACCACCACCAGCCCATAACGCACACAGCAAAAATGTTGCCATTCCCTGCCGCATCCGATAGAATTACACGCGCTTTGGGTATGCGACGCCGGTGGCCAACTCCCGAAGGCTCCCGTGCAGCAAGAATCGACCCTGAACTCTTCCACAGACGTGCCCGGCCAAATGACAAATCTTCTTCCGACTGTTCGGTAGACGATCCGCAGGTGCTGTCTCCTCCGACAGGACCATACCTGCCTGTTCCCGCATGCCGCCTGCCACCATTCCAGGTGCAATGTATCCGTCAGAGACACTTCGCAATCTTGACTGAGCGACACCACCAGCACAGGAGGATCAACGGCCCGAACGGAGACGATGAAATACCCCAACGTACAACAGTCTCAAACAGTCTGCATCGCAAAGGAGAGCATAACCAAAATGGCCAAAGTCAATTCCTATGAAAAGACAGTCGTCCAGACCGGCGTCAGCCGCCGCAGCTTCCTGAAAAGCACGGCCGCAGTCACCGGACTCGCCCTCGCCACCAGCGCCTGTGTCGCCCCCGGCCCGCAAGCAGCCAGCGACATGGCAGCGCCCTCTGAGGAACCCGTTAACATCCAAATCTGGTGGCGGCTCAGACCTACCATTGAAGGCGCAATCCAGGTCTTTGAGGAAACGCACCCCCACATCACCGTTTCTCTGGGCGACCTCGGTGAAGCCGTCTACGGTACCCCCAAATACGTAACCGCCGTCGCCGCCGGTAAAGGACCCGACGTCTCCTACCAGAACCGGCACACCTTCCGCCAGTTCGCCTCCCGCAACCTCTACCGACCCATCGAAGACCTCTTGGAACGCGATAACCTCGACAAGGGCAACTTCATGGCCGGACCCATCGCCGATCTCACCTGGCAGGGAACCCTGTATGGCCTGCCCCATACCGCCGGCACGCGCTACTTCTTCTGGAATCGCACCCACTTTGAAGAGGCCGGTCTCGATCCCGACGTCGGCCCCGAAACCTGGGACGACATCATGGAGATGGCGCCGCAGCTCAACAAGATGGAAGGCGATAAGATCGTCCGCTACGGCTTCCTCCCCCACTTCCCGCCCGGCCTCTCCGACCAGCTGCTAATCTACGCCATGGAAAACGGCGGCGTCAGCCAGTCCGAAGACGGCCGCACCAACCTCATCAACACCGCTCCATGGGTCGAAGCCCTTGAGTGGTGCGTCCACATGATCGACGAGTTCGGCGGCGGCAACGCCGCAGCCTCCTCCTTCATGGAAGGCTTCGCCGGTCAGCCGGTGGATCCCTTTGCCCAGGGCCAGGTCTCCATGTGCTCCTACGGCAACTGGATGATCGGCCGCTATGCCAAGTTCCCCGACCTCGACTACGACGGCACCGGCCTTATGCCTGTCTCGGCCGCCAATGAAGGCGCCCAGGTCAACTGGTCCTGCGGCTGGACATTCGTCATTGACCCCAACACCGAGCTCGTCGAACAGGGTTGGGAATTCATGAAGTGGGTGATCAGCGAAGACTATGTGCGCGCCGCCGGAACCGTCGGTCTTGAGCTGGAGAAGGAAGAGTGGGCCCGTCAGCAGCTGCCCGGCGAACCCATCTTCGCCCCCACACCGCCCGTCTACCAGCCGGCTATGCAGTTCATGCTGGATGAGTACTACGCCGTCCTGCCCGAACGCCAGAAGCTCATGATGGAGAGATACCTCGATTCCGAGACCTTCTCCGTCGGCTGCGGACAGATCGCCGGCCTCGCCGCCGCCGAACTCTGGATCGGCTTCAAGAACGCCTGGGAGTCTGCCCTCACCAAGAAACAGACCCCCCAGGAAGCCCTTGACGCCTCCCACGCCGACGTCCAGAAGGCGCTCGACGCCGCCTGGGAGAATCTGGAGTCCGCATAGTCGCTATTGAAAACTGGCAGAACCGGACGGCCTTCCGTCGCTCCGGTTCCGCCAGTTCTTTTGTCCGCGCGACCAACCAGGACAGTCGCTATGACCACTGCCCAACCCAAACCCAGGCTCACCAACGCTGCCCGAGAGGCCCTGACCTGCTACCTCTTTCTCCTCCCTTGGGGCATCGGCTTCCTCGCCTTTGTCATCGGTCCGGTCGTCGCCTCTTTCGTGCTGGGTTTCATGGACTATGAAATCGTCACACCTGCCCGCTGGGTCGGCCTCGCCAACTACATCGAGCTCTTTACCGACGATCAGCGCTTCGGAATGTCGATGGGCAACACACTCTACTATGTCCTCGTCTTCGTGCCGTTCCACGTCATTATCGCCACACTCCTGGCCCTCCTCCTCAATCAGAAGGCGCGCGGCATCGCCGTCTACCGCACGCTATTCTATGTACCTTCTATCGTGCCCATCGTCGCCGGCGCCATTCTTTGGGTCTGGATCCTGCAGCCCGAGTGGGGCCTCATCAACTCGACATTGAGAATGGTCGGCATCGAAGGACCGCTCTGGCTCGCGTCGCTCACCTGGTCCAAACCGGCCCTCATCCTCATGGCGCTTTGGGGCTCCGGTGCCGCCATGATCATCGTCCTCGCCGGCCTCCAGGGCGTCCCCCAGCATCTCTATGAGGCCGCCGAAATCGACGGCGCCAACCGCTGGCAGCGCTTCCAGCACGTCACCATACCCATGCTGAGCCCCACCCTCTTCTTCATTCTCGTTCTCAGCGTCATCGCCTCCTTCCAGGTCTTCACCACCGCCTATGTAATGACCGGCGGCGGGCCCGCAGAATCGACCCTCTTCTACATGCTCTACCTCTACCGCCGCGCCTTCGTCCTCCTGGACATGGGCTATGCCGCCAGCATGGCCTGGATCCTCTTTGTAGCCGTCCTTGCACTCACCTTGATTCAGTTCAAGCTTGCCAGCCGTTGGGTCTACTACGAAGTGGAGCAGAGCTGACGCCATGTTACGCGACCAGGCCGTCGGCCCCCAACCAACACGCGAAATCCATCCCGGCGCAAGAGGACAACCTCTTCGCCGCCTGCTGGAACTCATCGGCACACAACTGCTTCTCGTACTCGGCGCAATTGTCTTCGCACTTCCTTTTGTTTGGATGGTCAGCACATCTCTCAAAGCCGATCGCCAGATCTTCGCCTTTCCGCCGATCTGGGTGCCCGATCCTTTCATATGGGGCAACTTTCCCGCCGTCTTTATCTATGCCCCAATGCACCTCTACTTCTTCAATACGTTGCTCATCGCCCTCGCCCACGTCTTCGGCGCCGTCTTCACCTGCTCGCTCGCCGCCTACGGCTTCGCCCGCCTGCGCGCCCCCGGCCGCGACCTCATCTTCATGGTCATGGTCAGCCAGATGATGATCCCCTACATCGTCATGCTCGTGCCCCTCTACCTCCTTTTCGCCGAGCTGGAATGGATCGACACCTTCTACCCGCTGACCATCCCCGCCATGCTCGGCACGCCCTTCTACATCTTCATGCTCCGACAGTTCTTCCTCACCATCCCCATGGAGCTTGAAGAAGCCGCCATCATCGACGGCGCCTCCCGCCTGCGCATCTGGTGGACCATCATCCTCCCCCTCGCCAAGCCGGCCCTCGCAACCGTCGCCATCTTCAGCTTCATGTTCGCCTGGAACGACTTCACCGGCCCGTTGATCTTCCTCAACTCTCGCGAAAAGTTCACCCTCTCCCTCGGCCTCCAGGCCTTCATGTTCGAGCGCCGCACCATGTGGGGCCCCCTCATGGCCGCGTCAACCATGATGATCATGCCCATCCTCATCGTATTCTTCTTGGCCCAGAAACACTTCATCCAAGGGATTGCCCTGACCGGCATAAAGGCCTAAAGTTTGGAGGTTGGAAAGCCACTTTGGAGGGCACAATGAATCTGTTCTTTGGCATATGTTCGCAACCCCACTAAGGACACTTCTGCTCAAACCTCGGGAAATCAGAAGGAAGCAACACCAATTGCGAAGATTCCGGGAAATGGTAACTCGCTGCAATCGGAAGATTCCAACTAGAAGCGTACTCATTCATCGAGGTGGACGTTCGCCCCTTGCGGGGACTCTCAGCTCTTGGTAACTGAAATGATTGGCATAGAGGTAGCTAGAGTGGATAGGTCAAAAAAAGAAAGGACAATTGAACGACTTCAAAAGGCACTCGATAAAGCACCCCAATTGAGAAAGTTGTCGACTTCATCTCTAGTGTTCAAGAGTTGGCGGAAGTATACAGAGAAGGCTATCGCAAGGGCATACGGTGAGGACGATGATGCTGTAAGAGAATTCACCGAAATATCATTTTCTCCACCGAGCTCTCAGACGTACGCCCTCTCCGAGGCTCTCTGGGGCCAAAACGTTCCAAGAATGAGCGATCAAGGGGCTTTCGACATTGGATTGTCGAAAGCTTCAGTCCTGCTCACATCATACATTGAGGATATCGAAGACTTTTGGGACGATGGGGAAGGCGTGCCGGATACCGCCAGCCCTTCACGAGCCGGACAAATGGACTCAAAGAGAATCTTCGTAGTTCACGGGAGAGACAAAGGACCTAAGCACGAAGTAGCGAGGTTTTTGGGAGGGTTAGGTCTTGTTCCAGTGATACTTGATGAACAGGCCGATAAAGGTCGTACGATCATTGATAAGTTTGAGGAAGAGGCCCGAGAAGTCGGGTTTGCTGTAGTCATTTTGACACCCGATGATGAGGGTAGGCTTCGAAATAGTGACGCCAAACCGAGTGCCCGTGCAAGACAAAACGTAATATTTGAGCTTGGTTTCTTCGCCGGCGTACTTGGCCGAAAGCACGTTTGCGCTATTGTAAAGGGAGACTTGGAGATTCCCTCTGACTATGACGGAGTCGTCTATATACCCTACGATGACTCAGAAGGATGGAAAATGAAGCTATTTCGGGAACTAAAGTCGGCAGGAATTGATGTTGATGCGAACCGCGTTTTTTGAGCAAGGCTGAGACCCAAGTAGCTGATTCACAACCTGTAGTAATTTCAGTGCCATTCATTTCTTTGTCCCAGTGCGCCGAACGAGGACCCATTCCTATGGAACACTCTCCCGGAAAACAACTCTTCATCGACGACTACTTCATCGAATCCCTGTCCGGCGCCCGCCGCGTCCTCAACCGGCCCCGCAAACTCACCCCCGACGCGCCCCTGGCCATCCCCTTCGATCAACCCTGGGACGCACACTCCGCCCAACCCGGCCGCGTGATTCTCGATGAAGACACAGGCCGCTTTCGCATGTACTACCGCGCCTGGACCGGTGACCAGACCTTTTTTTGCGCCCTCGACTCAGACGACGGGCTGAACTGGGAACGGCCCGTTCTGGAGCTGGTCGAGTTCGACGGCTCTTCCCGCAACAACATCACCACCGGCAGCGCCGACCACCTCATAACCATTTTGGATAGCCGCGAACCGGACGAAACCCGCCGCTGGAAGCAGATCGACAACAAGCCCAGCGGCATGAGCGAGTCTGGCGAGCCGCGCTGGCTCGCCCGCTACTCTGCTGACGGCTACGACTGGCATCTCTATCCCGAAGGCCCGCACAGCCTGCAAAAAATGCGGTTCAACTTCGGCTCCCCCCACGAGACCTTCGGCGGCGTCATCAACCCCGACGCGCCCTACGTCTACTACTCGCAGCGCGGCTCCAACCGCCGCACCCGCGTCCTCGGCCGCCGCGACAGCCAGGACTTTCTCAGCTGGTCCGGCCTCCGCACCGTCATCGAACAGGACCTCCAGGACCCGCCCGGAACCGAGTTTTACTCTGCCGGCTTCGACCCCGTCGCCTGCACCAACGGCGGCCTCCACATCATTACGCTCCAGGCCTTTCAGACCGACCTGACCGAACCCTACGAAATTGAAGATGCCGCCAGCTACTGGGGCGATGAGAAGGGCGGGAACACCTTGGCTGCCCGGGTAGACGGCTTCGTCGAAAGTCAACTGGCGGTCAGCCGCGACACCGTCGCCTGGACGCGCTGGCGCGAACCCTTCATCGCCCGCGGCGAACCGGGTGCCTGGGACTATGGCATGGTCTACGCCGACGGCCCCATCCTCCACGACGACCAGCTCTGGTTCTTCTACATGGCCGGCAACCTGACTCACAACGGCTACAGCGCCCAACCTTGGCAGGGCCCGTACTCAACGCCCAACCGCCGCGGCAAAGGCGTCGCCGTCCTGCGCCCCGACGGCTACGTCAGCGTCGAAGCCGAGTCCTACGCGCCCGGCATCCTCACAACCCATCGCTTCCGCCAGGAGCAGGGCGGCAACATCAGAGTCAATGTCGACGCCGGCGCCGGCGAGCTCCGCTACGAGCTCCTCGAAGACACAGGTCGCCCAATTCCGGGATACACGGCCGCCGACTGTGACCCGATTCGCGAAGACACCCTCGATAGCGCGCTCTCCTGGAACGGCAAACCAGGCTGGCCCGGCGTCGGCGATGACCGCATCGCACGCCTTCCCCAGCTGCACCATTCGGAGTTCTACGTGAAACTGCGCTTCTACGTTTCGCCAGGGACCAAACTGTACTCCCTCACCATAGACCCGCCCGAAGTGACGGAATGGCTGGTCAGACTCAGGACGCGCATTGACTAGGCCTGACGTTTTGGACCAACTGATAAGACCAATCTTGGAAAAAAAGCTTGCCGGAACCGCACAGAACCCCGTTCTAAAGTAGAAGAGCTTGAGCATTCCGTTCAGACGGATGCTCGAACAGATTGGAGAACAGAATGTCCGATACACTCTCAAACGAACAATGGCGACAGTTCGAAGCGCGAGGATTCTTGCGCCTGGGCAAAATACTGACCCACGAGGAACTTAACGCTCTCCAGTTGCGCATGGATGACATCATGCTGGGGCGGGCGCCGCTCGACTATGACCGGATCGCCATGCAGCTGGACCGCGAACCAGGCACTGGGAAACCCGGTCCTCAGACAAAGGGCCACAAAGGCGCCACGCTCAGCTACCGCAAGATCCAGGACCTCGAATACGATCCCCTGTTCCTCGCCTACATGCAGAAGCCGCTCTTCCGCCACATCTGTGCGCGCGCCTACGGAGAGGAGACCACCGTAGCCTGTTACCGCGCCATGTTCATGAACAAGCCAGCCCGCGAGGGAACGCCCCTCATCTGGCACCAGGACCGTTGGAGATATCTCGATCGCGACCCCCTGATCACAATCTGGACCGCTCTTGATCCCGCAACCATCGCAAACGGCTGCGTTGAGATCGTGCCCGGTGCCCACCACACTCTGATAAACCCGACCAGCGGGTCCGGCTTTCTGACTCCTGAGCAGGCAGAGGAACTGACTCGCGACGCCGAAACAGTCTTTCTGGAGATGGAAGCGGGTGAGAGCGTCCTGCTTCACAATCATCTGCCCCACAGCTCCAATATCAACAACACCGACATACCCAGGCGCGCCTTCAGCGCCTGTTACATGGACGCGGTGACCAAGGCAGAAAACGGCGAGACTTTCAACGTTATCTTTGGGGAATGCGCGCTGCAGCCTGAAATGGTCTGAAAATCTGGCAGTGTCGAAGGCCCGCTAACCCTTCGACTGCCAGCCTTTACCCCAAAGTCTGTTCAGGAGTCTTGGATGCACATTCACAACGGCGGTCCCCGGCAACGGCTGGATGAGATCGTCCTCTTTCCCTTCGACGACCACAGCCTGCCTCTCCAGTGCGGTGTGGAGCTCCACCTCGAAGGCCACATGACCCCATGCGGACGCACACGCATCGTCGTCGATCTGGGCGAAGAAGACGCCCCCGACAGCGAGCGCGTCGTCTACTACGGTACCGTTCACCGCGTCGGCAACGAGCTCTGGATGTGGTATCTCGGCCAGGGCCGGGATTCCGGCTGGTTCGAGCGCGTCTGCTTTGCCACTAGCACCGACGGCTACAACTGGCACAAGCCCAACCTGGGACTGGTCGAGTACAAAGGCAGTCGCGACAACAACCTCGTTGACCTGAATCAAGGGACCCACCACGTCCAAAGCTGCGTAGTTTACTACGACCCCGACGATCCCGACCCCGATCGCAAGTTCAAAATGCTCTTCCAGTCGCGCAAGTATGACAGCAGTTTCGCCGCTGCATTCAGCGCCGACGGCTTGAGATGGCGAGAGTCTTCGAACAATCCGGTCGGTTCCTGGCTGGAGATGGCAGGGGGAACGCGTCACAACGGCTGCTACTTTGTGTGCGGGCAGGGTGGCTCGCACGCCGGGGGCGTTCGCCAGCTCGTCTCCCATATCTCCTATGACTTCGAGAACTGGTCCCAGGCTTCATGCATGGGCATGCGCCGCTCCAACGTTTCGCCCCGCTCTCCGGTAACGGGCAGCAGTGCAGGTGAACAGATTCACCTCGGCGCCAGCCTCTGGAACCGCGGCAACGTCATCGTCGGCTTCTTCGGCATGTGGAACGGCCACCCCTCCAACGACCGCCGCCTCGTCACCATGGACCTCGGCCTCGCCGTCAGCAACGATGCCCTCCACTACCGCGAGCCAATTCCCGACTACCCCATCGTCTCCGCCGCTGAAGACGGCTGGCAGGAGCTACCCCAAGGCAACACACTCGTCAACTATCCCGCTCTCATTCAGGGGCAGGGATTCGAACAGGTCGGGGACGAAACTCTCTTCTGGTACGCGCCCTGGCCCGAGCAAAGCAGCGACGGCATCCGCGTCGCCAGTTGGCCCCGCGATCGCCTCGGCTACCTGCAGCCATTCCCAGCCAGCCGCATGCGGCCCGGTCAGGGTCCCCACATCATTTCGGCGCCAATCGATCTCGAAGGCAAACCCGCTCAACTCGCCCTCAACATTGACGGCCTCGGTGACTACAGCGATGTGACCGCCGAAATTGTTACCGAACAGCTGGAGCCCGTACCCGGCTATACCGCCGC
Source organism: Caldilineaceae bacterium (assembly GCA_022821585.1). Taxonomy (GTDB): domain Bacteria; phylum Chloroflexota; class Anaerolineae; order Caldilineales; family Caldilineaceae; genus Bin5. The sequence continues at coordinate 39,097 of JAJEDI010000023.1, forward strand.
TGACTGCATCCCGCCCACTGCTTCTGGTCTCTCGCAGCCGGTCGCCTGGCAAGGGCGGAATACGGTCCAACATGACGACGGCCCCATTCGCCTCCGCCTCAACTTTTCAGGCATCCGCGCCGAGGATATCAAGCTGTTCGCAGCCTACATGAATACGGTTTGAGTATGTGCCGACAATGCAATTTTATGAGTCTGGCTCTCGTTCCGAGGAAAGAGACATGTATGAAAAAGTAGAAGTAGCTGCCATCTCATATCGACCGGTCAAATGGGACAAGGCCGCCAACGCCGACCGCATGGAGGAACTGTTCGTCCAGGCCGCCCAGGAAGACCCGCGCATGATCCTGACCACCGAAGGCGCTCTCGAAGGCTACATTGTGATGGAAATCGTTGAGGGTCGTGCCCCCGCCGAATCCATGCTCGAAGTAGCCGAACCGATCGACGGCCCCTATATCCGCCGCTTCCGGAAGCTGGCCCGCTCCCTCAACACCTGCCTCGCCTTCGGTTTCGCCGAGCGCATCGGCGATGAAACCTACAACTGCGCCATCTTCCTCGACGAGCAGGGCGACATCTGCGGCCGTTATCACAAGGTTCAGCTGGCCGAAGGCACACACGCCTCCTGGAGTTTCAATCGAATCGGCAAGAAGCTGCGCGCCTTCGATACGCCCATTGGCCGCGCCGGCTTTGTCATCTGCAACGACCGCTGGAATCCGCACATCACGCGCGCCCTCGTGCTGGACGGCGCCCGTATCATCCTCATCCCCTCCTACGGCAGCAAGACCAGGAACCAGAATCAAGCTGTCCTCGCCAGGGCAAGGGAGAACGGCGTCCCCATAGTCGAGGCCAACGTCGGCATGAACCTGGTCATCAGCAAAGGCGAAATCTGCGCCTACCAGTGGGGCAACGACCAGATCACGCACGCTGTCATCGAAGTCCCCGCGGCCCCCGGCGAGGAAACGGCCCGCCAGGCCGAGCAGGACTATCTCGCCGCCCAAGCGCCCGAAATGGAACGCCGTTACCAGAGAACTTTGGAAAGAGTGGAACGGCTGGCCGGCGCCTAGCTTCCCTTTCACAATCTTCGTCAGCCAGCGCTCACCGGAGGAAACTGCCTTGTACGATATCGTCATTTCAGGTGGAACGGTCATAGATGGCCACCGCGCACCTCGCCGTCGCGCAGATGTCGGCATCCAGGGCGATCGCATCGCTGCCGTCGGCGACCTCGCCGGCGCCGAAGCCGCCCGGGAAATCGACGCCGCCGGCAAAATCGTTGCGCCCGGCTTCGTCGACCTGCACAATCACTCCGACGGCTGGTTCCTAAGAAAGGAACACCAGGTCAGTAAGACCAGCCAGGGTTTTACCACCGAGCTCATCATGGCCGACGGAATCTCCTACGCGCCCGTCAGCAGCCAGACAGCCCACGAATGGATCTACTACATGCGCGGCCTCAACGCCCTGCGCATGCAGGACTACACCAGGTGGGAAACCCTGGCCGACTACATGGCCCTCCTCGACCGCCGCAACGTCCAGAACGTAATCACCCAGGTACCATACGCCAATGTGCGCACCCTCATCTGCGGTTGGGGCCCCGCCCCGCCGGACGATCTGCAGTTGAAACTGATTCAGATGCAGGTCGAGAAGGGCATGGACGAGGGCGCGTGCGGGCTATCGACCGGTCTGGACTACCCGGCCCAGTGCTTCGCTTCCACCGCCGAACTGGCAGCCGCCTGTCTCCCCATGGCCGCATCCCAGGGCCCCTACGTTACCCATATGCGCTACAAGATGGGGACACTTGCTGCCCTGAAGGAGGCTGTCGAAATCGGGAAGCGCGCCGGCGTTCCCGTACATATTTCGCACCTGAAAGCTGCCAGCGAAGCCGATACCGAGGCCATACTCACCTACGTGGATCAGGTCGCCGTCAATGAGGTTGACTTCTCTTTCGATGTGTACCCCTATCTGCCCGGTTCGACGACGCTCAGCTACCTGCTGCCTTATGAAGTCTGGCACGAAGGCCCTCTGGCCGCCTTGCCCAAACTGCGCGATCCCGCGATTCGCGCGCAAGTCGACCGCGCCCTGGGCATTTATGCGTCCGATCTCGACGCAATCAGAATAGCCTGGCTGCCCGGGAAGGAGAATAGCAAGTACCTCGGTAAGACCCTCGCCGAATACGTGGAAGAAGTGGACAAGCCGCCGGCGGACGCTCTGTGCGATCTCCTCATCGAGGAAAACCTGTCCGTGCTCCTCGTCTTCTTCCAGGGTGACGACAGCTTCGTGGAGCCTTTCCTCGCCCACGACAAATATATGATGGGCACCGATGGCGTCTACCATGAAGACAGCGTCGTCCATCCTCGCCAGTACGGTTCAGCGGCGCGGCTCTTGGGGACTTGCGTGCGCAAGGGTCTGTTTTCTTTGGAAGACGCTTTGTGGAAGCTTAGCGGCGCCCCCGCGACGCGCTTTGGACTCAAAGACAGGGGCAGGATAGAGCAGGGCCGCTACGCCGATCTGGTCCTCTTTGACGCCGAATCAATCCAGGATCACGCCACCTTCGAACAGCCGCATCGACTTTCAAGCGGCGTCAGCGACGTGATCGTCAACGGAGTTCCCATTTTTCGCTACGGGACTCCGGTGGAGGGGCTGGAGCAGCCTTTGCCGGGTCGGGCTCTTCACTTCAGAAAGTAGATTACTCTTCCTCGAACTGCACGCCCAGCGCACTGCCGCCTGAAATGAAGGCAACCGCCGTGCTCAGATTCGATTCCGCCGGAACTGCGCCCGTCGTCGGTGTAACGACAGGTACGTCTTCAGCATCTGTCGCCGTCACCAGGGGGCCATAGATCCACCCGGGCTGGCCTGCAAAGTCGATCTGCCACCACTCTCCGTCCGCACTCTTCCCGGTTATCGTGTACTCCTCGCCGGCCGTAGCGCCGCCGATACGATCGTATTCGGTCCCCGGCCCGTTGCGTACATTCAGATCTTCGCCGACCGTCGCGATAGCGTCTGCCGGTGCCTGCCCGGCTCCCGACGACCCGGGCGCAGTAACCGGGGTCTGCGCTGAAGGCGCCTCGACAGTGGGCACGTTTCCTGCATTCGTTGCCGTCACAAATGGCGCGTAAACCCAACCCGCTTCTCCGTCAAAATCGATTTGCCACCATTCACCGTCCGCACTTTTGCCGGTGATGCCGAACTCCTCACCTTCAAATGCCCCGCCAGTTCTGGCGTAGTCCGTGCCTGGCCCCTGGCGAATGTTCATGTCGCCGTTCATGGTAGCGACCGGCCTCTGGCCTCCCGGCGCTGTTGTGTCGGTTCCTGTTGTTGGCGCCCGTGTCTCTTCCACGGAACTGCCGGCGATCGGGACATTGTCCGCATCAATGGCTGTCACAAATGGCGCGTAAATCCAACCGTCCTGACCTTCAAAGTCAATCTGCCACCAGTCTCCATCCGCATTCCTGCCGGTAATGGCGAACTCCTCGCCGGCGGTGGCTCCCCCAATCCTGTTGTATTCCTCGCCCGGTCCACTGCGGACGTTCATATCGCCGCCCACTGTTACAATCGGGATCACAGTAGGTGGCGACGTGTCTGTCGTCTCCTCCTCTGGGACGGGGGTCTCCGTCATGGCTGCACTTACAACGGGCACCTCCTCCGCTTCGGCAGCAACGACAAAGGGCGCGTAGATCCACCCGGACTCGCCTCGAAAGTCAATCTGCCACCAGTTGCCGTCTTCATTCTTTCCGGTGATGGCAAACTCTTCGCCGGCAACGGCGTCGCCAACTACCTCGTATTCTGTGCTTGGACCACTGCGAATGTTCATCTCCCCAAGGACTGTAACCTTTGCATCACTGGTTGAGGGAGCAATCTCAGTCGGCGCCGCCTCTGTAGCAGTTATTTCAGGAGTTGGTGTGGCTGCCGCCGTTTCAGTGGGTACGGGTAGCGGCGGGTTCGTTGAAGTCGGCATCGGCGTAAACGTAACCACCGCGGGGAGAGGAACGGACGTGCTTGTCGGCCCCGGTTCAGGAGCGGGTCCCTCCCCATCACCTTGGCCGCACGCCCCGAGGAGTGCAGTGCCCACTGCCAGGACAATCAAGACTACCGTGCGCGGCAGGAAGAATGGCATGCCTTTTCCCCAAACCCTCTCCGTCAGTTGAAACGCAGTCGGGGGTCGGTCTCGCAGCTGTTCTTCACTCATAAACGCTCCTCTCAGTCGGGCCGGGCAGTTCGCGCCGCGTGTACAATCAATGCAACCGCAGTTGCCTCGGGGATGCGACCCGTGTCCAACATCAAGTGATAGTGCCGGCTGTTCTTCCAGTCTGCGCTGGTAAAGAATCTCTGATACCAGTTGCGGCGCTGCTCGTCTGCCAAACCGATAATGCGCTCAGCCGTGCTGATCTCAGCCATACTCCGGCGGCGTTGGATGCGGCGGGCCCTGACTTCCGGTGCCGCATAGAGATGGACATGAAGCGCGGTCGGATGATCTTCGAGGATAAGTTGCGAGCCCCGACCAATCAGCACGACATTTCCCCGTTCCGCCAGCGCCCGGATAGCGCTTGACATCCCTTCCACGTACGTCGCCTGGTCCATAGGACGGTTGCGCCGGTTCGGATCGGCCGAAAATAACGAACGCATCTCCTGGCTGACCACCCCGGCGCGCGACATCAGTTTTTCCTCAGCCTCTACGATTACTTCAACCTCCACGCCGGCCTGGCGCGCCATCTCTGCAAGTACCTCTTTATCGATGCAAGTCGAGTCCAACTCGTGGCCCACAGCCTCAGCAATGCGTGTGCCTCGCGAGCCCAGTTCACGCGAAATCGTAACGACGGTCATCTTTGCCTCCTCTATAGAGGTCACCTGCACTCACGCCTGGGATGCATCAACAGATCACATCCCGGAAACTGGATAATGGCAGGTCAGCCACTGCACCTGTCTTGGGAATCCACCCGCAAGTCTGAGTCTTCGTCTTCCTGTCGGAACAACCCGCACTATTTCTGGCTAGTTTCATCCCCTGGACGGGCCCACTTGAGGTCAAAAGAGCCCAACGCCGAAGCAACTGTGCGCATATTGTCACATCCTGATGACTAAATGTCGACCACCATTGGGCTATACAGCGGAGTGTCCGCGGCAACAACACGGCCATCAGGCATCTTGTAGCAGTTCCCGTGTCTTCTGGAGCCCTCACGCAAAGAGTTTCGCCGCAGCAGCTCTTCATCCCTCTCCCGCTGCGTCTCGGCGGCGTCGAAGTCCCAGGAAGTGTCAACAAGCGCCTGCAATTGCCGCCCCACCGCCTGCTCCGCCTCGGTACCGCCCACCAGTAGATTGCGCTGCTCCAGTGGATCGGCCTCCAGATCAAAGAGCAAGTGCGGCCCCATTCCCCGAAAGCGCACAAATTTGTGCTGCCCCACGCGCACAACCCGATGCTCGCTCCCCTCTCCCCAGCGTGGAAGAGGATTGTCCACGAAGACAGGATCCGCCGGCAATTCGCTTCCTGTCGTCACTGCCTCCGAAAGATCGCGCCCCTCCAGTCCGTCCGGCGCCTCGATATCCGCAAGCCCGCAAAGTGTCGGGAAAAGGTCCGCCAGGCTGACTGGCGTGTCCACGCGCGCGCCCGCACTGTCGCCCCTTCGTTGCGCGGGGGTCTGAATGATCAGTGGCACACGCGCCGCAGCCTCGTGCCACGAATTCTTCCACCACATTCCGTGCTCTCCGGCCATTTCGCCATGGTCCGATGTGTACACAATCACAGTGTTTTCAAGCAGACCGCTTCGCTCCATGAGATGGAGAAGATCGCCAAGAATCTCATCCAGATAGTCGACGCACGCGAAGTAGGCTGCCCTCGCCTTCATCATCTCCTGTTCGGAGACCTCCTCGGTCCGGAATCCTTTTGCCATGCCGACCGTCATCGCGTGAAAGGCAGTATCTCCTGTACGTCCAACCTTGGGCGGAGTAATCCCTTCCGGCCAGTATCTGTTCAGAAACCTCCCCGGCGCGGTCAGCGGAAAGTGAGGCCGGCTAAAGGATGCACACAGAAACCAGGCCCTGTCAGGCTCGGCCGCAGTCTGTTCTCGCAAAAACGAAACGGTCTCCCGGACGATCACCTGCTCCTGCAGGGCACTTTCCGGAATTTCGGTGAGGCCCGCGTCGGCAGTCCGGCTTCGCATATCGAAGCCGCCCTCGCGCTTGGACAGCGGGTCCCGCTGATGTCCGGTCCCCCCCGTCAAATCGCCATAGGGTCTGCGCGCAAACCCTGCCATCTGGTTTGTGCCCCCCAGGTGCATCTTTCCGACCAGGCAGGTCGCGTAACCGGCCTCCGCAAAAACGGATGGCATCGTCGGGATCTCCGGTTTCAGGAAAGACCCATTTGCCCAGCCGCCGCTGGTCATCGGTGACCGGCCCGTCAGCAGGCAGATGCGCGACGGTGTACACAGCGGAGACTGGCAGTAAGCACTGCTGAAATAAGCCCCGTTCTCCGCCAGGCCGTCAAGAGTGGGTGTCTGAACCGGTTCTCCTGTCGTTCCATCCAACAGACTCAGGCAGCGGTAGCTGTGCTCATCGGAAAAGAGAAAAAGTATGTTCGGACGCGTCATGGCAGATGTTCCCGTCATATTTCGCGTAACAAGCCCACCTAAAGAATACGACTATGGCCCCTTGTGCGCAAGTAAACTTTTCGAGCTGGCAGTAGCAACCTGCAATGGGACCGTGCCACTGAATCCGCAGCGAATTGCGGGGTCCCGCCCGGTTGATGCAGAATCTCTACTGCGGTAGGATAGTGGAAATGGAGGAGATCTGTTTCTCTACCGCCACCCAACTGATTCGTGCCATCCACGCGCGTGAACTCTCTGCGCAGGAGGTTGTTGCCGCTTTTCAAACGCGACTCGAGACGGTCAACGCCCGCCTGAACGCCGTTACAGTGACTGCCGGGGACGCACTCGAACAGGCCAGGCTGGCCGACGAACGGCAGGCGCAGGGCGAACAGCTTGGTCCTCTGCACGGCCTGCCCTTCACCGTAAAGGACACCTTTGAAACCTCCGGCCTGCAGAGCCGGTTGGAAACCCGCATCCGCAAGAGACTCGTCGCCCGTACAAACGCCACTGTCGTCGACAGGATGCAGCAGGCCGGGGCAATTCTCCTCGCCAAGACCAATTGCCCGCCCTCTGGAAGCGGAGCCGATACCGAAAACGCCATTATTGGTCAGACACGTAACCCGCACAACGCCAGCCGCTCCCCCGGCGGCAGCAGCGGCGGCGAAGCCGCTTTGATCGCTGCCGGCGGATCTCCCCTGGGTCTTGGCAGTGATACCGGCGGCGGGCTTCGCGTCCCCGCCGCCTTCTGTGGCATCACCGCCCTCAAGCCCACCCAGGGCCGCGTCCCCAACACAGGCGCATACAACCAGCCGGGTGGGCTCACCGATCAGCGCACCCAAATCGGGCCGGCCGCCCGCCGCACCGAGGATCTCCTGCTCGCCCTGAGGACGATTTCCGGCCCGGACTATCGCGATGCCGGGGTCGTCGCCAAACCCATTTACGATCCCCACCAGCTGCCCCTGCGCGATTTGACCATCGCCTCCTTCCCCTACGATCCCGCCTCCCTGGTAACATCTGCGGTGGCAAACGCAGTTGGCGCCTCCGGGCAGGCCCTGGCTCGCGCCGGCGTCCAGGTCGTCGAAAACCGGCCTCTCGACCTGGTCGGCGGCGCCCGCGACCTCGATCGCGGTTGGCGCCACATGGCCGGGACCCGTGGTCAGGACGTCGTTGAGCTGCTCCACGCTTGGGACCAGTTCCGCACAAACCTGCTCCAGTTTATCCGCTACTACGATGCCATACTCTGCCCGGCTGTTCACCACACCGCGCCCGCCATCGGTACCCGCGACAACCAGCGATTCGACTACACGGTCCCCTTTAGCTTGACGGGCTATCCCGCTGCCGTTGTTCCAGTAGCTGCTGATGACCAGGGCCTCCCTGTCGCCGTACAGATAGTTTCCCATCCGTGGCGAGAGGACATCGTCTTGGCGCTGGCTGCCGTCCTGGAAGAGGAATTCCAGGACTGGCAGGACGCACCCGAAGGCCTCGTGAAACCACAGCGCCAGTCCGGCGTAGTGTAAGCACAGGTATCTCAACTGAGGAGGCAAGGATGGAAGAAGAACGCCGGGCAGAAAACGAGGATCAGAACGCCGAAGAAGAGGCCGCGAGCTTTAACAAAAGTGACGACTTGGCCGAAGAGATTCAACAGCTGGTTGAAGCCATGGCCCGCGCCGCGCGCAACGTCTGGAGTAGTGAGCAGCGTCTTCAACTGGAAAACGATCTGCGCCGCGGACTCGGGTCGCTGGTGGGCAGCCTGGAGGAGGCGCTCGAACGATTCAGCCGCAGCGAACAGGGCCAGGAGTTTCAGGAAAGAGCAACCAGAGTGGCCGACCGGGTTCGGGAAAGTGAACTCGCCGCTGAACTGAAGGAAGGACTGACCGTCGGTCTCAGGTCCGCCGCCGATGAAGTCCGAAAATTCGCCGACAGCTTCGAAGAGGGTCAGACGCATTCCCGCCCCGCTCAGGATATTCCCGTGGAGTCTGACAATGATGAGAGCAGCGAGGAGGTAAAGCCAGAGGATTAGCAGCTGGCCCTGCGTGGAGTCCTTTGCCCTTTCAAGGAATTGAGAAGAATATTTTCGCTAGCTTCAAGATTCCCTGACTCCACGGCACACGGTGCGAGACGCCGCTGCTTCCCTCAAAGCTGGCCAGGTTTTCGATATACCAGACGTAGTTCCGCACGAGCGCGTCCTGGTTGCTGTACTCTGGGTCCCAGCCCAGTTGTCCCTGGGCCTTTGTTACGTCCACGAAAGAATCAGTCGCCGCCGTCTCATACACCCACTTGTAGAGCGGCGAAATACCCAGTTTTTCCAGAAATCGTAAGGTCCAGATTGCCGGCGCGGCGGGTAGCGGAATGATGCGTTTACCATGACCCGCAAAGTCGAGAACGGCCTGATAGTCCTCCTTCATCGTCGCAAACTCGGTCGCGCCAATGTTGAATGTATCGTTGACAACCGATCCTGGGAGGGTTGCAGTCAGGAAAATCGCAGAACAAAGATCCTCCACATCCAACAGCTGATAAAGATTCCTCCCACTGCCCAGCATGGGAAAGTTTTTGCCGTCCTTCGCCCAGTCGTAAAACAGGGCGAAGACGCCGAGACGCTCGGGCCCGACAAACGATTTGGGACGGATGATGGGCACACACATTCCCTTATCTCTGAATCCCAAACAGATTTCTTCGGCCTCAATCTTGGCTTCGCCGTAAGGGCCGACCCCGTGCAACCGGTCGTCCTCCTTCAGGGGATGGTGATCGGGAATGCCGTATACGGCCGTAGACGATATGTGGATGAACCGGTCGATTCCTGCTTCATACGCCGCCTCCAATACGTTGCGAATACCGTCCACGTCAGTCGAATGGATCTCCTCCTCGCTGTACAGTGGCAGGGCCGCCGCCGCGTGAACGACCGTGTCCACACCCTCCATCGCGGCGCGCACGGAACTCATGTCGCGTATGTCCCCGTCCAGGACCTTGACCGAGTCCCTCTCGGGATAGTCGAATGGGGCCAAGTCGAGAGAAACGACCTGAATTGCCCTCGCACGCAAGTAACGGACAAGATTGATGCCGAGAAAGCCGGCACCCCCTGTAACCAGACACCTGCGTACCACTCTCGGTTCGTCGGACCTAATTTCTTCTGAATTTCCTTCAGTTCGAAGGAATGAGGAAGAAGAAGAGCCCGTTTCTTCCGTGTGTCCCGATCGATTCATTTGTAGTCTTGTTCAATGTGGGAAATGTTACCAACATCTGGCTCTTGGCGCCCGTCACCTGACCACACGGGAGAAGAAGATTTCCAACTGTCCAATAGGGTTTCAGTCGATTCAAAGGCCAATTCTGAAGGGATCTCGTCGGGAAGGAACCACCCTGCGTCCTGCGCGTCGTCCGCCACAAAGGGAATATCCGGCGAACCGGACGGTTCCCCCTCAAAGGCCAGCACGATCCCTATCCGCTCTTCGTCGTAGTTGACCATAGGGAAGATTTCAATCAGCTCGCCTATCTTCACGCTTAGACCGACCTCTTCTTGCAGTTCTCGCATCAACGCTCCCTGCGGCATCTCCCCCGCATCCATGTAACCGCCCGGCAGAGACCACTTCCCCTTCGCCGGGTCCACCGCCCTTTGAATCAATAATACCCTGCTGCAGTGCTCAACCAGGGCAATGACGGCCACCTTCGGATCGTGGAACTGTACGAATCCACACGCCGAACATACGGGCCGCACCGCGTTGAACCGCACCTCTTCCACGATTGGACCGGTACAATATGGGCAGTATCGGAACTTCCCGCTCATGGCTACAAGTATAGCACCTGGTATGTGGAAGTGGTATACTTGGGCAACATTTGAAGGTGGCGAAGCTACTCAGATGAACGACTCTCAAACCTTGCTGCACGAGCGCCCCGCCCGCGGCGCCCTGACCAAAACAGGCGGGTTTCTGACCGGATTCAGCCATACGCTCCAGCCCTACATCGGTTGCCGTTTCGGTTGCAGCTACTGCTATGTTAGCCAGTCCAATGTCCATCGCTTTTACAACGGCGGTATGGAGTGGGGAAGCTACGTCTACCCCAGGGTAGGGATCGCAGATAGGCTGGAACTGGAACTGGCAAAGATGAAAAGCCGCCAAACGCTTGAGCGGTCCGCGATCTTCATGTCGTCGTCAACCGATCCTTATCAGGGCGCGGAGCGCACCTATCAACTGACACGCAACTGTCTCTCCGTATTCGAGAAAACGCCCCCCGGCCTCTTGGTAATCCAGACGCGTTCGCCTCTGGCAGCAAGGGATTTCGACATCATGGCGGCCCTAGGGGAACGGTGCCTCCTCAACCTCACAATCGAGACTGATCGAGAAGACGTGCGTCGTACCTTGACGCCCTACTGTCCGTCGATTCGACAGCGCCTCAGGACCGCAAGCCAGGCACGCGACCGCGGCATTGCAACACAGGTGACTGTCAGCCCATGCCTTCCATATTCCAATGAGGACGCTTTTGGTAAGCTCTTACTCGAAGTGAGCGACCGCGTGATCGTGGACAGTTTCGTTGCCGGCGACGGCGGTGGCGGCAAGCGCACTGAGCGAACCGGCATTCCAGCGATGTATGCAGGCTCGGGTTGGGAGGACTGGCGCTCACAGGAAGCCGCTTTGACCCTGTACTGCTGGCTACGTGACCGGATCGGGGAACGGGCAGGCTGGTCTCAAGAAGGATTTACGCGCCGCGCCCGCCAAGTGACGAGCGGAGTCCACTGATATTCCACCCGTTCCCAATGTGACGAGGTCATCGACATGAAGACAGCATTCGGCGGGATCGAAGCAGGTGGTACGAAGTTCGTCTGCGCAGTTGGAACCGGGCCCGATGATATCCGTGCAGAGCTCCGCCTACCCACAGAGTCGCCTGACATTACTTTAGGTAAAGTAGTCGACTTTTTTCGCGATCAGCAACAGCAGCACGAACTTGCCGCAATCGGCGTGGCCTCCTTTGGCCCTGTTGACCCGGACCCCAGCTCCCCATCCTTTGGATACATAACAAACACGCCCAAACCGGGTTGGGCAAACACACCCGTCGCCCCCATGCTCCGGGACGCTTTTGACATCCCAATCGGCTTCGACACCGACGTGAATGTCGCCGCCCTCGGCGAGCACACTTGGGGCGCGGCGCGCGAACTGGACACATTCGTGTACCTTACCATCGGAACCGGAATCGGCGGCGGAGGCATGGTCGATGGCAAACTGATGCACGGGCTGATCCACCCGGAAATGGGCCACATTGCAATTCCTCACAACTGGGAACGCGACGCCTTTGCCGGCACCTGCCCCTTCCACGGGGACTGCTGGGAAGGTTTGGCCAATGGGCCCGCTATCGAAGCACGCTGGGGACAGCCGGGCGAACAGCTACCGCCCACCCACGAGGCCTGGTCGTTGGAAGCGCACTATCTCGCTCTGGGCGTCACCAGCATCATGATGATCATGTCTCCTCAGCTTGTAGTGATGGGCGGCGGCGTCATGGAGCAGGAGCATATCTTTCCTCTCATCCACCGTGAAGTGAAGTCACTGCTCAATGGTTACATTCAGAGTCCGGTAATTCTGGAGGGGATTGACAGCTACATCGTTCCTCCGGCACTGGGAGGACGCTCCGGCGTACTTGGCGCGATAGCCCTGGCCAATCGGGCCCTCTAGGCATCGTAAACTGCCCGTGTACATACCCGGACGTTCACTCCTGTTCGCCTGCACAGTATGACCGCCCCTTTCGACCCTGCCGAGCACCCCCACCGCCGCCGCAATCTGCTTACCGGAGAGTGGATACTTGTCTCTCCCCATCGAATGAAACGACCCTGGCAGGGCCAGACGGAAACGGCGCCACCCCTTTCCCTGCCACAGTACGACCCTTCCTGCTATCTCTGCCCCGGCAACGAACGGGCCGGCGGACTGATCAATCCGAACTACACCCACACCTTTGTCTTCGAGAACGATTTCGCCGCACTGCGCGCCGACACACCGGACGGGACGCTTCAGACCAACCGCTTCTTTCAGTCGCAGGCCGAAACAGGAATCTGCCGCGTCGTCTGCTTCAGCCCCCGGCACGACCTGACCCTGGCGCGCATGGATCTGCCTGACATTCGCCGCGTGGTGGACCTCTGGACGCAACAGGTAGAAGAACTTAGCCAGCGCAAGGAGATAGGTTACGTCCAACTCTTCGAGAATCGCGGCGCCATGATGGGCAGCTCCAATCCGCACCCTCATGGACAGGTCTGGGCTACCCGCCGCATACCGACTGAGCCAGCCAAAGAAGATCGGCAGCAAAGGGCATATCTCGAAAGCCAAGGCGCGCCCTTGCTTTTGGACTACCTTAACGCCGAATTGAAAGCCGGGGACAGGGTTGTAGTGGAAAACGAGGATTGGGCCGCGGTGGTACCATTCTGGGCCGTCTGGCCGTTCGAAACGCTCCTACTGCCTAGGCGCCACTGCCAGCACCTGGCGGACCTTGCCCCCGAAGAGCGAGACGCCCTCTCCGATCTCCTCAGACGCCTTCTGACAATATATGACAATCTCTTCGAGACCAGCTTCCCCTATTCGATGGGCTGGCACGGAAAACCGGCCACGCCGGGCGATCATCCCCACTGGCAGCTGCACGCCCACTTCTTCCCGCCTCTGCTGCGTTCCTCTACCATCAGGAAATTCATGGTCGGCTACGAAATGCTGGCGACACCTCAGCGCGACCTCACCGCCGAGCAGGCCGCGCAACGCCTGAGAATGCAACACCAGACCCATTACCTGGACCGTTGACTACGCCCTCCGTCGCTTCGATAGGCCTCTCTTGCTGCCAGATAGGCGTCCCCTCCATGGCAATCGTTGATCACGATCAAAGGGAACTCCTCCACCTCCAATTCGCGAACCGCTTCACTCAACAGATCGGGATAAGCCAGAATACGGCTGCTGCGTATCTGGCGTGCAAGCAGTGCCGAAGCACCCCCAACAGCGCCAAAATAGACGGCCCGATGGCGCACGAGGGCCCTCTTAACCTCCTCTGAACGACTTCCCTTGCCAATGAGACCGGCCACACCTCGCTCCAGAAGAGGCAAGGTATAAGGGTCCATGCGTCCGCTCGTCGTCGGCCCTGCCGGTCCTATGACCGAGCCCGGTTTGGCCGGGGCCGGTCCCACGTAGTAGATGACCTGGCCCGATAGAGGCAATGGCAACGCCTCGCCCTTCTGCATCGCCTCGACCAGCCGCTTGTGGGCCGCGTCCCGCGCAGCGTATATCTTGCCCGTCATGACGACCCGTTCTCCTGCACGCAACGACTTTATCGTGGCCTCGTCAAGAGGCGCCTCAACGGTCCTTGCCATTACAGCTCCAATGTTGCGCGCCGGGGCGCAGAGCAGTTCAGGTTCACCGCAATGGGCAGCGCGGCAATGTGCGTCGCCAGGACCTCTACGTGCACAGCCAGCGCAGTTACAACCCCACCCAGTCCCTGTGGTCCGATTCCGAGTCTGTTGATTGCCTCCAACATCTCGGCCTCGAATTTCGCCACATGTTGTTCAGGACTCTGGCTGCCGATCGGACGCAGAAGTGCTTTCTTTGCCGCCATCCCCACGGTGTCAAGGGAACCGCCAATGCCGACTCCTACGATAAGTGGCGGGCAGGCATTTGGCCCGGCACTCTCAATCGTGTCAAGCACAAACTGTTGTAGGCCTTCTTCGCCGACTGCCGGCGGAAACATCTGGACCCGGCTCATCAATTCCGCCCCAAAGCCTTTCTGCAGCGTGCTGATGCGCAGGCCATCTCCTGCAACGATCTCCCAGTGAATCAGTGCCGGCGTGTTGTCGCCAGAATTTACCCGCAGAAGTGGGTCGCTCACAACCGATTTTCGCAGGTCCGAATAGGCATCTCGGGTTGCATCCTGCAAAGCCGCTTCTATCTCTCCCCCACTGAAATGCACCTCTTGGCCCACTTCCACAAACAGAATCGCCATACCCGTGTCCTGGCAAGTGGGTATCGTCTCCGACTCTGCGTAGGCGGCATTCTCCAACAGGAGTTCGATGACATCCTGTCCGGTCGGCGACTGTTCCTCTTGGCGCGCCGTCCTCATCGCCTTGAGGTAGTCTTCTGGCAAGCTGTGCGCAGAATGGCGCAGGAGTTCACCGACCGCCTGTCTCACATCACCGACATCGACTGTTCGCAATTCTTCATTCTCCTTCCGTCTGAGAAGAGGCTTTAGACTCCGATTCGTTGAACTCGAATATGCCTCTCCTATTTGCCGCCTGGCGCCTCAATTTCCAACCCTCACCCATTTCCTGAATGAATTTGTCAGTTCTGCATAGCGCGGGTCTCCGGGAGCCAGTTCTGCCGCCTTCTCCAGTCCCGAAAGGACTGCCGGATCGTCTCTGTTAAGCAAAAATCGCCCCCAGGCGACCAGCGCATGGACATCGGCTCTTTCAGGCTGCACGATTAGCGCGCTATTGCCGTATTGGATCAGCAAGTGGCCAACCGTCTGTTCGAATCCAAATGCTGCTGAACCTGAGGGAATCGGCGTATCGCTGAACAACGTCGAAAAGTCCATCGACCACAAGACCTCGAAAGAAAAGTCCCAGTCGCCGGCAAATACGTGGCTCAGTAGGGGGAACGGACTGGCCAGCGCAAGCTGGCGGCTAACTTCGAGGTGATGGCGAATCCAGAGGGCGTTCCATTCCACCGAAGGGTCCGACGGCGCCGCGATCTCCGCACGCTCAATCTCGTCGAGCGCGTCCGCATACAGTCCCGCTTCGGCCAGCGCCAGGGCATGGCTGTTGATGGCGCGCAAGTGGAGTGGTCGGTTTTCCGGTAACAACCGTGGGGCAGCCTCGGCCAGTTTCTCGCCATCCCAATGAAAGAACCGTGCCTGGTAAAGCTGCAGGCCGCAGGCGTAACAGAAAATGTACGGATCACTGTTGTTTAGAAGTAGGTCCATCTGGCCGTCCCCATTCAGGTCTGTCACCGATCCTGCATCCGGGATACTGTTGAAGCTGCTGATGACAAGCGACAACCCCACTCCGTCCCAGCGCAATACTTCAAGACAACCCCCGTGCGCACCTGCCCCGCCTTGGACGGCCATCCAAAGGCCGGTTGGTTCAATCGAAACCTGTTTCAGTGAGTGTTCGTCGAGGTAGTTGACACAGTCAAGCTCCACGCGACCCAACTCCAACCAGCCGCTTTCCCGAGCCTCGTGGACTGACACTGTGTGCATCGCAGTACTGCTCAGCGGCGGGAGGCCGAAGGTATAGGCTGCGAACAAGGCCGCCTCACCGTCCGTTTCCAGTTGCTGCACTGCCACCCCCCGCGACGCGTCTTCGGCCGACCCGTATTCTCCGGCGAGCTGGCTTTGCAGCGCCTGCGTATCGGGCGGTGGTGTCGCAGTGGGTGCCAGCGAAACCGCGCTTGTCCGGTCCTCGAAAACTTTCACCAGTGCTTCGAAGCGGTCGTCGGCCTCCGCCAGTTCCGCCGCCCGTCGCAAACCCCTTTCGACCGCAGGGTCATCTGGATTCATAAGGAGGCGTCCCCAAGCGCCCAGAGCGTGGACAGCCGCCCGTTCTGGTTGCAGCGCCAACGCTGTGTCGGCATATTGGGCCAGGAGCACGCCAATTCGTTGCTCGAACCCTGCGGCCACGGAATCTGAAGGGATCGGCTGGTCGCTGAGGAAAGTCGGCAGGCCGACGCCCCACAAGGAACTGAAAGCCTTTTCCCAGTCGCCGGCGAATACGTGGTTCAACAGAGGATACGAGCTGTCAGACGCCTCCTCCCGACTGGCCTCCAGGTGGTGGCGGATCCAGATCGCATTCCAGGCTACAGTGGCGTTTTCGGGCGCGATATCCTCTGCCTGTTCGATCTGCTCCAACGCGTCCGCGAATAGACTCGCGGCCGCCAGCTCCGCGGCTCGATCGTTGAAGGCACGCAGTTCTGCTGGCAGGTCCTCAGCCAGTGGAGTGGGCGTAACTTCCATCAGTGACTTCCCGTCCCAATAGTAGAGTTGCGCCCAATACTGTCGAACACCGCAGGCATAGCAGAAGATGTAAGGATCGCTGTTGTTCAACAACAGGTCCAACCGGCCGTCCTCGTTCAGGTCAGTGAGCGAACCGGCATCCGGGCTGCTGCTGAAACTGCTGATGATGACCGAAAGTTCCTCGCCGTCCCATCGCAAAAGTTCGAGGCAGCCACTATGCGCGCCGACGCCTCCTGTAACCGTTAGCCAGACGTTGACAGGGTCTATGTTTACCTGCTCGACTGAAAATTCATTCAGGTATTCGGCGCACTCCAAATCCACGCGGCCCAATGCCCTCCAGCCCTCCGGCAAGGCCGCATGGACCGAGACTTTCTGTCTGAACGATGGATCGTCTGGAGGAAAACCGTACGTGTGCGCAACAAAGAGTGTTTCTTCACTGCCTGCGTTCGTGACCGGTTGCACTGTCACTAGCGGGCCCAGGTCCTGGACCAAGCCGTATTCGGCGGCAAGTTGGTTCGCCAGTTCCACCAGTTCGGCCGCTTCAACTGAGCGCCCCGAAGACGTTGGAGTTGCCGAAACAGGCCACATCACAGGCTGCGCACAGCCGCTGAGCAAGAGCGTAAGCCAAATTGCTAAAGAGAATACGCGCCGCAGGGGATGTTGTGGCATTGTATGCTCCTTCAAACAGCCGAATTGATGCCTTGTCTATTCAAAATTGTAGGACCATACCCGGTCCCTATGCATTCGACCAGTCCAGGCTTCGTCCAGGAAACTGGTCAATGCGTCTGCAAACCCATTGCAGGATGACTATGAGTCCTCGTGCCGCAACGCCGGCAACATGAACCCGCTCTCAATCTGTGGTCTAACCTCCAACGGCTATAGGGACCGGCGCAGTTCCAAACAGCCTTCAATTCCCTTTGGTACGTGAACACCGCCCTCACCCACCCGCAGTGCAAGACGTTCTATTCTCTCTGGTGTTTTGAGTCAGATGAAGTGGAGCCGGACAAAGTATGCCTGTACACACATTTCTGGGATAATGCCTGCACAGGTCTGCCTGATGAGCGTAGCCTCGAAGGAGTAACGCCCGCCCTGACTGACTATATCACGGGATCAGGTGCCGTACAAAGTGCCCCGCCTCAGGGAACAAACGCCATTTGTCAGTGGTCAAGACCTGCCATTTCGGTGTCGGGACCGGTACCCCCTCTCTCCGCAATATGAATAACACCACTCTGATTGAAGCCCTGCGTAGCAACTACATTGAGTATTTCCGCCTCTTTAACAACCAGCATGGTATCCAAGTTCACGTCGACCGGGAGACCGCGTGGATCATAGCCAATGGGCCGCCCGGAAACCACATTCTTCGCACCAATCTTCCTTCCGCCGACATCGAAGGAAGCATTGACGCCCTGCTTTCCAGGATCAGCTGTCGGACGGGCGGAATTCGCTGGCTGCTCTTCCCCCAGGACAGACCCGGAGACCTACGCGACAGGTTGAAGCGAAGAGGTCTGATTACGGGTCGAGGCGACCTGTGGATGTTCCGGGAATTGCAGCTCCTTCCGGAAAGCAGGCCTCCTACCTCGTTAAACATCTCTCCTGTCCGGGACCTGCCCGGCTTGAGAACCTGGTGGACAGCTTCCGCCCTCGGTTTCGGTACGTCCCAGCGCGCCGCCCAGCGCTGGTATGACGCCTTCCGCCGCCATGGTCTCGGTCGCAGACTCCGCGTCACCAACTACGTTGGAACGATCGACGAAACAGTGGTAACGACGGCCACCATGATTCTCACAGGAAGCATTGCAGGAATCTACGATCTTTCCACGCCTCCCGCCTATCGAGGCAACGGCTTCGCAACCGCACTCGTACATGAACTGCTGGCTCAAGCCCGGAGACAAGGTCGCGCCTACGCTGGACTACAGACAGGAGACGCAGAGCAGTTCTACCAAAGTCTGGGCTTCAACACCGGTTTCCAGGAAGAGGAGTTCTTCTGGGCAGCGGATCATCCAGAAAACTGACGACGAACACGTCCGCACCAAAAATGGGGAATGGTCGACCGTCTGTTACACTGAAAAATACTGACTTATCGCCTGATTCATGAGGGCTTCAAAGAGAGGACTGGGATGAACGATTCGGTTGCCGGCGCATCGGTCGCAGGCACTGCGAAACCTCCGCGCCCTACCGCGCAAAAGCGGGTCTTCAATCTGGCTTGGCCTGTCATCGGCGAAAGCTTTCTTGAGACCATGCTGATGATCGTCGATACCTGGATGGTAGCCCAGTTGAGCACAGCGGCG
This sequence comes from Caldilineaceae bacterium, assembly GCA_022821585.1. Lineage (GTDB taxonomy): Bacteria > Chloroflexota > Anaerolineae > Caldilineales > Caldilineaceae > Bin5. Next base: position 57,896 of record JAJEDI010000023.1, read on the forward strand.
ATCGCCGGCGTCGGAGCCTCCGTGCAGGTCCTCTTCTTCATCATAGCCGCGCTGGGGGCACTGAGCGTTGGCAGCAGTGTACTGGTCGCGCAGGCATTCGGCGCCGGTAAGCTCGGCGAGGCCGCACGGCTGGCGCGTCAGTCGATCGTCTGGAGCATCATTCTTTCGCTCCCCTTGGCAGTCATAGGGTTTTTCCTGGCAGGTCCGGTAATTGCTCTGTTCGGCGTTGAGGCGGACGTAGCACGTATCGGCAAGGAATACCTGCAAGTCACGATGGCGACTGTCGTCGTGCTGATTGTACTCATGATTGGTGGAGGTGCGCTTCGCGGGCTGGGCGACTCTCAGACCCCCATGCGAGTGACAGCACTGGCCAATTTCGTAAATGTCTTCGTGACATACGGGCTGATTTTCGGCGTGGCCGGCCTCCCCGCCCTGGGAGCGGTAGGCAGCGCCTGGGGCACCTTCCTCTCCCGCCTGCTGGCCGCTGTCATTCTCGTGATCGTTATGTGGCGAGGTCGCCAGGGCGTCTCTATTTCCGGGCGCAGCAACTGGCTGCCCGAATTCAGAGTAGCCTCCTCAGTATTGCGTATCGGTGTACCGGCCGCTCTGGAGCAACTTCTCACTTCTGCCGCATTTACGTCGATGACGGCCATCGTTGCCACCCTGGGAACCGCGGCCCTGGCCTCCCACCGCATCGCATTTAATGTCCTCTCGTTGTCATTCCTGCCCGGCTTTGGGTTTGCCATTGCCGCCACCGCTCTCGTTGGACAATCCGTTGGCGCGCGCGAGCCCGAAGAGGGCGCAGAAGCTGCGGCAATCGCTACCCGCTGGGCAGTTGCTTGGATGGCGGCTATGGGAGTCGTCTCATATTTGCTGGCAGAGCCGATTATTCGGCTATTCAGTCAGGAAGCAGCTGTCGTTAACGATGGCGTTGCCGCAATTCAGGTGGTTGCTTTGGCCCAACCCTTCTGGGCAGTACTGTTCGTTCAATCGGGCGCACTGCGCGGAATGGGCAATACCGGCTTTCCGCTGCGAGCAAATACCGCGGGCATCTGGTTGACCATGATAATCGCTTGGCTGGCGGTCAACTATTTAAACGGTGGCATCGCCCACGTATGGGGTGTCTTTCTCATTACTTCACCGGTCATGGCGATCGTGCTCTGGAAGCGCTTCAGACGAGCCGTCGGGGAATGGTCGGAAATGGCGAACGAAAGCACACAACCCCTCGGGCAACCCGAAACGGTCGTCTCGCCGTGAATCGCCATTACTGTGCAAACTCAGTCGCCCCATACCTGCCAACGGCCTGCTGGCAGGCCGTCTCCTGTGCAGCCGGGACTTCCCAATAGGGCAGGAGAATCTCACCTGGCTGAAGACCGGATACCCGACACGATCAGCCGCCCTGACGAAGACCTGCCGCCAAAGAGCAATGTTTCCCCCTTCTGTTTTCCGTATACGACCGTTCTCCGTCCGGTGCTGGCCCGGCCCTCATCCCTGCCACACAGGTCCCATCAAATGTACCAGGAATACACGATACCTGCCGCCCACCATCGAGTAGACGAGAAAATCCGCCGGAGCCATTTCATCACTACGGTGGGCCCCGCCTCCACTGTCGAAGACGCCAGGGCTTTCATCAAGGACATGCGGGCAGAGTTCGATACAGCCAACCACAACTGTTGGGCCTATGTCGTCGGCCCGCCCGGATCAACCGGTCATGCCGGGATGAGCGATGACGGCGAACCGCACGGCACCGCCGGTCGACCCATGCTCACAGTCCTCCTTCACAGCGGAATCGGCGACATTGTCGCCGTCGTTACCCGCTATTTCGGAGGCGTAAAACTCGGCAAAGGCGGCCTGGTGAGGGCTTACAGTGGGGGAGTCAAGTCAGCTCTGGAGACCCTTCCCTGTCGCGAGAAGATGCAAATGGCAACGGTGGAGGCGGTCATCGGCTACAGCGAGGTGACTCTCTTTCAGCGCATGCTCCCGGAGTTTTCCGCCGAAGTCGTGGATTCTACTTTCGCCGTCGCCGTGTCCTATCGGCTGAAGATGCCGGCGAAGCACGTCGAACAGTTCAAAGTTCGCGTGACCGACTTGACGAACGGCCAGGCTCACATTGAGGTTCACCAGGAAAATTAGCCCCCACCCGAATCTCAGCAATCGAATCCAGGACGACGTCAGCCAGAGTGCCAAGCGTCTCTTTGCTGCCCACGCCCGTTAGCACGCCCACCACCAGCCCAGCCTCAGCTGCACGTGCCATCAGAAGGTCCGTGGCTGAATCCCCAACCACGACAGTTTGATCCAACGAAACATCAAGAAGGCTCGCCGCCTCCAGCAGCAGGTCTGGCGCCGGTTTCTGACGACCTGGACTGTCGCCGCAACCCATATAGTCGACAAATCCGGATAGCCCGAAGCTGGCCAGCTCGGCCTCGGTCGGTGTTCTGTCGTCGCTGGTGATCACTGCAACGCGAACATCAAGTTCGTGTAGTGAAGAAAAGAGAAAGGCGAGTTCAGTCACCGGTACCGAACCGCCCGAGCTGGAGAGAATTGGCGCAAACCTCTGCCTCACCATCTGCTCGCAACTGTACAAGGGCAAGGTGGGTCGAGAGTACTGATGAAGAACGCCTGCCGCCGCGCGAACCGTATCACCGCTTGTACCCGTTCCAAATGTCCCATCTTCGCCAAAAGTGCCGTCCGCCGCGTTGTAGCCGAGACTGCGAAATAGTGCTGTCCGCAATTCGGTCCGATTCGGGAACTGAGAGATCAGTCGGTCCACTGCCTTGAGAAATCTGGGGCGCCAGCTGGCATGAAAACTGAAGAGCGTCCCGTCCTTGTCAAAGGCGATGAGCTTGGCGTCGAAACAGTGCTCGCCAAACTGGACAAGGCTCATTGGAGGGTGCCGGGTTGAATGAAGGGGCGCGCAGGTCAGACGGGAAACAAGGGCTACTGCGCGTAGCCGCCAAGGGTGCTGAGAAAGTCCTCTCCAATTACGATTCGCAGGTCTGTTGACTCGGGAATGAGCAGGCCGGGGAACGAATTAAGGGGGCCCGTCAAATTGAGCTGTCGGCCCAATTCACTCACCAGCGTTTCGTGCGTGTTGTAATTTACGAGAAGAGTGTGCTGATAGTCGCTGCGATCGGCGTCGCCTATCGATACGACCCGCCAGCCGCTGGCCTCCAGCTGCCGCCGCGCCAGGGCAGCGATTCCTACCTGCGCCGTGCCGTTCAGAATCTCCAGACGTACTTCCCTTACGGCCATCGCCCGGACGTTGCGGGTCACGTCCGCGGCCAGGAGCTCTCTGGAGCCTACTTCGGTGCCTATCTGCGTCCGCGGCGGAATCTGAGGAAGGGGCTCGGCAGGTGTGCCGGCTACGGCATTTTGCCCGGCCGTCGGATCGAAAAACGTCTTGAGTGCCGGACGGATGAGGTTGCGGTCCGGAAGCAATATCCACGCCCCGTTTGCACTGTAGGTCTCCTCACCATAGCGGTTGTCCAGAACCAGCGTGCTCACCTCAGACACGTTGGACTGCACATGGTATGCGATTTCTGCCGCCGTCTGCAGTGGCATATCGGTCCGGACGCTTCCCCATGTGGAGCTCAATAGCTGGGGCGCTCTGGTGAGCAGTATGGGTATCATTTCCGCGGCGATGACCTTTTCCGCGATGGCTCGAATCAGCTGCTGCTGCCGGGCAGCGCGGCCGTAGTCACTGTCCATATTGCGAGTACGGGCGTATTTTAGAGCAGTCTGGCCGTCCAGCACACGGGTTCCCGCCTCCAGGTAAAATGTCTGATACCCGTAATCAGCTGTCGGGTACTCCGGATCATGAATTGTTTGGGGTACCTCGACTGTGATGCCGCCGATCTCGTCGATGAAACGTACGAAACCATTGAAGTCTGCCTGCACGTAGTACTGCACCGGCTGACCGATAAAGCTGCTTACAGTGTCTTTCGCAAGCTGCGCACCACCCAAACGATATCCGCCCTGTTCGCCAATGGCGTAGGCCGTGTTGATCTTCGATGCCACATTATAGTAGGGAATCGGCACCCACAGGTCTCTTGGAAAAGAGATCATGCCTGCAGTGTGCCTGCGCAAGTCAAGAGTAACCAGCAGCATCGTATCGGTGCGAGGAGGCTCCACACCGTCGATTCTCTCATCCGATCCCAGGAGGAGAATGTTTATTCGGCTTTCCGACGCGTCGGCCTCTTCGGGCACCGCCTTCACCTCGACGTTCTGGGTGGCGACAGTTCCCTGCACGACAGGACTGCTCGAGTCTACACTCGCGTCTGAAAAGTCAGGAAGACCAACAGTGATTTCGGGTACGCTTCTTCGTTGGGCAAAATCTCGGGCGAGATCGGAGAGGACACTACCGATGATGAAGGAAATGATCAGCACGACGGCGGCAACTGCGCCCGCAAATGCAAGAGCCGCCCGTCTACCTCCAAGCCAGGAGCCAATCCGCTTAAATTCGTAAATCCCCTTCGACCTGCCAGGGGAATCACCGAACTCTGACATAATGCGGCAATTATAGCACGACCTTAGACGCGCCGAAGAATCTCTATATAAGAATCCCGGGAAAACTTTCTGTTTCCCGGGACGCAATGCCGAGAAAAGGAAGAGTGATTAAGGTGAACTGTCGCAGGGGCAAGAATCCTTTCTTTTCTCGTGACTCGGTCCCCCTGATCAGTTCGCGATCTGGCTCGATTCAAGTGAATGTGCCGCCCTCCTCATTCTTTCGGGCGGTCGGGCCTTCGGCCCTCCCAGGTGCAGGGGGATCCCCATCGCAACGACCCCTGCAGCCAGACCTCCGTCGTGGCCAAATGGATCGCTCAAGCCCTGCGACCGGAATCATTCCACACTGTCATCTCCGAATACAGTCCACCGCCCACTTCCTTTGACCAGCGCGGCGCGTTGGGCCTCTATCCGTCCTCTCTCACCGGGGACAGCTCTACAGTCACCAACTCTTGGTCAACGTGGCAGCGGATGGGCATACAGCCCTGTTTTTGTCAGGATGTAAAGAATATCGGTGACCTCATCCAGAAACAGGCCCCTCAGTCCAGCCAGGGCCATGTCTTCAGCATCGACAAACTGCTGAATGTAACGCCCTTCCTTGTCATAGACCAGGATGCGCTCGTCCGTCGCATCGGCCAGATAAAGCATGCCATCAGCATGCTCAGCCATCGCAAAATCAACAAGCAAGCCGCTTAGACCGGGAATCCTCTCGAGACTGAATGGCAACTGCTGGCCCTCCCGAAAGCGCAGCAATGTTCCGTCTTCACTGAGTAGCCAAATGTCCCCGTCTATCGCCATCGCGATCAGCCCGGCGAGATCCCCCTGGACCTGCTCGTCAAACCACGCAGTTGGCGGGTCGTCATAAGCCAGTCCGGCCGGTGTATACCGAAAAATCTGGTCCGATCGTTCGTCTGCCAGATACAGGCGCCCGTTATAAATGCCCAGTTGTCCTACGCTCCCTAGAGAGCTCAGTTCTCTGAGCACCAGGTGCGTCGCCCCATCCAGGCGATTGTACCGAAAGACATTGTTGTTTCGGTCTAGAATCAGAAGACTTGCCTTGTCTTCAAAGCCGGAGATGCGCGGTTGCCAGGCAATGTCCACCAACCTGCCTACTGTTACGCCAGAGACCGTGTCCCCTTCTTTCAAAATGGCCCCGTTATCCTCTTCCAGCAGCGTACGTTCCGAATTCGTTCTGTAGTGGGAGATTGCCTGGCTTCCGCTGTCAAGAACATAGATGTCTTGGTTGGATACCACGATTCGTTGAGGCTCGGCATCCGCGCCATAGTCCAACAAAGGTACGTCAAGCGAATAGAGTGCCCGGACTTGCAGCAATTCCTGCAGTTCCGTCGTAATAACCTCCGACAGCTCCTGAATCTGATCGGTCACGCCTATCAGGACGATGGCTTCGTCCAGATACCGTTGCGCCTCACTTAGAGATGCACGCGCTGTCGCCCTGTCGTCCACCGACAGGGCCTGCTGGACCTCAAGCAACTTGCTGTCGGCCAGCTCGACCAGTTGCAGCCCCTCTTCCTGATTGATGTTGCCTTCGCGTAGGAACGCAGCGCCGACGACTGCAGATGTGAGTAACGGAATCAGAATCGCAATGGCAATGATCAGCCTGCGCCGGTTTCCCTGCGAGGGTGTCGGCGGCGCGTAGCCCGGCACCGCCGGCAGCTGTATCCTTTCCTCTGAACGGACCTGTTCCGGGCCCACCATAGTTGGCTGTGGTTCAGGATCCGATGCCGGCTCAAATTGACCCTGGTCTACGGGCGAAGTTTCCGGTTCGGGCACGGGTATTTCCGGCTGCTGAATCGGCTCCTCCTGCCGTGCCTTCCGTTCGGGCAATAGTCCGTGAAGCAAGTTGGAGAACCATCTCGTCGGCCTGTCAAATAGGCGAAACGCACGCTTACTCCACTGGCCGGAATCCTTTTGCGGCCTGCGCGATGGGACAGTCAACTGGTGCTGCATTGTCGGCGCGCTGGGCAGTTCCGGAGTCGCCCCGCCCATCCGTTCGCGGAGCGGTGTCACGTTCCCGGAACTTCCCTCCCCAGGCACGTTGTGAACCGGTGGAGTGGCCCCAACGGCTGTCGGCAGAGGCGCGCCTGCCAGCTCTTCCTCTCCCTGCTCCTCTTCAGTGAAAACCATCAGCACGCCGAGAAGAGGAACGTTGTCGCCCTGCTGCCGAAGGTGCATCACCATATCCTGCATGTTGCTGACCGAAGTGCTGACGACGGCCCCGCCTATCGTCCTGACGTCAGACTGCAGAGTCCACTCGCTTTCACCAAGAAAGAGGACATCACCGCCCGCCACAATGTGCCTGTATGTATGAACATTGGGCTCGGTCCCGCCGCCGATTGTGCCCGAAAAGCGCTCTTCATCTAGCGGGAATTGGTCCAGACGCTCGCTAGTGGCCACGAAAGCAACTGTCGGGCCGGCCGACGCGATGACCAGGTGCCCCTGGACGATGGCAGCGCAAATGATTCCGGCCTGCAAATGTATGTCCGGGCTGTTCCGATTCATTTTGCGCAATACTTCGTGGGCGTCTGCGATAGCCTGCTTCAATACCTGGCTGACCGGTCCTCCAGCCGAGTAGTAGGTTAGTTCTATAGTTGCCTGAATCTCACGTACGGCATGATTGCTGACCGGACTGCTGCCAATGAGCTCTACGAGTATATACAAGTTCCCTCTGGCCGCGCGTTCGTCCCCCACAGCCGGTTCAATCACCTCCAAGTGTGCGGCCCGCGGATTGCGATGGTCCATTAGTTGGGCTGAATGGACGCGAGTTTGTACCGTAGAAGCTGTGTTTTCCATAGTTGTTCAGTATTGAGGCGAGGGTCCCATCGAATAGAGCGACCTGAATCGGCCTTTATTGACTGCCGGGGCGTCCTCTCGGGTGACTACCGTGGCGCCTGTTGGAGGCAGTCGAATTGTTATTGTACACCCTACCCTTTTTTGCTCACAACCGCAGTATTGTGCGCGCTAACACTGTGCGTCGAAAGCGATTCCGCGATAAGATTGCACCATTGACTGGGCAGTCGGTGCCCGGGCAAAATGCTGTAATAAAAGGAATGAAGAGCGAAACCTTCTCATCCGCATCATGATTCCCGTACTCGTGAAATGCGTCCTGTACACAGTTATTCGACCGGCGCAGGCTCCCCACAGCCGACGCGATTCCCACTAGGCCGTCTACAACCCTACGCTTAAGCGTGACCCGATCAGAAAAGCGTTCGATTGGACGTCGAAGTTCCACTCCGGGCCCAATATGATATGGAGCCAGGATCCGGCAACCTGCAGGCAAAACCAGACCCCCAGCTCGAAACTTTGAAAGGGATAAAATGGCCATGGGAATGAGGGCAGTGCGATGAGAATCGGAATCGTAGGCGGACCAAACAGCGGAAAGACGACAATCTTCAACGCTTTGACCCGCAGCGCCACCGCCGCCACAGCCTATTCCAGTGGACAGCTCGAAGTCCACACCGCCGTCGTCGACGTGCCGGACGCCCGGCTCGAGTTTCTAGCGCAAATGTTTGCCCCCCGCAAAGCGGTCTTCGCCCAGGTTACCTACAACGACATCGCTGGCCTGACCGGCGACAAGGGCAGGGCGGGTCAGATTGGCGGGCCCTTGCTCAACGCCATCGCCGCCAACGACGCGCTCTTGCTCGTCGGACGGGCCTTCGATGACCCTAATGTACCTCACCCAAACGACCGCATTGACCCAGGCGCAGATTTGGAGGCCATGGAAGCTGACTTCCTGCTCAACGACATGGTTACCATTGATGGACGCCTTGAACGCATTGCTGCCCAGCGCTCACGCGGCCCGGTCGAAGAACGTCAGCGACTGGCGCACGAGGAAGCCCTCCTCTCAAGGCTCTACCCGTATCTGGAGGAAGGGACCCCCTTGCGAGACGCGACCCTCTCCCCCGAGGAGATGAAATTGCTGGGCGGCTTCGGCTTCCTCAGTCTGAAACCAGTTCTGCGCGTAGTAAACGCCGGCGATGACGACGAAGATGATTCTTACTCGCATCTCCTCGATGACATGACCTTCTTCCTGCGCGGACGCCTGGAGGCCGAAATCGCCCAGATGGCGCCCGAGGAGGCCGGGGAATTCCTGGTCGAATTCGGGATAGCTGAACAGGGCCTGAATCGGGCGATCCGTCGTTGCTACCGCCTCTTGGGTCTGATCAGTTTCTTCACCATTGGCGACAACGAAGTGCGGGCCTGGGCTGTCAGTGCCGGCTCAAATGCGCCCGAGGCCGCCGGTGTCGTCCACACCGATATGCAGAAAGGCTTCATTCGCGCCGAGACCGTGCACTTCGACAGCCTCAAGGATGCCGGGAGTATGGCCGCAGCCCGCAACCAGGGGCTCCTGCGACTGGAAGGTAAGGAATACCTGGTTCAGGACGGCGACATTCTGAACATTCGATTCAATGTCTGACGATGATCTCAAACGATTTTCGGACCTCCCTACTTTTGTCCGCAGAGTCAAGAAAAGGTATACTGCGTAACCGTGTTGCGCAGCGACAACACCGTTGTCAATGAGGAGCCGAAGATGACCGAGGAAACCCTTACCGCCGAAACCCTTACCGCCGAAACACTGACAGAAACCGCGCCGGAAAACGAAGCCGAGAACGCGAAGACGGTCGTTCGCTTGAGTGTCGGCCAGGAAATCACCGGCAAAGTCAAACAGGTTACTGACTTTGGCGCCTTTGTCGACATCGGCGCCGGCCGCGATGGCCTTGTCCATATCTCCGAACTGACGGTTGGACGTGTAACCAACGTCAAGGACATCGTGGAGGAAGGCCAAAGCGTCACGGTCTGGATTAAACGCCTCAACCGTGAGCGCAACCGCATCAGCTTGACTATGATTTCGCCCGACACCAGGACAATTCGCGACCTGCAGGAGGGCGAAGTCGTCGAAGGCGTCGTTTCCAGAATGGTCCCCTATGGCGCCTTCATCGACATCGGAGTAGGCACTGACGCGCTGCTCCACGTGCGCGAGATGGGGAACAACTACGTCGAAAAGCCTGAAGATGTAGTGGAGATCGATGAAAGACTGGAAGTTCGCATCATTACCCTCAATCGGCGCCGCCGCCACATCGATGTCAGCATTAAAGGATTGAGGGAAGAGCCGGAAGGGGATGAAGCGGATTCGGCGGATGCGGAGGCCGGTCAGGGAGAAGAATCTGACGCACAGGTGGTGGACAAATTTGAAGACGTTGATGTTCTTTCACCTATGGAACTGGCCTTCAAGCGCGCCATGGAAGCCGGCGGCGAGGAAATTGCCCTGCCCAAGTCCACGCGGCGCCGAAAGCGCCGCCAGCACCGCGCACGCTCGGAACAGGCGGAGATCATCCAGCGCACCTTGAACACAATGCGCGAGTAGGTTGACCTTGCGATCCTTACAGGAATCAGGCGGCGGAAGAATCTGTCTTCCGTCGCTTTTTTGATTGGCGCCATCGCCTTTCGGTTGAAGCAAAGCAAGAATGACGCCGGCGGTTTCGCCATACGCAATCTGGGGGCACTGAAGACCACGTGGACATAAGTGGGGAAGTCGCCTTGGTGACAGGCGGCGCCCATCGCGTAGGTAAAGCAATCACCCTGGATCTGGCACGCGCCGGCGCCGATGTAGTCATTCTTTACAACAGTTCCGGAGACGAAGCGTCACTGACCGCCCAGGAGGCGCAGGCTCTCGGAGTCAAAGCCGAAACCTTGCAATGTGATATCTCCGATCTGCAGGCGGTCCGGAAAATGTCGCAGGCCGTGCGCGACCGCTTCGGCCGGCTGAGCGTACTCGTCAACTCGGCCGACTGGTTCATCCAGCACCCTTTTCCCACCGAAGGCTACGAAGACTGGCACCGAACCATCGACGTTGGCGTCCACGGAACTTTCTACGTCAGCAACGAGCTGGCCCCCCTTCTTCTGGAACAACCGCAAGCAGCCATCGTCAACATCGTAGACCTCTCAGCTTGGCACGCCTGGCCGAACTTCACCGCCCACGCAGTCGCAAAGTCTGCCCTCCTTGCCCTCACCCGCCAGCTGGCGCTGGAACTGGCTCCCTCCGTGCGCGTCAATGCCGTCGCCCCGGGCCCGGTACTGCCTCCCCCCCACTACAACGAGCAACGCCTGCGCCTCAGCAGCGACAGAACGCTGCTCAAACGCTGGGGAAAGGCCGAGGACGTCGCCCACGCTGTCAGATTCCTGGTCGAGTCCAACTACACAACCGGCGAAGTGGTGCGGGTCGACGGCGGCGAACTGATCGCGAAACGGTCAATCTCTACCTGAATACCGGCAACAAGAGCTACGACTCGGTAAAGGCGTCCCCCCGGTGGCAGTCATCCCACACGGCATTCGTCCCACATCCAACCGCTCCCCAACTGCCCCACCCAAACTGACGCGCAAGCTTCCGTAGGATGTGGAAACTCTTAATCCCCTGAACCGTAGAGAGTTATAGCGGCACAACTAGACCTTCCACTGGAGAGGGACAATGGAACTCGTAATAGTCTGGGCAGTAACGACCATCAGCCTCCTGATCATCTCCCGTATCGGCCTGTTCGGCGTCGAAATCGAAAACTTCGGAACCGCCATCGTCGTTGCCGCCGTACTGGGCCTGCTCAATGCTATCCTGCGCCCAATCCTGAGTTTCCTCTCCTTCCCTCTGCTCGTACTGACCTTCGGCCTTTTCAGCGTCTTCATCAACGCCGCAGTTTTCTGGACGGCCGCAAGCCTCGTAAGCGGCTTCGAACTGCGCCGCGGCTGCTTCAGCGCGCTGGTGGGGCCGATCGCGCTGGCCGCGCTGAACACCTTCATTCTGGCGGTCGTCACCTGATCGGCTGGAACCGGCACGATGTCGGCCGGCCGGTGCCGCAACTGGCCGGTCGAGCCCCTTCTCAGTTCCCCTTCCTCTCTACCATTCAACATTCTCTCGCAGGTGGACCCAACTTGGGAGGACGCCGCGATTACTTGCCAGAATCGTAGGGTTTTGGTAACGTATCGCTATACACTTCCAATGACAAACTTCGATTGCTGAAGAGTGGCGCGAGCCTGCTCTGGGGGGCCTTTGGACGAGAGAGGAGTTCCGGTGGACCTTCTGACAGAATTCTCACAAGCGATGCGGACGGACCAGGACCGTCCGGAAAACCTGGCTCTTTTGGTAGGCAAACTCACTGAACCGGGGCTCGACGTAGATGGCTATGTCAGGCGCTTGGATGAGCTGGCCGACCAGGTCGAACAGAGTATGCCCGTCGGTGCACTCGGCCGCGCCAGGGCCGAAGCTCTCATCGCCGTACTGCACGGTGAGTTCGACTTCTTCGGCAACGTCGAAAACTACTACGAGCCCTCCAACAGCTTTCTCCACCGCGTACTCGACACCCGTCTCGGCCTCCCCATCACCCTGAGCCTCCTCTACATGGCTGTCGGCCGCCGCCTCGGAATGACCCTGAGAGGACTGGGACTGCCCGGTCACTTCATGCTGGAATACAGCGATATGAACGGCGTGTGGATTCTCGATCCATTCCACGCCAAGGTCGTTTCCAGCGAAGAGCTCTCTTACTACCTCACCCAGGTCTTCCAGCAGCCGGTTCGCATCTCAGTCTCCCTCGATCAATACCGAACAGACACCAGGGCGTGGATGCTGCGCATTCTGAATAACCTGCGTTCCGTTTACATCTCTCAACACCGTCTGCGCGATGCCCTGGCAGTGCTGAACTACATGGTCATCGTCGATCCCAATGAGGCCACCCTGTGGCGAGACCGGGGCATGCTCCACTTCGGGTTGGAAAGCATGCTCTCAGCTGAAAGCGATCTGAGGCGTTATTTCCTGCTGCGAAACCGGCTGCATCTGTTTACCGGCGAGGCAGAGCTCGTGTTCAGCGGCGTTGCAATCGGAGGTTGGATGCCCGAGGCACAGCAGGAGCCCTCCCAGGAGGATCAGCGCGTTCTCTTCGTGCTCAAACAGATTCGGGACGAAATCAGAAGGCTGAACTGAAGCGAAAATGAGGATTCCTTCCGACGCCTCCGGCCTATGGAAATTCTGTTATGCGGCGCTTTCCGCCTTGCGCCCCCTGTTCTGCGCTCTGAGAATAGAGGGCGTGGAAAACGTCCCCCGGCAAGGCGGCGTAGTTCTTGCCTGCAACCATCCCGGCGGCATGGATAGCTTTGTCCTGGGCTTCGCTTCCCCGCGCCAGGTATTCTATATGGCAAAGAGGGAGCTCTTCAACATCCATCCGGTGGTGTCGTTCCTTTTGCACCGGATAGGCGCCTTCCCAATCAACAGGGGGGCCCACGACACGGTGGCCATCGAGTACAGCGTCGATCTCCTCAAACAAGGCCGTGTACTGGGCATGTTTCCGGAAGGAACCCGCAACCGCGGCAAGCCAATGCGGCGCGGTAAGAGCGGAGCCGTGCGCATCGCCATCGACGCCGGAGTGCCTGTGGTGCCGGTGGCGGTACTGGGAATCCCTCATCTGCACAGAAACTGGTACAATCCCTTCAAGCGCACAAAGCTTTCCGTACAATTCGGACAGCCCGTGCAGTTTCCCCCCGGAACGATGGAAGACGTGCAGGAATATACGACCGAAATAATGCTGGAGGTTGCCCGCATGATGCCTCCGGAGCTGCGAGGCCACTATGAGGAAGCGCTGGCCTCCCCCCGAGATCGAAGCCCCGCCAGTCGAAAACCGGTGGAACCTCTTACCCCAGGCCCAAGAGACCTCGCAACCGGCTGACCGCAGCCTCTCACCGTCTTTCAGGCTGCATCCGGAGGCCGCTCCAATCCCTACGCCAGCGTCGCCATCACCCCTTCCAGGGCTTCACGGCTCGGCCGCAGTCTTTCATCCGGCAAATGCGTAAGCGGCGTGTCGGTCAGGTTCAGAAGCTCGGTGAGAGTCGGCTCCCCTTCGTTGATGTACAGCAATCCCGTGATCAGCTTCTGCTCGTCTAGCGACTGCTGAATGACATTGTAAGCCGCCGTGCGGTCCGTAGGATCGTGGTCCGGATCGATCTTCTTGAGAACGATGCTGCCGCCGTCATGCAGCTCCACCTCGAGTTCGTCCTCGTAGTCCTCAATTTCGATCTCTTCAAACTCGGGCACAAAATTCAGATCGTGTAACCGGATCTCGTTCGCGCGCCCAAATCCGTAACTCTTCGTCGACGTATCGTGGTTGTTGAATGTGACGCACGGGCTGACAATATCCAGTACCGCGATGCCCCGATGGTTGATGGCAGCCTTCAGCAGCGCCTCCAGCTGCTTCGGATCACCGGCGAAACTGCGGGCGACGAACGTCGCATTGGCAGTCAACGCCTCCATGCAGATGTCCAGCGGCGGCAGATCGTTTACGCCCTGATACTTGAGAAACTGCCCCTCGTCGGCCGTCGCGCTGAACTGGCCTTTCGTCAGACCGTAAACGCCGTTGTTCTCGACGATGTAGATCAGAGGCAGGTTGCGCCTCACTGCGTGTTTGAACTGTCCGATGCCGATTGAGGCCGTGTCGCCGTCTCCGCTCACTCCGATCACCTCCAGCGAGGAGTTTGCGATTACGGCTCCCGTCGCCACCGACGGCATGCGCCCGTGCAGGCTGTTGAAGCCGTGGCTCCAGCCCAGATAATAGGCCGGCGTCTTACTGCTGCATCCAATCCCGCTGAGCTTCACCACCTGCGTCTGGTCCAGGCCCATCTCCCACGCAGCATTGACGATTCGCTGGCTGATACTGTCGTGTCCGCAGCCCTTGCACAGGGTCGACGGCCGGCCGCGATAGGAGGTCTTCTCCAGGCCGATGCGATTGGTCTTTGCAGGACGTGCGGCGCGTCTCGCCGCCGCGTCCGCCCTGGTCCTGGTACTCATATCAACTCCTCCTCCAATGCCTCTTGAACCTGCTCAACGATGTAGCGTGCGCTCAGGGGAAGTCCGTCACACTTTGCCATCGAGATCAGCTTCAAAGCGTGTGCCGGTTCTTCCGTAGTTAGAATCGCGTGCAGCTGCCCGTCACTGTTCGCCTCGATGACAAAGACTGTCCTGTTTTCTTCGATGAACCTGCGCACGCTCTCGTCTATCGGCAATGCCCGCAGCCGCAGGTAGTTCGTGGACAGGCCCGTTGCTGCCAGACGTGCACGCGCCTCATCGACGCCGTCGTGGTTGCTACCCAGGCTGATGATCCCGACCTGCGCCCCTTCCACCTCTTCCAGGACAGGTCTGGGCACCAGCTGTCGTGCCGTCTCGAACTTTCTCTTTAACCGTTCCAGGTTCTGCTCCCAGTCGTCGGGCCGTTCGCTGTAGTAGCCGTACTCATTGTGGCCCGTCCCGCGCGTGAAGTATGCGGCCATGTTGTGTCGAGTGCCCGGCAACGTCCTGTAAGCAACGCCGTCGCCGTCGACATCCATGTACCGCCCCCACGATCCTTGCCGCTCTTCCAGGTCCTCTGCGCTCAGTACCTTGCCCCGCCTGAAAGGAGCGTCCGAGTACGCAAATGGTTCCGAGATATGCGCATTCATCCCCAGGTCAAGATCGCTCAATACGAACACGAGCGTCTGCAATTCCTCAGCCAGGTCGAATGCAATGCGGCCGAATTCGAAGCACTCGGCCGGGTTGGCCGGAAATAGCACCACGTGTCTCGTGTCCCCATGCCCGAGATAGTAGGCCGCATGAATGTCTCCCTGCGAAGTACGCGTCGGCAACCCCGTGCTCGGCCCCATCCTCTGAATGTCCCAGATCACCGCCGGGACCTCGGCAAAGTAGGCCAGCCCGGCAAATTCGGACATCAGGCTGATCCCCGGTCCGCTCGTACAGGTCATCGCCCTCGCACCCGTCCAGCCCGCGCCCACGACCATCCCGATCGCCGCCAGCTCATCCTCCGCCTGTATGACGGCGACCGTTGCTTTGCCCGTGTCTGGATCGGTGCGCAACGCCGGCGCGTACTTTTCGATCGACTCAGCCAGACTCGACGATGGCGTAATCGGGTACCAGGAGGCAAGCGACAGGCCGCCCGCGAGAGCGCCCAGCGCGCCGGCCGTGTTGCCGTCCACCAGGATCTTGCCTTCGTTGAAACCTGTCATCCTCTCGATCCGGTAGCCGTCGTGGTGCCCTACGTGGACGCTGGCCCAGTCGATCGCTCGATTGACCATCTCCATGTTGAGGCCCGCCGCCTTCTCCTTGCCCTCGAAATGGTGCAGCAGCGCCGCCTCGATCTCAGCCGGCTCGATGCCCAGCAACTCGGCCAGCACACCCACGTAGACCATGTTGGCAACATAGTCCCGCAGCGCATGCGGCAACTTCGCCTCCTTGACCAGATCCTTCACCGGCATCCCATAGTACGTAACGTCATTGCGCTTGTTTGCAATCGGCAACGAGTCGTCGTAAATCACGATCCCCCCGGGCGCCGCCCTCTCCATGTCCTCCGCCACAGTTCGGCCATTCATACAGACCTGAATGTCCGTAATCTCCCTGCGCGCCAGAAATCCGTCTTTGCTCAATCGAATGATGTACCAGGTGGGCAGACCCTGAATGTTGCTGGGAAACAGGTTCTTGCCGTTTATCGGAATCCCCATCTTGAAAAGTGCGCGCAGTAAGACACCGTTGCTCGTCTGGCTGCCGGAGCCGTTCGCTGTCGCCACGTTGATGGCAAAATCATTGACCGCCGCTGGCGCATCCGGCTTTACAACTGGCGCTTCTCGAACTGCAACACTCATGCTCGACTCCTTACCTTGCTATTCCCTTCTACGAAAGTTTCCTGGCGTGAACTGTTGCGTGGAACATCCCTTGTCCGCAGTAATAGCAGATGCTCCTCGTGCAACGCCAGGGCTCTGTCGACCTCGTCACTCGCAATCGCGTCTGCGATCCCCTCATGATAACCCCAGACCTCGGTCAAATAACCGTAGTCCGCATACAGATTCAGTTCGACCGCCTCGTACGCGTCCCAGTAGGCCTCCAACAACCCGGTGGCAAACAGATTGTCAAGCCTCCGGAAGATCGTCATGTGGAAGGCCCGGTGCTCCTGGTGCGGAATCTGAATTCGGCTCTGCTGCAACTTGTGCCAGGCCAGAGAGACGTACTGCTTCAGCTCCCGCTTGTCCTCATCCGTCAACGAAAGCACCGCCGGCCGCCAGAACGCGCTCTCAATGCCGTTGCGTAACTCGCTGAATTCACGAAAGAGCCTCTCGTTTGTAGCCAGTCCAAACATCAGACTGGCGCGCGCCGCCGGCGTGAAACTGTAACTGTTGCACTCAATGCCCCGCCGCGGACGCGCCGCCACCAGCCCCAGAACGCGCGCCGCCTCCAACTGCTCCCGCAACTTGCCGATGCTGACACCAAGTTCGGTACTGAGGTCGTTCAACGAAGGCAGCCTGGCCCCGGGAACAAATCCATTCGTGACCATATAGTCCAGGAGTTCCGAGTCGCTGTGAAGTTGCTTGATCATGGTCATCCCGTCCACACACCAAAACCAGCGGAAACTGGCTAAATAATCGGATTAATTGAATCAATACTATCAAACGGTTTAATCGTAATAGATCATCGCAGAATTGTCAACTTGTGATCTGGGGTAACTGTCAATTGCGGGTCGCGTCGAAAGTATACAGCAATAGCAGGCCGGGCGCCGTTCCCACCCCGAACCTGACCTCCCTACTCGTCACCGGCACCGCCGCCGGTCGCCAGCTGCGCAAAGGCCGCTTCCGTCAGTAGCGCAACACCAGTCGGCATCACGCTCTCCTCAAAATCAAACGTGGGGCTGTGGTGGGGACTGTAGAATCCTTCATCCGGGTTCGCCGCGCCCACCAGAACGAAACAGCCCGGAGCCCGGTTCAGAAACTCCGCCATGTCCTCCCCCACCATCATCGGCGCGATCTGCGCCACATTCTGCTCGCCGACAACCTCGTTGGCGATGCCTTCCATCACCACCGCGCCGGCCTCGGAATTGATGGTCGCCGGCACGCAACTATGCATCTCAAACTCGAATCTGGCGCCGAACGCCTGGCAGACGCCTGTGCAGATCTCGTCGATGCGCCGCAGAAGCAACTCGCGCACCGCCGGCTCAAAGCTCCGGATCGTTCCCTGCAGGACCGCGCGCTCCGAGATCACGTTGCCCGCGTTTCCGCTGTGAAAGGAGGCCACGGTGACAACCGCAGTATCCGACGGATTTGCATTGCGGGACACAATAGTCTGCAGCGCCACCACCAGCTGACTTGCGACCAGCGTGGCGTCAATCGTATCGTGGGGCGTGGCGCCGTGTCCGCCCTTTCCGTGAACAGTCAGCGTAAACATGTCCGCCGCCGCCCACAGTGGCCCCGGCTGGACCACAACCTGGTTGTACGGAAGCCGGCTCCACAGGTGCAGTCCGTAGGCCGCCGCCGGTTGCGGCGCATCCAGCGCGCCGTCCTCGATCATCGCCATCGCCCCGCCCAGGCCCTCCTCGGCCGGTTGAAAGACCAGCTTGACCCGCCCCGGCAGTTCATTGCGGTGCCTCGTCAGCAGCTGCGCCACACCCATCCCGATTGCAGTATGGCCGTCGTGCCCGCATGCGTGCATCACCCCCGCATTCTCCGAAGCATACGGCAGGCCCGTCTCCTCGTGGATCGGCAGCGCGTCCATATCAAAGCGCAGCAGCACCGTCTCGCTCTCTTCCGGCAGACCGTCCGGCTCCACCATCGCCACAACGCCCGTCTTGCCCACGCCCGTGCTCACCTCAAGCCCCAACGCCTGCAGATGCGCCGCCACCACCCCGGCCGTCCGCACCTCCTCAAACCCCAACTCCGGATGCCGGTGAAAGTCCCGCCGCCACTCCACAAGCTTCGGAAGCAGCTCGTCAGCTTCTCCTCGAATCCACTCTCGCACGATTCTCTCTCCCGTCTGCCCCCATGCATCCCTCGCACAGCCCGAAAAATCCCAAAGCGGCCAACTACCCTCCGCGGCCCCATTGTAACAGTAGCCCCCACGATCTCCACATGCGCCCCCGAAGCAGGGGGCATTCCAATTCCGGGAAGACCTTCGCATACCTCTGGAAGCAGATCGACTCGTCGAGACTCCCTTTCTCCTTTCTGGCAGAGGACGCCCCGTCTCTGACCACTGACCACTAACCACTGCAGTTCTGGGCGGTCGGGCCTAGTCGGCCCTCCCTTGTGGGGGGGCGCCGCCCCCGCAACGCCCCCCCTCCTACCACGTGCCTCATCGACCTGGTGTCGACATTGGCGACAGGTGCCTGTTCAACCGGGTTTCGCCAACCCCCGATCCGCTTACCCTACCAAATGACCGGTAGGGGCAGGCCTTGTGCCTGCCCGCCTCGCCCCCATCGGCGCCCCCGCGTACACGTTCAAATGACCGGTAGGGGCAGGCCTTGTGCCTGCCCTCTTGTGCCTTCGACCGAAAGAAAGACGTCAAAATGCGCTTCCAAGCAGCCCGTCCCCCTCAGCGGTTTCACCAGAACTGGTAATATGACTCCGACTTCGGTATACTGCCCAAAACCTGGCAAAAATTCGCGCCTGTCCAACAGGCCACTACGCAATACGAAATACGAACAAAGCGCGTTCTCAACACGAAGGCCCATCAACCATGTCTATGATCACCGGTATCGCCGAAATCGTCCTATGGACCCGCGACAAACAAAAAGCCGTCGCCTTCTACAAGGACCTCCTCGGCCTGGAGGTCATCTCGCCCCCCGAACTGCCCAACGTCTTCCTCAAGGCGGGCGAAGGCGCCGCCGGCATCCCCCAGATGATCGTAATCGTACCCATGCCGCCCGAAATCGCGAGCCAGCCCCCCGGCCACCAGCTCCATCACCTGGCATTCGAACTGCCGGCCAACCGCTTCGACGACCAGAAACAGGCCCTGCGCGCGGCCGGATACGAGCCCCGCGGCGGCACCCATCCCGTCCTCGCCAGCCGCACCATCCACATTGACGACCCCGACGGCAACGAGGTCGAGCTAATCTGCCAGCTCTAGAACTACGCTCCCCGGAAAGGGACGCAAAAACAGATGACCACGAGATCACCCTACTCCATGCTTTCTGTCGAGGATGCCCTCGATGTAACCCTGGCCCAGGCACACACTCCGGCGCCCGTACACCGCCCGCTCTCAGACGTAAGGGGTGCCATCCTCGCCGCCGACATCGCTGCCCGGGAACCGCTCCCGCCCTTCCCCGCCTCTACGATGGACGGATACGCAGTCATCGCCGCCGACGGTCCCGGCGACTATCCTCAGATCGGAGAGGTCAGCGCCGGCGCACTTGCCGCCTTCACCGTCAAACCCGGTACCGTCGCCTACATTACAACCGGTGCCCCCTTGCCCGAGGGGGCCGACGCGGTCGTCATGATCGAAGAGACGGAACGCTTGGATGCCGCCGCAGATACGCCCCGGATTCGCATCAATCAGCAATCGAAAACCGGCGCCAACGTGCGTCAGGTAGGCGTAGACGTTGAGGCAGGTCAGACCGTGCTAGACGCCGGCGAGCGCCTCGACCCAGCCGAAATCGGACTGCTCGCCACCGCCGGCATCGTCAACGTACCCGTCTTTCCCCGTCCCAAAGTGGCCGTCCTCTCCACCGGCGACGAACTGATCGAGCCCGGAGAATCCCTCGGCCCCGGCCAGATCCGCGACAGCAACCGCGCCATGCTCCTCGCCGCTATCCGCGCCGTCGGCGGCGAGCCCGTTGACCTCGGCATCTCAGGCGACACACAGGAAGCCCTCGAGCTCCGCGTCCACCGCGGTCTCATGGAGGCCGACATCCTGCTCACGTCAGGCGGCGTCTCCATGGGCGATCTGGACCTGGTCAAACCGCTCCTCGAACACGCAGGCACCGTGCACTACGGCCGTGTCCGTATGAAGCCCGGCAAACCGGTCACCTTCGCCACCGCCGACGTCGAACACGGCCGCCGCCTCGTCTTCGGACTCCCCGGCAATCCCGTCAGCAGCCTCGTAACCTTCTACCTTTTCGTCGTGCCCGCCCTGCGCAAAATGGCCGGCTGGCAAGATCCCCACCTTCGCCAGGTGAAGGCCCGTCTCGCGCAGCCCCTGCCCCTGGACGCCTACCGGCCCGAATACCACCGCGCCACCCTCACCTGGGATGCAGATCAGGCCTGCTTCACAGCCGCCAGCACCGGCATCCAGGCCAGCAGCCGCCTCCTCAGCATGCGTACGGCCAACGCCCTTCTGGCCCTGCCCCAAAGCGAAGGTACGTTGGCTGCCGGCGAGTCGGTCGACGCCCTTCTGATCGGCGACATATAAAGGACATTCGCTCACCACGATGTCAGAGCTGACCCACCTCGACAAAGACGGCCGCGCATCCATGGTCGACGTCGGCCACAAGGACACCACAACCCGCGAGGCTATCGCCGAAGGCAGCGTCTACATGGCCCCCGCCACCCTCGCCGCCATCCGCGACGGCGCCGTCCCCAAAGGTGACGTCCTCTCCTCAGCCCGCATCGCCGGCATCATGGCCGCCAAGCGCACACCCGACCTGATCCCCCTCTGCCACCCACTGCCCCTGACCAAAATCGCCGTCGAATTCCAAATCGACGAAGAGAATAGCCGTGTTTATATAACCGCCTCCGTGCGCTGCAAGGGCCGCACCGGCGTCGAAATGGAGGCCCTCACCGCCGTCAGCGTCGCCGCCCTCACAATCTATGACATGGCCAAGGCCCTCGAAAAAACCATGACCATCGGCAACGTCCAACTCCTCCACAAAAGTGGCGGCCGTTCCGGCGACTGGCAGCGTTCCGCCTCTGCCTCGCCCACGGGGGACGCATCCAAATGAACGTACGCCTGATCCTTTTCGCCGGCCTGCGCCAGGCCGCCGGCTTCAAAAACGATACCGTCTCCCTACCCGAATCCTCCACCGTAGGTGACCTCCTCGACAGCCGCGTCCCCACTCTGCGTGACCGCACCTTCTACGTCGCCGTCAACGAGGAGTTCGCCCAACGCGATACCGTCCTCAAGGACGGCGATGAAGTCGCCCTCTTGCCTCCGGTGTCCGGCGGTATCCAACCGCCTTCCAGGTGAACTGAGCCAATCCCATGTCCGCCAAACTCTTCGAACTGACAGAAGAACCCCTTTCGCAGGACGACATCCTCCGCCGCGTCAGCCGCTTCGACTGCGGCGGCGTCGTCACCTTCGCCGGCACCGTACGCGGCGCCACCGCCACCGGCAACGGCGCCCGCGAGACCGACTTCCTCGTCTACGAAGCCTACGTCCCCATGGCCGAAAAGATGATGGCCCGCATCGGCGACGAGATCCGGGAACGCTGGCCCCTCGTCAAAGGCGTCAGCATCCTACATCGCATCGGCCGCTGCGAAATCGAAGAGCCCACCGTACTCATCGCCGTCGCCACCCCCCACCGCAACGACGGCTGTTTCGAAGCCTGCCGCTACGCCATCGAGCGCCTCAAAGAAATCGTTCCCATCTGGAAACAGGAAAACTGGAGCGACGGCGAAGTCTGGGTCGAAGGCCCCCGCCAGCCCGAACTCGACGTCAGCACCCCAAACCAGCCGCCCACCTAAGTCTCGTCGAAATTCCCTCCCACCCCCCGTAGGGGCACCCCTTGTGGGTGCCCTCCTTGTGACCCCACACTCGTATCCACTTCGCAAAACTCTATGACCTCCGGTGTTCTTCGCGCCCCTTCGCGTGCCTTCGCGGATCAATCGGTCTCGTTTCTCACATTACTCTGCACCCCGCGAAATTTGCCATCCCCCCCACACCGTGCTAGCATAGACCGCTGTGAATCCGGCCAGGATCGCGCAGCAATGGCCAGTCACACTGAGGTCAGCAGCTTAACAGCATGAAGGCAGGTGCAGTCATCGCTGCCGGCAACCTGCCGGCAGAGGAACTTCCCGACTCTCACCCGCGACGTCTGCAACGCAGCGTCGTCGGGACGTTGCCCCACGAAACCGTAAGTGGGGGCGCATGTCCGGCAACGGCCATGTGACTACAACCGCAACAGAAAGCAGACCCGCCGCGCGGGCAACCGCACGGTAAGGGGTGAAACGGTGGGGTAAGAGCCCACCAGCGGTTTTCGGCAACGAAACCGGCTGGGCGAGCGTGCAACCGAGAGCAAGGCGAGTGGGTTTTGCACTGTCTGCGAAGATGGTGTAAGATCTCGTCGCAGCGGTGCGGACAAAGCCGGATAACACCCGGCAAGTCACAATCCGCCGGGCACAAACTGCCCGAGACAGATGATGACGGTCAGATTCCGCCCCTAGGGGCGCTCTGATGACAGAATCGGGGGTACACCCGCCTTCCGCAGGACCGCTTCACAAACGAAGCGTAGTCCGCTAAACTCAGATGGCTTGCGAGGCTGCTCTGCTCAATCGGCGCCGGACAGCTTGCCGGCATAAAAGCCGACGTGGCGGAATTGGCAGACGCGATAGACTTAGGATCTATTGCCCGTAAGGGTGTGGAGGTTCGAGTCCTCTCGTCGGCACTGGAAATCAGCGTCCGGGCCCGTGGCCAAGCGGGAAGGCGCCTGCTTTGCAAGCAGGAGATCGTCGGTTCGAATCCGACCGGGTCCACTCGACGTCCTGCCGGATTCACAGTAACAGAAGTACCCTTAACAACACATTTGCGGGCGTAGTTCAGTGGTAGAACGTCTCCTTGCCAAGGAGAAGGTCGTGAGTTCGAATCTCATCGCCCGCTCTGAAAGGACCGGCCCTTAAGGGGGTGGAGCCGTTGTCGGCTGTAGCTCGGGTTGCCGCGGCTCAGTCGCCTTACGCGTCGGTCCTTTTGCCGAGGTAGCTCAGTTGGTAGAGCAATGGACTGAAAATCCATGTGTCCCCAGTTCAAGTCTGGGCCTCGGCACCTTAGAGAATTCCTGCTTCCGGAATTGCCATCGAGGCAATACGACCTATCCGAGGTCTGCCTGAAACCTCTCTGAAAGCGAATTCTCGAGTCCCGAAAAAGTTGGCGATGGGGGATCGTCTAATGGCAGGACTACGGTCTTTGGAACCGTCAATCGGGGTTCGAATCCCTGTCCCCCAGCCTCCTTCGGGGCAGGCCACCCCCGTCTCGAACTAAGCGCCGCAGCGAAGCGGCCTTGCAGCAGTGCAACCAAATATGGCGCCTATAGCTCAAAGGCAGAGCGTCTGATTGTGGATCAGAAGGTTGCGGGTTCGAGCCCCGCTAGGCGCCCTAGCGTCCGGTTAAGTCTCTCGCACTTGGCAGAGGCTGGGGGACTTAACCGGCGTGATTCCTGCTTATTAACGTACGAGGAAGATAAAGACGGACCGGCCCTTTGCTTCTAGCTGGCCTCTCTCGTGTCGTTGGTCGGCAAAGGAAGCAAGGCCTTCTGGATGCCATGCTCCCGGATTCCGCGCATGTAGTAGTCGACCGCACGGCGGACCAGTTCTGTGCGCGTTGCGCCTGTCTGTCGCCGCAGTTCGTCGAGTTGCTCGATCTGCTGCTTGGTGAATTGAATCTGCGCTTTTATCAGCACGTGCGCCACCCTTTCGGATTCGGTGTCCGCAAGTTGGATCTTGGACTCTATCATTAGTCGCCCGATGCGTGCAAGTGCCATGATTCGTCACGAGCAAGTTGCCTCGGATCGTGCATCCACATGAATCGGATGCTGCTTTTAGAACCTGGATTCGCAGGACTGCTTGTGGAGGTACCGCAATGATCGCCCTTGACGCAGCTTTCGAGGTACTGCGTGACGCTGGAAAGCCTTTGCATTATCGCGAGATAACCAAGCAGATGATTGCCCAGAAAATGTGGGCCACGAAAGGGAAGACTCCTTGGGAAACCGTAAACGCCGGGATTTACGTCGACATTAGAGATCGGGGAAGGGACTCGCGATTCGTTAGGTTAGGCGCAGGGCTAGTCGCACTGAACCCTGAAGTCACTGGTGATACTCCAAACTTTGAATTGCCTAGTCCCTCGGAAACAGTTGAGTACGAAAAGGCTAGGACGCGACTAACCTTTACTGCCGCTGCAGAGCACGTACTCATGGAATCCGGAAGCGAAGAGCCCTTGCATTACAAGGTGATCACAGAGCGAGCGCTTCCAATGATACAGACGGAGAGCCGAACTCCCTCAGCGACGATGTACGCGGCGATTCTTTCAGAGATACGCCGTCAGGAGGATCGTGGCGAGACAGCGCGATTCGTACAGCACGGTCGCGGTATGGTTGGCCTTTCCGCCTGGTTGCCAAGTGAGGTTGCTAGGATAATCGAAGAAAAGAATCGGGAAGTGCGTAAAAAATTACTTAATCGGGCTCGTTCCGTTTCGCCAGTTGAATTTGAAACTCTCGTTAGCGAGCTTCTAGTTTCGATGGGATTCGAGGAAGTAGAACTCTCGAGTGCCTCCGGCGGCGACGGAGGAATAGACGTTCGCGGCACACTGGTTGTAGGCAACTCAGTGCGCATCCGCATGGCCGTACAAGCGAAACGTTGGAAGAGCAATGTCACCTCTCCGATTGTCCAGCAAGTTCGTGGTTCGCTGGGAACGCACGAGCAGGGTCTGATCATCACTACCAGCGACTTCAGCAAGGGCGCGAAGACCGAAGCGAATCGTTCAAACGCCGCGCCTGTTGCCCTAATGAATGGTGAGAAAATGGCCGAGTTGCTTGCAGAGTATGAGATTGGCGCAACCGTCAGGAGCTACAAACTCTTTGAGCTAGATGAGGAAGGGGTTGAGTAGTCGGCCTAAGTCACCTAAGACTCAAAGAGCGCCTACTCGTGGATCAGAAGGTTGCGGGTTCGAGCCCCGCTAGGCGCCCTAGCGTCCGGTTGAGTCTCACCGTGTCTTGGTGGATTCTGGGGGGACTCAACCGGCGTGATTCCTGCTTATTGGCGTACGAGGATGGTACAGACGGACCAACCTACTATTCCTGCCGGCATCACTCGTGCCTAAAGTTGGAAAGGGGATCATGGTCGACTTGTAACCGTGCTCCTTGAAATGCAAGACATAGAAGTCCACTGCCCGCCCCACGCGTTCTGTGCCGGTCAGGCCGGCTTGGCGTCTCAAGTCTTCCAACTGCTCAAGCTGCTGATTCGTGAACTGAAGCTGAGCAACATTTCTTGCCAAGCGGTCACTCTTCGGACACAACGTCTGCTGATAGGATCGTGAACCCTATCATTAGTCGCCCCCTGCGTACAAATACCACAACTCACTTGAGGTAAGTGTCAAGAAATGGAGGCAAATATGCCTGCTGAATACGAGCACTGCTTAAAAAACTTAAAAACGCTGATTGAAAAAAAGGCCGGCTCTAACCAGAGCAAGCTGAATGAAGCTACCACGCGACTTCAGTTCATTGATGACTTGCTTTTCGATTGTCTGGGTTGGGACAAATCTGAGTGTAAGGCTGAGGATAGATATGATGGGAAATACTCCGATTATTCATTGGGCACAGATTTCAACAATCTTATAGTTGAGGCCAAAACAGAGGACACTTATTTCGAAGTACCTGCAGGATTCAGAAACATAACCTGCCGGATCCAACTCATCAAGGACGGCGCCCCGGAATTATATGAAGCGATCAAACAAGCCATGGGATACTGCCAATCCAGGGGCGTGCCGTTCGGTGCTGTCTGCAATGGCCACCAAGTGGTGGCTTTCTTGGCAAGTAGAACGGATGGGATCCCTCCAATCGAAGGAAAAGCTCTAGTCCTGAATTCGCGTCAGAAAATGGTTGAGCACTTCCAAGAGTTATGGGATTCTCTTTCCAAAGACGGTGTTGCGTCTCAGCGACTGCCAGTTTTGCTACAAGAGACAGGAGAGAATCCTCCACCCGATAAGTTGTCGTTTCGAATAGGGAAATACCCAAGGCAGAGGAAAAGAAGCGATCTCCAGACGAACCTCCAAGTATTTGGGGACTTGGTTATCGAGGATGTTGCCAGGTTGCCAGAGAATGAGAAGGACTTTCTGAAGGAATGCTACGCGAGTAGCGGACCTCTTTCCCGGTATGCATCAATTGGCAAGGCAATTCTGAAATCCAGATATTCTTCGAAATTCGAAGATTCGCTTGACGGCCCATTGCTTTCAGGGGCAACCAAAAAGAGCGGAAAACAAGCAATAACAGACGAAATGATGGCCCAGAGCGCCACCAGGCGACCGTTACTGCTCATAGGCGATGTGGGCGTAGGAAAAACGATGTTCGTACGCCACTTCATTTCACTAGAAGCTGCGGAACAGCTCCGAGAAGCAGTAATAATTTACATAGACTTAGGCACTCAACCCACGCTCGCCCCTGACTTGCAAGGGTACTTAGAGAGGGAAATCTATAGGCAGCTACGCGACAAGAATGGAATTGATATTGAAGAGGAGAGATTCGTTCGGGGCGTATACAATAGGGATCTTACAGGCTTTGAAAGGAGTATTTACAGCAGGTTGAAAGACATTGATCCATTGGAATACGAAAAGAAAAAACTATTGTTCCTCGAAGACAAATTGGCGGCAAGACATGAACACTTAAGAATGAGTTTAGAACACATCGAGAGAGGGCGAAAACGACAGATAGTATTTTTTCTCGACAACGTAGACCAAAGACCTTACGAATTTCAACAGCAGGCCTTTTTAATTGGTCAAAGCATGGCAGAGCGCTGGCCTGTGTTCGTTTTTTTGTCATTAAGGCCAGAGACTTTTCACCGTTCAAAAACCGAAGGGTCCTTGAGTGCCTACCACGCTAAAGCCTTCGCCATTAACCCACCTCGCGTAAACGAGGTAATCCAAAAGAGGTTGCGGTATGCCATCAAATTGCTGGAAGCTGGAGACTTAGGGAGATTGATAAAGGGTGTAAGTCTCACCTTGAACCTTCAAGACCTCTTAGATTACTTGAAAATTGTAGACTATTCGTTTGACAAGAGTGACGAGTTGATCGAGTTTGTCGATAATGTATGCGGAGGAAATATTCGCTTAGCTCTTGACTACGTACGTACTTTCGTCGGCAGTGGTCATGCCGATACCGCAAAAATGCTACGGATATACAGAGAAACAGGCAGATATCAGATAGCCTTTCATGAGTTCGTTCGCGCTGTAATTTTTGGGGACCATCGAGATTTCGATCCGAGCGCTTCTGAGATTACTAACATCTTCGACATTGGTGGCGCAGATGGTAGAGAACACTTCCTGGCACCTATCATTCTGGCGTTTCTTGGATTGGAGTCCAAGGCTTCCGGAACTGAAGGATATGTCTCTGCTGAATCTCTACACAGGTATATCCAACGTTTAGGGTTTCAACCCGCAAAAATAGTAAGCGTACTAGACAGATTGCTCAAGAAAAAATTGATAGAAACGGAAACGAAAGTCCCCCAGCGCAATGGGGGCGAAGGCCGGAACCAGCATTACCGGATCACTACGATTGGGTCCTACTACTATCAGAAACTTGCCTGCAGCTTCACCTACGTAGACGCGATGATAGTTGATACGCCAATTGTAGTCAGAGAGGTGCGAGAAAGAATCAGGGATGAAGAATACATTGACAAGCGCTTAGAAAGGGCGGAGGAATTCAGGCAATACTTGGACTCACAGTGGAAAAACATTGATTCGGCGGCTGAGGTTTTTGACTGGAATTACCATAGTGTCCAATTAAAGGAGGAAATGTCGCTCATCAACAGACGTCTTCAGGCACGCCACAAGTGAGTGGGCCCAGGCACTGACGGACAATTCAAAGGGCCGTTACACGCGCGGGAAAGTCTTACTTAGCACTAGAATTGCCTGCCAAACACTAGGCGAGCTTGATTATCCTGCGGTAGCCGTACCGGACGAACTGACTAATGAACTCCAAGATGGCCTCGGTCAGCGCCTTCTCATCCTCCACGGGGCTCGGTTCGTATCGCTGTGTGGAGTCAGGGTGACTCTTCACCCTGCAGGCGCGTGGCTCCGAAACCCCAAGGTGCTACTTCCCTTGGCCGAAGAATGGCGACGATGTGAAGGAGCTCAGCAGTTTCCCTCAAGATCTGGTTGTCCAGCGTCAGGTCCGCCACTGCTTTCTTCTGGCGACTGTTCTCCAACTCCACACGCCTCAGACGCCTGGACTGGTCAAGCTTGAGACCCCCGAATTCACCGCGTCATCGGTAGAAGGTCTGCTCGATCACGCTGATCCAGCGGGCAGCCTCAGGCGGCGTTCTGCCCTCGGCTATCGCCAATTCAGCCTCTCTGAGCATGTTGATCAACTGCTCCAGCATAGGTCTCTACTTGGCCACCATTCCCTCTTTCTGCGGCCAAGTACTTTCGTTACGCCTGGGCCAGTATTAGGAGGGCAGATAATACTCGCCTTCTATTCTTCCCACCATTCGCTCGCTTGTACCAGTTCGCATCCGTCCCACTCCTCCACCATGAAACGGTCATTTGGCGCCCTGTACGTTATTCCCATATGTGCTGTCTCAGTATTGAACAGAACGCTATGGATTTCCACAGTGCTAACTACTAGCCACTCGTCGAACGCTTGCTTGTAACTTAGGACTGCTTCGTCTCGCAGTCCCTCCAAGTCTAGAAGCTCTGCCGAATAAGATTCCAGGGCAATAAGGCAGCCGTTACCGTACATTTCAACAGGCCCATCATCGGCGAAAAAAGACTCAATGTCGCCCAGCCGTTTATCCATTTCTTCCGTTTTGGCCGAAAGAATTGCTACGATTTCCGCCAGGTTCTCAAGTGTGATCTCCTCCTGCGCAACCACCGCCACTGGCAGAAACAATATGACCAACACAGTAACTATGAGTAGCCTCTTCATGACTTTCCTCTCGATGCGTTTGGTGATGACCCATCCCGACACGGAAGTCGTCAGACTTGGGGTCCTGACTTTGTTTTGCGGGTGATTTGGCCTAGGGCTTCTTGCAAAGTGAAACCAACTCACTGGTTGAGTGGGCAAGAGCGGAGCGCTGCTCGAAAGCCAGGCCCTGGATGTGGGTAATCGTGGGACCTCCAATTGAAAGGAAAAACCGGCTCTCGTTTTATGAAAGCCGGCTTATGGAATTGGATTCGGTTCAGCGCTCTAACGTAGGACGACGCTCACGGGTGCGAATTCCCGTGTAGAGTCGTCTCGCCGGGAGTCCCTCTCTTGGCAACCATCTCGTTATGCGAATCGAAGACCTCCTGGGAATCTGTGACTTGCTCGTCTGCATCTGTTTGATTAGTGTTCTCCTCTCCTTGGGAGTCATCATGGTCGGATTGCTCCTGATCGATGTCTGAAGTGTCTGCTTCTTCTTGTTCGTTCTCTGATTCTTCGACCGGAACCTTAATTGAAATGAGCGGCCCGGCGGCATCTACGATGAGTAGGCACAGTTCGTCAGTCGAATCTTCCAGCTCCTCCACCTTGAGCCCAATCTCTTTGGCCTCGGCCAGATCAATGACAAATCGATGGGTGGGATAATGACGAGTCAACCGTTCCGCTATGTTGTGAATTCTTTCTAGTGGGCTGTCAGAATAAGCCCATCGTTTCATGACCCTTACAGCATATTCCTCGCTAATATCAATCGACCTTGCTGCCTCCACGAACTCACGCGGATCGACTTGCGAGAACAGCGGAGAAATAATGTCTGAAAGGATCGGACGAGCATGGTCGATAGCGTAAGGCACGTCCATAGGTGCACGACTCAACAACCTCTGTACAACCTCGTCGAAAGAGTCTAGTGAGAAGGAGAGCAGTTGGCTGGGAACATTGAAGGATTCCAGTGCGGAGATGACCTGCCCCCCAAGAACTGGTCCAGGTATAATGTTAGTAATGGGCCGTAGAAAGGGGGAAAGATGGCGAAGAAGAGACATACGCCGGAGCAGGTGATCAACAAGCTGAGAGAAGCTGAGGTGGCGATAGCCGAGGGCA
>JAJEDI010000024.1 GCA_022821585.1 Caldilineaceae bacterium
CCACAAAGCCGCAGACCCCGCCCATCCGCTGCGATTCCGCGATCGCATGCAGACACAGGGTCGTCTTGCCCGAACTCTCCGGCCCATACACCTCGATGATGCGCCCGCGGGGTATGCCGCCCACGCCCAGCGCTATGTCCAGGCTAAGACTGCCCGTCGGGATCGACGCCACGTCCAGCCGGGTTGCCTCTCCCAGCCTCATGATGATCCCCTCGCCATAACGTTTGTTCAGATTGGCGATGGTAACTTCCAGCGCTTTGGCCGGTCCACTATCGGTTGATCGTTTTGTCGTCATCGTTCTCCCTTACGGTCTGGTATCGGTATCTTTTGACCTGTTCGACGCGCCTCTTCGAAGCGAAGGCGCCGGAGTTGCCCCCGAGGGGACCGATTGAACTCATTATAGAACATGTGTTCAGATATTGCCAAAAAGGCTTCGCGGCGAATCTGTCCCAGGATGGCCTCCCGTTCCTCCCCGGCTACCGGGGAACCGAGAAAAATAGATTGCCGGCTCGTCGTCTGTTGTCCAGATTTCCCGGATAACTGCCAGGCACAGTTGTGTATGCGATCCGTAAGGAAGAAACACCAGCCTCTCCGGGGCAGTGAATCGGCGTTCAGAAAGCGAGGAGATTGGAAGACGGGCGGGGAGTGAAGGGTCTTCGACAGGCCCGCGCAGGGGCGGCGATTAAGCTGTGGACTCGTTGAAATTAGCCGGTTTCATTTGAACTGCTTTCGCGGAACTGGGCGTCTGCGGTTGCGGTGCGCCATGGGGAGATGCGAAGTGGACTGGAATCAGTCAATGCGCCCGCAAGTCGCATTCTTTCGCTATCCAATTCTTGTCTATTGAAGGCTTCACCGACTATAATCCTCGCGCGATGCGGTTCCCCTCACTCGGACTACAGATCTCAGCTACTTCGGACGTGTTTAGAAAAACCTCCATTCCCACTTCAGAACCGACGCGGCAACTGTGCCCAACGGTGGCGCGTCATTTGGACCTGGCATGAGCGTAAATCGTCGAAAACTGAACAGAGCCTGGGAAACGCTGCGGTCGCTGCCGCTCCCTGCCATCGGCTCGGATCGACTGGTCGATCTGCATGATGACCTGCTGCATTACGACACGGTGATTGCGCAGGAGATGCGGGAGTATCTGCGGGGGCGGGTCATCAATCGGATCCGCGTACAGATCGACTGGGAATTGGAGGAGACGCTGCGGTCGTTCAAGCCGCAGACATCAGCGGAGATGGAGTGCAGGCGGGAGTTACTGCGCTACAAACGACGCATTGATGACGTAGTGCGCCAGCTGCTCGTCGGCCAGCCGGAAGAACCCCCTATCGAATCGTAGCGCGTCAGCTCTTTCCTCTGCAGCCCTCTAGACGATATCCCGTAGTAGAAGATCATCGACCGTTTCCCGGCGCTGCGCCAGTTGCGCGGCCCCGTTGCGCAGCATCACGACGGCCGGACGCAGGGCTCCGTTGTAGTTGCTGGCCATCATCAGCTGGTAGGCGCCACAGACCGGGACGGCCAGCAGTTCCCCGGCTCCGATTTCGGGCAGTGGCAGGTCCTCGATCAGCAGATCGCCGCTCTCGCAGTATGGACCGGCCAGCCAGGCGTTTTCGGAAACCGGCGGCCGACCCAGCGGATCATTGACCGGCAGGGCAGAATAGCGCGCCTGGTAAAGGGCCGGGCGAATGTTGTCCGCCATCCCGCCGTCGAGCAGAAGCCAGCGCCGACCTGCCGCATGTTTGACGGTTCCTACACGGTAGATGGCAACCCCGGCGCGGGCGACAAGGCTGCGCCCCGGCTCCACCTGCAGACGGGGCAAGGGTCGAGAGTAGGGTGACAGCTTCTTTGCCAGCGCGGCCGCAACTGTGGCGACGTAGTCCTCGATCGACTGATGGGGCAGGTCGGCTTCGTGGTAGGCGATGCCCCAGCCGCCGCCGGGGCTGAGCACCTGCGGCCACCAGCCTAGTTCGTGCTGCAGGCGGCCCATCAACTCACACACCATTTCGAGAGCGGGCAGCACCTGTTCGGCCGCATGGAAATGGGATCCCTGGTGGAAGTGCAGCCCGTTCACGCGCAGTTCATTCCGCTGGCAAAAAGCCACTGCGTCGACACATTCATCGGCGTCCATCCCGAATTTGCTGTCGTGCTGACCCGTTTGACGGAATTGGTGTGTGTCGACGGCGTATCCAGGCCGTACCCGCAGCCAGAGGGCGAGGTCAGGGACGTGGGCTTGGGCCAGTTGGGCGATGCGCGCCAACTCCGGCAGGTTGTCGACGACTAGCGTGCCGGCGCGGGCGAGTCCGGCCTGCAGGTCCGCTTGACTCTTGTTCACGCCGTGCATCAGAATCTGAGCGGGCGGGACACCGGCGGTGCGGGCGATGTGCACCTCACCGACGCCGGTGCAGTCCAGAAGCAGGCCGTGGGCCGCCATCAGACGGGCCATGGCCAGATTGAGAGATGCTTTGCCGGCGTAGGTGATGCCGGCGGGGCCGGGATAGTGGCGACCGAGGGCATCTTGATAGGCGTATACAGCGTTGTCGACTGTGTGCTGATCATAGATATAGAGGGGTGTACTCCATTCGGCGGCCAGCTCGTTCAGGTCACAGCCGCCAATGAAGAGCGAGGGGGTGCCACTTTTGTCGGGACGCAGCGCAACGGTGTCGGGGAAGAGTGAGAGACGGTCACGATACATGGCAGGAACCTTTGGGGTCAGATAGATTTCGGCGGCGACCGATGATGTTTCGGACAGCGGTGTGACAGACTGTAGACGGCAACGGGCAAAATCTACAGGAGCACCATGAGGATTCCGCCGATGGTGATCAGGCCGCCGATGATGCCGCTGAAGGAAGGGATTTCGCGCAGCAGGATCGCGCCCAGCAGCACGCCGCCCAGCACCTCCTGGGTGGCGATGAGGTTGACATAGGTGGCGTTCACCCGCCTCAGGGCTGCGTTGTAGAGGGTATGGCCGCAGGCCAGCGGGAAGACACCCAGGCCGACTATGCTGGCAACGGCGGGCCAGTCGAAGCTGCCAGGGGTATGGGCCGCGACCGCGGCTGGCAGCAGCCAGATTGCCGCCAGCACGTAGACTGCGCCGGCATACACCAGCAGGGGGAAACGTTCTCGCTGGCTGCGGCCGGCAATACTGTAGACGGCGTATGTGATGGCGCTGCCCAGAGCCAGCAGATCACCGATCAACATGCGGCTTGTGAAATTGTACGATGCGCTGCCACTCTGCTGAACGAGCGCAAGTAACGGCTCGAACCCGGAGAGGACGGCCACGCCGAGGACAGCTACGACTATGCCCAGCCATTTGCGCTTCGACAACGGTTCCCCGAGCGCGAAGCGGGACAAAAGGGCGACCCAAATTGGGGCGGTATACATGATCGCCAGGCTGTTGGTAATCGTCGTAAACTCGAGAGAGTAGGCGTAGAAGAAGAAGTGGAGAGCGGCGACCAGCCCGACGAGGACAAGACGGGGCCAATGCGACGCGAGGAGGCCGGGCCCATTCGGGGCGGCCCACGCCCCCCGGCCGCGCAGCAGGACCACGCCTGTCACGACGATGCCGGCGACCAGAAGACGACCGGCTGCGATCTCGAAAGAGGATACCGAGCGGGCGGCCCAACGCACCAGCACAGGGCTGGTGCTGAAGAAGAGAACGGCGATCGCTACCAAGGCCAGCCCACGGCGTTCTTCGACTGTCACGGGATTGGTCCAGACTGTGCGCGGGCGCGAGATCTGCGCTGCCGGGAGTGAGGATCTCTCGGCCGTTCTAAGGGCCGGCGGGGGTAATCGCCACGTAGACCAGGCTCAACACCATGCTGAGCGCAATCAGCAGGCTGAGAAAATAGAAAATCTTTTCGTTGCGGCTCAAGCGGCGGCGTCTGCCCCGTCTACGGCTCATGCGCTGTCCCTTTCCGACTGTGATTCAAGTGTTGGCAGCGTTGAACAGTTTCAACGTAGCAAAGATTGAGTCCCATGAATCAACCGCATCATAGTCGAAATTGGGCTGTGAATCAAGGTGCCCGGGTGTTTGTAGCGGTTAAGTCGCTCACTCGATGCGCAGAGGGCCGAGCAGAAGGCGGTCCTCTTGCGCCGGGTTGATCCTGTCGAGCACGCGCAGGCGTCGAAAATCGGGGCGGGTGTACAGGCCGATCTCGATCTGATAGAGTCCGGGGGGCGCGTCCGGCGGCACGGTAAATGTATGCACGGATGCGACAGTCTCGCCGGCGGTCCAGGCATCCGTTGGCGGCGACGTTTGCAGGTCGGCGCCGCCGAACATCTCGAAGCTGTCGGTCAGCAGGTGCGCGAAGACGGTATATGACTCAGCCACAGGGCCGGATGCAGCCCAATACAGGGTAACGGTCATCTCCTCGCCGGGTACGGGGGTACGGCTACTGAAGCTGTAGCCGGCCAGGGTGATATTGTCGGCAAACTGCACGTGCACTGGCGTAGGAATGCTATGGTCGCCGCCCTGGGAAATGTCGGCCTTCCCGCCAGAGCGGCAGTCCGAAACAGTGAACCCGGTGGGGCAAATGGTCACTTCGCCGAACGTATGGCTCAAGCCGCCGTCGAGTTTGGGCAGACGTTCGCCGTTGCGGTGGTCGTAGAAGCCAACCTGCCAGCTGGCCCGATTCGGCGCATGGGCGGTCTCTGGAATTGAAACGACATAGCTGTCGAGCAGAAGGCGGTTCGGTTGCCAGCCAGTGGTAGGGCGCAGACCGCCGCCGGGCATCGTATCCAGTTGGGCTACGGTCAGACCGGTGCCGTCCACGAGGTGAATGAACAGGGACCAGTCAGCGGCCAGCGGGGCGTTGGTCATGAACGCCAGATCCACCTGGACTTTGTCTCCGGGGAACACGGTTGACACTTGAGGATCTTGTTCGCCAGTCTGCCCTTGTAGAGCGTCATATGTTGCACTGACGTGCAACTGGATCTCGGAGCTGCCGGTGAGAAAGAGTGAGTGGGGCGTCGAGGAGACAGTCGTGTTCGGAACGCTGCCAGGAACCGACATCGGTGGGGGTCTGTAGGCGGGCTGAAGCAGAAAGAAGGGTGTGGCCAGCGTAAGCAGGCCGAGAGCGGCGGTGGCACTCCAGCCGATATTGCGGCCGAATCTGTTTTCCCATCCTGTCCAGCCAAGCGCCCACAGCAAGGCCAGAACGGGCAGCGCGGCAAAGAAGTAACGTCCCTGGGCGGCCGGCGCCACGCGCATGAAACGCAGCCAGGAGATGGTAAGGACGAGCAGCCAGAGCAGAAGGAAGGCGTGGGGCACGCGGGAGGCGAGGCGGGCGTCGCCGGCGCGCGTTTTCCATGTGAGATGCAACAGCAAGCCAAGCGCAACGAAGACGGCGACGACGCGCAACGCCAGGTAGACCCAGGCTGGGTAGGGCAGGTTGAGCCAGCCAAACAGCCCCCAGAAGGAACGCTCCAGCCCTCCCAGTTCGCTCAGGATCTGCGACGGGCCAGCCGGAATGACCCGCAACAGGATATTCGCTTCCCACATCTCCCAGGCCAGGAGGTCGCCGTAGAGCCGCCAGTTGCGCAGGTACCACCAGCCGGCTGACAGGATGGCGGGAATGGCCGTCCACATGGCTGCATCGAGGATAGAGCGAAGGCTGCGGTTTCGCCAGGCCAGCCACAGGATTGCGGTCACGGCGACGCCGGCCAGCCCCAGCCCGCTCAGCTTGGAAAGGAGTGCCAGGCCTAGGGCGGCGCCGAGCTTCAACATGCGGCTCCGTTGCGGCCGTCCTCCCTCAACCAGCATCTCCGTCAGTTGCCAGAGGACAAGCGCGGCCGCGGCGTTGACGGCGTTGTCGTTGCTGACAGATGCGCTGATGAAGACAAATTGGGGCAGAAAGGCGGCGAAGGCCGCACCGAGCAGTGCGCTCTGCGGGGAGAGAATCAGGTGAAGCGTGCGGTAGACCGCGTAGACGGTGACGGCGCCGAGAAAGACGGAGAAGAGACGGGCGACGTGCAGGGCCAGAATCGAACGGCGCCAGGGGAAGCGTTCCGCCTGCTGGTGATGGACCAGATAGTTACGGTTGATGGCCGTATCGGGCTGGCCGATGGCGCGGTGGGGATTTGCGCGCGCGAAGAGCTCAGGGAAGTCGGACTGATCGATGAGTGCGGTAAGCAGGGCCGCGCCGGTGTAGTAGGCGGGCGCCTGCGTTCCTTGCTGTCGCCAGAGGGCGCGCGTATTCGGCTCCGCTACGGGCAGTGTCCGCTGCGTTACCAGATGTTGAACAAAGGCAAAGTGCCAGATTTCATCGGGGGCTTCGAACGGAGGGATTACCAAACTGAACAGGCTGGCAAGTAGGAGGTAAAGCGCCAACAGATGGCGAATCGTGGGACGAACAACAGGGAGGGCAGGAGCGAATCGACGCGGCGCCTCCCCCGTTTCACGGGATTGGGGCATTTACCTGGAACTGACTTTGGATATCTGTTCTCCTGGCCCGGACAGCTTGTGAGAACCGGGGGCATCCGTCTCCTCCGCGGTACTGTCATTCTGCTCCGGACCCTCTGCATTGACGCCCCCTGCAACCCTCAATGGCGGTCGCCAGAAGAAGAGATAGTATAGCCAACTCCTGACAAATTGGAACCAGACATCCAGCACCCGAAAGTTGGACTCGCCATTGGAACGCACATATTCGTGGGTCGCGACTTCACAGATGCGGTACCCACTGCGTACGGTCTTGATTACCATCTCCTGTTCGATCGTCGGGATCTCCGATTCGAGCGCCAAACTGCGCGCCACCTCGGCCCGAATCGCCCGGAATCCGTTCTGCGAGTCGGTCAGGCGCACTCCTTGGGTGTAATTGATGCTGAGTGTGATCACCTGGCTGCCGAAGAGACGGACAAACTGATTGATGGTAGCGTGCAACTCGTCGCTGCCTCCCAACATGCGGGAGCCGGATACGTGATCGGCGTCGCCGTCGATGATCGGCTGGACGAGCGCCGGAATATCTCGGGGATCATGGGAGCCGTCGGCGTCGATAAAGACGAGGATATCGCCGCTGGCGCGGGCGATTCCGACGCGCAGGGCGTCGCCTTTTCCCTTTCCATTATCCAGAAGCACGGTGGCGCCCAGTTCGGCGGCGATGGCCCGCGTATCGTCGCTGCTGTGGCCGTCGACGACCAGCAGTTCATCGGCATAGGGCGCGGCCCATTCGAGCACCGGTCGGATGTTGCGGCCCTCGTTTCGGCAGGGTACGATAACCGAAATCCGAACCTCACGCCCATCCGGCGTCTGGCGTGTGATGGCTGTGGACCGGGCGGGCTGGGTATACCAGTTGGGCAGGATATCAGTCACGAATCGTCTCAGGAAAACAGAAAGTTGGATTGGCCGGCGTTTGGCAGGCCGCTGAAGCCCTACTTTAGCAGCATTCAATATCGATGCCAAGCCTCAGCGCCACCATTCCGTAAGAATCGACCGGCAGCGGACGATAAATCAGAGTGCACACTTGCCTGTCTCTGGAGGCAGATGACACTGCTGTCAGAGACAGGTTCAAGCGGCCCATTGGACGGAATCGGACGACCATGACCACATGTGATCCAATCGAAGCGGCTGCAGCGGCGGCGCGGACCGTCGGCATTGACCCGCGTGAGGGCATGCAGATCATCGGCGCGACGCGCCTGGCAGACCGCCATCATCCGCCTTTCGATCTGGGGAGGCCGGCGCTGGTGCTTGACATCACCGATGAGCCGACTGCGCAGGCGGTCCGTGCGGTGCTGAGCAATGCCTACCCCGACGACCACCCGCTGCAACTCATCTGCCTGGAAGAAAATAGAGAGCGCTCCGCGCGCGTCATTCCGCTGGCAGATCTTGCTGCATCAGCCGGCCTTGGCGAGGGCGCCTGCCTGTATGTGCCCGCCCTGCATCATGGCAGCTATGCCGATCTGCAGGAGGTAATGGCACACCTGCGGGCACCTTACGGCTGCCCCTGGGACCGGGAGCAGACTTTGGCAAGCACGCGGGCCTATCTTCTCGACGAGGTAGGTGAGACGCTGGAGGCGATGGACGGCGAGGATGAAGCGCAAATCGCCGAGGAGTTGGGCGATGTGCTTGGGATTATTGCAATGATCGGGCAGATCGCCACCGAGGAGGGCCGTTTTCAAATTGCCGACGCGGTGAGGTTGAGCGTCGAGAAGCTCATCCGCCGGCATCCTCACGTCTTCGGCGAAGATGACATTGACGATATGGCGCATCTGTATACACGCTGGGAAGAGATCAAGGCGGAGGAGCGGGCGGCCCAGGACAGACCGGCGCGCGGCCCGCTGGATGCTGTGCCGGCGGCATTGCCGGCGCTGCGCAAGGCGCGCGCGATGCAGTCCAAGGCTGACAAGGCCGGTCTCCTCGACCGCGTTGCGCTGGCGGGTAGCAGTCCTGAGTTGGAGAGCCTGTTGCCGGAAGGCAGTGACGAAGAGGCGCTGGGGCTTCTGTTGTGGCGGCTGGTCGCGCTGGCGAACGCGCGCGGCCTGGACGGGGAGGACGCGTTGCGCGCCTTCATAGGGCGCTGGCGTGCAGAGAATACACCGTGAAGTGAGCGAAGACGAGAGAGCCTGCCGGCATGGCAGTGCGCTCGATGCTCACTCTTGACTTAGTCTAGCGTGCATCCCAGAACGGGGGCGACCTCTCGTATACCTCTGGCCGAGACCAAACCATGGCCACTCCCCTATCAAATCCGAGGCAGCCAGAGCGCCGTCTCTGACCACTAACCACTGACCACTGACTACTGCAGTTCTGGGCGGTGGGGCCGATTAGGCCCGCCCCGGTTGGGGGGGGGCGCCCCCCCCCCCCCCCCCCCCCCAAAAAAAACACAGGGGAGTGGTCCAGGGCTTGAGGCCATGTTTCGAAGAGTTAAATCAAGAAGAATAGCGGTATTTTCGTCCCGCTTTACTCAGAAACCCTACACTGAAAACTGCAATTTGTCAAC
>JAJEDI010000034.1 GCA_022821585.1 Caldilineaceae bacterium
ACCATGAGCGACCACACCAAAGTCTCAACTATCGCACGCCGGCGGAAGAGCACTTCGTGCTCTGTTCAGAGCCGGCCGCGTTCGTCTAAATGCACCTTATTTTTCCCATTTCGTGGTCTAACGATTGGGGCCAACCATAACCCTGATGGATCGCAATTCCCCCTAGACATTCCAACAGGTTTTGGGGCCCACTTCATTATAACAGAACAATAGCATCTAATTCTGTTGCGGAAGCATATCGATGCTTTGCCCCAGTTTAGATGCAATCGCCCTGGGGCTTGTATTCTCAAGAAATGGAGAATTATTGCCTTGCTACTCTAATGTTAACCATCATTGCTTGCCTCGAATCTTAACTCTTAATCCTGACCTGCTCCGCCACCTTCCGTGCTTTGGAATCCCTCAGAGCAAGTGCTAAGCTAAGACCTGTTTTTGTCCAGATGCCAATGTGCTTCTCTGAAACAGCAAGAATGTTAAGGAATTCGCATGAGTTACAGAAACTTTCCAGGTGCGAAATGGTGGAAATTCGACTTTCATGCCCACACACCTGCCTCAGACGACTTTGAAGAGCACTATCCCCCAAACAGCAATGACGAAATTACGCCCGAATCCTGGTTAATCAGATTCATGCATGAAGGAATCGACTGTGTTGCGATCACAGATCACAATAGCGGCGATTGGATCGGTGAATTACAAGAAACACTTGAATGGATGAGAGAAAGCCAACATCAAGACTACAGACCACTCGTTCTGTTTCCCGGTGTGGAAATCACCGCATTTGGCGGCGTCCATATTTTGGCTATCTTTGGACCAGAAAGATCCCAACAGGATATTATTGCGTTAATGGGTGCCGTGCAGTTTGAAGGCACGCCAGGAAAGAGCGATGGCGTGACCATAAAGTCCATCCCCGATGTTGTAGATATCATTTCACGACGAGGTGGGGTCGCTATCCCCGCACACGCTGACCTCCCAAACGGGCTGTTTCAGGAGTTAGGTGGCAATGATCTTAGATCAATATTAGGTAACGCCAACCTTCATGCCATGGAGGTCATAAACGATTGTTACGTACCACCACAGCTGTACACAGAACAGAAACTACAGTGGTCGAGAGTTAAGGGGTCCGATACACACTTTAAGACTGACGACAGATTTGGATCGTTTTCCTGGGTCAAAATGGATGAACCGAGCATGGAGGGTCTGAGACTCGCACTGACAGACAATGATGCCTCTGTAAGTTGTCAGACAGACATAGACCCAAACAGGCATGCAGAATGGACTATCGAAAAGTTGACAGTTACAAATGCAAAATATGTGGGCCGACCCCGCTCCGTCGAATGCGTATTCAGCCCATACTTGAATGCAATTATTGGTGGAAGAGGAACAGGAAAGTCGACGCTGCTGGAACTCATACGACTCACGCTGCAAAGAAAGGATGACATCCCTCAACGACTTATTGAAGAAAACAAGAAGTACTACGATGCGAGAAGTAACGATGGGCTGCTACTCCCTTCTAGTCAATTGTCGCTAATCTGTCGCAAAGGAGTTGTTAGGTATCGCTTGACATGGGAAGCCGAATCCAATTCATCCATTATCGAGGAACTCAAGGAAGGAATCTGGACCCGTGCCCCTGGAGAGATTAGGTCCCTCTTTCCTACCCACATCTATAGTCAGAAGCAGATATTCGAACTAGCGGGAGAACCCTCAGCCCTCCTCGATATCATCGACGAAGCCCCCGATGTCAAGAAGGCAGAGTTCGAAGAAGAAAAGAGAGGTTTAGAGAATCGCTATAGGCAAATTGGACACAGAATTCAAGAACTAGACCAGATACTCGGTGAGGAAAACCGACTGCAAGGCGAACTCAACGACTTTCTTAGACAGATTAGGCAGATCGAAGACTCAGGGCACAGAGAAGCTCTGCAAAACTTCCGAACAAGACAGCAACAGAATAGCGACATCAGTAATTTGGAGAAGGAATGGGCAACCATAACAGATCAGATAGGTGAGATCAGCAACAAAATCACACCTCCAACCATCAACAGTAATATCTACCAAAACCACCCCGACATGCTGTCAGCACTCATATCCAATAATCAAAAGTGGGAAGAACTACACCAAAAACTCAAAGCCCTTTCGCACGAGGCAAGCACTATTTTGTCCCAATGGGAATACCAAAAGACAGCCGCTGCTTGGATGCGAGATTTGACGCAAGATATGGAAAGACACAAAGAGGTGATCGAAACGCTCACCGAGCAAAGCATTGACCCAGATCTGTACCCCGAACTCTTGGAGAAACACAGAAACCTAGAGACCTCACTGCGGGACATGGATGCCCACAGATCTACTAGGCTGGGCTTGATAGCAGAAAGAGGGGCGATTCTTAGAAGATTGACGGAAAACAGGGAAAAGCTGACAGAAAGAAGACAATCCTTCCTCGCCAATGTGCTTCAGGGAAACACCTCAGTCAAAATCAAGGTGGAGCCCTTCGGAGAAGAATGGGATTCCATAGAAAAGTCACTCCGCAACATCCTTGGCCTCGATTCAGGATACAATAGAGACTTTGAGTCCCTGAGACACACTTACACAAACGCAAACGATGGGAATACCGATCTCCTGAAAGACCGAATCCTGAAAATTCGGGCCGGCGTTGAGCAGCCCCAAGATGGCAGACTTACGGAACGCCTAAGGCGGCTATCCCAAGACTCTATTAGTAGCCTAGAGCTATGGTTCCCAACAGACGATCTAGATATCACCTTTGGCCATAACAATCAACCCATCGAACAAGGCTCACCAGGACAAAAGACGGCCGCCCTGCTCGCATTTATCCTGTCATACGGTGATGACCCTCTGCTCCTTGACCAGCCAGAAGACGACCTAGACAACGAACTCATTTATAAACTCGTAGTCCAGCAACTCAAACAGATTAAGAATAAAAGGCAAGTAATAGTGATCACTCACAACGCAAATATTGTGGTCAACGCCGACGCAGAAATGGTCCTGCCCCTCAAGATAGCAAAAGGGCAAACCGTAGTGCACGAACCTGCCAGCCTTCAAAGAAAGCAGGTCAGAGACTCCATATGTGATGTGTTGGAAGGAGGGCGCCAGGCGTTCAGGCTCCGATATAAGCGTATCAACCTAGAACAACCCTAACCACAAGAGAAAACATCCCGCCCCGTACCATGGGGCAGGACGCACACACTCGGTATGACTGTTGCGATAGTGCTCGCAACAGCTATGGTGGGTCCCAATGTTTGGACCACGAAACGGGTAGAATAAGGTGCATCCAGATGGATGCGGCCGGCTCTGATCAGAGCACGAAGTGCTCTTCTGCCGGCGTGCGATAGTTGAGACTTTGATGTGGTCGTTCATGGTTGTAGAAGTCGAAATAGGCGGTCAAACTGGTTTGCAGCTGACGCACCGTGTCATACTGGTTGAGATAGATGTTCTCGTATTTGACGCTGCGCCATAGACGTTCGCAGAAGACGTTGTCGAGGGCGCGGCCGCGGCCATCCATGCTGACTTGAATGTTGGCCGAGAGCAGGCAGGTGGTGAAAGCATCGGCCGTGAACTGTGCGCCCTGGTCGGTGTTGAAGATCTTGGGCCGACCTGTGCTGAGCGCCTGACGCAGGGCATCGAGACAGAAGATGCCGTCCAGAGTGTTGGAGAGCTGCCAAGCGAGCACATAACGACTGTGCCAGTCGATAACAGCGACCAGGTACATGAAGCCACGCAGGAGCGGCACATAGGTAATGTCTGCGCTCCAGACCTGGTTGACATGCGTAATCGGCAGGTTGCGCAACAGATAGGGATAGCGCTTATGTCCCTTGCCAGGCGAACTGCTGCTTCTCCTGGGGTAGATAGCTTGAATGCCCATCAGACGCATCAGCCGTCTGACCCGTTTGCCATTGACAGCATAACCCAGCCGGCGCAGATAGACGGTCATCTTGCGCCAGCCATAGAAGGGCGTGCGCAGGAATTGCTCGTCAATCAGCCGCATCAGTTGCAGGTTCAATGCTGACTCGGGAGCCGCCTGGTCGTAGAAAGAGGAGCGGTTGAGCCCGAGCAGTTCACCCTGCCGCCGGACACTTAGAGTCGGGTTT
The DNA here is from genome assembly GCA_022821585.1 of Caldilineaceae bacterium. Lineage (GTDB taxonomy): Bacteria > Chloroflexota > Anaerolineae > Caldilineales > Caldilineaceae > Bin5. The sequence continues at coordinate 4,095 of JAJEDI010000034.1, forward strand.
GCTACATCGACCATACGCCGTCTCTCACGGACCGAAGCGGGCAACTTTTTTTTTCAGCCACTCAAGTTCCATCTTGAGCCGCCCGATCTGTTCATAGAGTTCGGCTTCCTGCGCCTCCTGCTCCCGTTGCTTGCGCTCGCCATTGCTGGCGAAGACGCTGGGCCCGTCTTCCAGCAGTTGCCGTTTCCAGGCTCGTATCAGGTTGGCATGAATCTCGTGTTCACTCGATAACTGGCTAATCGTCTTGCTGCCTTCCAGCGCAACCCGAAACTTGTAGGCTGCCGTGTGTCGACGTCGTTTCCTGACCATTGAACTGGCCCTCCACGTGCTTGGTGATCTGCTCCATTATACACCTTAGCTCGTGGTCCAGTTTTTGGGGCCAAGCTCGGCATTCTGTCACGACAGGAATCTAGAGATAGAAGCAGAAATGGACTACTGGTTAAACTTTAGGGGCGCCGACCTAAGGGGGGTGGATCTTTCGTTAATGAATCTCTCTAGAGCTCCTCTCAGATGGAGAATATCCACTACCGTTTATCAGCAGTTTGCAACCGGACGGTACACAGATATGCGTGGCGCGAAAATGGACGACGTTTCTCTGTTCCTCACAAAACTATCAGGAGTTGACCTATCTCGTGCAACCGGCCTGACCCAAGATAAAGTGAATGACGCAAGGTTTGATTCGGACAGTCCCCCCGAATTGAATGGCACTACTGATGCCAAGACTGGAGTATCAATAGTCTGGAATGGTAACCCTTTGCAAGATGAGTAGTAGCGCCACAGTAGACACCAACCATGGCGAGCAACTCTAGAATACTGAATGAATGGCCAAGGGTCTCGATTTCACTCCGTGCAAGAACCTAGGCATTTGGTGCAGGTAGCTCGACACTTAGTGCAAAGGCATAACGCACAGTGCCCCACAGTTTGTTTCAGGTAAAGATCCCCAGAATGGCGCAATAGCGCTATCTCCACGAACCGCAAGCAGGACTGGACTTAAAGACAAAACCAAGAAGGAAACTCTCTACCCGCGCCTCAGTCTTCTGCGCTGGCTGGCGTCGGTATTGCCGATTCAATTGGGCAGGCACAAGGCCTGCCCCTACCGGAAGGTTTAGGGGATTGGCGGAAGTGGCGCCGGGGGCACGCGAGGGCAGGCACGAGGCCTGCACCTACGCTTTTTCGGTGGGGGGCATGGCTGTGGGGGTTTTGCCGGGGGCGGGGTCCGGGGCGGGGTGGGATGGCGGCGACGGTATGATTAGGGCACCTTCAGGGGGTGAGGGGCGGCGAATCTTGAGGGAGTGTTCGCCGTACTGGCCGTCGCCGAGGGCCACGCTGTACCAGTGGTGGCCCTGTTTTTCGCGGTGTAAGGCGCGGGCGCCGTCTTCGAGGTGGATGTAGGCGGGCCAGCCGGCGTCGTTGATGTCCCAGCTGCAGGGGTAGCCGCAGAAGGTGGGGTGGGTTGGCGCGGGCTGGGCACGGGCGGTGGTGAGCTGCTGGAGCTGGTCGAGGAGTTGGTCGAGTTTGGTGTCGAGCTGCGAGAGCTTTTGTTGGATTGGGACTGCCCACTCGGGGGTTTTGGCAGACATTATGGCACCTTTGGACTGCAGTGGTCAGTGGTCAGTGGTGAGTAACGAAAGTCACTGAGGCCAGTTGGGATGTGCCGCGGTGGGCCTTGGGGGGGATCTTTTTGATCTGCGCTGTTCTTGGTCTATTTCTAGGAGTTTGCTCATGTCTCTTACTGTACAACATCTTTGAGAGATTGCACATTTGTTCTTGTTTCGTGGTTGCCAGAAGTTGGTGATTTCTGTCTGACCTGGGATTTGCGGGCCCGATATGGTGTCAAGCCACGAGGGCACCCACAAGGGGTGCCCCTACAGGGGATATGGCGGTGTGTGTTGGGCCTGGCCGGGCGTTGCGTTGCCTGCGCCGGGTCACGCCTCGGAACGAGCCACGAGGCGGGGTGGGGGAAAGTTCGGTCGCAGCGGGTCGTCAAGGTCATATTGCCACACACTGGCTGCGGCGGGGGGTTTAGGAGAGGGGGCGTTGCGGGGGCGGAGCCCCCCCACAAGGGAGGGCCGAATAGGCCCGACCGCCCAGAACTGCAGTAGTCAGTAGTCAGTAGTTAGCAGTTAGTGGAACACCGGTGGTCAGTTGTTTGAAGGTGGGGTGGGTGGTCGTTGATTTGCTATTGTTGGAGGTCGTCGAAGAGGATGGCGTGGACGACTTTAGGGCCGTGGACGCCGGTGGTGAGGTTGCCTTCGAGGTCGGCGGATTTGCTGGCGCCGGTGATGATGGAGAGGTTGCGGCTGTGGCGGAGGTAGGCGTCGAGTTTGCCGGCGTGCCGCATTTGGGCGAGCCAGTCTTCGCCGGTGGCGTAGAGCCGGCTGAAGGGGATGACGACGAGGTGGCGGAAGGGCGTCAGGCTGGCGGCGCGGGCGTTGGGGCCGCGGCCGCCGACGACGAAGGAGCCGGTGCTGGCGAAGGCGGCTTCGACGGTGGTGATGCCGGCACGGACATAGCGGATGCGTTCGCGCTGCTCGGGGTCGTGAAGGTCGGTCGGTTGGATGAGTTTGAAGCCGACTTCTTCGAGAATGAGGGGGAGGCCTTCGATTTGCAACTGGTCGAGCGGCCAGCAGAGGACGTCCCAGTCCTCCGGGCGTTCGGCGTCGGCGGTCTTGCGGGCGGCCTGCTCCTCTTCGAGCCAGAGCTGCAGGCGGGAGACGACGGAGAGGCGGGCTTCGGTGACGGTTTCTAGGAGCTCGCAGCTGCCTTTGACGGCGTGCAACTCCTGGGCGAAGCGATGGGCCTGGGCCCAGATATCGCCGTCGACGTGGGTTACGGTCATGCGTTCGGTGTGGGTGAGGGGTTCGCTGTGCGCGGGCGGGAAGGGGAGGTGGGGCTGTTGGAGGGCCTCGCGCAGGCGGGACAGGATCGTATCGCGAACGGTCATTTGTATTGTGTCCAGTGTTCAGGGAGCTGCGGGAAGTGGGAAAGCGTTTTCACTTTTGACCCCGCATTTTGCTGCGTTGGCGCCACCATTCGCGGAAGCTCTTGGGCGCGAATGGGGCGAAGTCGCGGTAGGCGGTCCAGCCGTTCAAGGGGGGCGGCATGAACTTGATGTTGCCGCCACTCATACCGGCGTAGAGGTTGGAGCCGATGCTGGCCATTTTGCCGAGATTTTCGTACATGCGGCGGCTGTTCATGAGGCTGGCGTAGCTCTTGATGCCCCAGGCTTCGGTTTTAGGTGAGGCGCCTTCCTGTACGAGATCGGAGCGCAGGTCGAGGAGAAGGCGGGGCAGGTCGATCTTGACCGGGCAGGCCTCGCGACAGGCGCCGCAGAGGGAGGTGGCGTGGGGCAGCTCTTTGAACTGGGCGATTTCGGGGGCGAGGGCGGGTGAAATGACGGCGCCGATAGGGCCGTTGTAGGTGCCGCCATAGGCGTGGCCGCCGATCTCCTGGTAGACGGGGCAGGCGTTGAGGCAGGCGCCGCAGCGGATGCAAAGGAGGGCCTCGCCGTAGCCGCGTGCCAACATGCGGGAGCGGCCGTTGTCGAGGAGGACGACGTGGACCTGCTCGGGGCCGTCGACGTCGCCCTGCTGGCGGGGGCCGCTGGTCATGGAGCAGTAGACTGTGAGCTGCTGGCCGGTGGCGCTGCGGCAGAGGGCCTGGAGCTGGAGGAAGGCGTCTTCGACGGTGGGGACGAGTTTTTCGATGCCCATGACGGCGACGTAGACGCGGGGCATGCTGGAGACCATGCGGCCGTTGCCTTCGTTGGTGACGATGCAGATGGTACCGGTCTCGGCGATGGCGAAGTTGCAGCCGCTGACGCCCATGCCGGCGGCGAAGAACTCCTCGCGCAGACGGGCGCGGGCGAGCGAGGTCATTTTTGTGGGTTCGCGCGTGGGCGGCATGTCGAGTTTTTCCTGGAAGACTTCGGCGATCTCTTCCAGGCGCTTGTGGATGACGGGGGCGACGATATGGCTGGGGGGCTCGTCGGCGAGCTGGATGATGTATTCGCCAAGGTCGGTCTCGACGACGCGCAGGCCGGCCTGTTCGAGAGCGTGGTTGAGGTGAATCTCCTCGGTTGCCATGGACTTGGCCTTGACGACCAGGTTGGCGCTGTTCTGGAGGGCGATATCCTTGACGATGGCCTGTGCGTCTGCGATGCCCCCGGCCCAGTGGACGGTGCAGCCGTTGCGGGTCAGGTTGGTCTCGAGCTGTTCGAGGTAGTCGGGCCAGTTGCTGAGGACGTGCTCCTTCATTTTACGCACTTGCGTGCGCAGCAGCTGTCCTTCGACCGCGCCCATGGAGGCGAGACGGGCATTGGTCATGCGGTCGGTGGCCTTGCTGACGGCGACGCGGAGATTGGGGTCGCTCAGGGCCTGATTGACGCGGTCTTTGTAGGGGGCGTGGATGTCTACTTGCATGGTCGCGGCTTCCTGGTGGCCGTTTGGGACCTGATTGGGTCGGGCACGGTCAGTCGCCCCAGCGGCGGGGGTGGTCGGCTTGTGCGGGCGCGGGCTGCGAAGGCGGGCGCAGCGTGCTGCCGAGATGGTTGTTGAGGATTTCGGCGATATGGTGGGCGTGACAGGCGATGCCTTCGCGGCTGAGAATGCCGTTGATATGGGTCATGCAGCTGACGTCGCAGAGGACGATGGCGTCGGCACCGGACTGCTCGGCATTGCTGGCTTTGGCGCGGCCCATGGCGGCGCTGATGCCGCTGTTCTTGATGGCGAAGAGCCCGCCGAATCCGCAGCAGTCGTCGGCGTGGGGCAGGTCTACGACTTCGAGGCCTTCGACGCCGTCGAGCAGTGTGCGGGGTTGCCGGTCGACGCCGAGCTCGCGATAGAGGTGGCAGCAGGGGTGATAGGCGGCTTTGCCCTGCAGCTGTGCGCCGGTGTCGACGATGCCGAGGACGTCGACGAGGAATTCGGTGAGCTCGAAGGTGACCGATGCCAGACGCTCGGCCTGGTGGGCCAGGTCGGTCTCCCGTGATTCGTTGAAGATGACTTCGAAGAAATGGCTTGTCATGGTGGCGCAGCTGCCAGAGGGGGCGACGACGGCATCGACTTCGCCGCTTTCGACGAGCGGGGCGAAGACGGCGAGGAAGCGGCGGGCCAATTTGCGGGCCTCGTTGAGGTAGCCGGCGTTGAAGGCGGGCTGACCGCAGCAGGTCTGCTCTTCGGGGAAGACGACCTCTATGTCGTTCTTTTCGAGGAGCTCGCAGGCGGCGATGCCGACACCGGGGTAGAGCATGTCCACCATGCAGGTGACGAAGAGGGCGACGCGTTTTGGTCTTTGTTGGAATGAGGCTTTGTGCATGGGGAAAACCAGTAGTTAGTGGTCAGTGGTCAGTGGTCAGTGGTCAGAAACTGCGGTGATTGGTGGCGGGTATCAGGTTAAGGCGACTAGTTCGGTTTGGTAGGGTAGGGTGGTTACTTCGAGGCGGCCTTTGTGGACGATGCAGTTTACTTCGGTGCGGATGCCGAGTCCTTTGGGCCGGCCGCTGTTGTCGAAGTCGAGGTGGGGGAGGTAGATACCGGGTTCGATGGTGAACATGACGCCGGGGATGAGCGTGCGGCGGTCCTGGGTTTCAACGTTGTCGATGTTGACACCGTTCCAGTGGGTGTTGGGTCCCAGGCTGTGGCCGGTGCGGTGGAGGATGCCCGCGGCGTAACCGGCGTCCTTGATGACGGCGCTGACGGCGTCGTCGACTTCGTAGCCGTGGACTGTTTTGCCGGCTTCGAAGGCCGAGTTTATGACTTTGACCGCAGTGTCGCGTGCCTGGGCGACGACGGAAAAGACGCGGCTGGCGGTTGGGGGCGGTTCAGCGCCGCAGTAGGCGGTCCAGGTGATGTCGGCGTAGCAGTCGTCGGGACTGTTTTTTTCTTTGGCCCAGAGGTCGATCAAGAGCACATCGCCGGCTTGAATCGAGCTGTGTTGCCGGGCGCTGGGTGCGTAGTGGGGGAGGGCGGCGTTGCCGTTGACGGCGACGATGGGATCGTGGTCCCAATCGAGGTCGGCGGCACGGAACCGGTCGACGATGAGTTGCTGGACGTTGTACTCGGTGATCTCTTGCTGCTGGGCGAGGGCCTGGGCCACGAAGGCGAAGGCCGCGTCTTTGGCGGCGAGCACGTGTGCGGCGGCGCGGCGGTGGCTTTCCATCTGCCGGGTCGTGAGCACGGCTTGTACGATTTGAACGAGGTCAGCGCTGCTGACGATGGTTGCGTCGGTTGCGGTGCGCACCATTTCGAGGGTGCCGGCGTCGACGTTACTGACGTAAGGGATGGCGCCGCGGGGGCTGTATTCCATGGCGATGCGACTGGAAGGATCCTGCGGCAGGATGGTGCGCAGTTTACTCTCCAGCTCCTGCCAGCCGACGTAGAGGTGGAGCGGGCCGGCCATTTCGGGGGGTACTGAGCTGAAGGTGGACTGTTCGATTGCGTGGACGAGCCATTGGGGCTCGCCCTCGGCAGGGATCCAGAGCAACCAGCGGCGCGTTCCGGTGGATTCGAGGCGGGCGACGGAGGCGGCGATGGGGTTCTGGCCGCGAAAGTCGTAGAGGAGCCAGCCGGCCAGGTTTTGCTGGCGGAGGTGGTTGCGGATTTTTTGCAGCTTCACGGGTGCCGTCCCTGGTTGGCGTCGCTGTGTGCGTTGAGTTCTGACGTGCGCAATCTGGTCAGTAAGAGTTGAAGCAATTGGATATGCCGACATTATTCCACGAAGTGGCGATTAGGTCTAGTTTCTTGCGGTGGTCAGAGACAGCGGGGGAATTGCTGGCGAGACGGAAAACTGACCGAAACTGGGTGTTGACAGATCACTAGAACATATGTACAATGTGGGTATGTCAGATTAGGAGAGACTTGACGGGCCACAGACGCGATGAATCGATCCAATTGCAGATGAAATGAGGGGACTGTACAATGTATCAGCAGATCACTTTGGTTGGAAATTTGGGCAATGACCCTGAGATGAGGCACGTGCCGAGCGGGGATCCTGTAACGAATTTCAGCGTTGCCACCTCGCGGTCTTGGACAGGCCAGGACGGGCAGCGGCAGCAGAAGACGGTCTGGTTTCGGGTGTCTGCGTGGGAACGCCTGGCCGAGACGTGCAACCAGTATCTCGCGAAAGGCCGGCGCGTGATGGTTGTCGGCGAGCTGGAAGAGCCTTACATTTGGACAGACGACGAAGGCAATGCTCGGGCCATCTTGAAGGTTCGGGCGCGGAACGTGCAGTTTCTCAGTTCGCGGGAGCAAGGTAACGTCATGTCCGAGGGGCAGGCTGCGTACGGGAATGGGCAGCATGCTCCCAGTCCGGAATTGAACGGCGGAGAGGGGATACCGTTTTAGGTTTCCATATTGTCGTGACGTTTCCCGGGAAGACGGGGATTCCGGCGCGGCCAGGGAAGGTTGCGTCTTGGGCCGATTGACGGGATTCGCACAATTTTGAGACATTCATCACAGATCGAGGGAAGGAAGAGCGTTTAATGTATCAGCAGATCACTTTGATTGGGAATTTGGGCCGCGATCCTGAAATGAGGTACTCAGCAAGCGGCGTGGCTGTCACCAACTTAAGCGTCGCCACTAGTCGAAATTGGACAGGTCAGGACGGGCAGCGTCAAGAAAAGACTGTATGGTTCAGGGTGTCAGTATGGGATAGGCAGGCCGAGACATGCAACCAGTATCTGACGAAAGGACAGAGGGTTCTGGTTGTCGGCGAAATGGAAGAACCATACGTGTTCACCGACCAGGAAGGGAATTCGCGAGCTTCTCTGCAGGTGCGGGCACGAAACGTGCAGTTCCTCAACTCACGAGCCGAACGAGAAGCCATGGGCGTAGGCGGTGGCCAGTACGGCGGCCAATCCGGACAGGCGGGGGGCGGGTCGGGAGCGACACAGGAGTACGGTGGTGAGGAGGATATACCGTTCTAAGGGTAGGTCTTGCTTGACCTGGGCGGCTCAATTGCAGCGTGGCAGAGTTGTCCATTGTGTGACTGCAGGCAGCAGACCCTGGCCCAAGCGGCATATTCATGGGGAGAGTGACAAGGGGGAGAGCCATGTTTCAGCAGATCACACTGATAGGGAATTTGGGGCGCGATCCGGAGATGCGTTACACGCCCAGTGGCGTGGCGGTAACCAACTTCAGTGTCGCCACCAGTCGATCCTGGACTGGGCAGGACGGGCAGCGCCAGGAGAAGACGGTCTGGTTTCGAGTGGCGGCGTGGCGACGGCTGGCCGAGACGTGTAACCAGTATCTGACGAAGGGGCAGAGGGTACTGGTTGTCGGCGAAATGGAGGAGCCCTCCCCGTGGACAGATCGAGAGGGCAACACGCGGGCTTCACTTGAAGTAACAGCGCAGACTGTGCGTTTTCTGAACACGCGGGCGGAGAATGAAGCGCTTGCGGGTGGATGGGGTCAGGCCGGTGGGCAGGGCGCGGCTGTGGGCGACGGGCCTGGTGGGGACGCGATGGCGGGCGGTGAGGAGGATATTCCGTTTTAGGATGCGTTGACGTTACGTTGGGTCACGAGGAACATCCTTTTTTTCCGCGAAGGTACGCGAAGGGTCGCGAAGAACTCCGGTGGCGTATCGAGTTTTTTCTGCATGACTGTGGGGCCCTCTGCGGATTAGACACACTTTATTCCCTCGGATCGCTGTTCAGACGAAAGTAAACAAGCCTCAGAAGCTTCAGATTGCCCGCGCCCCCCAAACCGGCGCGGGCAGAGTTTTTTGTGTGGGCCGGTTGGTGAGGGTTGTGCTGCTGACGTTACAGGGGTTCTGACCTGGGGCGGCTCTTGGCGTTGCAGGTGGATTCGCGGCGTGATGGATTCGATGTCTGGCAGTTGGTGGTCGTTTTGGAGGCGTGGCAGATGAAGATTGTAGAAGTTGAAACATTCCGCGTGCGAGTGCCGCTGCACCCTGTCAGCTGGCACAGCGCGAATATTGAAGGGTGGAGCGGTTCCTGGTGGGACCTGCCTATCGTGCTGCTGCGGATGACGACAGACAGCGGTCTCAGCGGGCTGGGCGAGGCTCCGAAAGGCGTGGCAGAGAGCACAGTTCGTCAGTATGCACCGCTGTTTACAGGGCGTGATCCTTTTGACCTGAACTGGCAGCATTTGCCGATCGGCGACGTATGGAACCGTGCTGTCGGGGCTTATCAAGCCTATGAGATGGCAGTGTACGACCTGGTGGGCAAGGCGCTCGGGGTGCCGGTCTACCAGTTACTCGGGGGCGCGTATCGCAGCCGCGTGCGCGGGTCACTTTGCAGCGGGCAGATGTGGCCTGACGATGCGGCGAGGCGGGCGCGGCAGGCCGCTGAACTGGGGATTGACGTGCTCAAGATGAAGGCCAATCTGGGCGATCCCGTGGTGGAACGCATTGCAGCCATCAACAAGGCGGTTGGGACGGACGTAAAGGTGACTATCGACGCGGGGCAGCACCTGCGACATCCGAGGCATGCTTTGGAAATCGCACGCGGCCTGGAACCTTATCTCGATAACATTGAATGCTTTGAGGACCCTGTCGCGCGCAGTAATCTGGACTGGTACGTTCTGCTCAGAGAGAAACTGGATTTTCCCCTGGCATTGCACCTGGGCAATCATCAGGATGTCATTAACGCGGTCAAGCGCGAGGCGTGTGACTACCTTAATCTGGGCGGCAGCATGAACAGTTTCATGCAGGGCACGGCGATAGCCGAGGCAGCCGGCATGCCTGTCTGGCATGGGTCGGGGGTCGGGCTGGGCATTTCGGAGGCCTCTTACGTCCATGCATGCGCGGCGGCTAAGGCGACAACGCTGTCAAGCGATATTGTGGGAGAGATGCTACGCGTGGACGATCTCATTGTTCGCCCTCTTGCGTTTGAGGACGGTTACTTCAGGGTGCCGCAGGAGCCGGGCCTGGGTGTTGAGCTAGACGAGGATGCGCTGGAGCGGTTCGGGGTTCGCCAGGCTTCGTAGACATTTTGGGGAGGCCTCTCAGAGTAAAACAGAACCAATCGATCCGCGAAGGCACGCGAAGGGTCGCGAAGAACACCTTTTTTGAACCGCGAAGTCACGCGAAGGGTCGCGAAGAACAGCAGAGACGTATCGGACTTTTTTTGTGAGAATGCGCTGCTCTTTGCGGAATCGCTACAGTTTGCTCCCTCAGATCGCTGTTCGGACTTACTTAAACAAGCTTTAGAGATTTCAGATTGCCGGCGCCGGTTGGGGGGCGATGTGAAGTCTGGAGGTCGGCCGGTTTGTCAGGGCGTGTTGCTGGCAGGCAGGCCGATTTTGCGTGTCGGCGGGGGGAGCTATTGGATGTTTACCGGTCAGATGCGGACGGACTGGCCGGTGCGGGCGGAGTGGTGGGCGGCGAGGAGGGAGCGCAGGATGGTGCGGCCTTGGTCGCCGGTCAGGCGGGGCGGGGTGTTGTCGTGGAGGGCGTCGATGAGGTGGCGGGTGGCGTGGATGAAGCTTTGCTCCCAGCCGGTGGGGATGTCGTCGAAGGTGCGGGTCTGGCCGTCGCGGGCCAGGGTGACGGGCGGTGCGTCGGCGAGGCGGCCGTGGCCGCCGTTGATCCAGATGACGCCTTTGGTGCCGGTAATTTCGACGCGGTCGTCCTGGGCGTAGTAGCTGGTTTCGACCTGGAGTTGGGGCGAGTAGACGACTTCGAGGGAGCCGAAGCGGTTGTTGGGGAATTTCCAGGAGACGATGGCGGGGGTGTCGAGTACGCGACCGGGCATGAGCTCCATTGCGCCGATCCAGGCGTGTACCTCTGCGGGCGGACCCATGAAGTGCCAGGCGAGGGCGAATTTGTGGTGGCCGTCGTCGAAGAGCATGGGGCCGCCGCCGCAGATTTCCGGGTTGAAGCGCCAGGCCCAGGCGGCGAGGGGCACATGCCAGGCGGTGGGGCTGAAGCCGGCGTTGCTCTTGATGCGGATGGTGAGGGGGTCGCCGATTTCGCCGGCTTCGATGAGGGCCTTGGCGTGGACGACGGGTGGGTAGAAGATGAAGTTTTCGTAGACGCGCAGGGTCTTTTGGGCGGCCGCGGCGGCGGCGATCATTTCGCCGGCTTGGGCGAGGGAGAGGGCCATGGGTTTCTGGACGGAGACATGTTTGCCGGCGGAGAGGGCGTCGAGGGTGACGGCGTGATGGAGGTGATGGGGCAGGAGGATTTCGATGATGTCGAGGTCGGGGAGGGCGAGGAGGTCGTGGTAGTTGGTGAAGACGCGATTGGGCGGCACGTTCCAGGCGGCTGCGCGGCGCTGGGCGCTTTCCTGGTCGACGTCGCAGACGGCTGCGAGCTGGGCGCGGTCGTTTTGGCGGTATTCGAGGGCGTGGAGGTCGCTGATGCGGCCGGTGCCGATGAAGGCTACGCGCAGCATGGGAAGGTGGTTGCTCCTCGAATCAGGTCACTTCACGACGGCGGGGGGCGGTTCAGATTTCGCCCATTTCGAGGCGGCCCAGGTAGATTAGCGACTCCAGATCCTCAGCGGCATCTGGCATGTAGCGGGTAACGGCCGCGCGAACCTGCTCCAAGTCATCCTCTTCGGCGAGGCCGAGCATCCTGGACAGATCGCCCAGGTCCTGCGGGCGGGACGTTTCCATCTTCATCAGGACGAGATAGGGAAGGCCGAGGACAGGGTAGCCGGCGGCGTCAGTTCGGTCGGGTTGCAATGCATCGTCAAGCCACTCGAAGGGGATGAGGAGCAGGTCGATATCGGTGCCGTCAGGGGCGTTCAACATGTAGCCGGGGATTGACAGTTCTGAAGCGACTTGGTAACCGGCCTCTTTCAGGCGCGCCAGCGCGGTGTCTCCGTCATGGTGGTGGACGAGAATGTCAAAGGCCCTGGTCTTGCGTTCGGGCATGTAGGCGCGGGTGGCGACGGCGCCGACGACCGCCCAACGTATCCCCGTTAGAATAGCCCGCAAATCAGGCCAATCGTACAGTGCCGAGCGTTTGCGCAGGAATTGGGGGGCGCTGCCGGTCCCGGGCTGCTGGCGGCGCAGGGCGATCGAGATGAGAAAGCAACGCCTTTGGGCCGGGGTGAGCTGGCCGTCGGGCGCGATGGCGGCGATAGCCGGGGGTACTTCGGCGAGCTTCGTAGAGATGTCAGCCCACCTCCGTGTTGGTTGGGTAGAGGTCGATGCGTTCGGCGTTGGCGCGCAGGGGGAGGCCGGCGGCGTAGAGGACGGTGTCGGCGATGTCCTCGGACTGCATCATGAGCTTGCGGGCTTCCTGGGGAGGCGGGACGGGCCGCCGGTCGAGGAGGGGGGTGGCGGTGACGCCGGGGTTGATGATGCAGGCGCGCACGCCGTGGGGGTTGCCCTCTTCATTGGTGACGCGGTTGAGGGCGTGCATGCCGAGCTTGGCGCTGCTGTAGGCGACGCCGGAGAGCAGGCTGGGGTAGTTGGCGGCGCGTGAGCCGATGTTGATGATGGTGCCGGCGCCGCGGGCTTTCATCTGCGGCATGAGCAGGTTGGTGAAGAGATAGGCGCTGACGAGGTTGACGTCGGCGACGACGCGCCAGTCTTCGATGGTGGTGGCGTCGATGCTGCGGTTGACGACGTTGGTGCCGGCGTTGTTGACGAGTATATGGATGGGGCCGAGCTCGGCGTCGATTTTTTCGACGGTGGCGCGGATCTGGGCCTCTTCGCCGACGTCGCAGGGGTAGACGAGGGCGCGGCCGCCGTCGGCTTCGATGCGTTGGGCGAGGGCGCGGAGGACTTCCTCGCGGCGGGCGATCATGGCCACATGGGCGCCGGCGGCTGCGAATTTCAGCGCGATGGCTTCGCCGAAGCCGCTGCTGGCGCCGGTTACGATTACGTTCTGGCCGGAAAAGTCACTCAATGTAGGGTCTCCTTTTTGGTCCTGCGCGTTCTCCCGTCGTAGGGGCGGGGCGCAGGCTTAGTCGTCGCTCAGTTTCAAGAGGTCATCGACGGTAATGGGCTGGCCGGTGGCGATGGAGTGGTTGGCGGCGATGCCCAGCAGGATGGAGGCGGCGCCGTCGACGTGGGTGGCGGCACGGGCGAAGGGGTCTTCGGGCGGGTCGGGATGGAAGATCTGCTCCAGCATGACGCGGTCGCCGCCGCCGTGGCCGCCGACACCTTCGGGGACCTCGACTTCGTAGGGGGCGCCGTGCATGGGGAAGACCCAGATGTGTTTGCCGCCGAAGTCCTGAAGCTGGTTGGCGGCTTCGGGGAGGGTCTCCTCCTGGCCGGCGACGAAGGTGCGTCCGACGGCCTCGATGGCCTCGACTTCGATGCGGCCGCGGTCGCCGGTTACGGCGGCGCGGTAGCCTTCCCAGGGGCAGTAGGCGAGCAGGGAATAACTGAGGATGATGCCGTTGCGATAGCGGGCGGTGACGCTCATGGTGTCTTCGGCGGTGATGTTGTCGCCGAAGACGTTGCGATCGCGCAGGTAGCCGCTGTCGGCTTCGGCGTTGAGGTAGAGGCTTTTTAGGGTCTCGTCGGATTCGAGGCTGATGGCGAAGGGATCGCCGGCGGCGGCCTCTTCGCCGGTGTAGCGGTCGTAGGTGTAGGTCTCGCCGCGGGCGGCGGCGTTTTCGCGGCCGTAGAAGTGGAGATCGCCCTGGGCGTAGACGGTGTGGGGGATGGAGTCGATCCACCAGTTGATGAGGTCGAAGTGGTGGGTGGACTTGTGTACGAGGAGGCCGCCGGACTTGTCCTTTTCGCGGTGCCAGCGGCGGAAGTAGTCAGCGCCGTGGCGGGTGTCGAGGACCCAGGAGAAGTCGACGTGGCGGGGGCGGCCGATGGCGCCCTGCATGATGAGCTCGCGCACGGTCGTGGCGAGGGGCGCGTAGCGGTAGTTGAAGGTGACGCGCAGGGAGCGGCCGGTCTTCTGGATGGTGTCGAAGATCTGGCGGGCTTTGGCGTCGTCGGTGGTCATCGGTTTTTCGGTGATGGCGTCGCAGCCCAGCTCCATGGCGCGGCAGATGTAGTGGTGGTGTGTGGCGTCCATGGTGGTGACGATGACGACGTCGGGTCTGGTTTCGGCGATCATGCGGTCGAAGTCATCGGCGTGGTAGGTGGGCAGGGGGTCGCTGCCGGCGCGCGCTTGGATCTGCTGGTTGTAGAAGTCCATGCGCGTCTGGCTGAGGTCGCAGAGTGCGACGAGCTCATTCCACTGTGCGTAGTCGCCGAGGATGGCGTGGATGTACATTCTGGCGCGGCCGCCTGTGCCGACGAGTGCGTAACGGCGGAGAGGTGAAGACACGGGTTGGTTGCCTTTCAGGACTGGACAGGGATCTGTTTGAGTTAAGTGATGAGTACAGTTAGAATCACAGGCTGATTTTCGATAGCGCTGGCGTTCGTCAGACTGTTTCGTCAGATTACGATGGGAAAGAGCAATGTACTACAAGGGATTTTCAGCTGCCATACACTACGATGAGCATGACAGGATCTATCACGGTCAGTTGACGGACAGCTTCGACAACGTTTACTTTGAGGGCAGCACGGTCGAGGAGCTTGAGATCGCGTTCCGAGAGGCGATCGACGACTACCTGGCCTACTGTGCCGAGACAGGCCGGCAGCCGTCATAGCGGCCCGGCACTTTCTTCTGAGTCACCTCTCTTTCGATTCCCCAGCGGTCATCCTGGCATACCCACTTGTCTTCCGGACAGGTCCAGGGGCGGCGGGGGCCAGTGCAGGCCGCGCTGGCCTGAGAGTTCGCGGTTCTTGACGGGCTGCCACTCTTTTTGGGGCAGGCCGACAAGCTGGCCGTCCTGCAGCCACTCCTCGTCGTTGCCGTAGAGCTCGTCTACCAGGAGCGCGGTCAGGCTTTGAAGCAAAGCTGCGTGGCTCTCTGAAGCGCTCAGGTTGGTCATCTCTTGGGGGTCGGCATCCAAATCGAACAACTGAAAACGGTTGCCGGTTGGGTAGTAGATCAGTTTGTACTGGTCCTGCCGGATCATGCGCGTGGCCATGGGCCCTTCGCCGACTTCGCCGAAGAGATAGGGGCGGCGGGCGTCGCCGACCATCGATGTGCCTTCGACGGTTTCGGGGACTGGGATGCCGGCCAGGTCGAGGAGGGTGGGCATGACGTCCTGCCAGCCGACGAGACGGTCATCCTGGGTGCCGGCGGGGGTACGTTCGTCGTTTGCGGGGCCGAGGAGCAGCATGGGGATGTTGGCGGACTGCTCGTAGTAGAGGCGCTTGGCCCAGAGGCCGTGCTGGCCGAGCATGTCGCCGTGGTCGCTGGTGAAGCAGATGATGGTGTTGTCGAGCAGCCTTTCCTCGCGCAGGGTGCCGATGACGCGGCGCAACTGGTGGTCGATATGGGTACAGAGCGCGTAGAAGGCGCGGTGGATGCCCCGGAGCTCCTCGTCGCTGAAGGTGTTGCCGTAACGGGTCTGGATCATCTGCAGCGCGTAGGGCAGGTTGTCGAAGTCCTGCGACCAGGCGGCCTGGTGGGGGAGCGGAATGTCTACGTCGCGGTAGAGATTGTAGTACCACTCGAGGGGGACGAGGGGCGGGTGGGGATGGCAGTAGGATAGGAACCAGAAGCCGGGCCGGGTGGGGTCTCGGCGGCGGATCATGCGGCACATCTGGTCGGTGGCCCAGTTGGTGACATGGGTCTCCTCGGACAGATGCCAGGGGCGGTAACTGTACTCGTTGTTGCTCATGCCGTGGGCGAAGGAGCGGCCGGGATGGCCCTCCTCGCCGAGCCAGAGCTCGTAGTCGTCGATGGCGCCGAGGATGGGGCGGCCTTCCTCGGCGAGGATGACGTCGTCGAAGCCGATGCGATCGCGCTGGGGGAAGACGTGGAGCTTGCCGACGGCGTAGGCCTGGTAGCCGGCGTCGCGGAAGGTCTGGGCGACGGTCGGGAGCTGGGGCATGGGTTCCTGCACCTTGAAGACGCGGTCGCCGTGGGTGCGGGTGGTTGTGCCGGTCATGAGTGTGCGGCGGGCCGGGATGCAGACGGGGCACTCGGCGTAGGCGTTGGTGTAGCGGACGCCGGCGCCGGCGAGGCTGTCGAGGGTTGGAGTGCGGACGGCGGGATGTCCGGCACCGGCCATGAGGTGGGCGGGCCAGTGGTCGGTGGAGATGAGCAGGACAGAGGGCGCGTCCGAACCGGTGCGGGATTGGGATGCCATAGCGGGACTCCAGACCTTAGTGGTATTGGGCCAAGTCGGCGATGGCGGCCTGGACTTCGCGGGCTATATCGCCTGGGACCGGCGGATTGAAGGGTGCCCCTTCGCCGCCGTCGATGTCGTCGAATCCGCTCTGGGCCATGGCGGAGATGACGGCGGAATAGTTATAGCGGCGACCGTCGCGGAAGCGCAGCTCTTCGAGGGCGAAGATGGCGTCCTCGACGCGCTGGGACTCGGCGTGGTCGCCGGCGCGCTGGGCGTTGTTGATGGCGTCGGAGGCCTTGGAATAGGCGACGGCGATGCCGGAGGTGTGGCCTTTGGTGCCGAGCTGGGAGGCGCGTGTGCAGCGGTCGCCGATGCCCCAGATGACGAGGCCGTTGTCGCCGATGGCGTGAACGAGCGGCTCGACGTCGTCTTCGCCGGTGCCGACTTTGAGGCCGATGAAGGCTTCAGAGTCGCGGAAGAGCTTGCCCATTTGGGACAGGTCGCGGCTGTCTTTGAAGTAGTAGATGAGGCGGGCGCCGAAGCGGTCGTGCACCTCTTCGCCGAAGGCCATGAACTCGTTGTACATGCCGGCCGGGTCGTAGACACCGACGAGCGGCATTACGAGGTAGGCGTCGGGCGGACGCTGGAGGCCGGAGAGCTCGCCGATGAGGTCTTTGGCGTCGGCGAGCGGGCTGGGCAGGACGCCGGCGACGTAGACACCCTCGTCGCCCATTTCGCGGGTGGTGATGTCGACGATGTGAACCTGCTCGGCGCGGGTCATCTGGTGGATGGGGCTAGTGCCGGCGATGGAGAGGACGCGGGGGCGGTTGTCGCTGAGATTGTTGGTGCGCATGAGGTAGCGGACATTTTTGAGATGGGCATCGTAGTCGATGCTGCCGGCGCGGTAGGGCGCGCAGGGGATGGCGGTGACGCCTTCGAGCGCGGTCAGCAGCTCAGAGATGGAGAGTTGGGGGGCGGTAGCGACGGTCATAGGGAGTCCTCCTGGGAAGGCGAGCGTTACGGTGGCGCCTCTATCGGATCATGCGTATACGTTACGAAGTTTATGATTTGCGGTGTTAGCCGCCGTATTCTACCACTGACACGCGATTTCGTTCTACCCAATCCCAGTTGATGTCGACGCCGAGCCCCGGTCCTTGGGGAATGGAGACGTGGCCGTTGGCGTCGATGGCTTCGAGGTCGTCCACGTAGTCGACGTAGAGGTTGGGTTCGTGACTGGCTGGGGCCTTGGGGTGGAGGAGGCCCATTTCGTAGTAGTTGGTGTTGCGGATGGCGGCCATGCACTGGCGCTGGGCGGGGCCGGGGCCGTGGAACTCGAGATCGATGCCGAGGGCCTCGCAGGCGTGGGCGAGCTTTATGACGCCGGTGATGCCGTCGTAGCCGACGTCGCCGCGCACGTAGTCGGTGGCGTCG
The DNA here is from genome assembly GCA_022821585.1 of Caldilineaceae bacterium. Classification (GTDB taxonomy): domain Bacteria; phylum Chloroflexota; class Anaerolineae; order Caldilineales; family Caldilineaceae; genus Bin5. The sequence continues at coordinate 21,595 of JAJEDI010000034.1, forward strand.
GCGAGGGCGAAGTCGATGTGGGGTTCGAGAGAACGGACATGCTCGGTCTGGAGGATGGGCGTATTGATGAGCTGGCGCAGCTTGCGGTGGGCGAACTGGGAGATGCCGCCGTCGCGGTAGGGGTCTTCGTACCAGAAGAAGCGGTTTTCGTCGCAGGCCCAGCCGACTTTGACGGCGTCGCCGAAGGTCATGAGCTCGCAGGCGGGGTCGAGCATGAGGTCCATTTTGTCGCCGACGCGTTTGCCGACGGCGTGGACGTTGGCGACTTCCTGGCTGACGGGTGCGCGGCCCCAGCCGTGGATTTTGAAGGCGGGATAGCCGAGGTCGAGGCAGTGTTCGGCGAAGTCGGCGAAGGCTTCGGGGGTTGAGAGGCCGTCAGGCTGGTGGTCGCCGTGGTAGGTGCTGGCGTAGCAGGGGATACTGTCCTTGTAGCCGCCGAGCAGTTTGTAGACGGGCTGGTCGTAGAGTTTGCCGGCGATGTCCCAGAGGGCGATGTCGACGGGGGCGAAGCCGATGCGGGCGACCTGGCGGAGGGCGCGTCGGACTTCGGTGTAGATGAGCTCACGCTGGAGGGCGCTGCGGCCGATGAGGAAGTGGATGAAGGTGGGGAGGGTGGAGTACTCTGCGCCGCTGCCGCCGGCGTACTCGCCGACGATGCCCTGGTCGGTCTCGATGCGGAGGATGCTGCCCTGGGTCTTGATGCGGCTGCCGGGCTCGTAGACGAGGTTGAAGCCGTTGTAGTCTTTGCCGAGGTTCACTCGTTCGGATTCGTAGGTATGGATTTCGATTTTGGTGATAATTGGGTCGGCCATGGTTGGTCCTCGTGTGGGGTGGAGTTGGGATGTGAAGGCGGTGTTATTGGGTGCGTTTATGTGATTGTCCTGGGGCGCGTGGCCATTTGGCAGGGTGCAGGGGGTTGGTGGAAAGGGAATTGCCCTATTTTACACTGACTTATGCGGGTTGGCATTTTGTGGGGGGTCGTTGTCTGAATCAGGATTTGCGGGATTGATAGGGATATTCGGGATGGCGGGCGATGGGGCGGTGTTTTTTTGGGCCTCTGCGGGGGACGGAGACTGCCCGAAGGGGCAAGGTGCAGTCCGAGAGGGAATACGAGGGCACCCACAAGGGGTGCCCCTACGGGTGGAGGCGAAGGGGCGCGACGATCGTCTTGCTGCTGGTTCAGGAGATTTGGAAGAACGACGTTGGGAGGCGGATTCTACTTCCTTTGTGACGAAGAGGATGCGGGTGGGCCTTCAGAAGGAGGAGTCGGTGATTGGGTTTGCACTAGTCTGAAGCCGCTGCTCAACTGGTTTGGCGTATTGGTTGGGGGACTCTTGGGGGAATCTTTGCTTCCTTTTGGCTGATATCCCTTTCCATTCCATTGTCTGCGGTCATGCTTTTGCATGTAGCTTCTCCTCGGGGGAATAGTCCCAGAATTCTAGTGTGCTGACTTCGTGAGCAGTTGTCAGGACACCTTTTTCGCCGGGAACAGACCATGTTCCTGCTCCATTGATACCACAGATCTATTCGACCTGCGAGTCTCCAAACTTTGAGAGTTGTAATTCAAGATTGAGGAAAGTACGAGGGCACCCACAAGGGGTGCCCCTACGGGATGTTGGGGCAGGGGAGTTATGTCTGGCGTTGTCTTTTTTGGAACCAGAGGTCCAGGGCGAATGCGACAAATATGCCGACGAGGAGGGGAAGAAAGTTGTAGGGGGAGTCGGCGGTGAAGAGGGTGAAGGACAGCCATACGGAAAGGCTGATGACGGGGATGAAGATGGTGAGCGAGGCCCGCACTTCGGCAGGGGTCTTGCGTTTGTAGATCAGTACATGGATGAAGTAGACGGCGGATACGGCAATACACATGAAGGCGTAGCGCAAGCGGAAGTCGGACTGGAAATAGGAGCCGCCAATCCAGTCGCCGAGGAGAAGGATTGCGAGGGTCCAGATGAGGCTTGAGTGCAGGTAAGGGATTTTTCGCCATCTAGCCAGGATTTTGTCCATAGTCGGATGTGCCTCTTATTCGTCCCGTTGTGGTGACAATGTGTTCGAAATAGTGGGTGTGAAGAGTTCGCTCTTACTATTCGCCAGATGCATGCGCCCTGTCAGGTAGAGTCGCGATGCGTGGTAAGGCTGCTATGTTCTGCGAAACCATTTGCGGATTGGGATACTAGGTCCCACCCCGACTAGAAGCCCAGCATAAATGGGAAGATAGCTCAGGAAAGAGTCGCTGTCGAAATAGGCAAAGGAGACCCATATCCCAGCACCGAATCCTGAAACAAGGATTGCCAACGCGAGGAGATCTTCACGAAGGCCCCGGAACACTTCTCTTCTGTAGATAAGGATATGCGCGTATGTGGTTGCCATTGCCGCGATCATCACGAAGATAGGTTCCAGCCGACCGTCGGACCCGGAAAAGAAGGCATCGTGAACCCATGTCGCGATAGCAATACTTGCAAACATCCCTAAGAATAGAGCGAGCTTGCCGGGGGTTTCCTTCCAGTTGCGAATCATTTGTCGTGTGAAATCATGTATAGTCTGAAAGGCAGTTCTGTCGAAACACTGCGTTCTTGCAGGGACAGAATACGGGTTTCAGAGCGACTTCCGGTAGGCTGGGCTATGCCTTGCGATACCATTTGCGGTATAGGGCGTAGATTCCATCGCCGACGAATGGCGCAACAATTATGGGAAAGACGCCCGAGAATGAATTGATGTCGAGAAAGGTATAGGAGATCCACCACCCCGCACCCAAACTAGCTAATCTGAAACCTGTCTCCAAAAGGTAGTCGCTAAGACCCTTTCGTTCGCAGATCAGGAAGTGGGCAACCTGTCCTGGGATTACCACTACGATGATGAGAATCGCATACAGGTAAGAGTCCAGATTGTTGTAGGCGGTAATGGCGGTGATCAAGGCGGCTAAGAATATCAGGGACCCGACAGAGACTCCCAGTATCTTCGTCTCGCTGAGGAATTCTGAGGTGCTGCAGAAGGCTGTGGCGAGATTCCCGGCCAGCCCTTTTCGTTTTTCGGGAAAGCTCTGCATGGTTGGAAATGCCTTCAAACAGGTGCTGCTATGCGTGCAGCACGACCCAGCCGTCTTCGACGGTTACTTCGAAGCTTTCGACGGAGGGGTCTTCTTCTTGCGGCTCGGGTTGCTCGACGGTGACATCGTAGGTGCGGACGCGCAGGCGGTGGGGGTTGAAGACGGAGCGGCCGGTGGCGATGTCGAACTCCCAGCCGTGCCAGGGGCAGCGGAGGATCCGGCCATCGCGTTCCCAGATGATTTCGCCGGGGGCTGTGGAGCGGGCGGTGCCGGTGATGGTGCCGCGGCAGAGGGGTGCGCCCTGGTGGGGGCAGAGGCTGCGTAGGGCGTAGTATTGGCCGTGGACGTTGAAGACGCCGATTGAGCGGCTGCGCACTTCGACGATTTTGCGTTCGCCGGGGGGCAGGTCGCTGACGCGGCAGATGGGATTGGGCCTGGTGCCGGCGCGGCGGGGCGTATTGCCGGCGGACGGCTGGGGGAATTGCTGCGGACTCTGACTCGACATGTTCTCTCCGGTGGCGGTCACCTCAGTAGGGCCAGGCGCGGGGCAGCGGCCTTTCTGCGGCCAGTAGTTTGCGGCCCAGTTCGTGACGGGACGCGGCGAGGTCGGAAGCGTAGGCGGGGTCGGCGGACACGTCGCGGTAGTCGCCCCACTCTGCTGAAAGATCATAGAGGTCTTCGGAGCCGTCGGCGTGGAGGAGGTAGCGGAAGCGCTCGGTGCGGAGTGATTTCCAGCCGGTGTGTTCGGTGAGGGCGGAGGTCCCGCCGGGCGCGTCGCCGTGCAGCCGGGGCAGGAGGGAGCTGCCCTGCAGGTGGGGGGGAACCTGGATACCGGCGAGGTCGAGAATGGTGGGCAGGACGTCAAGCGCCTCGGTGAGGCCTGAATCTCTGCGGGCGGTGAAGGTGTCGCCGGGCGGGCGGATGAGGAGTGGGACGCGGCTGCACTGGTCGTGTGCGGGGTAGCCTTTGCCATAGCGAAGGTGTTCGCCGAGCCATTCGCCGTGGTCGGAGGTGAAGATGACGACGGTGTCGTCGGCGATGCCCAGCTCATCGAGTGCGGCGAGGAGGCGACCAGTATGGTGGTCGACTTCGCTGATCTGGCCGTAGTAGCCTTGATGGGCGCGACGCAGTTCGTCGTCGGGATAGTTCTGCGGCCCGCGTTGCTCCTCTACTTCGGGCGGGAATGAGGGAAGAGTGAGCGCGGCGGGATCGTAGAGGTCGAAGTATTGCTGGGGGGCGACCCAGGGGGAGTGGGGGGAGTAGATGCCGGCGATGCAGAGGAAGGGCTGGCCGGTCCCGGCCTGGTGGCGCATGAACTCGATGGACTGCTCGGCGACGAAGGCGGTGTGGGTCATGTCGTCGCGGCAGCGGGAGGCCAGAGGTTCAATGGGGAAGCGTTCGGCCGGGTGTTCGATGCCGTCCTCGATTCCCATGGCCGCCTGCCAGACTTCTGTCATGGGGGCCTGGCCGAGGCTGACGTGGGGGAGCTGGTCGGGGGCGAGGCGACGTACCCAGGCGCGGTAGGCATCTTCGTAGGAGCCGGGCTCGTCGGAGATTTCCAGGTGATCGAAGCCGTAGGGGGGATGCCAGGTACGGTGATCGCGGTTGGCGTGGGGCTGGAAATGGAGTTTGCCGATGTTGGCTGAGCGGTAGCCGTAGGGGCCGAGGAGGCGGGGCAGGGTGACGGTATCTTCGGGCACGGGCACGCCCATGTGGGTGATGCCGAGGGTGGAGGGATACTGGCCGGTGAGAAAGCTGAGGCGGCTGGGCATGCAGACGGGGTTCTGGACGAAGCAGCGGTCGAAGTTGACACTCCGGTCTGCCAGTCTGTCGAGGTGGGGCGTGTGGATATCGGGATTGCCGTTTGTGCCGATGCCGTCCCAGCGCTGCTGGTCGGTGTAGATGATGAGGAAGTTGGGACGGCGCATGGGGCTGGTCTCCTGCCGGATTGAATCGGGTTGGCGTAGGGAGTACTCTACTATATTGGTTCTTCAGAATGCAATCTTTGTCAGTGAACGCAGGTTATGCGGTCCAGAGTGGGATGGGAGCGAGGGCACCCACAAGGGGTGCCCCTACGGGGATTTGATGGGACTGGCGGGATGTGGTCTGGCTGGACACCTTCGATTAGGCACTTGTTACGAATATCGGCACCAGGTCGGCGAGGGAGGGTGTAGGAGAGGGGGCGTTGCGGGGGCGGAGCCCCCGCACAAGGGAGGGCCGAATAGGCCCGACCGCCCGGAACTGCAGGGGCTAGGGGCCAGGGGTTAGGGGTCAGAGACGGCGCTACCTCTGATTCAGTTTTGCGCGAGATGGGTCCGGCTCCGGTGCTAGTGGAGGCATGGGGAAGTTTGCCCCCATTTGGGGAGGCACCCGATGGAAAAGGGGCGTTTACGCGAATGTGCCTTTGGTGCTAGTATGAATTTTGCTTTGGAGAGTTGGGGGGCACGCCTTTCAAACAGCGTCGATTTCCGGGAAAGCGAGGAGCAGAGCATGATACGCGTAACCAAGCCCGAGGGATTTGGAAATATCGTTCTGGAAGAGGTCCCGATACCGCCGGTGGGGCCGAATGAGGTGCGGGTGCGGAGCAAGGTCAGCCTGATCAGCCGGGGCTCGGAGATCCTGCGGCGGTATATGCACGAGGAGGCGATTGACCCGAGGATTATGGGTTACTCGCTGGCTGGCGTGGTGGACGCGGTGGGGAGCGAGGCGGCGGAGCGCTTTCAGCCGGGGGACCGGGTGATGGCGGTGGCGCCGCATGCGCAGTATGTGGTGCAGCCGGTTGATTCAAATGTAGGGCCGCGTGTGTGGCCGATTCCGGACGACATTTCGTTTGAGGAGGCTACTTTTCTGCCGCTGGCGAAGAGCGGGGTCACGTGGGCGGCGTCGCCGGGGATCCGGCCCAGTCATACGATCGTGATCATGGGGCAGGGGCTGGTGGGCAACCTGGTGCTGCAGGGGGTGCGGCAGCATCTGTGCGAGCAGGTAGTCGTGGTGGATGCGATCGCGAAGCGTTGCCAGATGGGCCTGATTTTCGGCGCGGACCACGCAATCGACGTTAATGAGACGGATCCGGTGGAGCGGGTGATGGAACTGACGGACGGGCGGGGCGCGGATATCGTGTTTGAGTGTGTGGGCGGAGCGCCGGGGCTGAAGTCATTTGCGCAGGCCCAGGAGATGGTGTGCGACGGGGGAACGCTGCATTTGATCGGGCTGTATCACGGGCAGCCGTTGCCGCTGGACGCGGGCAAGATCCAACGGAGGCGTCTGATTGGGGGCTATTACGGTGAAGATCCGCCTGAGTACATGCTGGCGCGGACGGTGGAACTGATGCGGGAGGGGCGTATCCGCGTGGAGCCGCTGGTCAGCCACCGCTTTCCGTATCAGGAAGCTAAAGAGGCGTTCGATCTGCTGTATGGACGGTTGGCCGAGGCGATGGGCGTGCTGCTGGTGTGGGAGGAGTAGGGTCCACTGACATTAGGGAAGGCCGCTCATGATTCCGCAATATGGGCATGTCTGCAGGCCCGTTGGGGATGCTCCTCGCTTGAAGGTTGTTAGAGACAAAACCGTTCGATCCACGAAGGAACGCGAAGGGGCGCGAAGAACACCAGGGGCGTATTGGGACTCCTTGGTTCAGCTGCGCGGCCCTGCGGGGAAAGGCAATTTGCGCCCGCAAATCGCTGATCTGAGAAACATCGACGAGCACTTAAGGGCGGGAACTGAATTGCAAGAAACCGGTTCCAGATAGAGCTACTCCTCATCAAGAACGTTTAATCAAGAAACAGAGAACCCAAAAACCAGTTGCAAGGAGAGAATCGATGTCCTTTTCTGCCAAGGGAATCGTTCATCGCTCGACGGTGACGGGCCGGCGAGGCATGATCGCATCGGCGCATCCGCTGGCTTCGCTGGCGGGGGTGCGGATTATGATGGAAGGCGGCAACGCGATCGACGCGATTGTGGCGGTGGCGGCGGCGCTGAATGTGGTCGAGCCGTACATGTCGGGGCTGGGGGGCGACGGGTACATGCATATCTACTCGGCGCGCGAGCAGGAGCATACGATCCTGGACTATATGGGGCGCGCGCCGTACGGTGCGACGTTTGAAGAGGTGGGCGATGCGGAGAGCCGGGCTCGGGGGCCGCGTTCGCCGCTGGTTCCGGGGTCGTGCGGGGGCTGGCTGGCGGCGCTGGAGCGGTACGGGACGATGGATGCGGCCACGGTATTTGAGCCGGCGATCGAGTATGCGGAGCATGGCTTTCCTCTGACGGTGAAGAACGCCGAGTTCACGGATTTCAACGTGCCGGAGATGCTGAAGTATCCGGCGACGGCGGAGGCGTATTTGCCGCATGGGCGGGCGCCGGTTGCGGGTGAGCTGATGATACAGCCTGACCTGGCGAAGAGCATGCGCGCCATCGCCGAGGGCGGGGCCGATGTCTTTTACCGGGGCGAGATTGCGGACAGGCTGGTCCGTTACATGGAAGAGAACGGGGGGCTGATCACGCACCGGGACCTGGAGGATTTTGCGGTGGAGTGGCAGGAACCGGTTTCGGTCTCGTACCGGGGCTTTCGTGTGTATGCGCCGCCGCCGCCGTGCCAGGCGGTGCAATATTTGGAGACGCTGAACATCATGGAGGGCTTCGACGTGGCGGAGATGGGCCACAACCGCGCGGGGACTTTGCACCGGTTTATCGAGGCGGCGAAGCTGGCGCAGGCGGACAGGGCCGAGTATACGGGGCTTGAGGACGTGCCCACGGCCGGTCTGCTGTCGAAGGAGTACGCGGCGCAGCGCCGGGCAGAGATCGGCGCGCTGGCCCGCCCTTCGGGAGGTGAACGGTATACGTCGGAGAAGATGGAGGACGAGGTGCTGGCAGGGGACCCGCGGCGGTGGATGCGAACCGAGTGTACGACGCACTTCAGCGCGATCGATGCGACGGGCAACGCGGTGGCGATTACGCAGAGCCTGGGGGCAGGTTTTGGGTCGGCGGTGGTGGTACCGGGGACGGGGATTGCGCTGAACAATTTCCTGAACTGGTTTGACGGCGATCCGCAGAGCCCGAATGTCATTGCGCCGGGGCGGAAGATCGAGATGTGCATGTCGCCGGCGCAGGTGTGGGACGAGCAGGGGCTGCGTTTTCTGATCGGGACGCCGGGGAGCTACGGAATTTTGCAGACGACGCCGCAGATGATCATGAACGTGATCGATCATGACCTGAATATACAGGCCGCGATCGAGGCGCCGCGGGTGAAGGCGACGTCGCCGGGGACGCAGGTGGACGTTGAGACGCGGATTGGTGAGGATGTGCTGCTGGAGCTGACGCAGATGGGCCACCGGCTCAACAGGCTGGGGCCATGGAACGCGGAGGTCGGGGGCGGGCAGGGCATCATGGTCGATCCTGAGAGCGGCGGGTTTATGGGGGGTGCGGACCCGCGGCGGGATGGGTATGCGCTTGGATGGTAGAACTGCAGTAGTCAGTAGTCAGTAGTCAGTAGTCAGTAGTCAGTAGTCAGTAGTCAGTAGTCAGTAGTCAGTAGTCAGTGGTTAGAGTCATTCGGCGCGGTTGGTCAGGTGGATGAGGCCGTCGCCGGCGAGGACGCGGTGGACGCCGCGGCGCATGATGACGATGCCGTCTGTCTCGGCGTGGAGTTCGGCCAGGACGGTGCCGAGGGGGTCGTGGATGGAGCCGACGAGCTGGCCTGTCTGGACTTCCTGCAGGAGTTGGACACGGGGTCGGAAGTAGCCGGCCATGGGGGCGGACATGACTTCGTCCATGTTGCCGTCGCCGATGAGGTGCTGGGCGGGTGGTACAGGGGCGGGGTCGCCTTCGAGCATGTCGAGGTGGTGCATGACGTTGAGGACGCCCTGTGTGAAACAGTCAACGTCTTTGGGGCGGGCGCGGCCGGCGCCGGCGGCTTCGGTGTAGAGGCAGGGAACGCCGAGGTCGGTGGCTGCGGAGATGCTACGGCCGGGGGGCACGGGCGGTGGATGGCCCCAAAGTACGGGCGCGCCGAAGACGCGGGCTCCGGCGAGGGAGCGACGGCCTACGTCATCATCGCTGTGGACATAGCCAGCCAGGGTGGGGATGTCGCCGACGATGCCGGCGCTGTGGAGGTCGATGAAGAAGTCGGCGGCGCTGAGGAATTTGTGCGTCAGCCAGTAGGCGATCTGTTCGGTGAGGGTGCCGGTCTGGGAGCCGGGGAAGACGCGTGCCAGGTTGAGCCCGTCGATGGGGCTGTTGCGGGTGGCGGTGGCGTAGGCGGCCATGTTGCAGACGGGGACCATGAGGAGTGTGCCGCGGAGTCGGGACGGGTCGACTTGATCGGCGATGCGGGGGATGGCTTCGACGCCCTCGTATTCGTCACCGTGGACGCCGGCGGTCACGACCAGGGTGGGTCCCGGTTCGGAGCCGGTGACGGTGAGCAGGGGCAGCTGCCACCAGCCGCCTTCGACGCGCTGGGATATGTTGAGCCAGCTGGCGGATTTTGTTGCACGCTCGAGGTTGGTCACGTCCAGTTCGGAAATATGCATTTCAGTGCTCCTTACAGATGGTCTTTATGTCGTCGGCAGGCCAGGAAGAAAACCTCTTTTTATCCGCGAAGGGTCGCGAAGAACACCCACTTCATTTCCACGAAGGGCCGCGAAGAACACCTCTCTTTGATCCGCGAAGGAACGCGAAGGGTCGCGAAGAACACCTGCTTCCTTGCCACGAAGGGCCACTAAGGGCCGCGAAGAACAGTTGTTGTATTGGCCTATGATGATGGACGTATAGCACGCGATTGGCCCTAGGGGTTGGCAAGTCATTCACTGAACTGAATCGAGTAGAGGTCGGCGTCTTTGAGGACGAAGCGGAGGCGGACGGGTCGGTCTGACAGTGCGCTGAGGTCGTTGCCGCCGGCCCAGTTGGCGGTGCGGTCGATGGCGTCGCCGAAGATTTCGTCGCTGTCGCCGAGGGAGAAGCCGGGGAGCGGGTTGCCTTCGTGGTCCTGGATTTCGACGCGCAGGCTGCCGGCGGCGGAGGTGGCGAAGTTGAGGACGAGATTGCGGCCTGAGAAGACCAGCGGTTTTGTGAGGCAGGCGCCGCCGGAAAGGGGCGCATGGAGGGAGACGAAGCCGTCGATGCGGGTGGTGTATCGGCGTACGTTCATGCTGGGGCCGGTCCAATAGCCTTCGACGACGTAGAGGGAGAGCTCGGACGGGGCGCCAGGCGAATCGGCCTCGGTCTCGATGAGGCCCCAGGCGATGCTGTTGTCGCTGTAGACCCAACTGTCTACGACGTTGGGGCCGGGGCGGATGTATGCCTCTCCCCAGCGCTTGAAGTTTTCACCGTCGCGGCTGGACATGAAGAGCCCGTCCGTAACCACGGAGCCGTAGCGGGGATGAGCGGCGCTGCGCTCCCGGCGGTACTCAAGGCCGGGGAGGTTGTCGGTCTGCGGTACCCAGCCTCTGTCGATGTAGCGCGTGGGGAAGCCGAAGAATATGTGGGGCGCGCGCGGGTAGGGCCGGATCTGGTTGGTGTAGAGTGGTTGTTCGGGGCTGTCGCCGTAGTCGAGCCACTTAGGTTGGGACCAGTTGAGAAAGTCGGGAGAGGTGGCGGTCTTGATGCCGCGCACGCCGTGGGGCGCGCCGCCCTGAAAGTCGCGGAAATAGGCCCGGTATTCGCCTCGACATTCGTCCCAGAAGGCCAGGTTCAGGGAGTCGAAGTAGCCTTCGGTGATGACGGGGTCAGGGATGTCTTCATTCTGGCGACGCATGAAGGAGAAGTTGAAGCCGTCAGGGGACTGGAGGGCATAGAGGGCACGCGGCGATTTGGCGGGGACGATGGCTTTGTACTCGAACCCCTCCTGGCAGGCTGGATTCGTGTCCTGAAATACGGCGGTATCGCCGGCACTGATGTCGATGCCGGGGAAGCTATCAGGCGCGAGAACGATGTTGTTGTCGCGGTTGCCCTCGAATTCGACGAGGCCGAGGGCGGGTTTGGTCCAGCGCTTGCCGTCGCTGCTCTCTGCATAGCAGACAAAGTAGGGGTGGGGATAGTTTATGCGGCCGCCGCCCATGACGTAGTGCCAGGCGCCGTAGTACATGCGGATGCGTCCGTCTTTGTCCTGGAAGACGGTGCGGTAGAGGCAGGCGTTGCCCTCGCAGGGGGCGTCGGTCTGCATGACCACTTCGCGCTTGACGGGAGGATGGAGGCGGAGGTCGAGGCGGTCTGTCAGCTCGGCGATGAGGAAGTCATCGATGAGGGGTTCAAGGCGGGTGCCGATATCGATCGGTTCGGAGTTTGTGGTGGTGGAACTGCTCATGAGTGTCACCTGTTGAACGGCAGTGGTCAGTGGTCAGTGGTCAGTGGTCAGTGGTCAGTGGTCAGTGGTCAGTGGTCAGTGGTCAGTGGTCGGTGGTCAGTAACTGCAGGAGTGGTTAGTCAGAGATTGGGGGCGCGGAGGACTGTGTTGGTTGAGTGGAGCGCCCAGACTTCGTGATAGACGGTCGGGGATGGGCGGGGCGGGGGATAGTTGGGCGGTCTGTTGTTGGGATCGTGGAGTTCGTTGCGGTCGCGGCCATCTATGTTGTGGAGCCAGGCCAGCTCCTCGGGGGCGGCGACGACTTCGCGGCGGAGGATAAATTCTGTGTAGTCGAAGGCGGTGAGGGCGACGTGGGCGAGGAAGACGCGATCGACGATGCGGCCGTTCCAGGTCGTGAGGTCGGGGAGGACGAGGGGGCCGGTGCAGATCTGGAAGGCGGCGTCGGCGCGGTTGACGTTGATGAGGTTGACAGGGAATTCGACGGTGACGTGCAGGCCGGTCTGTTCGTCGCGGTAGGTGCAGCGGGTGTTGAGAAGGGCGTTGGCGAGGGTGGCTTCGACCAGAGGCTCGCCGGCAGTAAGCTCGACTGGGTGGGGGAACTGCTTCAGGCTGATGTCGTGGTCCTGGAAGGCCTCGCTCAGCTCCTGCGCGGAGGCGGGCTCAGTTTCGCCGCTGGGGCGACGGGCGATTGGGATGCGGTGGGTGCGGCTGAAGGCCATGCGAAACTCGCTGCTGGGGATCTGGAAGAAGCCTTCACGGGGGATGGTGTATTCGGTGCGGCAGGGGGCGCCGACGAAGAGCTCGGCCAGGGCGCGGCCGTTGTCGTCGGAGATGGTACAGCTGGCTTCGATGTTGAAGCGCACCTGGCGCACATCGCCCGCCTTGCCGATGAAACCGCCGGCGTACTTGTAGTAGGGATCATCCTTCCAGGGGAAGGTCTTCCAGGTGAAGAAGGAGCGGGGAAAGTCGATCATGCTGGCCTCCGGCGCTGCTGGCTCGTTTCAGTTTGCGGTTACAGACTCCAACGGTATGGGGTATCAGTCCCAAGTAAAGAAGACGCTCAGCCAGCCTTCGTGGCCGGTCATCATGCGATCGAATAGTGCGGGGGCCTCGGTGTAGGGCACTACATGGCTGACGAGCGGTTCGATCTGGAGCTGGTCGCGGCGGATCAGGTCGAGTATCACGTGCTGGTTGCGGACGCGCGTCCAAGGCCAGTAGGGATGGGTGTCGCTCATGCCGGTCTGGTAGGAGCCGGTCATAATGATTTCGCGGCGGAAAAGCTCATCGGACTCGATGGGGATGGAGCCGCTGGTGGCGCCGACGAGGATGATACGGCCGCGATCGGCTGCGGCTTTGATCATGGTGGGATAGTTGCCGAGATAGGAGGTACAGTGGAGCTGGACCTCGGCGCCGCTGCCGGGCAACATGCTGGGCAGAGCGCCGCGCCAGCGCCAGGGCAGCTGTGTGTGGGCGCGGATTTCTTCGATCACGTCGTGGCTGCCGGCGTTGACGAGATGGGAAGCGCCGAGCTGGCGGGCGAGATCGAGGCGAGACTCGACGAGGTCGACGCCGATGAGGGGTTGGGCGCCGACGAGGCGACAGAGTTGGAGCGCCATCAGCCCGACGACGCCGAGTCCGTGGACGGCGACCGATTCGCCGATCTGGATCTGGGCGCGGCGCACGCCGTGGAGGGCCACGTCACCGAGAACGCAGAATGCGATCTCGACGTCGGTGAGATCATCGGGCAGTTTTTGAACGTTGTACTGTTGGGGGATGACGACTTCGCTGGCTTCGAGCTCGGGCGTCACGAGCCAGTGGGTGGCGTGGTTGCCGCTGCAGAGGACGCGGTCGCCGACGGCGACTTTCTTTATCGCGCTGCCGGCGGCCTCGACGACGCCGATGGCGGTGTAGCCGAGTCCTGCGGGCTTGAAGGCGGCCTGTTCGGCGGGGCTGGCGTTGCGGCGGGCGCGGATGCCGTTCATTTCGGAGCCGGCGCTGACCTGGGTGAGGCTGGTGCGTACCAGGAGCTGATTGGATGCGGGGACAGGTATGTCGAATTCCTCGATCTCGATTTGGCCCGTTGGGGTGAGGACCAACCGTTTTCCCTTTGTCACGTGGGTGTCCTTTGGATGGCGGCGCTATGATGATAGACAGGAGTACAAGGTCAAGTGTACAATCATTTGCAGTCTGTTTCCAATAGGAATTACACATGGGCCGGGTGCCAAGAAACAGTGCCAGGGGAGGCGTATTATGACCAGCCAACGCACGGTTTACGTCAGCGGATCGTTTGTACCTGAGAACGAGGCGGGGTTTTCGATTTTCGATTCTGCGCTCATGTACGGCGACGTGATTTTTGAGACGACGCGTACGTTTAACGGGCAGCCGTTCCGGCTGCGGGAGCATGTTGAGAGGCTCTATGTGGGGCTGCGGACGCTGGAGATCGACTGCGGCTTGTCGGCGGAGGAGATGGAGGCAGCGACACTGGAAACGATTGAGAGGAATCGGCCCAGTTTCGGGGACGGCAGGGATTTTCAGATCGTTCACAACGTGTCGCGCGGTCCGATGGGGTTGTACAAGACGGTATTCGCGGGAGAGGTGGGGCCGACGGTTACGATCAACTGCTGGCCGCTGACGTGGCACCTGGCCGCGTTCGCTGAGGCGTATGTGAAGGGCGTGCATGCTGTGGTACCGGCGCAGCGCTCGGTGCCGTCGCGGTTGATCGATCCGAAGATCAAGAACCGGAGCCGGATTTACTATCAGATGGCCAATCTGCAGGCGCAGAAGGTGGACCCGGAGGGTTGGGCCCTGCTGACGGATGAGGACGGGTTCCTGACGGAGGGGACGGGGTCGAACTTTTTCGTGGTCAAGGACGGCGGTCTGTTGACGGCGGAGCCGCGAAATATCCTGCGGGGGGTGACGCGGCAGGCGGTACTTGAGCTGGCGGAGAGCCTGGGGCTGTCGTGCCGGGAGTGCAATCTGGAGCCGTATGACGTGATGACCGCGGATGAGGCGTTTTTCACTTCGACGCCGTTTACGATCATGCCGGCGACGCAATTTAACGGGCATGACGTGGGTACGGGTGAACCGGGGCCGGTTACGAAGCGGCTGATGTCGGCATGGAACCAGATGGTAGAGGTGGATATGGTGGCGCAGGCGCGGGCGTTTGCGGCGGAGGTGGGGGACTGCAGTGGTTTGTAGTTTTTAGGATTCGTTGACGTTTTGGGTTTGTGAGCAACAAAACCAATCGATCCGCGAAGTCACGCGAAGGGTCGCGAAGAACACCTTTTTTCCACGAAGGGCCACTAAGGGCCGCGAAGTCACGCGAAGTGCCCGGAGGAGGGCACCCACAAGGGGTGCCCCTACGGGTATTGGCGGTGGGGCGAATGGTGCGAGGGCACCCACAAGGGGTGCCCCTACGGTAGGGGTAGCTGGTGGAAATGTCAGCGGGCCCTAGTAGTATAGTGGCGGTGCGGGGGTCAGTCTCGCGCCAGGGGCCAGTGGATTTTTTCGACGCCTTGGGCCTGGGAGCGCATGATGGCGATCATGATTTCGAGGCTGTGGAGGGCGCGGCGGCCGCTGGAGATGCTTTCGCCCCCGTTTTCGATGAGGTGGATCAGCTCGTCGACGGCGTGGACCATACCGCTGCCGTAGTCCACGGTCCCGCCGAGCTGGCGGCTGGTTACTTCGTGGGGATGCTCCTGCGAAGTCAGGTAGACGACGGCTTCAGTGTTGCTGATGCGGATGCGGCCCTTGGAGCAGAGGAGGTCGAGCTCGAAATTGACCAGGGTTCGCTGCGAGATTTCTATGTGGGCGCGGACGCCGTTGGTGAAGTAGAGAAAGGCGGAGGCGCCGGGATCGGTTGTGGGGTCGTGGCCGCCGTCGCCAAGGTATTCGATGCGGTCCTCGTAGCCCTCCTCCATGCCGCCGATGAGCCAGTCGGGGGCGGCGTCGGCATACATGCAGACGGTGTCGACGAGGTGGGTACCGTTGCGGAAGAGCATGGCGCGCTGGCCGCCGAGATGGGCGTTTATGCGGGTGAGGGAGCCGATGCGGCCTTCTTCGATGATGGAGAGGGCCTGGCGCCAGAAGGGATCCCAGCGGCGGCCATGGTTTACGCACATTTTAGTGCCGTTCTTCTCGATGGCGGCCAGCGTGCGGTCGGCGTCGGAGAGGGTCGTGGCTAAGGGTTTTTCGCAGTAGACTGCGGGGACGCCGGCCTCGGCTGCGTCGACTACCATCTGAGTATGGAGGTGGTCTGAGGTGACGACGCTGAGAATGTCGAGGTTTTCCTTTTCCAGCATGGCGCGGTAGTCGGTGTAGTGCGCGGCTGGGCCCCAGTTTTTGTCGTACAGGGTCAGTAGCTCAGGGACCAGTTCGCAGACGGCAACCACTTCTGCGCGGGGATGGGCGGCGTAGGCGGAGGCGTGCGAGTGGGGCTGAGGGTGGCGGGTGGACCAGAGGTCGTAACGCGGCGGCGACTGGCCGATGCCGGTGAGACCGATGATACCGGCCCGGTAGACCTTGTCATTGGATTGATTGTTAGCGGTCATGATAGCCCCTTGTATACTCTTGTTTGCCACCTCTGACAGTGCTGGCAGCTGTTTACTTGGTGCCGGTTAAGGTCTTTCCTTCTCCGCTTCACTTCTCCAGACATCGTAGGGATTCTCGCGATTTTGAAGCGGGAACTCGACGCGGCTGCGCAGCCGCTGCGATTCGTGGATCGCCATGATCATTTCGAGGACGGCGCGGGCGTCATGGCCGTTGGTTACGGCGGTTACCGGGCGGTCTTCCTCGATGGCGCGGATCAGCTCTTCGACAAATACCCGGTTGTTCAGTTGGAATTTCTCGGAAACGGAACGGGGCCGGCCGTCGGGATTCAGGTCCCAGTCGGGCAGGGTGATGCGTTCCCAGGCGCCGTCGCGGTCGCCGGGTAGCCAGAGGCGGTAGGGGTAGTGGTAGAGTTCGCCGAGCGGCGCGAGGCGGAGGGAGAGGATGCCGGCCGAGCCGTGGATTTCGAGGCCGAGCCAGTTGACCTGCTCGCGGGTGTCGGTGTTGTCGCTGCGGTAGGAGTCGAGATGGGCGGTGACGCCGTTGCGGAAGACGAAGTAGGCGGCCAGGCCGTTGCCGGCGACGGGGCCGACGCCTTCGTCGCCTTCATGGATGTCGGCGGTTGTGAGCTCGCGACCGTCCTGGGTGACGTGGGCGTGGGCCCAGGCGACTTCTGAAGCGGCGAAGAAACGGATATTGTCGAGGAGATGGGGGCCGAGAACGACGAGGTCCATGGCGCCGGCGCGGTGGTCGGCTTTGCCGTGGCGGCGGATCATCCGGACATCGCCGATGAGGCCGTCTTCGATGAGCTTTTTGGCGTGCAGCTCGTAAGGGTTGGCGCGGCGATGGGCGACGGCGATGCGAGTGTTGTGCTTTTCGCAGGCGGCGAGCATGGCGTCGGCTTCGGCGAGGGTGCGGGAGAAGGGCTTTTCGCTAAAGATGCCCTTTACGCCCGCTTCAGCGCAGGCGATGACCATGTCGGCGTGCTGGTCGACCCAGCGGGGGCAGACTGCGACCAGGTCCAGGTCCGTTTGCGATAGCATGTCGCGATAGTCAGCGAAGCTGTGGGAGGCGCCGGTACGCTGGACGGCGGCGGCGCGTCCCTCGTCGTCGGGGTCGGCGAGGGCGACCACTTCGACATTGGGTAGCCCCTGGAAGGCGGTGTCGAGATGGTGGCCGTAGTTGCCGCGTCCGGTGTGGCCGATGATTGCGGCGCGGTAGTTTGGCATCAAGAGCTCCGAAGGTCAGTGGTCAGTGGTCGGTTATTCGCCGGTCGAGCGGATTTCGAGTTCGTCGAGGCCGGGGGCGAGGGGCAGGCTCACTTGCGTGCCGGTCTTGTGGGAGACGTGGATGGCGGTGATGACTTCGAGCGCTTTGAGGCCGTCGCGGCCAGTGGATACGCTTTCGCGGTCTTCGAGCAGGCAGTCGATGCTCTCGCGGGTGGCGGAGTAGAAGTAGTCGTCGAGCTTGAATTCGGCGGGCATGTCGGGGATGGGTTCGAAATCGTAGCGGGTGCCATAGCCCTCGTCGGCTTCGACGAGGGGACCGTATTCCCAGAGGCCGCGGCGTTCGCCGAAATGGATGCGGCCTTCGGTGCCGGCGATCTTGGTGTAGCCGAGGGACTCCCTGCGCTCGGCGATGCAGTCGATGAAGACGACGACGCCGTCTGAGCAGGCGACCATGCCGGCGCCGCCCGGGTCGGCGACGGTTTCGGTGTTGAGGTAGCCGGAAACGAGCTGTGGCTGGGCGTCGGTGAAGAAGAAGGCGTAGTCGACGGTGTGGGTGCCGTTGGTGAGTAGGGGGCGGCAGCCCTCGTAGGTGATGGTCTTGACGCGGCCGACGGCGCCGTCGTCGATCATACGCTTGATGCGCTGGTAGTGGGGGAGGAAGCGGCGGGTGTGCTCGGTGATGAGGCGGGTGCCGCTGCGGTCGCAGGCTTCCACCATCTTGCGGCCCCAGGCGACGCTGGTGGCAAGCGGCTTTTCGACCATGACGACCTTGATGCCGGCTTCGGCGGCTTCGATGACGGGATGGTGATGGTAGAGGGTGTTGGTGGTGACATCCACGATGTCGAGGCGGGCTTTTTCGTACATGTCGACGGCGGTGGGGTAGCGGTGCTCGGGCTCGATCTCCCATTCGTCGCCGAACTGCTGGAGCCGCTGGGGGTCGATGTCGGCGATGGCGACGAGTTCGGCGTCATCGCAGCGCCGGTAGCCGGCTGCGTGGGAGAAGGGCCTGCCTCCCAGACCGCCTATTGGTCCGGCGCCTACAATACCGACTCTGACTTTGGCTTGTGACATGTGTAAGCTCCTGGGGCTGCGTTGGGCAGTGTGTGTTGGGAGGGAAGGCGTTTACGGATCGTCCTGGGTGATGGGCATGATGTAGTGGATCTGGCGGGCTACTTCCTGGAAGCCGAAGTCGGGGTAGAAGTGGGCGCCGACGTCATTCTGGTCGAGGGTCTCGATGCGGGCGTAGGACAGGCCGTGGGCGGCGAAGTAGGCGACGGCTTCGTCGAGGAGGCGGCGGCCTATGCCCTTTTGCTGGAATTCGGGCAGGACGGCAAAGTTGGGGATGCCGCCGATGCCGGCGGCTTTGTCGACGCGTGTGGTGACGTAGCCGACAGTTTGGCCGTCGACTTCGGCGACGAAGATGCCGTGTGCATTGGCTGCGGCATCGTCATCGATGTGGCGTACTTTGCGCCAGCGCCAGTCTTTGCCTCGGATAATCCCATACAGACGCTCGATATTCTGGTCGATGGAGACGCCGTCGAAGCAGATGGCGGTGATGGTCTTGAGGGATTCCAGGTCGGATGGTCGATAGCGTCGTATTTCCATCGAAAGCTCCTGCCTGATGCCGTCCGGATGGCAGGCATCAGCCGGCAGAGTTGCTATTCCACAAAGCGGAAAGAGTAGATGTCGGCATCTTGCAGCGAGAAGCGCAGGCGGACCAGTTCACCACTAAACGGGCTCACGTCGGCGCCGTGTGTCCAGCGTACGGTCCGATCAAGGTCATCGCCCAGGAGCTGGATGCAGTCGTCAAGGCCGTAGCCCTCGATCGCCAGGTCGACCTGTCCGTGCAACATTTCTACGCGCACACTGCCAGCGGCTGAGGCGGAGAAGTTGAGCTCCAAGTTGCTGCCTGTGAACCTGATGGGTTTGGTGATCATCTCGCCGCCGCTGGGGGGCGCGTGGAGCGAAACGAAACCGTCCATGCGGAGGGTGTAGCGGCGCTGGCACACCGATTGCCCGCGCCAGTAGCCTTCGCTGACGTACATTGACAGCTCATCGGGGGCGCCGTCGAACTGGGAACGGGTGGGGACCAGGCCCCAGTTCTGGTAGTTGTCGCCGTAGGTCCAATTGCCCTCGGGCCGCAGTCCGGGGCGGATGAAGGCTTCGGGCCAGATGTTGAATTCCATGCCGTCGCGGCTGCTCATGAAGAGGCCGTCGGTGAGGGCGGCGCCGTAGCGCTCGCGGGCGTCGGCGCGCATGCGGCGATGTTCCGGTTCGGGCAGGTCTTCGATGGCGGGCGACCAGGGGCGCTCGACGTAGCGGGCGGGGAAGCCGACGAAGAGGTGGGGGGCGCGGAAGTATGGCGTGACCTGGTTGGTGTAGAGCTCGGCGATGCGGGTGGGGTTGTAGTCGATGAAGACGGGCTCGGTCCAGTTGATGAAATCTGGCGAGACGCAGGTCATGATGTCGCGGCCGTGGCGAAAGTCGCGGTGGTAGTCGCGGTATTCGCTGCGTTCGGCGTCCCAGAAGGCTAGGTTCTGGGAGTCGAAGTAGCCCTTGGTGATGACGGGTTGGTCGCGCATCTTTGTCCAGCGGAGGCCGTCGGGTGAGCTGAGGGCGAAGAGGCCTTTGTAGCCCCTGTCGTTGGCGAGCGCCTTGTATCGTTCGGAGGCGGGCGCGTCAGGATTTGGGTCCTTGAAGGGCACGAAGTTGATGGCGGGGCTATCGTCGTCGCGTGCGTCGAGGATGATGTTGTTGTTGCGCGAGCCGTCGAACTCGACGAGGCCGAGGTCCGGCTTGGTCCAGTTGATGCCGTCGCTGCTTTCGGCTACGCAGACGAATTCGGGGTGGGCGAATTCGAGGGAGCCCGAGTCATGCGTGAAGTGCCAGCCGCGGTAGTACATGAGGTAGCGGTCGTCGTCCTGGAAGACGGTGACGTAGCCGGAGGCGTTGCCCTCCCAGGGGGCGTCGGTTTCGAGGGCCACTTCCTGGGGCACGGGGCGGTGGAGGCGTAGTTCGGCGTCGCGGGACAGGGCGGCAATCAAGTAATCGTCGACCATCAGCTCGCGCCGGGAGCCGATGTGGATGCCCGCGCCGGGCTCGATTCTTCTGAGTGGACTGGTCATAGTGAACCCCCTTTGCTGCCGATACCGGCTGGCTCGATTGACGGCTGCTTTCCGGGGAGGCAGAGGCCCCGGGAATTGCACTCAGGCCGGTGACACGCCGATGCGGTCAAGGCGTTTCCTGGCTTCGGCGTAGACTTCCTGGGAAAGTGGGCCGGCGAGCGTAGCCTGTGCGTTTTCGGCGAGGTGGGCTGGATTGGTTGTGCCAACGATATTGGTGTGGACGTCAGGATGCGTGAGTGTATAGCGCAACACGAATGAGGTGTCGCTCTCGCCCTCCTGCTTGAGATCGGCCAAGCCGGCTGTCGCGAATGCCTGCCAGCGGTCGGCTTGGCCGAGTCCGACTCCCGGCTTGCCGAGGGCGACGCCGCCGCGGATGACGGTGCCGGCGCCAGCCTGCGCGGTCTTAGTGATCCAGTCTTCGTGGTCGCGTTCGAGGGCGGAGTAGGGGATCTGGTAGACGTCGAACACGTCCCATGCGAGGTAGGTGGGCAGGTGGGGCAGGGTTGTGGACATGCCGATCCAGCGTACTTTGCCCTGGGCGCGCATGTCCTGCAGCGCCTGCACGAGTTCTCCCTGTTCACATTGGGTTACTGTCGGGTTGTGCAGCTGCATTATGTCGACGGAGTCGACGCGCAGGCGTTCGAGGCTTTCGTGGAGGCCGCGGAAGGCGTTTTCTCTGGTCCAGATGTGGCCATCGGGGTTGCAGCCGCATTTGGTGGCAAGGATAAACTCATCGCGGCGGTGGCGAAGGTAGCGGCCGATCATCTCCTCGCTGTTGCCGTAGTCGTTGGCGGTGTCGATGAAGTTGATGCCGGCATCGAGGACGGCGTTGAGCTGGGCGTTCATCTCCTCGTCGGTCATGGCGCGGCGATGGCCGGCGCCGAATCCGAGCCGGGTGACTTCCAGTCCGGTACGACCGAGCGTTGCTGTAGGGAGGATATTGGACATTGGACGCCTTTCCTCAATGTGATGCCGGGGAGGTCAGTGTCATGGCAGCCTATAACAGAGGGCCGCTGCAATTATACGCGCCCTGGGAACTCCTTGCCGCGGATGTGCATGAACGGTGTGCTGCCCTTACGGGGGGTGCCTTCGACCTGATCGCGGTGGGATTCGTCAACGATGCCGAGGTAGCTGGTTTCGGCGTCGAGGTAGTGGAGGGCGAGACCGCGGCGGCGGTTGGGGGTGGTGTTGGCCTCGGTACGGTGAAAGTTGAGGCCATGGTGGAACATGCATTGGCCGGCTTTCAGCTCGACGGGGACGGGTTCGGCCAGATGCGATTGGGCAAGGAACCGGTCTTTGTATTCGCGGGTGATGGGCCCCCACTTGTGGCTGCCGGGGATGACGGTCATGCAGCCGTTGTCGACGGTGGCGTCGTCGAGGGCGACCCAGCAGCTGACGTGGTTCTGGGGGGCGAACATGGGCCAGGCGACGGAGTCCTGGTGCCAGTCGGTGACTGTGCCGTTGAAGCGGGGCTTCATCATGAGCTGGTCGGTGTATAGCTTGATATTGGGGCTCAGTAGCTCTTCGATGACGTCGACGATTTCGGACTTTTTGGCGACGGCCTCGAAGAGGTCGTCGTGGTAGCAGAGGTAGACCATCTTGCGGATCATGTCGATACGGGGTTCGACGGTCTTTTTGCCGTCACGGAACTGCTCTTCAAATTGAATGTAGTTCGATGGCACGTGGGTGAGACGTCCGGCGGCGATATCTTCGGTGCGCTGGCGCAGGGCCTGGATATCATCGTCGGAGAGGACACGGCCGTAGGGCAGGTAGCCGTTGTCGTCGAAAAACTGTTTTTGTTCGGCAGTCAGGCTCATGGTAGGTCTCCTCGAAGTCGAGCGCGGCATGCCACGCTGTCTGGAATACCTGCAGTTCAGCGCCGCAGGAGTTTGTATAGGAGTAACTGTACGCTGAATACGCCTAACAGTCCAAACACGATACTGGGCGCGACCAGGATGAAGCCGCGTTGAACGGTATAGGTGAAGACGTAGTCGGAGAACAGGAGGTCGAGGGCTGGGATCTGACCGCGCAAGAGCGCCAAGGAGGCAGAGGCCCAAAAGCCGCCAAAGAGGAGAACGCTCAAGATCGCGGCCAGGGTGAACAGCAGAATCGCTCTGCTTTCTGCCACGGCCAGCAACGCTCCGCATATGGCGGCGACCAGGCTGAGGGCGAGCATATCGGCCGGCCAAGGTACATAGTCCTGAATGTGAGTAAGAGAGATCAGCCCGACGTAGGCCAAGATTGAGGCGACCGCCAAGACGGCAGCGCCTTGTCGAATGAGCGACCTCATGGCACCGGCTCCTGCAGGGTAGCCTGGAGGCGCAGGAGACGCTCGTCTTGCGAGTGGGGATGGATGAGGCGAAATCCGGCCTTAACGGACCAGTTCGGCGGCTCAGAATTCTGCTGGGACCCTCCGAGGAAGTTTTCCAAGTCAAAGACGTGCAGGAGGAATTCCATATCCAGACGTTCGTAAGGGGCCAGGGTCTGTTCGATAGTAGAAGCGCGGGTGTAAAGGGAGCGGTCGACATCGGGAATATCTTCGCGCCAAGTACTGCTACTGCCGCCGATACGGTTTCCGTCCAGATACAGGTCAAAGAAGTAGCTATTCAGTTGGACTGGGAGCTCCGACCGGTTATGGAGCCTGAATCGGACAACGAGTTGCGCAGTATCGGAATCGACTCTGCGCACCTCTGTAAGCTCCAGTTCGAGGCCGCGCACAGATTCGAGTGATCCAACATAGTTGGACACGGCCTGCCAAGTGGCGGCCAGGGCAGTGAGACCGAGGACATAGAGGAGGGTACGGGCAACACGCGGCAAGGCTGTAGGTTTAATCAGACAAATCCTGCGTAGGATTTGCCCCGCACCGAGATATAGTCAACATGGACCTCTTCATCTGTACTCAGGTCTCTTGTTTTTGCCATCATATAGTGCAGGGCCCAAGCCCGGCGCCTGTTGGCGGAGGTGTTGGGGCTGGAATAGTGCAGGTTGAGGCTGTGGAAGAGGAGGCAGCCGCCAGCGGGGATGGGGACCGGGACTTCGCGGGCCTTCATTTCCTCGGTCAGCAGTTGCGGGAGGTGTCTGAGATGGAGCAAGCCATAGTGATGGCTGCCGGGAAGGCAGCGGATGCAGCCGTTCTCAAGGGTGGCGTCATCGAGCGCGATCCAGCAGGTGATCTGGTTCTGGGGAATGAGGAATGGCCAGGAGGCTGAGTCCTGGTGATATTCTTTGACTGATCCATGTCCGGGCGGCTTCATGAATATCTGATCGCCCAGTAGTTTTACGTCGGGTTCATCGAAGAGTTCGGAGATCAGGTCGACGAGCTTCGGTTTTCTGGCGACGGCGAGAAAGGTCTCATGGATGGAGGCGGGGAAGTTGATTTTGCGCAGTTCATCGAGCGCGCTATCGGCCTGCACTTCGCCGCGCGCGACGACCATTTCTTTTTCCAGGACCGGAATTCCTTTGATGTCGGCAGCCACTTCGACGCGCCCAAAAGCGATGTCCTCGGTCAACTGCTGGAGTTGTGTCAGTTCCTCTGGGTCGAGCAGGGTGGGGAAAGGCAAGAAGCCTTCCCGCCAGAAGGTTGCTCTTTGCTCCGGCGTAAGTATCATTTTTTTCTCCATCAGACCTGAGATTTAAAGGAGAAGGGCACCAGACGACCTCAGTCCAAGCTCATGCGGGGGTCGAGGGCGTCGCGGAGGCCGTCGCCGATGAAGTTGATGGCCAGCACGCAGATGGTGATCATCAGGCCGGGCGGGACCCAGAACCAGAGCATGTTCTCGATAATCTGGACATTTCGGGCCTCGTTTAGCATGTTGCCCCAGCTGGGGGTCGGCACCTGCACGCCGAGGCCGAGAAAACTGAGGCCGGCCTCGGTGAGGATGGCGCCGGCGATGCCAAAGCTGGCGGCAACGGTGATTGGCGCCACGACATTGGGCAGGATGTGACGAATAATGATCCATTTCTCCTCGACGCCTACGGCTTGGGCGGCCATGACATAGTCGGTTTCACGAATGGAAAGAATCAGGCTGCGCACAAGGCGGCAGACCCCTGTCCAGCCGATCAGACCGATAGCGAGCATAGAGTTAAAGATGCCAGGACCAATGAAAGAAACGATCGTGATCAGGATGATGAGGGTGGGGAAGGCCATGACCGTGTCGGTGATCCGCATGATCAGGGAATCAACGCGGCCGCCGTAGTACCCCGATACGCTGCCTAGAATCGTGCCGATAGTGACAAGGAGGGCGACGGCGACGATACCCACCGACATCGAGACGCGACCGCCATAGACCACGCGGCTCCAGACGTCGCGCCCGGTGAGATCGGTGCCCAGCAGATGGCCTTCCTCGCCTGGAGCGAGGCCGATCTCTCTGATTTCGATCTTGTGGGGATGAATGGGTGCGACAACTGGAGCAAGGGGGAAGGCAACGATAATGAGGACGAACATCAGGATGGCGCTGGCCAGAGCAAGTTTGTGACGGCGGAAACGGCGCCAGGCGCGGCGCCGCTGCGCGGCTGCACCGCCCTCGCCGGCCTGGAGAGCGTCGGATATTTCCTGGAGTCCTTCGGGTTTTGATTCAGCAGTCATGGCACAGTCTGGCTCGCATTAGCGGAACAGTTCCGTTGGCAGGTGCCTGACAGTTGGAGCCGACCCCGGCCAAGAGAATGGAATTGCTACTCGTAGCGAATTCGGGGGTCAATGGCCCCGTAGGTCAAGTCTGTAATGAGGTTGCTAAAGACGATGACAAAAGCGGAGACTAGAGTCATACCCATGATGAGGGGATAGTCGCGCGTGGCAACCCCGTCCAGATAGAGAATGCCCATTCCGGGCCAGTTGAACATGGTCTCGATGATGATAGTGCCGCCGAAAAGGCTGGGTAGTCGCAGACCGATGATGGTGATCACCGGCAGGAGGGCGTTGCGTAGGATATGGCGAAAGATCACCACTTTTTCGCTCAGCCCTTTGCTGCGGGCGACAGTGATATAGTCGAGCCTCACTACCTCCAGTACACTGGAACGAGTGTAGCGCATTATGCCGGCGGTAGTCTCCAGGCCCAACACGGTCGCCGGCAGGGCCAGATAGCGCAAGCGATCCAGCATCGTTCCCCAGAGGCCGAAATCTCTGCCGATGGTGGAATAGCCACTAGTCGGCAACCAACCCAATTTCAATGAGATCAGATAGATGACGCCCATGGCTGCAAAAAAGCCTGGAATGGAGATGGCGATGAAAGTCAGAAAAGTGAGCGCGTAGTCGGGCGTAGAGTACTGATTCAAGGCCGAGAAGATGCCCAAGGGGATACCGAGGATAACAGAAATCGCCATGGCCGCGGCCATAAGACGCAAGGTTGCGGGCAGACGCCGCGCGACCTCATCAGCGACCGGGATTTTGCTGCGGATGCGCACGCCCAGATTGCCTCTGAGGAGGCCGCCCATCCAACTGAAATAGCGAATGTGCGCCGGTCGGTCCAACCCGTACTTTTTGCGCAACGCTTCTGCGTTAGAGCCTTCATCTCCTCCGACACCCGATTCCGGGTTCATGAGGATCATGGCTGCCACTGCGTCGCCCGGGGCCAGTTCGGTGAAGGAAAAGGTGATGATGGTAATGCCGAAAAGCACGGGCAGCATCTGGACGATGCGGCGAAGGATGTAGCGGTTCATGGTAAGACCCAGGAGTGAGAGGGGAGGAGTGAGGAGAGAGAAACTGCTCTCACTCCTCCCCTCCTCATATCTCTAGCTTTGCTGTTGGTTACTCTCCGGCCAGGTACCAGTTCACCGGGTAGCGCTCGGCAAACGGTTCGTCCAGCTGGCGATAGATGTTGTTGCAGACGTCGGCGCTGAAAGCGGAATACCGTCTGGGCCAGAAGATAGGAATCTCGCCGGCCTCTTCGGTGATGATTTCCGTGGCCCGGTGCAGCATCTCCTTCCGTTTTTGCGGATCGGGTTCGGACATGGCGTCCTCGGACAACTGGTCGAATTCTTCGTTACAGTAGTGGCCTGCGTTGCGGCCAGCCGGCCAGCCGCGATCACAGCCCAGTGAGAGCCGCAACTGATCGGGGTTGAACCAGCCACAGCAGGCATAGGCCAAGTGGAAATCGTCGTTCTCCAAGACGCGATCGACCCAGGCAGGACCATCCAGGTAGATGAGTTCCACCTGTATACCGACATCGTTCCAATACTGCTGAATGGCGGCGTGGATGCGCTTACTCTGATCATCCTGGTAGTAGGTGATGAAGTCCACCACCTGGTCGGAATCCCAGCCGGCTTCCTCCAACAGGGCGCGGGCCTTGTCGGGGTCGTAGGGGTAGGTGGCGATGTTGGGGCTGACGAAGTCGGGGTTGGTGAGCCTGAGGTGGAGCACTTCAGCCAGATCGCCGTAATAGGCTTCGGCCATGGCTTCGCGGTCAAGCGAATAGAGGAGCGCCTGCCGTATACGCACGTCCTGCCATAGGGACCTGTTCTGGTTAGGAAAGACTGTCAGACCGCCGGCGATCTTATCACCGAGCAGGACGATACTGGGGTCGTCCTTGTAGCGTTCATATTCGGTTGCGGTCACGCGGCCGGCCATGTGGATTTCACCGTTTTCGAGCGCGGCATAAGCGGTTGCGCCGCGCAGGCCGATGCGGAAGATGATCTGATCCAGGTAGGGACGGCCGGCGTAGTAGTCTTCATTGGCTTCGAGAATGTAGTACTGGTCGGGCACGAATTCACCCATGGTGAAGGGGCCGGAGCCGACGGGATTGCGAACGGCATATTCGGTATCGCCCAGGTCGATAAAGGCGGTGCCTTCAAGCAGGTGCTTCGGCCAGATATTGAAGGAGGCCATATTGAGAAGGACGCTGCCGCGCGGCGCAACAAGGTTCAACTCAACGGTATAGTCGTCAAGCACCTTGATGCCGGTTATTTCATCGGCCTCGCCGGCTTCGAATTCAGCGGCGCCGACCAGCTGATCGAGGCCGGAGGTACGGCCGTGGGAGGCGCCGGTATCGGGATGGAAGAACATCTCCAACGAGAATTTGACGTCTTCAGCGGTCAGCGGCTCACCGTCATGGAAGCGCACGTCATCGCGCAGGTTAAAGGTATAGGTGAGTCCGTCAGTGGAGACGTCCCAGCTTGTGGCCAGGTCCGGATGGACGGAGACGGCATCGGTGTCGCGGTCGATCAACTGGCTGAATAGATAGTCATCACGGGCGGTGAAGACGAACCAGTTGCTGCCCGTCATGGCGCCGGCGCCGCCGGCCACCACCACTTCGCCACCGTACTTGGGCGGTGAATCGGTGCAGATATGCATATGGTCGCTATCCAGGTCTGCCTCATCGTACCAAGGCTCAACAGGCTCTGCAGGCTCTGCCGCTGTTTCCTCCTGCATCGCGGCCGATTCAGTCGCGACGGGCGCGACGCAGGCTGCGACCATCCAGACCAACAGGATCAGGAAAACGACGAATCCCACGTACTTCCTCGCAGTCGACATTAGTTTCATTCCCCCTAGTCTTTGATGCGATGGGCCCGATAGGCTGGACGCGAGCCGGGTGCGTGAATCCAAACACGTCAACAGTAGGCGCTTTAGCAGGGCTTGCTACTGCGGCCGATAGAGATGGGCAGTTGCCTTCGGGAGAGTCGCTCCCGGGCGTCCCGGTCTAACGACGCCGAAGCCCGAATCGACATTACAAGG
The DNA here is from genome assembly GCA_022821585.1 of Caldilineaceae bacterium. Taxonomy (GTDB): domain Bacteria; phylum Chloroflexota; class Anaerolineae; order Caldilineales; family Caldilineaceae; genus Bin5. The sequence continues at coordinate 49,499 of JAJEDI010000034.1, forward strand.
ACAAATCGCGATGGCTGGAAAGTCTAAGCGCCGTGTTTGCCGTCGAGGCAAGAATGGAATGATACGTGCGGGATAGAAGCCTAACAAACACAATCGCTACCATTGAGTACAGTATCTATCCCACACTCAGATTGCGCCATATCCGTTCAAAGTGCGGGACGGGCAGCATCTTGCCAATACGGCGAAGGATGCAGCGGTTCATGGGCAGACCCAGGAGTGAGTTGAGAGGAGTGAGAAGCGAGGAACACCTCTCACTTCTCACTCCTCATTTCTCAGTCCTCGCGGTATTTATTCTCCGGCCAGATACCAGTTCGCCGGATAGCGGTCGGCAAACGGTTCGTCCAGCTGGCGATTGATGTTGTTGCACACTTTGGCGCTGTAGGCAGAGAATCTTGTCGGCCAGAACACGGGGATCTCACCCGCCTCGGCTGTAATGATCTCTGTCGCCCTGTACAGCATCTCTTTGCGCTTCACCGGATCGGGTTCAGACATGGCGGCTTCGGACAACTGGTCGAACTCTTCGTTGCAGTAGTGGCCTACGTTGCGGCCTGCGGGCCAGCTACGGTCGCAGCCGAGGGAAAGGCGCAACTGATCCGGGTTGAACCAGCCGCAGCATCCGTAAGACAGATCAAATTCATCGTTGTCGTAGACGCGTGCGACCCAAGAGGGACCATCCAGATATACAAGGTCAACCTTGATGCCGACATCGTTCCAATACTGCTGCATGGCGGCATGGATGCGCTTGTTCTGGTCATCCTGATAGTAGGTGACGAAACTCACCTCTTGTTCAGTATCCCAGCCAGCCTCTTCGAGCAAAGCACGGGCTTTGTCGGGGTCGTAATCGTACTTTGTGATATTGGGGCTGACGAATTCGGGATTGGTCAGCCGCAGATGCAGTACCTCAGCCAAGTCGCCGTAATAGGCTTCGGCCATGGCTTCGCGATCGAGTGCGTACAGGAGGGCCTGGCGCACGCGTGCGTCCTGCCACCGCGGCCGGTTGTGGTTGGCCCAGACTGTCATACCGCCGCCGAGCTGACCGCCAAGCAGGACGATATTAGGGTCGTCCTTGTAGCGCTCGTATTCGACTGCGGTGACGCGGCCGGCCATATGAATTTCACCGTTCTCGAGGGCGGCGAAGGCGGTGGCGCCGGACAGGCCGATGCGGAAGATGATGCGATCCAGATAGGGACGACCGGCGTAGTAGTCCTCGTTGGCATTCAGTATGTAGAACTGATCCGGCTCGAATTCACCCATGGTGAAGGGACCGGAACCGACCGGGTTGCGGACGGCATATTCGGTCTCGCCCAGATCGGCGAAGGGGATGCCTTCGAGCAAATGCTTGGGCCAGATGTTGAAAGAGGCCATGTTGGCGAGGACGCTGCTGCGCGGCGCGACGAGGTTCAACTCCACGGTAAAGTCGTCAAGCACCTTGATGCCGGAAATGTTGTCGGCTTCGCCACTTTCGAATTCGGCGGCGCCGACCAGCATATCCAGACCCGATGTGCGGCCATGGGAAGCGCCGGTGTCAGGATGGAAGAACATTTCCAACGTGAATTTGATATCCTCTGCGGTCAGGGGCTCGCCATCGTGGAAGCGGACATCATCGCGCAAGTGGAATGTATAGGTGAGGCCGTCTGCGGAGATGTCCCAGCTTGTCGCCACGTCGGGATTGATGGTGACAGCATCGGTGCTGCGGTCAACCAGATGGCTGAAGAGGTAATCATCGCGGGGGGCGAAAACGAACCAGTTGCCTCCCGTCATTGCGCCGGCGGCGCCAGCATTAACAACCTCACCGCCGTACTTGGGCGGTGAGTCGGTGCAGACATGAATATGGTCGCTGTCGACGTCGGCCTCATCGTACCACGGTTCTGTGGGTTCTGCGGCCATTTCTTCCTTCATCTCCTCCTCTTCCATCTCGGCCGCCTCGGGTGCGGCCGGCGCGGCGCAGGCTGCGAGCAGCCCGAGCAGCAGGATGAGGAATACTGTAAGTCCAACAGACTTTCTTGTGATCGTCATGGTTTCAGCTCTCCTTGGTTGTGGATGAATGCAAACACATCGTCGTTGAGCGCTACGGCGAAGTACGCTTTCGCGGCAGGTTGAAGCTGGTGAAGACTGGTAGTGGACTTCAGGACTGGTGAAACAAGGACAAACCCGGGCGGAGCGGGAGCCCGCCAAAGCGTCATCAGGGCAACGTCGGGTCGATTGGAAATCCCTGATACGAGTTGAACGGCGACCGAAGGGTCCAGTATTGATCTACGGGTACGATACGCAGTCTCAACGTTTGCACTACGTTTTGTATACCACAGACTCTATGGCTGCGTCAAGTTGCTCTTTCATGCGGGTACATCCCAGATTTGGGGTGGGAACAGTCTGGCGGGGAATTGATGGGACTGGCGGGACGTGGTCTGGCTGGACACTTTCGATTGGGCACCCGTCACCAATGTCGACACCAGGTCGACGAGGCATGTTGTAGGAGAGGGGGCGTTGCGGGGGCGGAGCCCCCGCACAAGGGAGGGCCGAATAGGCCCGACCGCCCAGAACTGCAGCAGCTAGGAGTCAGTAGTTAGTAGTCAGAGACGGCGCTTATTCTAGCGGAAACTGGAATAGTAACTGACCGTGGCCTGGTTGCTTTCGCAGGTATACGTATGTTCGCCCCCAATATTGGGATGCGGTCTCCTTGGTAGCTTGCGTCCCAGGATTTGGGGTCAGAGAGGGCAGGCACAAGGCCTGCCCCTACCGTGGTGTGCGGGAGGGGGGTTGGTTTACATTGTCAGTCGGGGTCGGTATTGCAGGGCTTCGGCGAGGTGGGGGGTGTCGATTTCATCTTGGCCGGCGAGGTCGGCGATGGTGCGGGCGAGTTTGAGGATGCGGTGGTAGGCGCGGGCGCTGAGGTCCATTTGACGGACGGCGGCCTGCATCAGGTTTTTGCCGTTCTCATTGATCTGGCAGTAGCGCTGGACCTCGGCGGGACCCATGTCACCGTTGACGACGATATGGACTTTGTCCTGCCTGGAGAAGCGGGACTGTTGGCGGGCGCGGGCTTGTTCGACGCGGCGGCGGAGGAGGGTGGAGGGCTCGCCGGCGTCGAGGCCGGTGAGCTTCTGGAAGGGGACGCGGGCGACGTCAACGTGGAGGTCGATGCGGTCGAGGAGCGGGCCGCTGATGCGGTTCTGGTAGCGCTGGACGGTTGACATGGAGCAGGAGCAGGGCTTGCGGTCGTCGCCGTAGAAGCCGCAGGGGCAGGGGTTCATGGCGGCGACGAACATGAAATTTGCGGGGAAGGAGAGGGTACCGGAGGCGCGGCTGATGGTGACGATTTTGTCTTCGAGGGGCTGGCGGAGGCTTTCGAGATTTTTGGAGCCGAACTCGGGCAGCTCATCGAGGAAGAGGACGCCGCGGTGGGCCAGGCTGATCTCGCCGGGGCGGGGCATGGTTCCGCCGCCGACAAGGCCGGCGTGGCTTATGGTGTGATGGGGGGCGCGGAAAGGGCGGGCGCGGATGAGGGGGCCGGCGCCGTCGAGTTCGCCGGCGACCGAATAGATGCGGGTGATCTCCAGAGATTCGGAGAGGGTGGCTGCAGGCAGGACCGAGGGCAGGGCGCGGGCCATGAGGGTTTTGCCGCTGCCGGGCGGGCCAATCATGCGCACGTTGTGGCTGCCGGCGCAGGCGATTTCCAAGGCGCGTTTGGCGTGCTCCTGGCCGCGTACGTCCTGAAAGTCGACGGCGTGAACGACCTCTTCACTGGGGTCGAAGGTGGTCGCGTTCTGGGGAGGGATCTCTTTTTGCCCGGACAGATGGGCCACGACGTCGGAGAGATGGCCGACGGGGAAGACGTCGATGCCCTCGACGAGCGCGGCTTCGGAGGCGTTGGGTTGGGGGATGAAGAGGCGCCGGTAACCGGCCCTTTGGGCCATGGCGGCCATGGACAGGGCGCCGTTTACGGGGCGGACGGAGCCGTCGAGGCCGAGTTCGCCGACGATGAGGGCGTCGTCGAGCTCGGCGAGGACCTGGCGGGTGGCGGCCATGATGCCGAGGGCGATGGGCAGGTCGTAAGCCGGGCCTTCTTTGCGAAGGTCGGCTGGGGCCAGGTTTACAGTGAGGCGGTGTTGGGGAAAGTGGAATCCGCTGTTGGCGATAGCGGAGCGAACACGTTCGCCGCTTTCGCGGACGGCGGCGCTGGGGAGGCCGACGACGGTCAGCCGTTCTAGCCCGTTGGTGATATCGACTTCGACTTCGATCTGTTCGGCATCCAGACCTACAATGGCACAGCTGCGCACTTTGGCGAGCATTGGGACCTCCGTTGGGGGATAACGAGGCGGCGGGATATTCGGATTTGAACAGGGTCCGTTGACGGTTGCAAAGGCCCAATGTCTTTAGTGTAAATCGAAGAGGCAAACGGGGCAACTGCAAGGGTTGCTGCTTGCGGTGGGCAGACGTCTGATCAGGAGCCAGAGGGCAGGCACAAGGGCGGCACCTACAGGGGGTTGAGGGGGGACGGTGAAGGCCTCGTGTGTGGGAGCACAAGGGCAGGCACAAGGCCTGCCCCTACTGGAGGTTGAGGGGGGACGGAAAAGGCGTCGTGTATGGAAGTACCAGGGCAGGCACAAGGCCTGCCCCTACAGAGGGTTGAGGGGGGACGGAAAAGGCGTCGTGTATGGAAGTACCAGGGCAGGCACAAGGCCTGCCCCTACAGAGGGCTTAGCTGTTGAGGCCGGCGAGTTGCCAGGATTTTTGCAGCGATTCGGCTGCCTCCCTGGCGGCGTCTGCGGGTGGGAGGTCGCGGATACGCTGGTTGAAGGGCTCGACGGTTACGGGGCCGTCGTAGCCGATGGCGTCGAGGGCTTGCAGGAAGCCGGCGATGTCGGTGAGGCCGGTCTCGGCGGGCAGCATGCGTTCGAAGTCGATCTGCTCGTCGGCGGTGCGGCCGGCGACGGCGTCGTTCACGTGGACGTTTACCACCTGCGCGTTGGAGAGGTTGCGCACTTCTGAAACGTTGGTGTGGCTGGTGTAGAGATGAAAAATATCTACGAGCAGGCCGACTTCGCCTGTACCGAGATCTGCGCCCAGCTGCCGGGCCCCCTCCATCGTATGGATGAAGTCGTATTTCTTCTCGTCGCGCAGGGTCTTGGGGCCGACCCATTCCAGTCCGAAACGGATACCGTGATCCGCCAGGATTTTGGCGACTGGTTGCAGACGAGCGAGGTGAAATTCGTAGTTCTCTTCCCAATTGCGGTTGTCATCGGCGGGCGCGATGTAGGTGGATGTACGGTTTGCGCCGAGGGATCTGGCCAGCTCGGCGCGGGCGGGCAGTTCGGCCAGTCCCTGGCGCCAGCTGTCTTCGTCGTCGCGGTAGGGAAAGGGGAAGGTCCATATACCGAATTTCAGGCCGTTGCCGGCCATCTGTTCGCCGATGGCGTCGACGCCCTGTGAGGCTGCAATTTGCTGAAGTTCGGCGATCGACACATCGAGACCGCCATATCCGTAGCGAACTGCGAGTTGGACGGCTTCGTTGAAGGGCACGTTGATGCCCAGCGGACCGGGGCTGAAATTCGGGAACATGGTCATCTCCTTAAGGGAGCCTGGTGTGCGGGTTTTGGCGTTTTCAAGGGGTGCATCGCCGTGCAGTGCGGCAGCCAGCGGTCAGGCGCCTGAGGCCGGCGGCCGCGTGTTCTACGCATCGCCGGCCGCTGGATTGCGGCTGCGCAGGCCCAGGCTGGTGGTGATACCGACGAGGCCGGCGAGGGCGATGATCAGGAAGACCTGTTGGTAGGCCTCGATGGCGGGCAGGCCGCGCTCGAGTGCATTGTACAGGAGGACACCGGCCAGGGCGGTGCCGATGGCGACGCCCACGAAGCGGATCATACTATAGACGCCGGCGGCGGTCCCCATCTCCTCGGCATCGGTTTCGGACATGGCGGCCTGGTGGAGTGCGGCGAGCATGGTGCCGACGCTGAGCCCCTGCAGGGCCAGCAGGGCGAGGACGAAGCCAATATGGGCGGATGCTGAAAGTTGGGAAAAGAAAAAGACGGCGAGGGCCTGCCCGCTCAGGCCGACGAGAACGGGCCAGCGGCTGCCCCAGCGGTCGGCGGCGAGGCCGCCGAAGCGCACCATGACGGTCATGGCGCCGGGGTTGATGGTCAGGATGAGGCCGAGGTATCCGGGACTAAGGCCGTGGATATCGACGAGATAGAGTGGGATGAGAAAGCTGGAGCCGCCCATAACCAACATGCGCATGGAGGCGCAGAGGGAGGCTGAACTGAAGTTGCGGTAGCGAAAGAGATTCAGGTTGACGAAGGGATCGGGGCGGCGCTTCTCCCAGACGAGGAAGGCGACGAAACAGAGCAGCAACGCGCCCAACAGGCGCCAGTCCTGCAGCGGGGCCACACCGGTGATGGGGCGGCTGGAGAGGTAGAAAAGGCCCATGGTGAGGGCGCCGGCGAGCAGGAGGACGCCGGGCCAGTCGAAGGTGCGCCAGAAGCGGGGCCGCACATTGCTGAGGCCGGCGGGAACCCAGAGCTTTACGGCGAAGAGGCCGAGGAGGCCGAGAACAACTGCCGGTCCGAAGGCGGCGCGCCATCCCCAGGCGTCGACGAGGAAGCCGGCGAAGAAGGGGCCGATTGCGGCGGTCAGCGGGCCGATTGAACCCCAGGTGCCGAGGGCTTTGCCTCTTTCTCCTTCGCGGAAGATGGTGGCGATGAAGGCCATGCCGAGGGGCATAATACCGGCGATGCCGAAGCCCTGGACGGCGCGGCCGATCATGAGCCAAGTGAGGTTGGTTGCGAAGAAGGCCATTGCCGAGCCGGCGGAGAAGATGGCGATGCCGGCGAGGATGAGACGGCGGCGGCCCACGCCGTCGCTGAGGCGGCCGTAGACGGGCATCAGGATCATGTAGGGCAGGGTAAAGGCGCTGGAGGTCCAGGCGACGACATCGGCGCTCATGACGAAGGCGTCGCGCAGGACGGGGAGGGCCACACGGCTCATTGAGGAGCTGAGAGGCATGATCGTCGACGGTATCATCAACGCGTAGAGAATCATCCACGCCTGCTGCGAGGGCAGTGCAGGCCCTGCGGAAGGAACCGGTTCGTCTTCCTGTCCGTTTCTACGGCGTAAGCCAATCCGACGGAGGATTGCGATGGGGGTACTTTCCACGCGGTGTACCTTTGCGACCGGGGAGAAACTTCGGCCGGGCGACGTGACTCTTTAGCGGTTCAGGCGGGTTTATTTATGATACCTGTTGAGGGCGCAAAGGGTAAATGCAGTGTTGCGTCGATGGGTGTAGTCGATTTCGAGGAGAGAGGAGAGACCGCGACCTGGTTGCTACCAGAAGAGTTGGATAGTTTCCCCTCATTTTGGGGTGCGCCCGGTCAAGCGGTTGCATTGACAAAACGGGGATGGCGTGACAAGATGCAAAGATTAGCACAGCACTTATTGATACCGCTCATAGACGAGAGGCATTCTTGGCAGTCCAATCACCCTGGAAAACCTGGTAGCCGGCTTAGGACGGTCTGCGGTAGTTTGCGCGCCCGAGGAAACTTTGTGCTCGCACCCACACTGTGACCTGCCCTGCTATAGGACAGATCGGCGCGGGGTGGACGGATTGGGTGTGAGCAGCTCCAGCCGTTCAGCGTACCGGCGGCGGGCTTGCCGGGGGCGCGTTGACAGGCCGGCCATCTTCGAAAAGGAAACTCCCAGATGAAAGCAATGATGTACCGCGGCCCGTGGAAGATGCCGGTGGAGGAGCTTGAGGAACCTACGGCGCCGGCGGGCAAGGTGGTTGTGGAGGTGGAGGCGGTGGGCATCTGCGGGTCGGATGTACACGGGTTCACCGGCAAGAGCGGACGGCGCACGCCGGGCATCGTGATGGGCCATGAGTTTGCGGGTACAATCGGCGAAGTGGGGCCAGATGTGGAGGGGTACGCTGCCGGCGACGGTGTGGTCGTGATGCCTCTTTTTTCGGTTGCTCCCGGAGGGGATCCGTACCCGATCAACCTGTCTCCGCACCGGCGGTTGACGGGCATGAACGAGCACGGTGCGTATGCGCAACGGGTTGCGGTGCGGACGGCGCAGCTGTTTCCCAAGCCGGCGGGCCTAAGCTGGCAGAGGGCGGCACTATGCGAACCGATGGCGGTGACGCTGCATGCGGCGCGCATTACGCCTATCAACCCCATGCAGAAGGTGGCGGTGGTTGGCGTGGGACCGATTGGGCTGCTGGCGATGCTGGCGGCGCGTTTGAAGGGGGCGGGAACGGTGATTGCGGTGGACCGTTCGGCGCACCGGCTAGAGCTGGCCGAGGAGCTGGGGGCGGACGCGGTCATCAACGTAGACGAGACGGATGCGGCGGCGGCGATCCGGGAGATGACGGACGGGGGCGTGGACGTTGCGTTCGAGGCAGTAGGACTGAGCCCGACGGCGCAACTTTCGGTCGAAGCTACGCGCAATGGGGGCAACGTCACCTGGATCGGAAACAATGCACCGATGATCGAGTTGGATATGCAGAGCATCGTTACGCGTGAGATGAGCGTGCGCGGCTCGTATGGGTTTGACGAGACTGATTTTGCGGCGGCCATCGAAGCCCTGTCTTCGGGCCGACTGAACGTGGACCCGCTGGTGGAGATGGTTGCGCCGCTGGACGACGGGCCGGAGCTGTTTCGCAGCCTGGCCGCGGGCGAGAATGACCTCGTCAAGATCATTTTGAAACCGTAGACGAATCGGATAGATGTGATAGACGCAAAATCGGATAGCGTACTTGTCCGATCTCCGAACTGTGTGATTGACTGAATGTAGTGCCAACCACGCAATCAACCCGATGAAAATCGCAGCGTTTCCCAAGTGTTATCTGGACGATATATCGCTTCATCGCACGATGTCGGTCTTCGATTGGATCGAGCAGGCGGGCGAGCTTGGGGCAGAGGGGTTGGAGATGTACGAGGGCTTTTTCTGGAGCCTGGACGACGCCTATATCGATTCGATCGGGGAAGCGATCGAGGGGGCAGGATTTGCGATGCCGATGCTGTGCTGCTCGCCCGATTTCACGGACCCCGACCCTGGGGCGCGGGAGCGGGCAGTTGAACGGGAAGCTCAGATGATCGGAATCACGCGGAGGCTTGGCGGTCCTGGCGCCGTCTGCCGCGTGCTCTCCGGGCAGAGGAGGCCGGGGGTGTCGGTGGAGCAGGGGTTGGCGTGGGTGGTGGAGTGCATAGAGGAGTGCATCGGGATCGCCAAGGAGAACGACATCGTCCTTGGGCTTGAGAACCATTATAAGGACGGATACTGGCAGTACCCGGAATTTGCGCAGAGGATGGAGACTTTTGTAGAGTTGGTAGAGGCCATCCCTGAGCGGACTCATTTCGGCGTCCAGTACGACCCTTCGAACGCGCTGGTTGCGGGGGACGATCCGGTTGAGCTGCTGCGGCAGGTGGCGGACCGTGTGGTGACGATGCACGCCAGCGACCGTTTTCTGGAAGAGGGGACGACGCTGGAAGAGGTGCTTTTGCCAGACGGCCTGATCGGGTATCCCGATAAGCTGCAACACGGCGTTACCGGACAGGGCAGCAACGACTATGACACCATCTTTTCGATCCTGCGAGACAGGGGATTTGATGGCTGGGTCAGCATCGAGGACGGCATCAACGGGATGGAAGAGATGCGAGAGAGCATTGAATTTTTGAAGCGGAAGCGCGCCCAGTATTTCGAACAGTAGGAACGATTGATTTATAAGCGAAAGAGCGTACCGGCTCGATTCGCAGTGCCGCGGAGGATACGAGTTGTCGATAAAATTTGGGACGGATGGCTGGCGAGCCGTCATTAGCGAAGATTTTACATTTGAAAATGTGCGGAAGGTCGCGCAGGCGATCGCGGACGTAACGAACGATCAGTTCCGGGGGCTGCCGCGTTTGCAGCCGTCGCTGGTTGTGGGATTCGATACACGATTTCTGAGCGATCGCTATGCGGTAGCGGTGGCGGAGGTGCTGGCAGGGAACGGTATCCGGGTCTGGTTGAGCCAGGCGGATGCGCCGACGCCGATGATCTCGTATGCGATCGTCGACAAGTGGGCTGACGGCGGCGTGATGATCACGGCGAGCCACAACCCGCCGCGCTACAATGGAATCAAACTGAAGGCGTCGTACGGCGGTTCGGCCAGTGCGGCGACGCATAAGGAGGTGGAGCGGCGCATTCATCTGCGTGAGGGGCGTGGAGAGCAGCCGAGGATGCTGGCCTATGAGCAGGCGCTGAAGGCCGGCATTATCGAGCGATTCAACCCGTTGCCGGCCTTCCGTTCGCAGATGCGGAACCTGGTGGATTTTGATGCGATTGAACGGGCCGGGCTGTCGGTCGCCGTGGATGCGATGTACGGTGCGGGACGGATTTATCTGCGGCGGCTGCTGGAGGGAGCCGAGTGCCAGGTAACTGAGCTGCGGAACGAGATGAATCCCGGTTTCAACGGGATACACCCAGAGCCGATCGCGCAGCATTTGCAGCCGCTGGTGGCGGAGATGGCTACCGGCAAGTACCATTTGGGGCTGGCTACCGACGGCGACGCAGACCGTATCGGGGCGGTCGACCCGGACGGACGCTTTATCGATCCACATCAGATCATGGCACTGCTGGTCGATTATTTGATTCAGGACCGGTCGCTGCGGGGGAGCATCGCCAAGACGGTGAGCACTACGCAGATGCTGAACCGCCTGGGGGCACACTACGGGCTGCACGTGCACGAGACGCCGGTGGGCTTCCATTACATCAGCGATCTGATGCTGCAGGAGCCGGTGCTGCTGGGCGGAGAGGAGAGCGGTGGGATCAGTATACTCGGCCACATTCCCGAAGGGGACGGGTTGCTGATGGGGCTGCTGCTGACAGAGATGGTGGCCAAGCGGCGCAAACCGTTGGGCGAGCTGATCGATGAATTGATGGGACGGCCGTATATGGGCAGGTTCTGCTATGGTCGCGACGACCGGGCGGTGAAGCCGTTCCCCAAGGCGGACCTGGTGGAGGGATTGATCGCGAACCGGCCGAGTGCGCTGACGGGGACGAGCGTTGCGCAGGTGAACAACCAGGACGGCGTGAAGTTTATCCTGACGAATAACAGCTGGCTGCTGATTCGACCCAGCGGCACGGAACCGCTGCTGCGCATCTATGCCGAGGCCTCGTCGCACGAAGCTGTTGCGACGCTGCTGGCAGAAGGGACGGTGCTGGCCCAGCAGGTATTGAAAAAGATTTGAGCTTTAGCGGGACGGCCGCAGGATATTCATGCTGGCGGAGGTCCGCTCCGGGGCCAGTGAAGGCAAACGCAGGGAACCTATAGTAGTAGGCGAGGAAGGGCGCGAGCTATGCGGCTCGCGTCTTTGCGTTTATCCGGGGCATGTACTCCGCGCTCTGCACAGGGGCGGACGGGGAGCGCGGCCAGCCAAAGCGCGATGTGTCAATCAGCTGGGATTGGGAACCAGCCGCTGTCTGATTTCCTGACGGGTCTGCTCGAAGGTCTGACGAAGTCTCAGATCGGAGCCCCTATGGGCGGCGATGACGCGCTGTGCGCAGGTGACACAGCCCAGGGAGGCCTTGTAACAGCTCTGGTCGCAGCTAAGGCAGTCGCAGAGACGGATCATCATGAGAGAGAAGGCAAGCGTATCCTCGTTCCCGTCACGCTGACTTGCGACTTGATCAACCAGTTCCTGCCAGTCGGCGCCGCGTTCCCGGCCCAGGGGTCTGATGGCCCGATGAGGAAAGAGAATTTCACTTTGGGGGTACATGACGGCTCCTCTCGTGAGTTTTCGGTTGTTGGCGACTGACAGTCGGGAACAGAACAGGCTACAGTTGCGAAGGCGTGCGGTTCAGAAGCCGGAGGCGAAAAGATAGACGCTCAGCAGGAACAGGGCGATGGCAGACAGCGTGACAATCAGGATAAACAGGAGCGGCAGCAGGACGGCGGCCAGCGAACGCAGACGGGGAAGACGCGTCACTTCCTCATTGGCCCTGACGTAGACGATAAAGGCCCAGATGACGCCGACCAGACTGCAGACACGGCCGAAGCAGGGGATGGGGGAGAGGCCGAGGAGCAGCAGGGGCGCGGAAGCGAAACCGGTGGCGGCGAAGAAGGGCTGCAAGCGGCAGGTGGCGCCGAGTACGCTGTTACAGACCATGACCAGGGCGCCGTAGACGATCCAAAGGGCGAGCCAGCGCAGCGGCCAGTTGATCCATTCGCCGAGAGCGCTGATGAAGGCTGCAAGCCAACCAGGCAGGGGCTGGGGGAGGCCGGCGATCAGCTGGAAGAGGTCGACCAGCTGGGCAGGACTGAACAGGGGGTAGATAAAGTCGATTGGTGCTTGCTGTAAGAGGGGGGCCTGTGCGCCGAGCCGGGCAAGAGGGAGGGCGGTACCAACTGAAGTAGCCTGCTCCCAGTTGACGAGGAAGGGCAGGAAACCGGCCAGGAGGCCGAGCAGGAAGACCATGCCCAGGGACTGGCGCATGGTGGTATCGGTGAAACCAGAGGCGCGCAACTGGACGGCGTCGCTCAATTTCTGCGGCGTGGGCAGCCAGTGGCGGATGTTCACAGGCCGCCTCCGGCGATAAGGAGCAAGGCGCCAAAAGCTAGGGCGACAGCGGCGCTGACAAGCAGAAGCAGCAGATAAGTGCCGACCGCCACCAGTGCGGCGGGCCGGGGAGCCAGTTCGTGGGCCACTTCCAGCCCGCGAAAGGCGATGAGGATGCCCCAGACGTGGACGAGGACGGCGGCGACGGAGACGAACGGTATCACGGTAAAGAGATAGAGAAGACGCGGGGCGGTGCTAAGGGCGACGGCACCCAAAGTCTGGGCGAGTGTGCCCTGTCCACCGGCTGCACGGGCAAGCAGGTGGCTGACGAAGCCAAAGAGGAACCAGTGGCCGATCAGGCCGAGAGGGGTCGTTGCCAGCGAAAGCAGGCGGAAGCCGACACTGTCATAGCCGCTGTAGGCAAGGAGAAGAGGCCAGCCGTTGCGCAGTGTGCGTTCCAGCTCGAACAGGGTTTCGCCGCCTGCCGTTCCCTGCCGAAGGGTTTGCAGGACAGTGTTGAGGAGGGCCTCAGAGGGCGGCAGCGAGGCGGTCAGGAGGAGGCTGCCGATGAGTTGGGCGACGGCGACGAGGACACCGATGCAGGCGCACAGGAAGAGTCCCTCAATCCAGGGATTGTCGTCGTCGACCATTTCTACGAATGGATCGGGTTCCAGAAGGAGGGCCTTCCCGATGAACCGCGGATAGTTCTGTGGTTGTAACATGCGGTTGCGACGTCTGCCCGGGCCGGAGGCCCTAGCCGGGCCTCTTTTGAGGGATGGGCCATGTTCAGGTATGCAGATGCCTGTGCCATGCCCTTTGTTCAGTTCCGGGAATCATAGCATAGATTTCAGTTGGCCTTGAAAATCGGGACTGTCCGGTGAGCGGCGATAAGTTCCGGAGCAACCGGCGGCCAGCACCGCGATAGACGCGGAGGAGATGGAAATGTCAGAGAAATTCACCTTTCTTCCGACCGGGAAGCTGTCGCCAGCGTTGCTGGCGGAGCTCATCTCGACCTTGCCGATCAGTGACCCCGACCTTTTTCTGGGGCCAGGCGTAGGCGAGGATGCCGCCATTATTGAGGTTGGCGGGGCTTCGGGGGCGGGAGGCGCCTCCAGCAGGCGGGAACGCAGTCTGTCCCAAGAGGGGAGCGCGGACACGCTGCTTGCCGCGAAGAGCGATCCGATCACGTTTGCCACCGATGAGATTGGGTATTATGCGGTCAATGTATGTGCGAATGACCTGGCGGTTTGCGGGGCGCGGCCGCGCTTTTATCTGCCGACGGTGTTACTGCCCGTAGGGACGACTGAGGAGGAGGTGCGGGAGATATGCGACCAGTTGGGCGCAGCCTGCCGGGCACTGGACATCGTGGTGGCGGGCGGGCATACGGAGGTGACGGCTGCGGTGAATCAGCCGGTGGTGGCGGGTACGCTGCTGGGGGAGGTTGCGCGGGGGAAGGTGGTGCGGACGGGCGGCTGCCGGCCCGGCGACGTGGTGCTGCTGGTGGGGAGCGCGGGGGTTGAGGGAACGTCGATCATCGCGCGGGAGATGGGGGAGATCTTGTTGGAGCTGGGCTGGTCAGAGGAGGTTGTGGAGGAGGCGGGAAACTATTTGTACGAACCGGGGATCAGCGTGCTGGAGCCGGCGCTGGCGGCGGCGGAGGCGGGGCTGGTGACGGCGATGCACGATCCGACGGAGGGGGGCGTGGCGACCGGTTTGTGGGAGCTGGCCGACGCTTCGGGTTGCGGGTTGGAGGTGGAGTTGGGGGCGGTGCCGGTGACGCGCTTGACTGCGGCGGCGTGCGCGGTGTTTGGGCTTGACCCGTTGGGTACGATCGCGTCGGGAGGGCTGCTGGCGACGGCTGGGGGGGATGATGTGGATGCGGTGTTGGGATTGTGGCGGGGGATGGGGAGAGAGGGGCGGGTTATTGGGCGGGTGCTGCCGGCGGGGGCGGGCGTTTATGGGTTGCGCGAGGGTGGGCGGGTGGCTTTGCCTCGGTTCAGTGCGGATGAGATTGTGAAGTTGTGGGGAGAGTGATGGTAATTGAATGAGGTACAGGGATCCCGGCCGGCATGTCAGACGTATGACCTCAAATTGTAGATAGAGGTTTCGGTGAGAGTGCGAAGCCAGACGCGGGTCCTGGAAAACTACCGAGCCAATTCAGGAGGAGTTTTTGCGCAAGCGGGCCATTTCAGCTTCCAGTGCCTGAAATTTTTCTTCTGCCAGCTGGCGCGCCGCCGCCTCTGTTGCGGCCATTTTCTCTGCCTTTTCAGCCCTGGTGACAGCGACCTGCAGATCCGGGATTACATATTTGGAATACACGTCGTCCCGAGCCAGATCGGCCAGGTGGGGGCGGTGTTGCAGGTCGTCCATCCGGAATTGCAGACCGGACAAGACGCTGGAACGAATTACTCCATTATGGTCTGGCGGGATCTCGTCATACACTCCTTCCGGTGTGAGCGTGTAGAAGCGCATACGCTCGCCGCCCGGATCGAGGATATAGTACTCCTTCACCCCACCCAGGGCATAGTCCTGCCTTTTTTCCACAGTATCACGTAGAACCTCCGCCGTGGTCGAATCGGATACCGCTTCGACAACCATGTCGCAGACCCCGTCAAAGTGGCGCTGATCCAGCGCCCCCCACGACACGGGGTTGGTGTTAAGGATCACGCCGATGTCGGGTTTGCGCACCTGGATGCGCTCACCTTTGGGGTCGGATTCGTCATCGATCTTCAGCATAAAGCCGGTTTCCAGGTTGATCAGAGACGCGTGATCAAATGTCTCCAGGTAGCGGTACAGGAGGAAAAGGAACCAGTTGTACAGGCGGATTTGGGGGGCATTGGACGGGGGTTTGGCCTCAAGTATGCCATTGTTCCACTCGTAACTGACGTCGAGGTCCGGGTAGGGATTCTCATACCACTTTTCCCAGTACTCTTCGAGCGTGACACGGCGTCCGTGATCCGGCGCCCAGGACGTATCCTGGGTGGGGTCCGGTGAAACGGTTTCGGTTGTAGTGGAGCGATTCGACTGAGATTTGTCTGCCTGCGATTGAGGAGCGTTCGGCGCCAGCTCTGTGGATGCCATGCACTCTCCTTCGGTTTAGTGACTGCCCGCCGTGCGATTGACACATATATTCTAACACGGTGGCGGCGGTTGGTGCCAGCGGCCTTCGATGTCGGGTGCATCCCAGATTTGGGGTGGGAACAGTCTGGCGGGGAATTGATGACGGCGGTGGCTGAAACTGTCTACCGGCTGTTGGAGAGGGGCGGGGCAGGCGCCGGCCCTGGGCTTATCGTGGGGTCCGTTTAATGGAGGGGGCGCGAGGGCAGGCACAAGGCCGGCACTACAGAGAGTTGATGGGACTGGCGGGACGTGGTTGGGCGAAGCTCCTTCGATAGGAAACCTGTTACAGACATCGACACCAGGTCGACGAGGCATGTTGTAGGAGAGGGGGCGTTGCGGGGGGGGGGCCCCCCCCCAAAGGAGGGGCGCAAAAGGCCCCCCCCCCCAAAACGAGGGGAGTGTTGGG
>JAJEDI010000045.1 GCA_022821585.1 Caldilineaceae bacterium
TCTTTGGGGGGGTCGGGCCTTTTGGGCCCTCCTTTTGGGGGGGGCTCCCCCCCCGCCACGCCCCCGGCCAACAACATGCCTCATCGACCTGGTGCCGCCATTCCTTACAGGTGCCCAACCGAAAGAATTCCGCCAGACCACGTCCCGACAGTCCCATCAGATCCCCGTATGTGCCGGCCTTGTGCCTGCCCTTGCACCCTCCCCAACTGACGGACGCCACCGTACAGCCAGGCCTGGCGCCTGCACTGCGTCTCGCCAAGAGATGGTAAACAATTCCAGCCACCGCTGGCACTGATTCCCTGCCAGACTGTTCCCACCCCAAATCTGGGATGCACCCCTCGTCTCGCTTCTTTTTGACAGGAGCAAGAAAATACAGCATACTGCGTGCAGTGGACTGGAAACGGCCCGCATCTCCCAATGGCAAATTCGGTCTATATAACCAGCGGAAAGTACCTTTTTCTCCATTCCGGATTCCATGCGCGTTGAGCGCTCCACAAGTGACACCGATGTCCTTAATAAGGGGGTGGTGGCCCGCGCAATGAACTGAATCGTGGCGCCTGGTAAACAAGGTGCATGTCGATCTGCTCCGTCTTCGCAACCACGTTGCTGCCGATGGCGGCGGGGCAGCCCGATGAAACCATAACCCTTCCCGTATTTTCCCTAATCACAAGGAGACTCTATTCACCATGATGTCGAAAAAGTATTCGCGACGCGATATGCTCAAGTTGACCGGCACGGCCGCCGGCGCAACGCTACTGGCGGCCTGTGTTGCGCCTCCGGCTGCTGCGCCAGCTGGCGGCGACGCTGAACCGGCGATGGGTTCGATGCGCAAGACGATTCGCTGGTGGGACAACTACAACGCCGAGCATCCTCTTGGCGCCACCCTGATCAAGGAGGTTTTCTCCGTCTTTGAGCAAGAGAACCCCGGTTGGGACGTCGAGTTCACTTTTGTCACCAACACTGAGTTGGTGCCGAAAATGATCACTTCCCGGATGGCCGGCGAGCCTGCCGACCTGTTTGCCAACTTCGCCGGCCGCGGCAGCCTGGCCCATGCCGGTTACACGCTTCCGCTCCAGGACTACGTCAAGGAGTGGGGCCAGTGGGACGACATGATCGACGGCTTCCGTAATCTCTGCACCGTCGGCGGCGACCTGATCGGCTACCCGGCCCTGTGCGGCACGAAAATGTACATCTACCGCAAAGACTTCTTCGACGAAGCCGGTCTCGATGCGGACACCTTCCCGGACAACTGGGATGACCTGCTGGACGCCCAGCTCAAGCTGACGCAGCGCGACGGCGACGGTAACATCACGCGCGCCGGCATGCGGATGGGCAAGACGTGGGACTGGGAGCAGATGACGGTCAACGCCTACCAGAACGGCGGCGGCGAGTTCGACCAGAGCGATCCGCTGACCGGCAAGTGCACGGTCAACGCGCCCGAGTTTGCCGAGGCCTTTACCTGGAACCTGGACCTGAAGCGCGTCCACGGGATCAACCCGCTGGAGGGCCTGACCCTGCCGCCCGGCACGTGGGCGACGGTTGAAGGCTACACCGCGATGGAGATACAGGGACCGTGGTGGGTGCCGAACATGCGGCTGCGCAAGCCCGAAAATGCCGACCTCATGGGCATCGGCGCGCCGATCGCCCGTAATTCCGGCGGTGAGCGCCTCGGGCTGGCCAATGCCAACCACATTATTTCCGTCTACTCCGAGAGTGAAGTGCAGGAAGCCGCTCTGGGGCTGCTGGAAGTCTACTCCCGCCCCTCCAGCCAGGAAGCGCTGCACAACGCTATCGACGACGAAGGCAAGTTCCCGCAGTTCTTCCTCACGGCCTTCAGGTCGATGAACGAAAACCTGGCCTGGCTGCAGGACGAGCCGTTGATCCGCGATACGGCTTTCCTCGAATACGCCGGCTCGGGACGCGACGTCGGCTACGACCACGTCGGCTATCGCGAGATGGCGATCAATATCTGGAGCCCCTTCACCGAAATGGCGCTCTTCGGCCTGCGTGAGGACCAGGACGCTCTGGACAGCATGGCGAGCAAAGCGGACGGGATCACGAACCGGATCCTGAGTACAGGCGCATAAGTGTAAGACGTCGACTAAAGAGGAATCTGGTTAGTGAATAGTGGGTGGTGCAGATACTGTCCACTATTCACTAACCACTATCCACTGGGGTTAGGAGGTCGCCTGTGGCTGTTGGCACGGCAAACCGATTTCAGGAGTTTCGCGCCGAGTTGCGCCGCAGCGAGGTCAAGTGGGCCTATACCCTGATCTTGCCGGCTGTCCTTCCTTTGCTCATCTTTACAGTCCTGCCGGTCCTGGGGGCGATTGGACTCAGTTTCACCCAGTTTGACGCCTTCAGTGCCACGATGCGCTGGATCGGTACGGACAATTACGGAGAGGCGTTCCGCAACGACCTGTTCCGAACCACGATCAGAAATACACTGCAGTTCACGGTCGGTTTCGTCCCGCTCTCCATGGCAGTCGGCTTTTCCGCCGCTATGCTGCTGAATCGCAGGTTTCGCGGCATCTCCTTCCTGCGCGGCGCCTACTACCTGCCGGTCCTGACCTCAACGATCGCGATGGGTATCGCCTGGATGTGGCTCTTTCAGCCGCAGGTGGGGCTGGTCAGTCTGGCACTCAAGCTCTTCGGCGTAACGCCCAAAGACTGGCTCAACAGTCCGTTCACCGCCATGCCGGCCGTGATCGGGGTGGCGGTGTGGAAAGCGTTCGGCGGCACGATGCTTATCTACCTGGCCGGACTGCAAGGGATCCCGGAGACCTACTACGACGCTGCCAAAGTGGATGGCTGCGGGCGCTTTCAACTGCTCCGCTACATCACCTGGCCGTTGCTGCGGCCAGTCACTTTCTACCTTTTCATTATCGGCATGATCGATTCGCTTCAGGTTTTCGACCTGGTGATGATCATGACCGAGGGCGGGCCTGCATTTCGCACAACCACAATCGTTCACCAGATCTATCTGAACGCATTCAAGTTCAACCAGATGGGCTACGCCTCGGCTATGGCGGTCGTGTTGTTCATCGCCATCGCCGTTCTTACCTTTTTCAACTGGAAATTCTTTTCGTCATCGCTAGAATACTGAACATGGGTAGCCAGCCACCCGTCTGACCGGTGGCAACGAGGATTGCGTATCACATGGCACAGACTCGGAGATTGCGTCTTCCGCCGCGGGAGGAGTTGCTCTATCGAACTCTTCTAGTCTTCGGCATCGTAATCGGCCTTATCATCGCGGCGCTGCCTTTTCTCTGGATGGCGGTCAGCTCTTTGGGCACGGCCGGCATGGTCATACGCATCGGCTTCACCTGGGATATGTTCAACCCGTTAAACTGGAGCCTTGAGCCTTACGTGGTCGCCTGGAAGATGGCGAGCATCAGCAAATATATTCGCACAACGACGATCTACGCGGTAGCAGTCACGGTGCTGGCAACGACAACTTCCTCACTGGCAGGCTACGTTTTCGGCCGCCTGCGCTTTCCGGCGCGCGATTTCCTGTTCGGCCTCGTTCTGGCCACGATGATGATTCCCGGGTCGGTCACTTTTCTGCCGCTCTTTATCCTCATGTTGCGACTTCCGCTGTTGGGCGGCAACGACATTTTTGGCGCAGGCGGACACGGTCTTTACAACAGCTATGCCGGCCTGATCCTGCCCAACGTGGTCAGCGCCAGCTCGATCTTTCTCTTCCGCCAGTTCTTCCGCACGCTGCCGAAGGACCTGGAGGACGCGGCGCGCATTGACGGCTGCAGCGAGCCGATGATCTGGCTGCGTGTGATTATGCCGCTGTCCGGCCCCGTCGTGACCGTCGTTGCACTTTTCCAGTTCCAGGGCAGTTGGAACGCCTTTGTCTGGCCGCTTGTGATGTCCAGCTCCGAACGGCTCTATACGATTTCGGTCGGCATGTATTCGCTTGCCTACGGCTCCGGTTCGCTGACCTCGATGGCTGAACTGTTCCAGTCTGTCCTGCTGGCCGGGTCGGTGATGGCGGTGCTTCCCATCCTCGTCCTCTTCATCGCATTCCAGCGCCAGTTCGTGCAGGGCATTGCTCTCACCGGATTGAAGTAAACAGGCAAGTCTGCGTTCTGCGCTGCCGCGTGGCGAATCCCATGACACTACAAAACATACCCGCACCTGCACTGGCTGAAGTCGAGCACTCGCTGGTCGACTATGCGCGCGATCGCTACGCCGGCCACCCCCGCCAGGGCGGCATCTTCAACTTCGGCGGCGGCGAAATCGCCATCATCTACAACCGCGCTCCCTGCGCCTACCGCCACCGGAGCGATGTCCAGCACGGACCGACCGGGTACCATGGCCGCGCGCAGTTTATCCTGGCGCGCAGCTTTGACGATGGCGCAACCTGGGACCGCGCCAATGACGTCGTTATATTCGACGAGAGTGCACCGGTCGAGGCGCGGCGCGCTTTTCTGCACCAGGTGGAAACAGACCCCACGGTCGCTCGCCAGTGGATCGACCTGACCGCTCCCGATACGGCCATCCTATTCGGCCGTACCCATGCCGGCGAGGGACAACTGCCCGCCCTACTTTGTTTCGCCGTGCGCTCGCCGGATCGGGGCCGGACTTGGGAGTCTGTTCCGACGCCTGTCCAGCCGCCTCTCGGACACGACATGGTGCACAAGGACGGACATCCGCTCGTACAGATGCCGGACGGGACGCAGCTCGCGGCGATGACGGCCGGCCTGCCCACCGGCGGCGTGGTCCTGTATGGAACTGATGACAATGGGCTCAGCTGGGAACCGCTGGCCCGCATCTGCGATGATCCGACCGGGGACGGCCGGCCCACCTACGCCGGCCTGCTGCTTCTGCCTTCGGGGCGCTTGCAATGTTACTCGCTCAACATCGACGGGCTGCGCGATGCCATCCAGATGAACTATTCTGACGACGGCGGCTACTCCTGGTCCCAACCGCAGCCGATTGTGCGCTGGGGGCATTCTCCGTGGGCGATGCGGTCCCGGGAGCGCCGAAGCACTTTGTCAGGCATTGGCAAACACTATCGTTCGCCGTGGCCGATGCAGCTGGCGGACGGACGCGTTGTGGTGCTCTTCGGCCGCCGCAAGATCCCCCGTGGGATCGGCATGATCATAAGCGACGATGAAGGCGAGACCTGGAGCGACGAGCAGATTCTGCGCGACGACTGCCCTACCACCGATTTGGGGTACCCGGTTGCGACTGAAGTGGAGCCGGGCCGCATATTCACCGCCTACTACTTTACGATGGACGACGGCAATGGCATGGGCGGCACCCGCTACGTTGCCGGTTCCACTTTTCTTCTCAAATAAGACAGTTTCACAGACGGAGAGGCGTCAGGCAAAGCCCGCAGGATTGGGGGCGTTCTCGCCGTCCACGAAGTTCGGAGGAAAGCTTTATGTCTGACTCGATCAACATGGCGCTGATCGGCTGCGGCGGTATGGGGCGCAGTCATATGCGCAGGGCCCGCGATTTGCCTGAATTGAATTTCACGGCTTATGTCGATGCCCTCGAAGAGGCTGCCGCCGGTGCCTGCCAGGAGTTCGGCGGCCGTTACCACACGACTGACGTCGAAACCGTGTGGGACGACGATGAAATAGATGCCGTGCTAATCGCCACCCATCATGATTCGCACACACCCTTTGCGACCCAGGCAGCCGCGGCCGGCAAGCACATCTTTCTCGAGAAACCGATGGCGCTCACGATTGAAGAGTGCCTGGAGATCGAAGAGGCGGTAGCAAGGGCGGGCGTCAAACTGATGATGGGTTTCAAGTTTCGCTTCGCCCCGCTGGTCGCCAAGGTGAAGGAGGTTGTCCCAGAGCCCCTGGTGACGGTGGGCCAGAGCCTGCACCCCAACATGAAGGGTTGGGCGATTACGCCTGAGCGCGGCGGCGGCCCGGTTCTCTCAAACGGCTGTCACGCCTTCGACTTGGTCTACTGGTTGAATGAATCGGAGCCGGTGCGCATCAGCGCCGCCGGAGGGGCGCTGACCCATCCTGAGATTGGTCTGATCGATAACGCAGCAGTCTCGGTGCAGTTCGAGAACGGCAGCATTGCTTCCATCATCGCCGGCGACAGCGGAGACGCCCGTTATACGTCCAAGTTCTTCTTCGAGGTGCTCGACGGGCAGCGCACGGCCACGCTTCACAATCGCTGTCACAAGGTCACATTTGGGGGCTGCGAAATCGATTCGCTGTCTGTGGAGGAGTTGCCGCCCCCCGCCACTGCCGATCCGGAGGGTACGCGAGGCGAACTGGAGGCCTGGGCCAGGTGTCTGCTGGAGGATACGGACCCGCCTATCGGTCCCCGCGACGGCACGCGGGCGACGGCGATGGTGCTGAAGGCGTTTGAGGCGATTCGGAGTGGGAAGACACAGGAGTTGGGGTTGTGAGGCTCGTCTCTGTTTGACAAACCGCCAAATTGGAGGTCTCCGGTAGGGAGGGCGTTACATGGGCAAACCTATCTCAAGCCCCATCCACGCAATTTGGCGGCATAGTGTATAATATGCGTGTAATCTCAAGACATTTAAGAAAGACATACTGAGATGTCGTTGAGTATGGAGGCGATTGAGAGATGACCCAGCTTCTTCAACAGGCTTTTGAAAGAGCTGCGGCTTTGCCGCAAGAGGAACAGGATAGCTTTGCTCGTTTTCTTCTGGCCGAACTGGAGTCGGAGGCGCGCTGGTCCGAGCTTTTCAGCCTTCCTGAGTCGGAGGAACTGCTGGAGAAAATGGCCGATGAGGCCCTGGCAGCACACCGCGCGGGGCGGACAAAACCCCTAAGAATTGAAGAAATGTAGACGTGCGATCGTTTACATTGCCTAGCTTTTGGAGGGCGTACCGGCGCCTCCCGGAAGAAGTGCAACGGCAGGCTCGTCAATCCTACGTTTTTTTCGAATCAAATCCTCGTCACCGTAGCCTGGAATTCAAGCGCGTGAGCCAAAAGCGTCCGGTTTATTCTGTACGCGTGAGCCGGGGCTATCGCGCTCTCGGATTATTGGAAGAGAACGATATTGTGTGGTTCTGGATCGGTCCCCATCATGAATATAATCACCTTCTCAGGCGACTGTAGTACTTCATGACATTGGCTGAAGACGCACAAGTGGTAGAAAAGCGAGTTTGACTACTCGATGAGAGGTAATCAAAGCCTCACCGTAGTCTACCAACCGAAACGAGATTATGTGACCGCCCCAATGTACCCCGCCTCACTCTCGCTACCCGTCAGCCCTCTAATGTAAACAAAATAGTCACCAACAAGGCGCACTCTTCCTCCGCCTCCAGCGCGTGCATCGTCCCGCCCTGCAGGAAGAGCCATGAACCAGGAGCCAGCGCTCGCGGTTCGTCCTCAACGAAGAATGTGCAGTTGCCGCTGAGGCAATGGACCGTGATCGGGCCGTCAACCTTGTGGGGTGGAATCTTCTTGCCCGGGCCGAGGTAGACGCGAATCGCTTCGAACTCTTTCTCCTTGACGACGGCGGTCGAAGCCGTGCCGCCAAAGGAGTTGAGGTCAACTACCTTCCCATGTTCTGCATGCTCGATGGCCACTTAAGATTTTCCTTTCCAAATCACCGTCTCGCCCTATAGAACGGCCGCTTGCAAATGCGCGCCCGGCGCGGCCTGCCGCGAATCAGTACGTGAATCTCCGAGCCGATTCGGGTCATACCGCGCGGCAGGTATCCCAGGCCGACAAATTTGTCCAGCGTCGGGCTCTTCATGCCGGTCGTCACATGGCCGACCACCTGCCCTTCCAGACCGATGATCCCGTGGTCCTCCCTGGGAACGGCCTTTTCTATCATTTCAAAGCCCACCAGAAAGCGCTCGGTACCTTCTAATTTCACTTTCAGCAGCGCGTTGCGCCCCAGGAATGTCGGTTTCTGCAGAGCGACCACCCAGCCGAGCCGCGCTTCGTAGGGGTTGGTCTTGGCGTCGATTTCGTGGCCGTAAAGTGACATGCAGGCTTCGAAGCGCAGACTGTCGCGGGCCGCAAGGCCGCACGGCAGCAGACCATCGCGAGCCCCCTCCGCCAGCAGCGAATCCCAGAAAGATACCGCTTTCTCTGGTGGCAGGTAGAGTTCGAACCCGTCCTCACCTGTGTAGCCGGTGCGGCCGAGGAGCATGTCGACGCCACCCACTTCGGCCTGCAGCGCCGATCGCGGCGGCGCGGCTGCCAGGTCGGCGGCGCTCATCCTGTTCAGGATCGCGGCCGCCTTGGGTCCCTGCACGGCCAGCATATAGAGTTCGTCCGAGATATCGGTCAGTTCCACGCGATAGCCGTGGGTGAAGCTCTGCAACCAGGTGAAGTCTTTTTCCCGGTTGGCGGCGTTGACGACGATAAGCCACTTATCCGGCAGGCGGTAGATGAAAATGTCGTCAACGATCGTGCCGTCTTCGTAGCAGAGCAGGCTGTAGCGGGCTTCCCACTCGGCCAAGGAGGCGACGTCGGCGACCTGCACATACTGAAGATAGGCCAGTGCGTCCTCGCCGCTCAGCGCAAACTGCCCCATGTGGTCGATATCGAATACGCCGGCAGCCGTACGCACGCTGCGATGTTCCGCGTTGGGCCCGGCCTCGTACTGCACGGGCAGCTCGTAGTCGGCGAAGGGAACCATGCGTCCGCCCAGTTCAACATGTCGGTCGTAAAGTCGGGTCTGTTTCATTACTTCCTTGTCTCCAATAACGCACCGGGTCTCCCCGCAATCACTCAGCACAAACCGCACTGATCATACAACAAAACGGCAGGGAATTGGCAAATAATTGCGGGTTTCGCTGCCGCTTTGGAACCGGGACGAAGACTGAGACAGCGGGTCGATCTATTCAACTGCCAAGAGTCGGAGAAGCGTACTCGTTGACAAGGAATATCCATTCGTTATATTCTGAAAGTTCAGTGACCAGTGATGGGTCGCCAGATAACCTCGCAGCGACCGGTATAGCCGGGCACCGGTCACGACCCGTTGGTCTTGCGCGCGAAAAGTAATGTTCAAACGTCCATCACAAACAGACAGATTACACAGGCGGGCCGCGCTCCTGCTGGCAGCCGCGGCCGTCGTTCTGCTTCTCCGGCCCGCCCCGATTTACGCCCACGGAACGCTGATTCCACCCTGGTCCGACTACACACAGGAAGACGGCCTGGCCTCCAACAACGTTCTGGCCGTGACGGTCGGCGTTGGGGAGGTCTGGTTCGGGACCGACCACGGCATCAGTCGCTACAACGGCGCCTGGCACTCGTGGACGGAGGGGGCCGATCTGCAAGGCGGTGTGTACAGCCTGGCTCTCGGCGAATCGGGATCGGAGCTCTGGGCCGGCACGGCAACAGGCGCTGTTCTCGTTTGGGATGGGAGCGCCTGGGAGTTGCTGGCGCGGCTGGATGCTCCGGTGCGGGCCCTGCACCACACGCGGGGGCAACTCTGGATCGGCACGGCGGCCGGCCTTTATCTTTGGACCGGTGAAGCACCCTCGCCCGTGACGGGGTTGGACGAAACATATGTCAACGTGATCGGCAGCTCGGATGGCGGCGCCAGCATCTGGATCGGCACGACCGACGGGCTCTGGCTCAGGCAGGAAGGCCGCTGGAGCGCAATCGGTGAGGCAGAAGGCCTGCCCGTACGCGAAGTTACCGCCCTATTGGCCGGTGGCGAAGGACCGGTGTGGGTAGCCGCCGACGGCAACATAGCCTGGCGTGATCCTTCCAGCGGCGCCTGGGAACAGGTGGAGACCGACCCTCTGCACGTGCGCGAACGGGTGCGCATCACCTCTCTGGCGGGCGACGGATCCGGCGTCGTCTGGGTCGGAACTGAAGGCGGCGGGTTCTTTCGCCTCGTCGAACGCGAGGCCGCAGCCTCTGCAACGCCGCAATACAACCTGATCCCACAGTCGATAAACAGCGGCGAAACTTCCTTCATCCATGCGGTCGCGGTTGACCGGGCCGGCTCGCTCTGGCTGGGCACTGTCTCCGGCGTTTTTCGCTCGGACAGGGAGATCTGGGGACGGGAGATTCATCCCCCGGCCTCCAGCCCGGCCAATGAAATCCAGACGATGCTCGCGGACGAAGAGGGCCGTCTCTGGATTGGCACACGAGGCGAAGGAATTCGCCGCAAAGCCGCCGGCAACGGCCTGGCCGACGAGGCCTTTTTCGAGGTTGACAGCGGCCTCCCCAGCCTTTTCGTCACCGACCTCGCCCTCGACGCGGACGGGCGCATGTGGGCGGGCACCTGGTGGGGCCTCGCCTCCCTGGATCCCGGCGCGGAACTGTGGGAACAGCCCGTCCCACCTGAATCTCTGCCTTCAGCACTGGTCACTGCCGTACTGGCACAGGAGCGTCAGCTCTGGATCGGCACCGACAACGGCCTGGCGCGTTTCGACATCGCATCGGGAGTGCTGTCGATCGAGGAGGCTCTGAGCCAACAGGACGTTCAGGACCTGGCGCTGGACTCCTCCAACCGTTTGTGGGCGGCCACGGAGGGCGGCGGCATATACGTAGGCGAGGCCGATGGCAGATGGACCCGGTACCATGCCGGCTCGGAGGCGGGCCAGTCGATATTCGGGGACAATGTCGCCGCTTTGGCGTCGGACCCGAAGGTCCCCGGAGCCATGTGGGCCGCGGTCAATCAGCACGGCTTGATCTATTTCGACGGACAGGTCTGGCACGATCGCGCGCCCACCGCACGTCTTCCCAGCAAACTATTCTACGACCTGTATGTCGACCCGGTCGACGCCTCGCTGTGGATCGGCAGCGAGGGCGGCGTCACCCGCTACGACGGCCGCACATGGGAGACGCTCATCGTCGAGTCGGTCCTGCCGGCCACTTCCATCTCCTCGATTATTCGCTCGCCGGGCGGTATCTACTGGTTCGGCAGCAGAGATGGACTGACATTCCATCGCCCGGACTCAGTGCCCCCTTGGATCAGGATCGAGAATATTTCCGGTGCGGCCGAGCTGAAATCTGCAAACAACTGGCAGGTGGAATCCGACGGCAACATAATTGTCGGCTATGAAGCAGGTGACCTCTACACACCGCAGTCTGAGCTCGTCGTCCTCTATCGCCTGAATCCCCCCGGGCAGCTCGGCGCATGGCAGCAGCTGGACCGGCCCTTTCTGGAGCTGTCCGACTTCGTCGAAATGGGGCAGTACACGCTGGAGTTTCAGGTACGGGATTTCGCTTTCACCTATTCCGAGATTAGCGGCGTCTCCTTTGAGGCCGAGCCGCTGCCGGCACAGATCCGGCTGCCCCTTCTGGGGTCGATACGTACGGACTATCTCATCACGCTCGTCGTCACCGGCCTGCTGGCGCTGATCGGCTTCGGCTATATGGGAGTCGAGGTCATTCAGACCCGCCGCCGGGCCCTGGATGCCGTCGTCCGCTCCTTCAACCCCTTTATCAGCGGCGAGCCGGTGCGGCGCGAGGACATGTTCTTTGGCAGAAGGGATATGCTGCAAAAGATTGTGGATACACTGCACAATAACAGCATCATGATTCACGGCGAACGCCGGATCGGCAAGACGACGCTGCTCTATCAGTTGAACAATCATCTCTGGGGTCTGGAGGACGACGAATACTGGTTTGTGCCGCTGTATGTGGACCTGGAGGGAACCGAGGAGGAGACCTTCTTTCATTTTCTGATGGAGGAGATCCTGCATACGGCGTCGACGCTGTCCGGTCTTACGCAGGAGACGAGAGACGCCCTACAGGACCTTCTCTACTATCGCCCCGGCCACGAACAGTACACCGACAGAGAGTTCATCCGAGACCTGCGCGACGTGGTCAAGGCGCTCCAACACTATGGTGAAGAAAGTCATCCCGGCAAGCACCTGCGGCTGATCCTGCTCATGGACGAAATGGACGTCTTCAACGCCTACGATCACCTTATGCAGCAGCGGCTCAGGCGCATCTTCATGCGTGATTTCGCGGCGACGCTCGGCGCGGTCATCGCCGGTATCCGAATCAGTAAAGAATGGGGTCGAATCGAGAGCCCTTGGTACAATCTGTTTAACGAGATTGAAGTGGAGCCCTTCACCCGTGAGCAGGCGATAGAACTGTTGACCGAGCCGGTACGAGGCTTTTACCGCTACGAACCGGGGGTCGTGGACTTTATTATCGAGAACTGTGCCGGGCGGCCTTTTCGTATTCAGCAGTACGGCCTCGAGGCAGTCGGGCGCATGCTCGCCGACGGCCGGCGCACGATTACGATGACTGACGCCCTGTTCGCCCATGGGCATATTCAGCAGATGGGTGATACCATCAATATCGGGTTGAGCGAGAACGACGACACTCAATCTCTGTAACGATTGAGTGCGGCAAAGCCACCGTCCAAACCGGATACTGGCTGTCGTTGACGA
Organism: Caldilineaceae bacterium; assembly: GCA_022821585.1. Taxonomy (GTDB): domain Bacteria; phylum Chloroflexota; class Anaerolineae; order Caldilineales; family Caldilineaceae; genus Bin5. The sequence continues at coordinate 12,335 of JAJEDI010000045.1, forward strand.
GGAGAGGAATCCACGGAGCGCAATGCGTAATCCATACACCGTTGGCCGCTGGTTGCGCGGACCCGACCACTACGGCCGGGAGCAGCTGCTCGAATACCTGATGAGCGCCGAGGACCCGGCCATTTGGGTCGTTGGCACGCGCCGCATGGGAAAAACCTCGCTGCTGAGGCAGTTGGAATGGCTGTTGACCACGCAGGAAAACGCAAACTTCGTTCCCCTGTATTGGGACCTGCAAGGGAGCGAAACCAAGGACGATTTCGACTACGAGCTATTCCTGGCCGTCGAAGACGAGACGGCGCGGTTCGAGGCCCTTGGCGTCGATGTAAGCGCTCTCTACAATCGGGATGCCATTCAGATCCTGCGCACCTTGCAGCGGGCTTTGAAGGCCCGCGGCAAACAGCTGCTTCTCCTCATTGACGAGGCCGAAGCCTGGATCAACCTGGCCAAGAACGACTACCAGGCCCTCGCGCGGCTTCGCAAGGCCTTCCAGAGCGGCGGGATGCGCACCATCATGACGTCGACCAAGTTGCTGATGCAACTGAACGACCTGACCCGTAACTGGCTCACCAGCCCGTTCCTCTTCGGCTTCACTCTCGTGCATCTTTGGAGCCTGGAGCCCGAGGCAAGCGTCAGCCTTGTATTGCAGGAGCAGAGCCACACGCCGGTCAGCGTTGAGCGGGAGCGCATAAACGAAGTTCTGCGGCATTCGCACCGCCATCCCTATCTGATTCAGACTCTCTGTTACCGTCTGTTCGAGGAAAGGCATGGAAGAGGCTCTCTGCGCGAAATCGGGGAGGAAGACCTGCGGGCAGACCACCTGCTGGCCGGGTTTTTCGAGGTCGACTTCAAGTGCCTCGCCCCGACCGAAAGGCAGATCCTGTTGACCGTCGCGCGCCAGGGCGTCATCAGTGAAGAGGATCTGGTGGCCAGGACCGACAACGAATCGATAGATCAGATCTCAATGTACGTGCATAGCATGAACAACCTCGGCTACCTGCAGCGGGCCTACAGCCGCTCGGACGGTGCAGCAGCCCCTTCCCACGATGAGTTCCCGCGCTGGACAATCGGCAACGAGTTTCTGCGCCGTTGGATGCTGGAAAACTACCAGGAGCTGGCCCAGACCCTGTACTCGGACGTGAGCGACTACGGTGTCGAAACGCTGCTGGAGATGGGGCGGAAAGTGGAGCTGGACTACCTGCAGCACGAAATCCCGGAACTGCAAGGGCGGTTGGAGTCGTTATTGACAGCATACAGCGGACATGCCAACCAGACGCCGCCGGAGATTCTGCAGGAAATCCAGGACTTGCGCAGGGAGCTGGAAAGAGCCAGCGGGCAGCTGCGCAATCTGGCCGAATAGCTGGAAAGAATGAACTCGTCCACGCCTCCCCCTGCCTCCGAAAAAGCCGCATACGTCAACCAGATGTTCGCCGGCATCGCCCATCGTTACGACCTGGTGAACCGGGTCATGACCGGCGGGCAGGATGTAAGCTGGCGTCGCGAAGTGGTCGCCCTGTGCCGGCTGCCTGCGGGAGGCCGGCTCCTCGACGTGGGTACCGGCACCGGTGATATTGCCTACGAAGCCAAGACATCGGATCGCGACGCCGAGGTGATCGGTTGTGACTTCACCTTCGAAATGATGGATGAAGGACGCCGCAAGAAAGCAAAACACACGCCTCGGATTCCCTCCGGCGGGCAAGGGGACCAGGTTGAATTCGTCCAGGGTGACGGGCTCCGCCTGCCCTTTGCCGACGGCTACTTTGACGCCGTAACCAGCGGATTTCTCCTGCGTAATGTGACCGACGTCGACACCTGTCTGGCCGAACAGCGCCGGGTGACCAAACCAGGAGGGCGCATCGTCTGCCTGGAAACGTCGCCGCCGCCGCCTACTATCCTGGAGCCGCTGCTGCGTTTCTATATGCTCAATGTCATTCCCGTGGTGGGGCAACTGTTCGCGACCGGAATCGGGACCCAGGCGAACAGCTACCTACCGCGAGACTCGGCATATCGGTATCTGCCGCAAAGCACCGTCGCCTTTCTGCAGCCCGATGAGATGGCGCTCAAGTTCGAACGGGCAGGATTTCGTCACGTCTCCTACGTGCGAAAGATGATGGGAACGATCGCCATTCACGTGGGTACCGCATGAGCGATCTGCGCACTTTAGTCGTTTTTGCCCCCGGAAGGACAAGGCCGTGACCGACCAGTCGGACCGCACAGCTCTTCGCGGCAATCCATCATTCGTCTGGCGCGCCGGCCAGGAACGGCGGTTACAGATGATTCTCGACTGGGCGCCGCAGCCACTGCAACGCGCGCTGGTCGATGGCTGCGGCGCGGGCGTCTACCTGCGGGCGCTGCAGGAGTCCGTCCCGGAAGTCCACGGGATCGACATCGAGGGCGAGCATCTGCGCATGGCGTCCGCAAACGTGCCCGGCGCACCTCTGAACCTCAGCCAGTGCGAGCAGCTCCCCTACGCGGATGAGGCTTTCGACCTTGTCCTCTCCCACGAGGTACTGGAGCACGTTCAGAATGACCTCCAGGCCGCGGCCGAAATCGTACGTGTCCTGCGGATCGGAGGTCGTGCAGCCATCTTCGCGCCCAATCGCCTCTTTCCCTTTGAGACCCACGGTCACTACTGGCAAGGCGACTACCACTTCGGCAATACGCCGCTGATCAACTATCTGCCGGACACACTGCGCAACCAGCTCGCGCCCCACGTGCGCGCCTATACGCACCGCAGCCTCCTTGACCTGTTCATCGGGTTTCCCGTTCTCGTTCGGCAGCACGCGCAGATCTATCCCGGCTACGACGGCATCAATGCCCGCCGCCCGGCCGTCGGGCGTCTTCTGCGCGAGGTCACCTACGCCATGGAACAGACGCCACTTGCCGTATTCGGCATCAGTCACTTTCTCGTGCTTGAGAGGGTCGGCTAGCCGGTGTTCGCCACGGCCGCGACCTGCCCGGCATGAGAGCCGCAGATACATCGTCTTCGCTTGTCTCTACCCGCGAATGGCGTTGCGTTCTTCAGACTCTTCACGCCGGTTGGATTAATCTCAGGAAGATTTGGGTCGGCATTGGGCAGATGCTAGAATGCTGGACATGACAGTCAGGAAAATATTCATGGTATCGAAGGAAAATCGACGACGTTCCGAACGAGGGATACGAGTGCATGTGAAGCGAGCGGACACCTCCTCCCGCCGCTCGAATAAGGTTGGCCGGCGTGGCTGAGATAGATCGCAGGCCGCGGCCCCCGTCGGGCCCGGTTGGGCCCGGCAGATCGGCCCGCATTCTGGCACAGAGGCGGCGGCGCCAGCGGGCCAAGGCCAACCGCGCGCGCCCTTGGTTGTGGTTGTTGCAGGGGACGGCGGCGGTGCTCCTCGCAATCTTCCTGACCGTAGTGGGCGCGGTCGGCGTCGCCGTTGCCAGCGTCTTCGGTATCTATACCTTCTATGCAGCACAACTCCCCGACGCCGGCATCATCGAACGCCAGCAGGAAAAGTTCGAGACCATCCGATTCTACGACCGTACGGGCAAGCACCTGCTCTACGAAAGCGTAGACCCGCGGCCCTTTCGCGGTGACCGCACCTACATGCTTCTGCACGAAATGTCGCCCACAGTCATTCAGGCCGCGGTCGCGCTTGAAGACCACAACTACTGGGACAATCCGGGCATCAATGTTCGCGGCCTGATGCGGGCCTTCGTCTCCAACCTGCAGGGCGGCAGCGTGCAGGGCGGTTCATCCATCACCCAGCAGCTGATCAAGAATGTGGTGATTCCGGTGGAGGAACGGACGCAGCAGTCCTATGCCCGCAAGCTCAAGGAAGTCATCCTGGCGATGGAAGTGACGCGGCGCTATGACAAGGGCAAAATCCTTGAGTGGTATCTCAACTACAACTTCTACGGCAATCTGGCCTACGGTATCGAGGCGGCCAGTCAGGTCTACTTTGGCAAGAGCGTCGCCGAACTCAGCGTCGCCGAAGCTGCCATGCTTGCGCCGATTCCCCAGTTTCCGGCGCTCAATCCCATCGACAATCCTGAGGACGCCAAGATCCGACAGGGCGTGACCTTGCAGGTCATGGTCGATGCCGGCTACATCTCCCAGGCCGAAGCCGATGCGGCCTTTACCCAGGAGCTCGACCTGCGGGGCTCGGTCGCCGAGCGCTTTGACATCATCACCGCCCCGCATTTCGCTCTTTACGCCCTTGAGCGCATCAAAGACGAATTTAACACCGCCGACGACCCCTATCGTATCTGGAAAGAGGGGCTGACCGTCTACACGACGCTGGACGTCGACCTGCAGAAGTACGCCGAACAGGTGGCCCGCGACCATATCGCCAGGCTGAATGAGCAGGACAGAAACGTAGACAACGCCTCGGTCGTCGTCATCAAACCGGAGTCCGGCGAAATTCTGGCGATGGTTGGTTCTCTGGATTACAACAACGAAGAGATCGACGGCCAGGTCAACGTCGCCATTTCGGAACGGCAGCCCGGTTCCAGTTTCAAGCCCTATGTCTATCTAACCGGTCTGCTACAGGGCATGAACGCCGCCTCGATGATCCTGGACGTTCGCACCGCATTCCTGCAGAACGACGGCTCCGTCTACGTGCCTGAAAACTATGACCGTCTCTACCACGGACCTGTCGGCCTGCGCGACGCCCTTGCCCAGTCGCTAAACATTCCCGCCATTCGCGTCATGGACCAGGTCGGCGTCGCCAACGCCCTGCGCACGGCCCACCAGATGGGTATCAACGGCCTCGATCGCGGACTCAACTACTATGGACTCAACCTTGTGCTGGGAGGCGGCGAGGTCACACTGCTGGACCACACGTACGCCTACAGCGTGCTGGCGAACGGCGGCGTAATGGCCGGCAAGCCCGTCCCCCAGGAATCCAGGCGCAGCGGCTTCCGCAACCTGGACCCCGTTGCCATCTTGCAGGTCCACAACACCGAAGGGGATGTCCTGAGCAGATACGACAGCCCGGACCAGGAGCGTATCATCAGCGCCGACGCCCAGTTCATTGTCGCCGACATTATGAGTGACAATGTGGCCCGCTCCCCCATGTTCGGCATCAACAACAACCTCGTGCTGCCGGACCGCAGGGTCAGTGCCAAGACCGGTACGACCAATGGCTGGAAGGACGCCTGGACAGTCGGGTTTACACCGCAGTTGACCGTCGGCGTCTGGATTGGAAATACCGATAACGAGTCGATGAACAACGTGACCGGCGCCTCCGGCGCCGCGCCCATCTGGAAGAGTGTGATGGAGCGCTACCATGATGGGCTCCCCTACCGCTGGTATGAGCGCCCCCGCAATGTCGTCGCCGAGACGGTCTGTCAACCGAGCGGTCTGCAGCCTTCAGACGACTGCCAGCGCCAGAGGGTGGAGCTGTTTATTGCGGGCACAGAGCCAAAGGTCGTCGATAACCTGTGGCAGCCCTTCGATATCGACAAGCGTAATGGACTTCTCGCCAGGACCTCAACGCCGGAAGAGGAGCGGGAGACAAAGGTCTTTCTCATTCTGCCGCCTGAGGCCGAAGACTGGGTGAGCAGCAGCGGAATCGAGCAGCCGCCCCAGGGCCAGAGTCCGGAAGATTTCATTGATTTCGACCCGGATGTTGCCATCACGTTCCCCCCGCCCGGCGGCTACGTCGGCGGCCAGGTCGAGATCCTCGGCAATGCACGCGGGGGGAATTTCGCCAACTATCGCCTCGAGTTCGGAAGCGGGCATCAGCCGACACAGTGGACGCAGATCGGCCCGGAACACGGGCAGCAGCATCAAAACGGCAGGCTGGAGGTGTTCAATACCGAGGGACTGGAAGAGGGCCAGTATACTCTGCGGTTGACGGTCCGCTATCATGACGGCAACGTGCGTAGCTGGGACGCGCCCATCACCATCGACAATACACCGCCTACCGTGGAGATCAGCGATCCCAAACCGGACGCTCTCTATGTGATGAACGAAGACGACCAGATAAACATCAACGCGCTCGTCAACGACGAATGGGCGGTGGATCGCGTCGAGTTCGCCATTGACGGGACCTGGTTCATTACCCGTACGGTTGCCCCTTACAACGAGCGCTGGCCGCTTGAACTTCGCTATGAGTCGGTCGAGTCGGAAGAGACCAGAAACTGGCCTGCATTCCAATCAGATGACGAAGACATTCGCCCCGGCCGCATTCGCGAATTTGAGGATGGATTCGCGGCGATTTACGCAGGCAGCGGCATCTATCTGGAGCGGCATCTGATCAAAGTGCGCGCCTTCGACCGCGCCGGCAATGAGACGGAAAGCGAGGAAGTGCAGGTTTACGTCCGGCAGCCGCTGCCCGATCAGTGACCGGGGTAACAACCGGGCGCCTGACGCCGTAGCCACCAGCCAAAGTAGCAATGCCGAAGATTCTAGTTACCAATGACGACAGTATTCACGCAGAGAGCATTCGCGTTCTGGCGTCGGCGCTCGACGATTTAGGCAGCGTTACCGTTGTCGCACCGGAGCGAAACTGGAGCGCGGCCGGGCATCCCAAGACGCTGCATAAGCCATTGCGTATGGCGCCGATCACGTGGCCTGACGGGCGCCGCGTCTACGCCTGCAGCGGCGCACCCTCCGACTGTGTGGCCCTGGCGATTCTCGGCGCGCCGCACGCGCCGGACAGTTCATCGACGCATCTGGCCGCGGGTGAACCGAGAGACGGCTACGACCTTGTCGTCAGCGGCGTGAATGACAATTTTAACCTCGGCTGCGACGTTCTCTACAGTGGCACCGTGGCCGCGGCGCTGGAGTCTCTGGTAATGGGTGTTCCGTCCCTTGCATTCAGCACTGGACCCGTTGACGGTTTCGAAATCGCCGACAGCGACGCCTGGCAGAACGCCGCTTGCTTTGCCCGCACGCTGGCGGCCGCCGCGCTCAACCAACCGCTTCCCCCGCAGACGATGCTCAATGTAAACGTTCCGCGGCGTCCTGCCGCCCAGATCCAGGGCCTGCGTTACACGTTCCTGGGCACGCGCATCTACGGGGATGTACTGGTCGCCCGAGATGACCCGTGGGGCAAACCGTATTACTGGTTCGGGGGTGAAGTCCCCACTGGAATCGCCGACGCAGGCAGCGACTTTGGCGCTATCGAGAGCGGATATGTCAGCATCTCACCGCTGGGCATCGACCTGACCAGGCACGAAGTCCTGGCCGACCTGAGCGCAGGTGACTGGCCACTGCCAATATGATTGGGTTCGGGACTGCTCGGCGGCGGCCGCTTCGCAACTCACGCTTCAGGCCTGAGCCTGAGGGGAGTCTGCGCGGCGTGGCGTAGCAAACCTCTCTCTGACTGCGGCAGCGACAAAGGAACACGCGCCGCTAAGTGGCGGGAAGAGCCGGTTGCGTTTCGGCTACATTCTATAGTTGGCACGTCGCTGGCGGGCGCGGCGTAGGGGTTATCGATTTGTCACGTATGGTGTACACACCGCCTTCAGATGGGTCCCGGTGGCTGGGACTGGCGGTGCTCTGCTGGCTGCTCCTGACCGATGCAATCCTGCTGGCTTGGATATCGCTGAAGCCGGTGGGCTGGCTGAGCTTCCTTCTTCTTCTGGTTTTCCTTCTCACTCTGCCTGTCATCGTGCATCTGACGACGCGTACCTGGGGGGCGTTCAACCTGGAGTACTGGCTTGACCGCAACGCTTTGCGCGTCCGCTGGGCCGGCACCCGCCAGGTCATCCCGCTCCATAGCATACGCCGCATCGTCGAAGGCGTTGACGAGATGTCGTCGCGGCCCTCACTACTGGACTGGCCTTCTCCCTTCGTTCGCATAGTAGAAGGTGGTCAAGGGAAAAGGCTTGTGCGCCTGGCCAGCGTCCCCCTCGACCAGTGTCTGCTCATAGAGACCGACGGCGGAATCTTCGCGATCTCCCCCGATGACCCGGTCGGTTTTCTGGAGGAGCTGCAAGCTCTCAATCGCCTCGGTCAGTCACGTACATTGCCACTGGAGCGTGAGCAGCCTACCAACTACTACGCCTTGGCAACCGAGTCGGACGCCGGCCGCTGGCTGCTCCTGGCCGGGCTCATCGGCTGCCTCGCTCTCTTCGGCTATCTCATGATCCTTTTTCCGGATTTGCCGGAAGCGCTCGTGTTTCATTACAATCGGCAAGGTGTGCCGGACAGTGTCCGACCCAAGAACGCTCTCTTTTTGCTGCCTGTTATCGGCCTGCTGACATATCTGACCAATACGCTCGCCGGTCTGTGGATGAGGCTGCAAGGTCAACATTCGGGCGCCTACCTTTTCTGGACCGGTTCGCTACTTGTACAAGCCCTTTCGCTTCTGGCTCTTCTGAGCTTGACAACCTGACCTGAGTTTAATCCCTGTGCTCGGCGAAACTTCTGCAAACGAACTGAAAAGCGGAATCCCCGAATCGTACGACACGTCACACGAAGAGTTCGCGGACCCAAGCCTGCCGGTTTTCGCTGCGACACAATCGACCGAGGAGTACTCTGTGCCGCGCCCTTTTCTTACCATTATTATTCCCGCCTATAACGAAGCACAGCGCCTTCCCAACTCTCTGACAAAGATCGTCGAATATCTGCGGAGTCAGTCCTTTACATCCGAGATTCTGGTGGTGGAAAATCGTTCAACCGACGACACCAGCGATGTTGTTCGCGACTTTGCGAGAAAGGTCTCCGCTTCAGATCCCTTCAATCTGGAACTTCTACACAGTGCGCCGGGGAAGGGTGCGGCAGTGAAAACAGGGATGCTCGTGGGCAAGGGGGATTACCTGTTTATATGCGACGCCGACCTTTCCATGCCCATTGAAGAGATTGCGAAATTCCTGCCGCCGCAGCAGGAGCCGGACGGGTTCGATGTCGCCATCGCCAGCCGTGAGATAGCGGGTGCGGTTCGTTACAACGAGCCCTTCTATCGCCATCTGATGGGGCGCGTGTTCAACCACGTGGTGCAGAAACTGATCATGCCGGGGATCGAGGACACACAGTGCGGCTTCAAGATGTTTACCCGGGAGGCGGCCGCCCAGGTCTTTCCGTACCAGACTATCGACGGCTGGGGATTCGACCCCGAAATCCTGTACATCAGCCGCATCCGCGGCCTGCAGCTAGTCGAGGTTCCGATCAACTGGTATTACATGGCAGAGAGTCGTATCAATCCAGTCTTCGATACGATCAATATGGTGCGCGAAGTCCTGCGAATCCGTCTGAACGGACTGCGCGGAATCTACGAGCAGGTCCCCAAGACGACAAAGTAGCACCCCCTCCACGAGTCCCGATGGAGGCCACTCCACATTCCGCCTGCACAAGCCTCGCTTGTAAACGCCCAGACCGTGTAGACCTCCCCGTCAGGAAGTTGCAGAGGGGTCGAACTCTCTGCTTGCCAGCCATATCTGGACGCCGTTGGCAACGAAGTGGGCAACTAGCGGCGTGAGCAGACTCTGCTGCCAGACGAACATGAAACCGAATATCGCGCCGGCTGCCCCCGCGCCGACAATGCCCCAAACACCCTGCGGGCTGTGCAGAAGGCCGAAGACCACGCTGAAGCCAATGATCAGCCAAGTGGTCGGCAGCAGTGGAGATAGCCCGCCAATCAACAGGCTGCGAAACAGGACCTCCTCGAACAGAACGCTCAATAGTAGAGCAAAGGGCAGCAATCTTGCCTCCCTCCTATTCCGTGGGACCACCAGCTCCAGAATGGAGCGGTAAAACCTGGTATCGGTGTAGCGTGTCACAAACCGCCCCAGGCCGACGAACAGCACAGCCAGCCCCAGCCCCGCCAGCGCCCCGGTCAATATCTGGGACCCGGCATCGGTAATCTGCCACCCAAGCGTCTTCAGAGGCAGGCCGCTGCCCCTGCCCAGCAGCAGGCATATTGCCAAAATGATACCTCTGAGAACGTTCTCAGCCGGGAGCAGCAGCAGGTTTTCTTGCGGCTGCCAGTTGCGCAACAGGCGGGCAGTTGTGTATGAGCCGTAGCCGACAATCGCGGTGATGAGCAGAGTCAGTCCTGCGAACAGTGCATAGCGCCAGTCCATTGCTTTAGTGTAGGTTACAGTTGGCGATGCCTTCAAATACAGGCATGTCCTGTTCTGCCAGCCAGAATTTCCGCGACCTGAGCCAGGTCCGCGTCCCACGATTTCCGGCAGGGCGACAAGGAGTACGGGCCCTCAAATCGACATCGCACTTGAGTTGAGCGGGCACCCCGCGGCAGTCCCGCAATGCGCCGGAAACGCCCCTTCTGTTTTTGAAAGTCTTCGAACTGTTGCTATACTAAGCGCCTATTTATTACTGATTTGGCGCGCCGCTGTTGGGCGCGCCGAAGAGGGGATTTCCTCTTCTTCGGCGGAGACAAAGGCGTCTCCGCCTTTTTCTTCGACTCAGCGCCGTATTTTGCCCTGGCAGTCCGCGGTTCACGCCCCTGCCGGCAGTCGGGAAAGGACCAAACTGATGGCTTCTACAGACGAGTTGCTATACACGGAAGAGCACAATCTGGTCCGCAAGATGGCCTATGACTTCACCCGCAATGAGGTCATGCCAATCATTGCCGAGCACGACCGCAAGCACACGTTTCCTTTCGAACTGCTGCCCAAGATGGCCCAGCTTGGCTTTCTTGGCATCTGTCTGCCTGCCCGATACGGCGGCGCCGGGATGGACTTTCTCTCTTTGGGCATCGTATCCGAAGCGCTGGAATACGGGGATTCGTCCGTGCGCGAGACGGTCGCGGTCCATCTCGCCCTGCACGCGCTGCCGATATTTCAGTGGGGAACCGAAGAGCAGAAGGAGTCCTTCCTGCCGGGCCTCGCATCCGGTGACCATATCGCCTGCTTCGGTCTGACCGAACCGGGCGCGGGATCGGACGTCGCGGCCATCCAGAGTCGCGCAATGCGCCAGGGGGAGGAATACGTCCTCACCGGCGAGAAAATGTGGATTACGCTGGCGGATGTGGCCGACCGCTTCCTTGTTTTCGCCAAGACGCAGCCGGACCAGGGCGCGCGCGGCATTTCCGCCTTTATCCTGGAACGCGGCTGGCAGGGCCTTACCACGGGGACACTCGAAGGCAAAATGGGCGTCCGCGCCAGCAATACCGGCTGGATCAATATGCAGGACGTGCGCGTGCCGGCCTGTCACCGGCTGGGCGAGGAGGGCGAAGGCTTCAAAATCGCGATGAGCTGCCTTGATAACGCTCGCTTCGGCGTCGCCGCCGGGTCGGTAGGCATTATTCGCGCCTGCATCGACGAGTCGGTCAAATATGCCCTGCAGCGCAGGACCTTCGGCAAACCGATCGCTGAACACCAGCTCGTCCAGCAGATGATCGCCCACATGCAGCAGGACCTGGACATTGGCGAGCTGTTGGTCTGGAAGGCCGGTACCCTCAAGAACCGGGGCGTGCGTAATACGCGGGAGACGAGCATGGCCAAGTGGTTCTGCACCGAAGCCGCGCGCCGGGCCGCCGACAATGCCGTCCAGGTCCATGGGGCCTACGGCTACTCCGATGAGTACAATGTGGAGCGTCATCTGCGCAACACAAAGAGCGCCGTGATCTACGAGGGCACCAGCCAGATTCACACGCTGATGCAGGCCGCATACACACTGGGCATGCGCGAGGACCGCCCCTTGCGCTGTCCCATGCCAGCCTACGACCCGGACACCTGGCAGTAGACCGCCCCCGGGCAACACGGTCCCGGCGACCAGTATTTTCTGGCGACGGCCTGGTCGATTGAAGGGACAATGAAAGGAGCGCCGCGTGAACGTAGCTGTGCTAATCAAACAGACGCCCGATACCGCTGAGCTACCCAAGGTTACGGTGGATGAGGCGGAGTCAGGCGAACTGCAGGCAACAATGGTCATCAACCCCTGGGATGAGTTTGCGGTGGAGGAAGCGATCGACCTGTCCGACAGGTTCGGTTGCGAGACTGTCGCCATATCTCTGGGCCGTGCAGACGAAACCGACGCTCTGAAGCACGCGCTGGCGATGGGTGTGGATAGCGCCGTACACGTAGATGAAGACGTCATAGACGGGGGAGACGAATGGGCAACCGCCGAGGCGCTTGCCGCTGCCGTCAGGAAGGTAGGCGGCGGGGAGGATGTGGAGCTCGTGCTGGCCGGCAAGATGAGCGTGGACGGCAATAGCGGCGTCATCTACGCCGGCGTTGCCTGCAAGTTGGATTGGGATCTGCTGGTCAATGTAACCCGGATTGTTGATATCGTTGACGGCAAACTGATCGCAGAACAGGCCTTTGAAGGCGGACAGGAGACGGTCGAGGTTCCCCTGCCGGTCGTGATCAGCGTGGCCAAAGAGATCAACGAACCGCGTTATCCCAGTTTTATGGGTATCCGCAAGGCCAGCCGTGCCACCATTCCCACTTGGGGGCGTGACCATTTGGAGATCGATGCCTCCCGAACGACCCGCTGGAACGACCTGAGCAAGCCGGAGCCAGAAGAGGTACAGGTGCATATCTTCGACGGCGCCACTGTCGAGGAAAAGGCCGCCCAGCTGGCAGATGCGCTGATGGCCGAAAAGGTCATATAGTTTGACGAAAGTGGGAGGCCAGGGGAGATGGCTGCCCTATCGCGTCTCTGGCTTTCTCGCGGAGAAAGGGACTACCATGGCGATTCTCGTCTGGATTGAACAGAATGACGGACAGGCCGTGTCCAACTGTTGGGAGCTTCTGGCCAAGGCGAAGGAACTGGGCACTGAGCTCGGTGTCGAGGTCGCGGCCCTTCTGATCGGTAGCGACGTCATTGAAGCGACGCAGCAGGCGGTTGCATACGGGGCCGATCTCGTCTACACCGCAAGTGCATCCAACCTGGAACACTTCCGGCTGCAGCCCTATGCAGCTATCGCCGAACAGGCGGTGGAACGCGCCGACGCGGCCGCGTTCCTTACCAATGCCTCCATTCGCGGGGGTATTCTGGCCGCGACAGTGGCCTGCCGCCGGAATGCCGGCATCGCAGCAAACGCCACGGACCTGTGGGTGGAAGACGGCAAACTGGTCGCTGTCCGCACAATCTATTCGGGCAATATTCGAGCCAGAATTCAGTTCGAAAGTCCGTTGGCTGTCGCCAGCGTACGTCCGCGCTCCTTTCCCATGCCGGAGCCGGACGCATGGTCCGGTGAAGTGAAAGATCTGAACGTTGAGCTGAATGAAGACGACATTCGCCTCAAAATCAGCAGTTTTCGTGCGGCCGATGCCGGCGAAGTCAGCCTGACCGACGCCCACATCATCGTTTCAGGCGGCCGCGGCGTGGCCGAGGACCCGCAGAAGGGCTTCGAGTTGGTTGGCAAATTGGCCGACACACTCGGCGCAGCCCTTGGCGCCAGCCGGGCCGCGGTCGACGCCGGCTACATCCCCTATAAGCACCAGGTGGGACAGACCGGCAAGACGGTCCGGCCGGACCTCTATATCGCCTGCGGCATCTCTGGCGCCATCCAGCACCTGGCGGGAATGGGGAACAGCAAGATTATCGTCGCCATCAACAAGGACGCTGACGCCCCAATTTTTCAGCGCGCCAAATACGGCATCGTCGACGATCTGTTCCAGACCGTCCCCGCGCTGACGGCTGAGTTCAGCAAACGGCTCAGGTAATGTTGCTTCGACCGGAGAGGCTGTGTTCGGGGCTATTCGCGCGGCCAGCGACTGTTGATCGCACTGTTCATCTGTGCTATACAAGAAAGATGGCCGCACCTGCTGAGGTACAACTGCGAGTTTGCGCGGCAACGGGACTCCGCTTGCCTTGTCACATGCAGTTGAACAGACAGGTAGCTCAGGGAACGCCTTGTCACACCACCCGTCAATCTATGTTCCCAACGGCCCGTGAACACGGGAAGGCCGGGTGTCCGTTTCCGAGCGTGCTGTAAAGCACGCCGGCGCTGTGGTGAAACGCAATGACCGAGTACAATGCCCACTTTCGCTGTTTTCGGGGCTGCGCCGGTACATACTCGATATTTGAGGTGCTCTATACCTGTCCTCGGTGCGGAGGTCTGCTGGAGGTTGAGCACGATATTGGGGCCCTGCAAGAGCGTTCCGCCGACAGCTGGAAGCGCCTCTTCGACAACCGCGTCGGCACCACCGAATGGCCCTTTGGCAGCGGGGTATGGGGCAAGAAAGAGTGGATCATGCCGACAATTGCTGACGACAACGTGGTCAGCATGTACGAAGGCAACTCCAATCTCTTTTGGGCCGAGCGGCTGGGCCAGCAGATTGGTCTCTCCGATCTGTGGGTCAAACTGTGCGGCAACAGCCACACAGGCAGCTTCAAGGACCTGGGCATGACGGTCCTGGTCAGCGTCGTCAAGCAGATGCGCGAGGAGGGCGTCCCGGTGCGGGCCGTGGCCTGTGCCAGCACCGGTGATACCAGCGCCGCGCTGGCCGCCTACGCCGCCGCGGCCGGCATCCCGGCCGTCATTTTCCTGCCCGAAGGCAAGGTCAGCCCCGCACAGCTGATTCAACCCATCTCCAGTGGCGCCCATGTACTGGCCCTCGACACGGATTTCGACGGTTGCATGCGCGTGATTCGCGAAATCACGCACGATGGCGACAGCCCCGACTCCTCAATCTACCTGGCCAACTCGATGAACTCTTTACGCATCGAAGGCCAGAAAACGGTCGGCATTGAAATCGTGCAGCAGTTCGACTGGGAAGTCCCGGACTGGATCATCGTCCCCGTTGGCAACCTGGGCAACATCAGCGCCATCTACAAAGGGCTGAAACTGATGCGGGATTTGGGCGTAGTCGACCGCCTTCCTCGTCTGGTCGCGGCCCAGGCCGCCAAGGCGAACCCCTTCTACCTCAGCTATCTGAACGGATTTACGCAGAAGGTGAGTGTGGAGGCCCAAACGACCTTGGCGTCCGCCATTCAGATTGGAGATCCGGTCAGCTACGAAAAGGCCGTGCAGGCGATTCAGGAGACCGAGGGCATCGTCGAGCACGTGGAGGAACACGAAATGGCCGCGGCCTCTGCCATGGCGGATGCCACCGGAATGTACACCTGTCCGCATACCGGGACCGCCCTGGCTGCACTATTTAAGCTTTTGCAGCGAGAGGTCGTACAGAGCCACGAGCGGGTGATCGTTGTCAGCACGGCGCACGGGTTGAAATTCACGCCGTTTAAGGTCGGCTACCACGAGGGCACGCTGGCGGAGGTGGAAAGCGATCTGGCCAACCCGCCGGTCTATCTGCCCCCCGTCGCCGGTATCGTGCGCGATACAATTCAGCGAAAGCTCGCATGATCGGTACGGGCCGTTAAGTCGCCTCCTTGGCGCGCTGCCGTCGGCGGATGAAACGGTTCTAGTGAGGCCTCGAGCTTCTTTCGAACGCGGTGACCGAACAAAGCAGGGCTCCTCTCGACTACAGTCCTACCTCCTTTTCCCAGGGCCGCATGGACTTTTCCTGGGAGGAGTTGACGCCCCAGCAACGGGCCCGCCACTACGCCGACTGGCACGCCGGCAAAGGTCTCATCGGCGGCGATCCACGGCGGCGTCCCAATTCCGAAATCCTGCCTTCCTGGGCGAAGGACCGGTATGTTGTGCGCGCCCTGGCCCTCGACGATCACCGCGCCGCCAACGGCGAGCGGTTCCGCCGGCAGATCGCCTGCGCCCGCCCTCTCGAAATCGAGATCGGATTCGGCCGCGGCGACTTCCTGCTGGACCGTGCCGCGCGCATGCCCGCGCGCATGTTCGTCGGCTTTGAAGTCAAAACGAAAGCGGTGCGTCTGGCGCTTAGCCGTCTGGAGAAGCAAAGCCTGGAGAATCTGTGGCTGAGCGACGACGACGCCAGAGTGGGCTTCCAGATGGCGGTCCCCGATCGACGCGTCGACGCTGTTCACGTGCTTTTCCCCGACCCCTGGTGGAAGGCCCAGCACAAAGTCAAGCGCCTGTTCTCGCCACCGTTCGTCGACCTGCTGGCGGCCAAATTGCGTCCGGGCGGTTATCTGCACTTGAAGACCGACGTGGAACAGTACGGAGCGCTGGTGCGCCACCTGCTGTCCGGCCACCCTGCCTTCTGCGACCACCGCCCGGAGCTGGCCGACCTGGTCGGGCCCTACCGGCCCACGCACCGTGAACACTGGTGCCAGGAGAACGGTATGCCGGTGTGGACTTACTACTTTGCCAGGCAGAACGAAGCCTGGTGGTCAGCTTAGCCGACACGCTGTGCAGAAGAGCCAACTGCGCATTGCAGGTCCATACCTTCCGGCAACGCGCACCAATCTGTCCGAATGCAGTCGCTGCACCTGGGGAGCCGGACAGGAAATCCGCCGAAAACCTCGTGGGAAAGATGGACACCAGGCTGGAATTGGCTGGTGCCGCCTTGTGCAAGTTTGAGGGGCAGCTGATAGTGCCTGGGGGAAGTCTGACTCTCAACGCCGGTGGGCGAGGTGTATCTGCTGGCGTAGCTCGCGACGGGCGGTGTTGAGGTTCTCCTTGATCTTGAAGAAGACCGCCTCCGTCACCTCCATCTCCTGCGAAATCAACAACTCTTCCAGTGCCTCCACGATGCGCAGGACCTTGGCTTCCAGCAGTTCGACGGTCGTCGCATAGAGGGATTCGGGCAGGAAGTAAAGCAGTATGACAAGGCCCCAGGCACCGAATGCCAGAATCCTGTTCCCGCCCATACCGAGCTGGTCGCGCAGCAGAAACATCGAAACAATCCAGAGCACAACCGCCGCGGCCATCAGGTCGTAACGGGTAATCGGGCGCGCCGCGCTGATGTCCTGCATGCTCGGAGCCAGCTGATCGTAGGTCTTCAGACGTGCCAGCCACAGGTTGAAACGCCTGCACTGGTTGCGGTTGACTCTGTTCTGATCGTAGAGGGCCAGTTCCAGCGCACGTTCCCGGCACTGGTCGGCCAACTCATAGAATTCTTTGCGGGTTAGTTCTACCATGAAGCGAGTCTGAGAAATGCTCGGAACGGACCAGTCGTCCGGCGCCGGCAAACGAATGTCGGTCACGGGCCCGGCCTGGCGATGGCGCTGACAAGGTACCTTCAGCTCAGCCACCAACCCACTTGCTGAATTGTGTGCCTAATAGGGGCACAGTCGAACCAGGATCAGATGAGCCACATTGGTACAAGCCATAGCAACCCAGCCAGTATCACGGCGTTAATGGCGTTTTCTACCGTCCCAATGCCGGCCTGTCGGGAGAACGGCCATACTCGTGCCCGGGCAAATGCCCGCAGGAAAAGTGGGAACGCGCCCAGAACGAGAATCGTCCACACCGGTACAGCCCCCGACGCCATCAACAGAATAAGAGCGATAAACCCGGCGATAGAGATTATCGCGGCAACGTCCAGACCCCGTTCGGGTCCGAACACAACGGCAAGCGTGCGTCTGCGCAGACGCCAGTCCCGGTGCCAACTGTAGAAACCGTAGGACTGATAGGCCAGCCAGACGAACGTCGCCGGCGCGAAGGCTAACAAAAGTACGAGGCGTGTGATCGTCTCAGTCAGAACAAAGTAGGTCGCCAGCAAAGGGACAAAACCCAACCCCAACCAATAGGCCAGGTCGCCGAGCCACCAGATTCTGCGGGCGAAGCGGATGCCCGGCCACAGGGACACACTGCACATCAGCCCGCTGATCAACGCGAAAAACCAGACCGGCCAGTCGGTGAAGATCCCGAGCCATAGTGCGGCCAGCACAAAGATCGTTCCCGACGTCAAACCAAGACTGAGGAATGTCTGGGGCCGCAGAAGACCCTGTTGCATCCAGTCGAAGCCATCAAAGGGCCACGCCGGCGACGGTCGCGTCGCGTTGCGCACATTCTCTCCTGAAGCGTACTGCCCCTCGCGGCGGATATGGCGCATGAAGTCCACGTATGCGCCGAGGTAGTTGCAGGCCAGAGCCAGCGCGCCGTAGGTCAACACCAACACGGCTGCCCACCAGATGCTGACAGTCCCGATTTGCCAGCGGGCGGTTGCGGCCCCCCACAGGATGGGCGTCAGCAGCGCTGGAAGTACCCGCATACGCCCCATTTGGGCGATCACGCGGAAATAACCGACACGTTTGGAACCCATCCTGGCGTGCTGGGTCCGGGCAGCTTCGGCGTTGCTCTGGTGTACTTCGGAAGGTACTCGACTGAACATTTTTCGTCTGTTACCGACTGCTCCCTCGCTCGCCCACATTCTATCAGCTATATCCGATATCCTCAACCGAGCAGGAGAAGTCGGGTGCATCCCAAAATGGGGGCGAACTTTCCTGAACCTCGGGTAGCAACGGATCCGCACCCATCCCGCGATCAACTCTGAGGCAGAGGAAACGGCAGTAATCTCTTCTCACGCCTCTTCCCTCTCTCCTCGCTCTTTTGGGCGGTCGGGCCTATTCGGCCCTCCCTTGTGCGGGGGCGCCCCCCCCGCCACGCCCCCCGCCCACCAAAAGCCGCCTCGGCCGGGGGTGGGTATTGGTTAAAGGGGGC
>JAJEDI010000003.1 GCA_022821585.1 Caldilineaceae bacterium
CGATGCAGGCTTCCTGCGTGGGGAACTTCTCGCAAACGGTGATAAGATTCACTATGATTCTCCCTGCTCAAACCGGCCAATCCAGTATACATAGTGTACTTCATTATCACTGCTTTGTCAACCCCCAATCTACTAATCGCCTTCTTTGCTCCAGTGAGTCCAAATTAGACATTGGCTCGCGGTCACGATCATCTTTCTGGGCGCCTAAGAGGACGACTTCAGCCATCACTTCAGTCACCAGGGCAAACGCATCTTCCGCGCACTTCGAGGCTGCAGCGGCTAGTCGCGGAAAAATATCTGTAACCAAGAGATGGTCAAAGTAGAACGGAGTCTTGGTATAGGAGAGCTTATCGGCCAGTTCTTCCTTGCTCCGTACAGACAAGACGGCGCCAGTTAGCACTACCATGCTCTTATAGTCTCCGGCCTCCGCGAGCGTCTTCAACATCTGCTCATAGGCAGCCAATGGCGGCTCCTCTTCGGCAAGAAGCGGGACCCATCGCTCGCTGCGGATTTTCTCTACCACGCGAGCTAACTGCTCTGCCGACAGGGTCCTGCAGATCCGCAGAAATTGGTACGCTGCCTGTTGACTCCTTACACCCGTGGATATTGGCACGTCGAGCATAATATCCACTACGTCGGCCGAACATTTCTCCGCCATTCGCACAAGATAGTCCAGCTCTGGCGGCCGGTAATCACCTAAGGTCGGGTCTTCTTGCTTGATAGGATCCAGAAACCCATTTTGCCAGAGCCAGCTCAACCACCTTTCGTCAGCCTTGGCATAGAAATACCGACGAGCATCGAGGTTTGCCTGGATAAGTTCCTGAAGTCGCTCTTTGTCTACTGTAGATGGGGTGTAAACGGTCATGTGTGTCTCAACAGCCTACTCAAGTCGCTGAAGGGGGACCTCGACTAACCAGCAGGTCAATTTCCCTATGCAGGTCAAGTTGCCGAGTCAGTGCTTGCCTCAAGGACACCTCAAAATCAACCAGTAGCATTTCAAAATCTGTCTTGGTTGATGATGCCCTACGGTGATGTGCCAGATCGTTCAAACGTCGATATACGCTCTTTACCCTCCTTGAGAGTGTTTCGTCAAAAAATGCAGAGCCGTATCTTTGAAAAACTTCCTCTTTCTTGTCAGGTACTCGTTTGTCTCTTGAACTCCAGAGAGGATAAAGAATCTCTCGCAGAGAGTGTGCAGCTTGGGCAATCCAGTCGGGATTGTTCCGACACTCTGCTCTACTGGCGAAAATAGCGCCACGAAACATTTCCGAGGGTAGTTTCACATATGATTTATAGGGATCGTAAAGTTCATCTAAGCGCCGACAAAGCTCCTCTTGTTCGGGGGTTAAACGAACAGGCAATAGCGGAGTATTACCCGCTGGAGTTTCTAACAATTCATCTACCATAATTTCAAATGCTTACATTGCCTTTTTGGTCACCTCCACCAATTATACACCAACCA
Source organism: Caldilineaceae bacterium (assembly GCA_022821585.1). GTDB lineage: Bacteria > Chloroflexota > Anaerolineae > Caldilineales > Caldilineaceae > Bin5. The sequence continues at coordinate 1,463 of JAJEDI010000003.1, forward strand.
GATTCCCCATGTTATGGAATTCTTGACCGGTAGCGGTGCAACTGTAGAGAATCGTGGCAGAAGACGAGCCCTCACAGATGAAGTGCCCCTTCTCAGCCCTACCAATCCGGAATCTCCACCATCTGGCCCCCTTTCAGGGCACTTTCATGCGCGCACATGCCGGGGAGGGCCATTCGGAGCGCGGCGTGGATGTCGAGCGGGGGCGGGGTGTCGTCGCGGATGCAGGCGACGAAGTCCTGGATCATCATGTACTCGGCGGTGCCGTGGCCGCCCTGTGTCGCCTCCGGCGGGGCGTCGGTCACGTTTTCGGTGATCGGCATCTCGACCATGTTGTTCAGATGCGGGACTGAATCCAGCCATGCGTTGGTCTGCAGCGGGCTGGTCGGCGGGCGTGAGGTCTCGAGGACGCCGCCGGTGCCGTAGATCGAGTAGTAGTGGAACATGGGCTCGCGTGTGATGCCGAAGGCGACCAGGATTTTGATCACGCCGCCGCTGGCCGTCTGCAGAATGGCCACTTCGGTGCCGGACTTGACGCGGACGGGCAGGTCCCCTGTGCCGGTGGTGACGCTCATGCCGCTGGCAGCGACGCAGCGTTCGCCCGTCACTTTGAGCAGCGGACCGAGGCTGTGGGTGCAGTAGTGGATGGGCGGCATCGAGGCGCGCCAGGTGGGTGAGCCGTCGGCCTGGCGCAGCAGATGGCGCGTATCATGGATGTACTCGGCTTCGGCGTACATGAAGTCGCCCAGCAGGCCCTGGCCCCACATCTCCCGCCAGCTCAGAATGTGCGCCCAGTAGCAGCAGTTCTCGGCCAGCATAAACTTCTGGCGCGGGTGCGCCTGCACCGCGGCGAGAATCCGGCGGCATTCGTCGATGTTGCTGGCGAGGGTGACCTCCTGTAGAACGTGGCAGCCGGCCTCGAGCGCGGCCACGGTGTGCTGGCAGTGCAGAGGGACCGGCGAGGCCACGAAGACGATGTCCAGCCCGTGCGCCAGCATGTCTTCGTATGCGCTGTACCGGCGGGCCTGGGGGAAGAGCGCGCCGAACCGTTCGAGGGCGCCGGCGTCGATATCGCAGCCGGCGACCACGTCGCAATCGGGCATGAGGTCGAAGACGCGCGCCGGGCCGAGACCGCGGTACAGCCCGACAACGCCTACGCGATAGTTGCGCATAAGGAAACTCCTTTCAAAGGAGAGGAGTGAGTGAAGAGGAGAGAGAAGTGAGAGCTTCTTGCCCGCTTCTCACACCTCTCTGCTTGTTTCCTGGTTCACGCCGGAGGTGGCCTGACGCAGGCGTGCGGCGCAGTCGATGCGGCGGCCGGTTGTCATGGACTCTTGCGCGGCGAAGGGGATGATCATGCCGGTCAGGATGGAGCGCGGGTCGTAGGGGCTTGTTGGCCCGGACTGAAGCCAGGCGACGAAGTCGCGGTGGATGCGGAAGTCGGCGCCGCCGTGTCCGCCGGCGGCCGGCGGCAGTTCGATGGCTTGCGGCTCCTCATCATTGCGCCAGAGCGTCACCGCCGCGGGCGTCTGGCCTGCACGCCTGCTGTGCATCACGACTTCCAGCTGTCCTTCCGTGCCGTTGACGACATAACGCCGCTCGTAATCCGGCCCGGAGGTGGTGAGATGGAGGGTGTAGAGGATGCCGTTGGAGAGCAGGCCGGAGATGGAGCAGGAATCGCCTGCGGACATGGGCCTGTCGTCGCCTTCGGTCCAGATGTTGCGCGTGATCGTGGCGGTGCAGTCCACGACCTCGGCACCGAGGCAGTGCTGAATGGTGTCGGTATCGTGGGTGAGCTTGCCTTCGACCAGGGTGGAGGAGGGCGGGGTTCTGAAATGCGACCACACACCCTGCGACCAGCGGTTGCCGGTGTTGACGTGCCCGAGCACGCTCTGGATGCGGCCGAGGCTGCCCTCGTCGATGATGCGCTTCATAGCCAGCGTGGCGGGAAAGCGGCGCAGGTTGAAGCCGATGAAGAGGGGGTATTGATGGCGGACCACCTCTTGATACAGCTTTACGGTCTCCTCCCAGGAGAAGGCCACGGCCTTTTCGAGAAAGACGGGGATGCCGCGTTGCAGCGCGGCCAGCGCATGTTCAACGTGGTCGACGGCGTAGCTGGCGACGAGAACGAAGTCGAGGTCGGGCGTAGCGGCCAGCATCTGGCGGTAGTCATGGTAGAAGGAGGGGCCAAAGCGCTCCTCTTCTTCGGCGGTGGAATCGCGCGGGTCGGCCACGGCGACGCAACGGACCGTCGCTTCCTCCATCGCTTCGAGGCTCTCCATGTGGTAACGTCCGCGGCGGCCGAGGCCGATGACTGCGAAACGAAATGTCGGTGTCGTCATATCTGCCTCTTTCTCCCGAGTCTGTCTATCGACTCTGCCATGTGCGAGTTTAGCTGCATCCAGTCCTGTAGTACACTCAGACAGCCCTATGAAACTCCACTACTATCCTGATACGGATGCCCTCTATATTGACCTCTCCGAAAAACCGAGTAGGGATTCCACAGAGGTCGCCCCGGGCGTCATTCTGGATTTCGATGAGAGCGGCCAACTTGTCGGCATCGATATCGACCATGCCAGTAAAGTTGCCAATCTGTCAACGCTCGAAGCGAAGTCACTGCCGGTCCAGTCGATAACGCTCGTCTAGTTCAGAGCCCTGTCTTCGTGCATATTCTTCATATGAAGCTGCTGCATCTCACCCGTTGCCGATGGCGCGCAGGTCGGCGACCACGCCCTGTGCTTCGGCTTCGTAGAGCTTCCAGATGACGCGCAGGCTTTGCAGGCTGCGGCGGGCGTCGGTCAGCGGGCGGCGGCCGTGCTCCAGGCAGTCGACGAAGTGGATCAGTTCGTTCTCGAGATGCTTGCCCACGGGTGCCTGGAACAGCAGCTGCTCGCTGCCTTTCTCCGCTTCAAGCGCGCCCTGATGGAGGAACAGCTTCCCCTGGCTGATCTGCCCTTCCAGCATGCCCTCGGTGCAGTGGGCATGGAATGAATATTTGAGCCGCGTGCCCTTGGCGCCCCATGTGCCGAAATGGTAGCCGAGCGCGCCGCTGGCAAATTTGAGGGAGACGTTGGATGTGCCCTCGCCTTCCATCCAGGGCGTGCCGAAATTGGTGCCGATATGGGTGCCGGACACGGGCTGCCCCATCCAGGCGAGCAGGATGTCGATGTAGTGGCAGCCGTGGCTGAAGAGCTGGCCGCCGCCGAGCGTCTCTTTGCGGTGCATCCAGCTGCCCGGCTCGCCCTGCGTATGCTGCTCGGTCCAGATGGACAGCTGGAAGAGGTCGCCGTAGGTCCTGGCCTTAAGCAGGCGCTCCATCTCGACGACGATGGGGTGAAAGCGCATGCAGTAGGCGACCATGAGGGTACGGCTGGCCTCCTCGGCGGTCTCGATCAGGTCCAGGCATTCAGCTTCGGAGTTGGCCAGCGGCTTCTCCATCAGCAGATGTTTGCCGCGGCGCAGCAGGTCGACACCGATGGGATGGTGGAGATGGTGGGGCACGGCGAGGATGGCGGCGTCGATATGGTCGAGGACGTGGCGATAGTCGGCGGCGACGGTGCCGCAGCTCATCAGGTCGGCGGTCGCTTGGGCGCGCGGCAGGTCCGGGTCGACCGCGGCGGTGAAGAGGGCGCGGCCCTGCAGTTTCTGGAAGGCGGCGCGGTGGGACTGGCCCATGCCGCCGCAGCCGATCAGGCCGATGCGGATCATGGCTGCAGCCGCCGGGGGTCGGTCGTCAGAAAGCGGCCGTACGCCACCGACCTACCCCTTGATTCCGGTACGCGCGATGCCTTGGATGAAGTGCTCCTGGCCGATGAAGAACATGACGACGATCGGCAGGATGCTGATGACGGCGCCGGCCTGGATCAACTCCCAGCGCCCACCCGACTGGTTGGTCAGCAGCGTCAGCCCGAGGGTGATGGTCATGGTCTCGACCTTGGTGAGGAAGATCAGCGGGCCCATAAGGTTATTCCAGGAGCCGAGGAAGGTGAAGATGCCCAACGTGGCCAATCCTGGCTTGGAGAGGGGCAGGAAGATACGGTAATAGATCTGAATAAAACTGCAGCCGTCGATGCGCGCCGCCTCCACCATTTCCTGGGGGATGGTGAGATAGAACTGGCGCATGAGGAAGATGCCAAAGGCGGTGCCGAAGAAGAAGGGCACGGTAAGCGGCAGGTGTGTGCTGAGCCAGCCGATGTCGCGATAGAGCTTGAAGAGGGGAATGAGGGTGACGTGGAAGGGGATCATGATCGTGGCGAGGATGATGGCGAAGATAACGTTTTTGCCCGGGAAGCGCATGCGCGCGAAGGCGAAGGCGGCCATGGAGCAGCTCAAGAGGGCGCCGACCGTGGCAAACACCGCGATCTTGATGCTGTTGATCAAGAAAAGATCGAAGGGCAGCACGTCGAAAAGCCTGGGGTAGTTCCCCCACTGCGGCGGAATCGAGATCCACTTCGGTGGCAGCAGCAGTACTTCGCCCGGCTCCTTGAGCGAGGTGGAGATCATCCACAGCAGAGGAAGGAGCATTGTGGCGCCAACGAGGGTAAGAACGGCATAGAGCAGCACGCGCCACGTGATGTGAAGGACTCTGTAGGAGGTCAGGCCTTCGGATGCGGCAGCAGAGGCGCCAGGTATCGCTGTGGTGCGGGCCTCACCGATGGGGGTTGCGTCTTGTGCGCTCATGGTGGTTCTACCTCAGAGTTCGTAATGGACCCAGCGTCTCTGGAACCAGAACTGGAACAGCGTCAGGCTGACGATGATAACGAAGAGTACATAGGCCAGCGCGGAGGCGTACCCCATGTGGAAGTTCTCAAACCCCTGTTGGAAAAGATAGTAGACGATGGTCTTGGTGGCGTTGACCGGGCCGCCCCTGGTCATCACATAAGCCTGGGCGAAGACCTGGAAGGAGTTGATCACGGACAGGGTGAGGACGAAGAAGGTGACGGGTGAGAGCAGCGGGATGGTGATGTTGATGAATTTATGCCAGGCGTTGGCGCCGTCGACGGTGGCGGCTTCGTAATAGTCCTGGGGAATGCCCTGCAAGCCAGCGATGAAGATGACGATGTTGTAGCCGAGGCCGTGCCAGATGCTCATAATGATGATGGCCGGCATCGCCCAGGTGACGCTGCTCAGCCAGCGCACGCCGCGGAAACCCATGAAGCGCAGAATCTCATTGACGAGACCGAAGTCTGACTGGTAGAGCCAGAGCCAGAGCACCGAAATGGCGACCACCGAGGAGACGACGGGCAGGAAGTAGATGGTGCGGAAGACGGCCACAAACCGGATCTTCTGATTGAGCGCTATTGCCAGCAAGAGGGCGAGAACGGTCCCGGTGGGAACGGTCCCCAATACGTAGTAGCCCGTGTTCTTAATCGTGATCCAGAAGAGCGGATCTTCGGTCAGGAGCTCGATATAGTTGTCGAAGGCCTGCCACTTGGGCGTGCTCAGAAGGTTCCAGCGCGTGAAGCTGTAATAGAGCGAGGCCAGCACCGGGCTGGCGGTAAAGACGATCAGCCCGAGGATGGTGGGCAGGATGAGGATATAGGCTTCGATCGCCTCCCGCCCCCGGTTGCTCCCCAGAAATTCGCGCACCCTGCCACGCGCAGGTGTCGTTACAGCGCTCATACAACTCTCTCCAGACTGCGAGGAGAGAGAAAAGAGGAGTCAGCCCCTCTCTTTTCTCTCTCCTTTCTTCACTCCACTCACATCTCGATGTTCGCTATCCGAGCAGCTCTTCGCGGGAGCGCTCGAGGACGGCGTTGACACGCGACTCAAGGTCGTCGGTCGCCTCTTGCACCGTCTTGACCTGCAGCATGGCCGCTTCCTGTTCCTCGACGGCGATGCTGGCAATCTCACCTTCGGCGGGGCCGTTGAAGACGGACGTGGCGTCTTTCAGAAGCTGGTTGAGGATCCACAGCTGTGTCGGCGGATCGGTGCGATCCTGCACGTAGATCAGGCCTTCCGCGGTGGGAATGTGGGCGGGGAAAGGGAAGATGGTCTCGGCGTACATGACGGCGCCGTCACCCATAGTCAACCATTTAATATACTCCCACGACTCATCCGGGTGCGGGGCTGAGCTGGTGATCGAGATACCGTTCTGGTAGGCGTCGATCGTGTTCTTGCCCGTTACAGGATGTGCGGGAGGCGTGAAGACGTCCCACTCAAACTCTTCGATCTCGGAGAAGGAGGGGATCATCCAGTCACCCATGACTGCGAAAGCGACGCGGCCGGTTTCAAATGGGTTGAACTGCAGGTTGGCTTCGGGCGGCATGGCGACCTTATGCTCGTTGACCAGGTCGGTCATCCACTGGAAGGCCTCCATCGGCGCGTCCTCTTTGATAAGACAGCCGTTGTAGTCCTCGTCATAGAAGGCGCCGCCGGCCTGGAAGATCCAGAAGTTCATGCGGGAATTGCCGTCTACGGGCTTGTCCATGCCGTAGGACTCGGCCGAGCCGTCGTCGTTGATGACGGTGAACTCTTTGCCGGCCTCGACGATCGTGTCCCAGGTCCAGCTTTCGTCCGGATCGGGGATACCCTTTTCGGCGAACCAGTTCTTGTTCCAGAACCACATGGTGCCGGAATGCCAGACGGTGGGGAAGGCGTGCAGGTCGCCGGAGCCGCACCGGATCTGGCCGGGTTGCCAGCGTCCCTGTGTGATTGCACCCTCGTAGAAGTCGTTGAGGTCGACGCCATCACGCTCGACGAAGGGATCCAACGGGATCGTCACCCCGTTGTGCGCGAAGCGCACGTGATAGTAGGGCGAGTGGTGCATGATGTCGGGTGAATCGCCAGCGGCGGTGGAGGCCAACATCTTCTGCCAGTAGTTGGACCAGGAGGTGATGTCCTCCTGCAGCTTGATGTGGGGGTGGGCCTCCTGGAAGGCTTCCTGGAGGACACCCTGCTTCTCTACCTGGAAGCCCCAGTAGGCGAGGCGCAGCTCGACGGTCTCCATGCCGCCGTCGTCGCCGCTGGCCATCGTGTCACCGGCGGCGGGCGCGGGCGCGGCGCAGGCCGCGGTCACCATGACGCCGGCAGTCGCCGCGGCAGTTTGCAGGAATGCGCGACGTGACAGCCGCTTGTTGACCAATGCGTTCTTTCCCATCGTTTGTTTCTCCTTGGGTCGATTGAAGTGGATTGAATGTATGTTTCGGGGCAAAAAAGACTATTGGAGCAAAATAGTAACATAATGTGAGTTGAGGTCAAAGAACTATCGCGCGGCCGGGTGTGCGACTTAATCAGGGCGCGAACGGAGTGGCTGTGCGGACGCGCTTGCCTGCGCTATCATGGACTCATGCAGTTGGATACTGCCGTGGACCGACTCAGTGAATTTGCATAGAGAGAGAAAAAAGCATGATTTTCAAACCAGAGATCGCAGCCCGTCTATGGGATACCTGGCTGTACTATCACGACGGCAGGCACTATCTCTTTTATCTTCACCGCATGCGCGCCGGCGGCCCCTATGACGGCATGAGCGTTGCCACTTCGGATGACGGTGTCCACTTTGGCGACCGGGGGCCGATCATCCACAAGGCCAAGGACGCCAACTGGCTGGGCACCGGCATGGTCTGGCGAGCCGGCGACCGGTTCATGCTCAACTTCTCGGAGGAGCGCGGCGGGGTGCAGGAGATCTTTTTCGCCGAATCGGACGATCTGCTGCAGTGGCGGCGACTGCCCGACGAGGAGTATGTATGTCGGTCGGACCCGCGCTGGTATGCGGAGGACCCTACGTTCACAAGCCAGCGCTGGGACTGTATCTGGGTTCTGCCGCGGGAGGACGGGCAGGGCTATACTGGCTTCCTCACCGCGGTGGCCAAGGATGGGCCGCCCGGGCTGTGCGGCACGGCCGGCTGTGTTGTATCCGATGACGGCCGCCACTTTCGGGCCGCGCCCCCGGTGATCGAGACCGGGCTATGGGGCGAACGCATCGAGGTGGGCGCGGTGGAGAAGATCGGCGACCGCTACTACATGCTGCTGGGAGTCGGGAAGTCGCATGCGCTGGGGTCGCGGCACCTGTCGGAGCTGCTGGCAGGCGAGTGCGGGATGTACGTTCTCTCCTCCGAGTCGCAGACGGGGCCGTACCGGCTCGACCCCGGCCAGCGGCTGCTGCTGGGCAACAGCCCCAAGAGGCTGAACTACTTTGCACGCTTCTACCGCTGCGGCGAGGAGTTGCTGCTCAACCACCACACGGTGCCGCGCCAGAAGGGCGGCGAATCCTATTTTTCGCCGCTGAAGACGGTCCACCGCGACGCCGCGGGCATTCTGAGCCTGCGCTGGTGGCCCGGCAACGAGGCGCTGAAGGGGCGTCCGTTGCCGGTTGGGCTGGAGGGATGCGAGTTCTACGGCCTGCGCTCCGGTGACTGTCCTGTCGAGGGCAGGCGCCTGCAGCTCGCGGCTGCGGCCGGCGGGCTGGCGATACTTCCGGTGAAGTTTGACTTGGCGCGAGGAGTCATCCTGGAAGCGGAGCTGACCTTTCAGGAATTGAGCGGTCCTCTCGGCGGCGCCGGCTTCTTCATCGAAGGCGGCCCCGGCTATTCCGGTACTTTGTTCGTAGCGCAAAGCGACAGTCGTCTGACGACAGGCCCCTATACATCACCCACGGAAGACGGCTACGCCTTCCAGCCGGAGGACGCGAAGCCGCTGTCTTTCACACCGGGACGGACTCAGCGCTGGCGGCTGCTGTTGCGCAACGAGTTCGCGGAGCTCTACGTCGACGACGAACTGATTCAGGGTTACACGCTGCCCCATGCCCCGAGCGGCCGGCTGGGCTTTGTCATCGAAGCCGGCACGGCGGCTGCGGCGAACGTACGCGGCTGGGAAATGTCCCTCTAAGCAAAAGCAATACCCCTTCCTTCACAACTGACCGGAACTCCCCAAATTAGTGCGAAGTGCTGTCCATCGATTGGGGGAACCAGGGCAGGCACAAGGCCTGCCCCTACATTGGCGTTCTCTGATTGGGGGCACAATGGCAGACACAAGGCCCGCCGAACTGCAGTGGCTAGTGGCCAGAGACGGCGCCGGGGGCAGGCACTGTTCGCCGACCAAGCCGGTCCAATTGTCCACAACGGTGGTACTAGCTTAGGGGGGCGTTGCGGGGGGTATACCCCCCCACCAGGGAGGGCCGAAGGCCCGACCGCCCCAAGGCGAGGAGAGAGGGCAGAGGAGTGAGGAGAGAGAAAGCTGCGGTGCGCCTTACTCGGGAGCGCGAAGCGGTTATGGCTGCGTGGTAAAGGGTTCGCTAACCTTTGATGCCGGTCAGGGAGATGCCGCGTACGAAGTAGCGCTGCAAGAGGAGGAAGACGAGGAGCACGGGCAGCGTGACGACAACGGAACCGGCCATGAGGCGGGGCCAGCTGGTGTACCACTGCCGCTGGACGAGGGCGACGCCGAGCTGGACGGTGAAGAGATATTTGCGGTCGAGGAAGATGAAGGGGCCGAAGAAGTTGTTCCAGGAGGCCATGAAGGAGAAGACGCCCAGGGTGGCCAGGGCGGGCTTCATCAGGGGCAGGGCGATGCGCCGGTAGATGCCGAAGGAGCTGCAGCCGTCGATGCGGGCGGCGTCTTCCAGTTCGACCGGCAGCGAAAACATGAACTGGCGGAGCAGGAATGTGCCGTAGGCGGAGCTGAGCATGGCGGGCACGATCAGGGGCAGATGGGTGTTGACCCAGCCGATGCGGTGCATGACGATGTAGAGCGGAATCACGGTGACGGCATAGGGTACCATCATGGTCGACAGGACGATGATGAAGAGGACGTTCTTACCGGGAAAGTCGAGCCGGGCGAAAGCAAAGGCAGCGAGCGAAGATGTGATGAGCTGGCCGCCGACGCCGAGGACAGCGATCTTGACGCTGTTGTAGAAGAAAATCCCGAAGGGCTGGTCGAGGAAGAGATCCCCGTAGGCTTCCAGAGTCGGTTCAAGCGGAAGCCAGGTCGGGGGGATCTGAAAGGCCTCGAATTCGGTCTTGAACGAGGTTGAGATCATCCACCAGAAGGGGGCGAGGGCAGCCAGACCCAGCACAATCAGCAGAATGTGCGTAACGGTATTGGCCACGAGCTCTTGTTGTCTGCGGCTGGCCACACGGTCAACGCGCGCCGCGCGCATGGTTGAAACTCTTTGCACGGGGACCCCCTTTTGCGACGTTCGCCAACTCCCCGGAGCCGGCTCACGTCAAAGTCATCGCCGGTCTCTCAATAGTGCACCCACAGCCTGGCCAGGCGCACCTGGATCATGGTGATTGTGAAGATGACGAGGGCCAGGATCCAGGCCATGGCCGAAGCATATCCCATCTTGGAGCTGCCGAAGGCCATCTGCCAGAGGTAGTAGATGTAGACGTTGGTCGAGTTTATCGGTCCGCCCTGGGTCATTACATAGATGAGGCCGAAGGTCTGGAAGGTGCCGATCACGCTCATGACAAGGATGAAGAACATGGTGGGCGTGAGCAGCGGGATGGTGATTCTGAAAAAGCGGTTGAACGGGCCGGCGCCGTCGATGGTGGCGGCTTCGTGCAGATGATCGGGGATCCCCTGCAGCCCGGCCAGATAGAGGACCATGTTGTAGCCGAGCCCCTGCCAGACGGTGACCATGGCGACGGCGGGCATGGCCCAGAAGGGATCGATGAGCCAGTTGGGGCCGTCGATGCGGACCCAGGAGAGGACGTAGTTGATGAAACCGAACTCGCCGTCATACAGCCAGCGGAACATGAGGCCGACGGCCACGACGGAAGTGACAAGCGGCAGGAAGAAGGCGAGCCGGTAGAGATAGCGCATTCTGATGGGCCGGTCGAGCAGTGCGGCCAGAATGAGCGGGAAGATCACGGAGGGCACGATGATCCAGCCGGCATATCTGAAGGTATTGCCCAGGACCTTCCAGAAAAGCCGGTCGCGGCTGACCAGGCGGGCGTAGTTTTTGAGGCCGACCAGCTCGGGCGGACTGACCATATCCCACTTGTTGAAGCTCATGTAGAGGGATGCGGCGATGGGAAGGAAGATGAAGGCAACGATGCCGATGATGAGGGGCGCGACAAAGAGGTAGCCCTCATATCGATGCCAGCGGATGTTGTTCGCTTTCGTCTTGGCGACGAGGCGGGTCAATGCCTGTGTCTGAGCCATAATCTGTCCTGCGATACACCTAGAGCCGGGCAATGGACGGCGACAGTTCCAGATGTATCGCAGGGTTGGGAGATTACCGGATCGATTTTGTGTGCCTGTCCGCTACATACGCGGCGTTCTCACGGGACAAACGGTTCAGTGTTTGCGTGAGAACGCCAGACGATTCTTGGACGGGGCCCAGGCGAACGGCGCAGGCTTGTGCGAATGCCCCAACACGTGGGTTCGCGAAGGCCTGTGGAGCCTTTAGTACTGCTCCTCACTTGCGTCAGCGAGGATGTCCTCCATGACGACCTGAATTTCGTTGAGCGCTTCGGCAGCGGTCATATGGCCGAGGAAAGCGGCCTGGAGGTTGGGGATGACGGCGGTGCCGAGCAGTTCACCGTGGTTGACGCCGAGCGAGTCGTTGGCGGCCAGATCGGAGTTGAAGCAGGCATCGACAAAGACTTCGCCGCCGCGGGCAACCATCTCATCGGTTACAAATCCTTCGGGGCGGCCGGCCGGGATGGAGAAGCCGGTTCTGCCCAACACGAGGGCGCCTTCGCCGATCGACATATGCTTGAGGAAGGCAAAGGCGGCGTCGGGATGGTCGGTGTCGGCGACGATGCCGAAGCCGGAGGTCCACATCATGGTTGTCGTGGGGCCGCCCTCGAAAGCGCGGGGGTTGCGCACGACATGCCAGTCGATCTTGTCGGTATTCTGGAGCAGGGCGACGGTATCGATGGTGTGGCTGGCCCACATGGCGATGCGGCCAGTGAGCTGACGTGAACTGGCGCCCTCGGTGGACAACTGTTCGGGCGAGGGTGAAATCTCGTGGGTCAGGATGGTATCCACGAGCCATTCGATTGCTTCGATATTCTTCGGGTCGTTGGCGGTGGGCGTGGTGAGATCCCCGTTCCAACGGTCGAAGTAGCCTTTGCCCTCATTGGCCCACATCCAGTGCTCGTTGGCCCAAGGCCCGGTCTGCGTCATCCAGCCGAAGACCTTGTCCTGGCCTTCGCCGGAGGTCAGTCGCTGGCCCATTTCGAGGCAATCGGCCCAGGTCCAGCCGTCTTCGGGGTAGGCAACGCCGGCTTCATCGAAGAGGCCCTTGTTGTAGATTACGGCGTGGGTTACATAGTCCTTGGGCAGGCCGAAGAGCTTGCCTTCGACGGTATAGAGCTGGAGCAGAGCGGGCGCGACGGGGTCGTCGTCGTAGTCGGAGTCTGCGTCGAGATACGGATGCAGATCGACGAGAATGCCCTTTTTGCTCCAGATTCTGGGCGGCCCGTAGGTGGCTACGATGGCGATGTCGGGGGGATCGCCGGCGGCGATGCGGGCGTTGATCTTGGCCAGCATATCCGGCCAGGAGCCGATGGTGGGGCTGATGAGAAGGTCGACGTCGGGCATGACGTCTTTGAACTTGTCAAATGCCTCGCCGTGTACTTCGTCGGGTTCGTAGCCCAGGTATTCGAGCTGAATGCCTTCGGCGTCTGCACCGTCGCCGTCACCGGAGCCGGCCGGGGACGCGACCGGTTGGCAGGCGGCGAGAAGGGTGGCCCCGCCGATGGCGCCGGCGGTCAGTTGCAGGAATTCTCGTCTTTTCAAGGGCTTGGCGTTCACAGTGTTCTCCTCTCGGGATTTTGATGGTCGCTACTGTGCGAGGATGGCCGGTATTCTACAGTAGCTGAGTTTGGTTTGCAATCTGTGTATTTCTGTGGGGAGGGGCTATCGTCTGAACTGTGATTAATGGGATTGGGAAGATGGGCTGTGATGAGGGCATCATTGGCATGGGTGTGCTCGTGTGAGCGTTGGACGAGCGTTTACGAGAGATCACGAGCGTCTTGCGAGAGATTGTGATGGGTCTTTTGCGGGTGCTGAACGTCTATGCACATATTGCCATTCACTCCCCCCTTGAGGTGATACAACATGACGAACCGTGAACCGGAATGCGTCGCACTGAAACGGCGCGGCGCGGCGCGAATCTATCAGCAGTTGGCTGGGAAGTCACGAGCAGAGCAGTTGGCCTTCTGGCAAGAACGCAACCAAAGGATGCGGGAGCGGCAAGAGGCAAGGCTTCGAAACGAACCGTCAACTGAAACGCCTGCAGTACCTCCTGGGCTAAGGTAGATCCTCGTACATACCCAGTCAAAAGTCCGTGAGCGGGGGACCTGGCCCACGTGAGCAAAGCTACTGTCGACAAGGCGACATATCAGTCCGTTGTCCAGTCGAACGCCAAACGATTCGACCCAGAGCAGATTATCCTCTTCAGCAGCCACACCCGCGGCAACGCCGGCTCCCACAGCGAATAGCCCAGCCCTTCGTACCTGAACACCACAAAGCACCTAAAGCGGTTCTGGGAGCCTTCTCCACTTCGTTCAGATACGACGCCGTCGTTGTCGCGGTCGTTCATGTACTGGTAAGCGGGCTTCGGCCCTCGGATTGAGACCAAAAACCCAGCCCCCGCCCTCACCCGGCCAGCGTCATCAGCAACGTCGGCGCGTTTTCGAAATACCACGCCGTCAGCGTCGTCCTCGCGTCATCGAGACTGTCGGATGTCCCATAGGGGTAGAGTGGTATGGAGCGCTGGCTGTCTTCCAACCAGTAGTAGGCAGTCACGATGTGTATTCCGCCCGTCAGCTTCCCTCCGTGCACCTCCATGCACAGCGCGTCCTTGCCGTTGCGGGCCTTGACTTCACAACGGTGAATCTCGTCTCCGCCGGTGGTGGAAACTCTCTGCCAGTTAAGTTCAACCGTTGCCATGTCGTAGTTCCTCCTCACTGATACGATGCCGTCGTTCATATACTGATAGGCGGGATGCCCGCGCGACACCGGGGCAATGGGTCAGACAGCGCACCTGAGCAGGTACAAGACCTGCCCCTTCAGTGTCGTTGGCTGATTGACAGCGGGGCGCATATGGTATACAAGATACGCGGCATGTGCGAATTACGCAACACTTAAGGGACATTATGCAACCCAAGCGCGGGCAACAGTTGGTGCAGTCGCTGGAGCGAGGGCTGGCAGCGCTGGAGATGGCGCTGGACGGAAGCGTACGCCCGTCTGAGGTGGCGGAGGCGCTCGGAATCGACCGCAGCACGGCCTATCGGTTGCTCTATACGTTGATGGCGAAGGGCTATCTGCTGCAGGATGAACGCACGCGCGAGTTCACCTCGAACCCGGCCAAGTTTTTCCAACTCTACGGCAAGGTGGCGACACTGCTGGACTGGCCGGACGTCGCCGGCGACTTCCTCACGAAGCTGCGGGACAAGAGTGGGGAGACCGCCAATCTGGGCGTGCGGCAGGCCAATAACGTGATCTATATTGCCCACAAGCCGGGGCAGGCGGCGCTGAGCGTGAATTTCGCGCTGGGCACGAGCCGTCCGCTGCACTGCTCGGCGCTGGGCAAGGCGCTGCTGGCGGCGCAGCCGGTTGCCGTCACGGCGGAGTGGGTGGCGAGCGCGCCCCTGACCACCTACACGACCAAGACGATCACCGAGCCCTCGCATCTCAAGCGCCATCTGGTAACGGTGCGCGCCGACGGGTATGCGGTCGACGACGAGGAGACCTTTGCCGGCGTGCGCTGCATCGCGGCGCCGATCCATGATCACCGGCAGCAGGTGATCGCGGCCTTGGGCATCTCAGGACCTACAACACGCATCACGCAAGAGCAGCTGCCCCATTTCGCCCAGACCGTCATGCAGGTTGCCGCGGAGCTGTCCGCGGAGCTGGGCGCGCCCAACGCTGACCTCTGATTCTTATACGCCCTCCAGGTGTAGCCGGCGAAACTACGGCTGCTTCGACCGCGGCGCCCACCCCGTACAGCCCTCGTCAATCTGGCCTATATGGTCGAGCGCGTCCTCCTTCCCTTACGATGAGCAGGTCGAGGTCGCTATGGCGGTTCGTGTCTGCGCGCGCTGCCGGGCCAGAGAGAGTGTGCGAACGCGAGTCCCCTATTTCCATTCGACAGAAAGGCAACATTTACGAAGTCATACTCCCCAATTCACGCTGCGTTATGATTCGCCGCCAGGACGTTGGCACTTTTTTGGCGATTGTTCACAAGGGACCCCTATGCTAGAATGGCCCGACGTGCATTAAAAATTATTGAGTTTTATTGATGTCACACAGCCGGGCTTGCCTGGTCATCAACCATTCACAAGGGGGAAAGGAACGATGAAGCGCTTTTGCCTGGTTCTACTCATCATTGTGTCGTTGGCCCTGGCCGCCTGCCAGCCGGTCGCAACCGAGCCGGCGGGAGATATGTCGATGGAGGCCGCCGAGCCGAGCGGCACGGTCGAGGTATTCTCCTGGTGGAGCGGCGGCGGCGAGCTTGCCGGGCTCAACGCCATTATCGAGGTCTTCAACGCACGCTATCCCGGCGTCGAGTTCGACAACGCAGCAATCGGCGGCGGCGACGGCGTCAACATGAAGACGGTGTTGGAGACGCGCATGTTGGGCGGCGAGCCGCCGGACTCGTTCCAGGTCTGGGCGGGCGTGGGCGTCGTCGAGGACCACGTCGTGCCTGGCAGAATGGAGGGGCTGGATTTCCTCTTTTCGGAAGAGGGGCTATATGACGTGTTCCCGCAGTCAGTGATCGACAACGTCTCCTACGAAGGGACGCCCTATGTCGTGCCGGTGAACATCCATCGCCAGAACATCATGTGGTACCGGCTCGACAGGTTTGAGGCCGCCGGCATTACCGAACCGCCCGCAAACTGGGACGAGTTCTTCGTTGTAGCGGAACAGTTGAAGGAGGCCGGTATCCCGGCCATCGGCGGGGCGTCTCTGGGCGCGCTGGCCTTCCACACCTACAACTACTTCCTCAACAGCGTGACCGACGGCGAGACTTATCTCGGTCTGTTCGACGGTTCGGTCGGTTGGGATGCGCCCGAAGTCGCGGAGGCGCTGGCACTTCACATGCGGGCGATGGAGTACGCCTCCGGCGACTGGCTGGAGGTCGGCTGGGGAGACCAGGTGGAGCGCTTTGCCGCCGACTACGACGAGACCCCGGCGATTATTCTGATGGGCGACTGGTTCTGGGGCTTCATCAAGTCGGAAGGGATCGAAGAGCTGGTCGGATGGGCTGACATCCCGGATCATCAGGGCAAATATGTCTGGGTGGCCGACTCCTTCGGTTTGCCCAAGAATGCGCCCAACCGGGACAACGCCATCGCCTGGCTGAAGGTCGTGGCTTCGAAGGACGGACAGGACGCTTTCAATCCGCTCAAGGGCTCGATTCCGGTGCGCACGGATGGCGACGTAAGCCTCTACGACGAGTACTTGCGCGAGTCGATGGACGCCTGGCAGACGCATGAACTGCTGCCATTCATCGGCGGTCTGGTGCGGCAGAGTTTTGTGACCGACCTCGGCAACATTGTGAACAACATGCTGACCGGGCACGGCGACGTTGCCCGTGCGCAGGAGGAGCTGATTCAGGCCGCCAAAGACTCCGGCATTGGCGAGTAACTGATTCACAGGCTTCGCACGGAAAGCGGATAGACGCCCGTTCTATCCGCTTTCCGCCTTCCCATCTGAGCACCTGAATCGAGCCATGCAATCCGAACTTTCCGTAAGGGCAAAGTCGCTTCCGGCGCTGCTGCCAAAGTGGCTCCGCGACGACCGCAAGATCGCGATCCTGGTGTTGGCCCCGTCGATCATCGCCGTGGCCGTGTTCATCTACATCTTCATGGGCTGGACGCTGTACATCTCGTTCTCAAACTGGGACCGTCCAGCGCTCGACCTCTCCTTTGCCGGTCTGAAGAACTGGCAGCGCCTGGTCAACGATCCCCGCTTTCACATCGACCTGCGCAACCTCGTCCTCTTTGCGGTCGGCTACATGTCGCAGTGCATCGTCATCGGCTTTCTGCTGGCCGCGCTTCTCAATGAGCGGATCAGGGGCGAGGTGTTTTTTCGCACCGTCTTTCTGATGCCGTTTGCCGTCTCGGCGGTGGTCAGCGGGACGGCCTGGCGCTGGCTGCAGGTACCGTCGGCGGGGATCAATCTGCTGATTGCCAACATGGGGTTCGAGAATTTCCGGCCCCTCTGGTACATGCACCCGAAGCTGGGCATGCTGGCGATCACGATTATGGGCGCGTGGCAGTTTTCCGGCTTCGTTATGGCGCTGTACCTTGCCGGTCTGCGCGCGATTCCCGACGAGTTACGGGAGGCGGCGGTCATTGACGGCGCCGGCACGATCGCGCTTTATCGTCATGTATTCATCCCCATGCTGCGGCCGGTCACCTTTACTGCGATTGTCCTGACCGGCGCCGGCTCCATCGGCAACTTCGAGATTCCCAGCATCATCGGCACAGGTCCCGGTTTTGCGACCGACACGCTCGGCTTCTATATGTTCGAGCAGACCTTTCGCTCCAGCCGCTACGGCCTGGGCGCGGCGGTCGCCACCTTCATGCTCCTCTTGTCCATCCCAGTGGTCCTGCCCTATCTGATCAGCGTTTTGCGTGAGGAGAAAGAATGAGTTGGTCTCGTCTGCTGGCCGGCAGCACCAAGTATGCCGTCCTGATCGCATTTGCCGCCTTCTACCTAGTGCCCTTCTATGTGATGATCCTGACCGGGCTGAAGCCGCTCGAAGACATCAGTTCATTCGAGATCTGGAATATGCCCAAGAGCCTCGACTTCGGCAGCTTCCGCGAGGCGTGGAATCAGATGGATTCCAACTTCTGGAACAGCGTGCGCATCACGATTCCGGGCGCCATCGTTTCAACTTTTCTGGGCTCGATCAACGGCTATGTCTTCGCCAAGTGGGGCTTTCGCGGCTCGAATTGGATTCTGTTCCTGTTCGTTTTCGGCATGTTTCTGCCCGGCCAGGGGATCCTTATCCCGCTAGTGTGGGTGTTGCAGTTTATGGGCCTGTACGGTAAGGTGAACGGCCTCATCATGGCCTACTGCATCTTTGGCATACCGATCACGTCGCTCCTGTTTTACAGGTACTATGCCAGTGTTCCGGATGAGTTGGTGGACGCGTCGAAGATCGACGGCTGCGGCTTTTTCGGCATCTACCGCCGCATCATTTTGCCGCTTTCGGGGCCGACCTTTGCGGTGGTGGGTGTGTGGCAGTGCACGAGGATCTGGAACGAGTACCTGATGGCGCTGGTTGTGCTCGGCAACCCGGCCAGGGCGCCGGTTACCGTAGCCATCAAGAACTTTTCCAGCATGGGCGTCATCCCCTGGAACCTGCAAATGGCCGCCGCGCTGATCGCGTCCGTGCCCACGATTGCGGTCTACCTGCTGCTTGGCAAGCTGTTCATGCGCGGCCTGCTGGAGGGGTCGTTGAGCGGCTAGTCGACGCGGCGGTCCCGCCGGTTATCCAACGGTCATCTTCCACACAGACGGAGACGGATATTTCGAGCATACGCGTTTCCCCCTGGGACTCATTCTGATTGTTGTACTGTTATTGCATTGCCGGTGTCCGCGTGCGGGGAGAGAATCCCCCTTGCTCCCCCTCGCAGCGCACACTTGCCAGTAAAGGATCGGGGCGTTTTGACAGACGACATTCGCTTTATGTGGGACACGCCCGTGCCGATGCGCGACGGGGTGAAACTGTCGACCGATATCTACCTGCCGGCGGCGGAGAGAGCCTACCCGGTCGTCCTGGCGCGCACGCCCTATGACAACATCGCGCCCCGCATGGTGGAGGCTGCCCAGTTCTTCAGCGCGCGCGGGTATGCGGTGGTGCTTCAGGATGCGCGCGGGCGCTTCGATTCGGAAGGCCATTTCGAGCCGCGCGTGAATGAGGGGAAGGACGGCTACGACACGATCGAGTGGATCGCGGAACAGCCGTGGTCGAACGGCAAGATCGGCATGATGGGCGGGTCGTATGGCGGCACCGTGCAGTGGCTTGCCGCGCGTGAGCGTCCGCCGCATCTGACCACGGTCGTCACGTCGGTCACCGGCGGGATGCGTTGGATGCACGATGAGAACTATATGAACGGGAAGTTCCCCGTCTTCCAGTTCCGCTGGCTGAACATGACCGGCGGGCGCACGATGCAGCACTACCCGTTCGAGCCGCTGACCTCGCATCAGCCGGGCGTGGCCTCGCCTTACAACTTCAACAAGCTGATCCGCACGCGACCGCTCAAGGATGTCGACAAGGTGGTCGGGCGCACGAACACGTATTGGCGGACGTGGCTGGAGCGCAACACGTACGACGAGTACTGGCAGCAGATGTCGTTCGAGGACTACTTTGAACTGGTTGACCTGCCTGCATTGCACATCACCGGCTGGTTTGACAACTGCCAGTGGGGCGAGATGTACATGTACAGCGGGATGGCGGCCCGCTCACCTGCAGGCGGCAAACAGTGGTTGCTTGTGGGGCCGTGGGACCATGCCGGGTCGGCCAATCCGCAGCCGCGCCTGGGCGATCTGGAGTTCACGCAAGAGGCGGTGCTCGACATCAGGGCAGTTCATTTGCGCTGGTTCGACTACTGGCTGAAGGGCGAGGAGAACGGGCAGGCCGATGATGCCAAAGTCAGGATTTTCACCATGGGCCGCAACCGCTGGCGGGACGAGCCTGCGTGGCCCGTGCGCGGGATGGAGCAGGTTGCCTTCTATCTCCACAGCGGCGGGGCGGCGGATCTGTTTCCCGAAGGCGACGGGCAGCCGGAGGAGGGGAGCGGCTACGGGAGGCTGGATTTGACGCCGCCCGGAGAGGAGGCCGGCGACCGGTACGTATACGACCCCGAAGATCCCGTGCCCTCTGTGGAAGACGCGGAGTCGCCCGATCCGATCAGGGACTCGCACGTGCTGGCGATGGACTATCGCTACGCCCTGCGCCGCGCCGACGTGCTGACCTACACCAGCGCGCCGCTGACAGAGGAACTGGAAATAACCGGCACGGCCTTCATCACTCTTTACGCGGCCAGCGACTGCGTCGATACGGACTGGGTGGCGTTGCTGTGCGATCTGCAGCCGGACGGCAGCTCGATTCCGTTGACTTCGGCGGTGATGCGCGCTTCGTACCGCGCCGGGGCAGACAAGATTGACAGTCCGGCCCCCTCTCCCATCACGCCGGGCCGCGTGTACCAGTACACAATTGAGTTCATGGCAACCTCGATGGCCTTTCAGCCGGGTCACTGTCTTCAGCTGGCGGTGACCTCATCGCTCTATCCGGCCTATGATCTGAATCCGAACACGGGCGCGCCGGTCGGGGAGGACCTGCCGAGCCGACCGGCCAACCAGACCATTTATCACAACGCCGAGCATCCATCGCATCTTCTGCTGCCGGAGGTGAAACGATGAAGCGCACTCCTTCCATGCTGGCCGGCGCGGCTGAGGCGGTCATTACGCGCGTCAAGGACAGGCCGGCTGCCTACGATGACCTGTTTGCGCGCGCACTGGTACTTGGCGCGGATGGCGACCGGCTTGTCATCGTTGCCACAGACATGGGGACGTTCAGCGTCGAGTATGCAGACGAGCTTCTACGACGCATCGAGCGGACGACGGATATCCCAAGCGGCAACATTATCATCACCACAACCCAGACGCACAATGCGCCGGGCGTTGACGGGCGCGAAATGACGCCTGCGGCGGGCGAGTGGCTGTCCGACTGCATTGCCGGGCTGGTGAAGCGCGCCAATGGTGAGTTGCGGCCTTGCGTGCTGAACGCGGGCCGCGCGCCTGTGCAGATCGGCTACAACCGGCGCCTGATGCAGGACGGCGAAATCGTGATGGCGCCGAATCCCGACGGCGCGATTGTGCCGTGGGTGGACGTCCTCGAGGCGAAGGACGCGGACGGCAGGCGGATTGCGGCGCTGTTCTCGCACGCCGCCCATCCCGTGATCATCCACCGGCTGAGCGAAGAGAACGGGCCGGACTTTCCGGGCTACGCGGTCAGGCATCTGCGCGGCTTGCTGGCAAGAGAAGGTGAGCCGGAGGGTGTATTCATGTTCGCGCAAGCCTGTTGCGGCGACATCAACGGCCATCCTTTGCACGGCGGTTTCGACGCGTGTGACGCCGCCGGACTCTCGCTGGCGTTTGCCGTCACGCAGGCGCTGTCCGGCGCGCGGCCGGTTGTGCCTGGCGCGCTCAAAGCGCGCTCGATCGATTTGCCCCTCCCTTTGGAAGAGCCGCCGACCGCAGACGAATGCAGAGCGGCGCTGGCAGAGGATCCGGACAGCACGCGCTTTCGCGAGCTGCTGGCGGTTGCCGAGAGCGGCGAGCGGCAGTTTCACCCCCTCTCGATGCGAGCGCTGGCCGTCGGCGACGCGCTGTGTTTCCTCACGTTTACTGCCGAGATGTTTGCCGAGTACCAGCTCTACGCCGACGCGGTGTCGCCCTTCCGGCAGACGTTTGTCTTCAGCCACACCAACGGGATAACAGGGTACGTGGCGACCGCGGCGGACTATGATTTGGGATCGGCCGGCGGCTACGAGTCATGGGGCCATCCAACGCGGAACCGGCCCTGGCTGCCGCCGCAACCGCAGGCTGAACGGTTGGTCAATGAGGGGATCACGCGACTTCTGGGCGAACTCTCGCGATAGAGGCCCCCGGCTACCGACCGTTTGCACGCACTGTCAGGCACGCTTTTTCAAACACCCATTTGCCAATATTGGAGAAAGAACCCGCAATGTCCAGCAAATCAAGGCCGGAGTTCGGGCCTTACTACATGCCCGACAAGTGGTGCCTGGACCGCTACATGCACACCGAGGAGGTGCGCGGCACGCTCGATCTGCCCGCCCGCTTCTATGTGCGCGACACCACGATCCGCGAGGGCGAGGAGACGCCCGGGCTGTCGATGACGACGCGAGACAAAGTGCGGATCGCCGAGAAGCTGTACGAGGCCGGCGTGCAGCAGGTCGATATCGGCTATGTCGGCGCGCAGCAGGGCCACTACGAGACGGCAAAACTGATCAGGCAAGAGATCCCGGAACTGGCGATCACCGGCTTTGCCCGCGTCTGGTCGGCGGACTGGCAGAGGGACGTGGACCGGTGCCAGGAGCTTGAAGTGGCGCAGGTCGACGTTCTCCAGCATCCGATCCTCATCTGGGCGTCGGATGAGCAGGTCATGGAGCTTGGCCCGGCCAGGGAGGCGCTGATCCCGCGCACGGTTGAAGTGATCGAGTATGCAAAGCGCTGCGGCCTGCGCGTGGCCTACGGTCATCCCGACGTATCGCGCACGCCGTGGGAGACTCTGCGGGAGTTCTACTCGGTTACGGCGCGGGCCGGCATCGACCTGCTGATCCTCTACGAAGACGGCTACGGATGCCCGCCGGGCGTGCAACATCTTGTGCGCAAGATACGCGATCTGGTCGACGTGCCGCTGATGATCCACTGCCATGACGATCTCGGTTTGGGCACGGCCAATGTGCTGACCGCGGTGGGCGCGGGCGCGGAAGCGGCGGACCTGGTCGTCAACGGCCTCGGTGACAAAGGCGGCCTCACCAAGCTGGAGGAGGTCGTCGTCGCGCTGGAGACGCACTATGGCCTTCCCACCGGTGTCCGCCTGGAGAAGCTGACGGAACTGTCCAGGTTCGTTGAGGAAGTTACCGGTTTCAGGCGCCAGATCAATAAGCCGCTGGTGGGCGAAAACGCCTACATTCACGAGGCTGAACTTCATGTCTACTGCATCGTCAAGGGGTTGTGGGAGGCGATGGAGGGCGTCCACCCGCACGTGATCGGGCAGGAGCGGACGGTCGTCTTCGGCAGCACGACTCTCCACGGCGAAGCGGTGCGCGCCCGGTTGGACGTGACCGGGCATCGCTACAATTCACGCGACGTTGAACTGATCCTGGACAAGCTGCGAGAGCGCTTGCAGACGCAGCCGTCTCTCACGCTGGAGGAGTTCGACGAGTTGGCCAGCGCCGTGCTTGCGTAACAGGCCATGAACAAGCAACCCTATGTCAGGGAGCTATTGTGTCCATTCTGATTTTAGGTGGAACCGGGCTGATCGGCTCACGGTTGACCAGGCGTCTGCACAGCCTGGGCCAGCGCGTTATCTGCTTCGATCTCTATCCCGACTACGGCGCGGTGGCCGACCTCGACAATGTGGAGATCGTCGTGGCAGACGTTACCCGTTTCGAGGACATCATCGCCGCGATCCGGAAGTACGACGTGGAAAGAATCGTCAACCTCGCCTATATCCTGCCGCCGGAGTCCGAGGAGAAGCTGCAGCTGGCGATGCGGGTAAACCAGATGGGCATGAACAACGTGTTCGAGGCGGCGCGGCTGATGGGCATTCGACGCGTCGTGTACGCCTCGACCATCGCCGTCTACGGTCTGCAGGACTCTTTCGGCGACCGCCCGGTTACGGAGGATGACCACTGCTACCCCGTTACCGTCTACATGGCGCACAAACTGTGGAATGAGTTTATGGCAGCCAAATACATGGATCGCTACGGCATGCAGATTCCCGGACTGCGCATCGCCAACGTGGCCGCACCCGGGCGGACCAAGGGCTTCTCGGCCTGGCAGAGCAAGTGTATCGACGAGCTGGCCGCGGGCAACCCGTTCACGGTTCCCTCGCGCCGCGATCAGAGGTTGCTCATCATTCATGTGGACGATACGGCGGACCTGTTTGCCAAGCTCTGTCTGCAGGAGGAGCTGAACTACGCGGTCTACAATTCGTTGGCCTATGAAATCACGGCGCAGGAGTGGGCCGACGCCATCCAGGCGCACCTGCCCGATGCCAGGATCTCTTTTGACGAATCGGCGCCCGATCAGCCCAACATTTACAACTGGTCGACTGAGCGCATCGAGCGGGAGTTAAATGCACGGATTTCCCCGCTGGAGGAGGCAGTCCGGCGGCACATTGATGAAGCGCGCGCACGCACGGCGAGCGTGTGAAGAGGAGAGGCAGGCTCTTTCAGCAGAGCAGTTGTCCCGGTAAGGGTGGGGAAGGCAATGCGTTTAGCGAACAAGGTCGCGGTGGTTACCGGAGGCTCGCGCGGGATCGGCAAGGCGGTCAGTCTGGCGTTCGCTCGTGAGGGCGCGGACGTGGTGGTGGGTTACCATGCCTCCGCCGAGCAAGCGCGCCTGGTGCAGGGCGAGATTGAGGCCTTGGGGGGGAGGGCGTTGACCGGCAGGGCAGATGTCTCGAACCGCTCCCAGGTGGAGCAGTTGATGCGTACAGCCGTCGAGACGCTGGGACGGATCGATATTCTGGCCAATGTCGCCGGCATCACGCTGAGATCGGCGATGGAGGAGCTGAGCGAGGAGGACTGGGACCGGGTGATCGACACCAATCTGAAGGGCACCTTCCTGTGCAGCCAGGCCGCGGCCCGGGTTATGATTGAGCAGGGCGGCGGCAACATCATCAACATCGGTTCGGTTTCCGGCCTCGCGGCGCACTACAACAGGGGGGCGTACGGCCCCAGCAAGGCGGCGGTCGCCATGCTATCCAAGGTGATGGCAGTGGAGTGGGCCGACCGCAACATCCGCGTAAACACAATCCTTCCCGGCACGACCGAGACGGAGATGACCGACTACTCCTACCCGACGGCGGAGATGCGCGCCAAACGGGAGCAGACGATCCCCCTGAACCGCTTTGTCCAGCCAGAGGAGGTTGCGGCCGCGGCCGTTTTTCTGGCATCGGATGACGCCGCCGCGATCACCGGCCATTCGCTGGTCATTGACGGCGGCTTTCAGAACAGTCTTTTTCAACTGATGGAGCGTCTGCTGACGTAAGCGCGCCCCGGCCGCATGGCCCTACAGCCCGACCACCGCCCCGCCTCACGCAGTTACCTTGACGCCGGCTTCTTCCGCTATCGGTTGCACCGCGTCCAACGCCTGTGGGCTGGCATTGACGCAGAGCTTGTTGCGCAGTTCCTCTTCCAGCCGGCCGCAGTCCACCTCCACCGATGTCAGACCGATTTCACGAGATACCGCAAGGCATTGGGGCGGACTCTACTCTCGAAAGCCCTGCGATGCGCTGTCGTTTGTTGTGTTTCGGTCAGATAGGCGACAATTGCATGATGCCTGCTTGATGTCAGTCAGCCCGAGTCGCCTCACTCGGACAAGGTGCCGGGATTGGGGCGGGAGCTGTTTGTGGTTGATTCGTTACTGAACCAGATAAGCTACAGTCCAAATCGCTGAGGAGAGCCCGATGAGTGACCGACTCTTTCCCCCACACCTGCTCCATGCCCGCTGGCACAGCTTTGAGGCGGCCGGCTACACGGAGCCCGTCACCGGCATTGTCTACCGCGGGGAGCCGCGGCCCACGTGCGGTATGCCGCTGGGCGGGCTGGATACCGGCTGCATCGACGTGGAACCGAACGGTATGTTCGGTTACAGCACGATCTTCAACCACCTGGTGGAGCCGCGGGCGCTGCTGAATCTGCCGATGCTGGGGCTGGCCTGCCGGAGCGAGGACGGCGCCGAGGGCGCGTGGATATTGGTTTCGGATACGCTGGGCAAGCGGGACACGCCGCAGCCGAGCCAGAGCGCGGTGACCTTTCCGCCGACCGATTACGCGCCGCTGTATGACGAGATCGGCCTGGCGGGCGCGGCGATCGCCGACTCGATCGACTATTGGGGGCACTATCCGGTTCTGGACATGGAGTTCGCCTGCGCGGCACCGGTCAAGGTGGGCGTGCGGGCGTGGTCGCCGTTCATCCCCGGAGACACGGTGGTCTCGATGGCGCCGGGCGCGGTGTTTGAGATCCAGCTGCGCAACCCGGGCGGCGCTGCACAGAGCGGGACGCTGGTGTTCAACTTCCCCGGCTTCGGGCCGCAGGAGGGGATACAGCGGCGGCCGCTGACGGGCCCGCTGCAGGGCGTGCTGGTGGAGAGCGGGCAGCAGGGCGATGCCTGGGAAATGTCCTATGTGCTGGCCGCGACGGACGGGGATGCGGCGGCAGGCGGGGGCGCGCTCAATGCGGACAGGGAGGCGTGGAGCCGGATCGCTGACGGGCTGCCGGCGCCTTCGCCGGACGACAGCGGCGCATCGCTTGCGATCCCGTTCGACCTGGCTGCGGGCGCGAGCCGGACGGTGCGCGTGGTGCTGGCCTGGCATGCGCCGCACTGGCGCGCGGGCGGCGCGCCCTCTCACGAGGAGACGGAGATGTTCACGCATATGTACGCGCGGCACTATGCGGACGCCGTGTCCACAGCCCAGTTTTTGGCCGGCAACCATGAGCAGCTTTTGCAGCGGGTGATCGCGTGGCAGGAGGCGCTGTACGGCGCGGAGGAGCTGCCGGGCTGGCTGGCGGACGCGCTCATCAACAATTTGCATCTGATCCCGGAGTGCAGCATCTGGGGCCAGGCGCAGCCGCCGATCGGGGCGTGGTGCGGGGAGGAAGACGGGCTGTTCGGGCTGAACGAATGCCCGCGCGGCTGCCCGCAGATCGAGTGTCTGCCGTGCAGCTTCTACGGCAACATCCCGCTGGTCTACTTCTTCCCGGAGGCGGCGCTGTCGACGCTGCGGGGCTACAAGGCGTACCAGTATGCGGACGGGCGGCCGCCGTGGATCTTCGGCGGCATTACGGCGACGGTGGAGGCAAACCGCCCCGGCTACGGCCTGAGCGCACCGGACGTGGGCTACCAGACCGTCCTGAACGGGGCCTGCTACGTCATCATGGTCGACCGCTACTGGCAGGTGTCGGGCGACGACGCGGCGCTGGCCGAGTTCTGGGACTCGCTCAAGCGCTGCAACGATTTCTCGATGAATCTGCGGCCGGCGTACGGGCTGGCGCAGGTGATGGCGATGCCGACGCCGGGCACCGATTCGCACGGGCTGGGCGATACGGAGTGGTTCGAGGCGCCGGAGCCGGGCTGGAAGGGCTATGTGACCCACGCCGGCGGCGTACGCATGGCGCAGGTGCAGATCATGCGGCGGATGGCGGAGGCGATGGGGGACGACGAATATCGCGCCCGCTGCGACGCCTGGCTGGAAGCGGGCGCGGCGGCGCTGGAGGAGCATCTGTGGGCGGGCGACTACTATCTGAACTTCAACGAGCCGGAGACGGGCGAGAAGTCGGACATGATCTTCGGCTACCAACTGGACGGGCAGTGGGTGACGGACTGGCACGGCGTCGCGGGCGCGTTTCCGGCGGCGCGGGTGGAGCGGACGCTGCAGACGGTGGCGGAGAACAACTGCGCGCTGAGCCAGTCGGGCGCGGTCAACTATGCCACTGCGGAGGGCGAGCCGGCCAAGGTGGGGGGCTACGGCACCTTCAGCTATTTCCCACCGGAGCTGTACATGCTGGCGATGACGTACATGTATAACGGGCAGCAGGCGTTCGGCCGCGATCTGCTGCAGCGCTGTCTGCACAATATCAGCTGCCGCTGGGGCTACACCTGGGACGCGCCCAATACGGTGCGCGGCGACGCGGACACGGGCCAGCGCGCGTTCGGCGCGGACTATTATCAGAATATGATGCTGTGGGCGGCGCCGGCGGCGCTGCTGAACGAGGATTTGACGGGGCCGATGCAGGCGGGCGGGCTGGTGGCGCGGGTGATTGAGGCGGGGCGGATGTAGTTTTTGGGGTAACTACTCAGCCTTAGTCAGTACACGACCATACAGGTCGTTCGCGCTGGCAGCATGTCTAAGATCGAAAACTGCCTCTTCAAAGCCGTCATCTTCGTCGCCCTGCCACGTGCCGAACAGAGCCTGAACATCAGTCAATGGTTTTACGTTCTGCGCGCGTGCCAGTTCTTCCAGAGCGGGAGATTCCCAAGAAATGTCTGTGATTGGACCCTCCTGGCGGACAAGTGACTCGGACGAAGAGGCATGGGTCTGGTTTGCGCGGACATCTTAGCACATGTTCATGGGGAGTGCAGGCGGGGTGAGAGTGGAGCTGGCTCAGCCTCTCACAGCACGCGCCTCGGAAGGCTTGTTCGGCCAAAAAGGACCATAATAGCAGTTACCTCGCAACGTAACTCCGAGAAGAGCGAGGAGAGCATGAAGAGGAGTGAGGAGTGAGAGACACCTTTGCTCGCCTAGCTCGGGGTCGGGGATTGATTTTGGCTTAGCACGTACCCACAGACTGACAACTTAAGAGGCGTAGCCGTCCTGGTTCTGCTTGCTCCAGTCGGGTGTGTAACCGCGCGCGCTGCCGACGCCGTAGGAGGGGCCGATCTGGTTGGGGTGGGACCAGGGCCAAGCCTGCGCGAGAGCACTGACGTGAGACAGATCCGACAAACGCGCTGGCGAAGAGGGAGAAAACTGCCCTTTGACAAACGTGTAAAATTATACATAATTTCCTTTAAGATCGCTGGCGGTTGTCGAGTGTGCGGAAGCACAAATGTCATCAAGAATGGGACCAACCTCCTCGGTCAGTCGCAATGTCACTGCAAAGACTGTGGCGCGTCTCGGGTCTTGGAGTCGAGAAGAGAGGCGGGAAAACCCAGGCCGCTCATGCTGAAAGCCTGATTCAGGTAACCGGTTAACCATTGACCACAACTCGGCGATGAGGACCGTGCTCCAGCGACTTACTCTTTCCCACCACCTTTTTTCATAGCAGAGACACTTCGTGCAGGGTGCGACGCGAACCGGCATGAAAGGATAAGGAGAACGCACATGAGCAAACCGTTGCGGGCGGGTTTGATCGGTTGTGGCGGTATTGCCGGGGCGCACATGCGGGCATACCGTCAACTCGGGGGGGTGGAGATCGCGGCCGCCGCGGAGATCGTTCCGGACCGTCTCCAATCATTTGGCGCTGACTGGGGTATCGAGAACCTCTACCTTGATTACGAGGTCATGCTGGAGCGGGAAAAGTTGGACATCGTCAGTGTCTGCACACCGCCCTTCGCCCACTGTGCTCCGACCATCGCCGCAGCTGAGGCCGGCGTGCGCGGCATCTTCTGTGAGAAGCCGATGGCCATGAATCTGGCCGAGGCCGATCGGATGCTTGAAGCCTGTGAGCGGGCCGGGACGCTGCTCCAGATCGACCACATCTACCGCTTCGAGCGCAATTTCCGCCAGGCGAAGGCAATGGTGGAGGCCGGCGCAATCGGTGATCTGCTCGTGATTTCGGGAAAGTGCGTGGGGCCGCCGCGCAGTCCCGAAAACTATGCCGGACAGTACCGGCTGAATGGCGGCGGCTGGATGATGGCCCAGGGCACTCACCTCTTCGATCTGTTCCGCTTCTACGCCGGAGACCCTCTCTGGTGCCTCGCCGATGTCGAGCGCTGGCGCCCTGACGTGGACATCGAAGATGCTGCCACCGGCCTTTTCGGACTGCAGAGCGGTGTCAAGGCGTTCTTCGAGGTAAGCGGCAACCGCGCGGACCGTACCTTTGCGTTCATGGCCGAACTCGAAGGTGTGAAGGGCCGGCTGCACCTCTCCGACGGGGTGGACAGACTTCACTTCTATCAATGGACCGCCGGCGACACGCCTGACGATTGGCGGCCTGTGGAGACGGTCGCGGAGGATCCGATCGCGATTGTTCTCCAGGACTTCCTGAGCGCCGTTATCGATGATCGTGAGCCGGAATCCAACGGACGTGAAGGACGGGCCGCCCTGGAGATGATTATGGCCGTCTTCGAGTCCCAGCGACAGGGCGTGGCCTGTATTGACTTTCCGCTGGCAATCGGGGAAAACCCGCTGGCACTGATGAATGAAGAAGGCACACTGTCTACGCTTGGTAAGGACCCTTTTCGCTAATTGCGCCGCACGTCAGGAGGACACCTAACATGAAGCTCGCTCTGTTTGCTTTCGGCCAGGAAGATCATGTGGGCATCGTTGAAGAGGATGGCATCTTCGATCTCACGCGCGCGATGCAGGCATACGATCTGTTCAACAAGAACATCCAGACAGCGCCGGTAACCAGCATTCATGAGATGTTGGACAAGAATATGGTCCGCCCGGCGGTCATCGAACCGGTGGTGGACTTTATTGACCGGCACAACCTGCGGCAGGCTCTGACAGTTCCCGAAGGGGCAGCTGACCATCCATTGCGGGCGCCCATCAGGCGACCGGGAAAGATCATCGCTCTCGGCGGCAACTACTCCTTCCCAGGCTATCCAGACCCTGAAGAGCCGCCCTTCTTCTTCAAAGTCGCGACCTCTGTTATCGGATCTGACGAGCCAATCATTTACAAGAAGATTATGAAACAGGTGGAGCCGGAAATCGAGTTGGCCGCGGTGATCGGCGCCCGTGCGAGCGATGTACCCGAAGAGGAAGCGATGCAATATGTGGCCGGCTATACGGTGCTGAACGACGTTACGGCCCGCGATCTGCAGAATGCCGCATGGGATATCCAACGCCCCTGGGAATATACCAAGAGCATCGATACCTTCACGCCCGTCGGCCCGCACCTGGTCCTGCCCGAAGCGGTCAGCGATCCGCACGACCTGGCGATGACCATGCGCGTCAACGGCGAGGTCGTGGCCGAAGCCAGCACCAACACGATGTTGTTCCGGATTCCCTTCCTGATCGAGTACCTCAGCCAGTACATGACGTTGGAACCGGGCGACATCATTGCGACGGGAACGCCGGCCCACCCGGAGGCGCTGCACCCCGGCGACGCAGTTGAACTGGATGTGGCTGAGGTGGGCGTGCTGCGGAATCCTATTGTGGCCGAAGGTTGATAAGGAGGTCCTGGTGAGCAGCCAAAGAGAGTCACCGCCGTCAGCGGTTTTTCCCTGGGTCAACGCGGCCGCGTCGGCGGCGAGCGGGCCGGCGTTGCGTTTTTTGGGGTTGGAGTGTGGCTTTGTGTGGACCACCTGGGCGGTCCTCGAAGGCCGGCAGCTTGTTGACGGCGGCGTGTTTCTGAGCGACGACTATCTGGAGCCAGCCGACATCGGCTCCATGACGCGCACCGAACTGGTGACCCGTCGACTGTACGGCATGCATCTCGGCCTTGTGCATCTGATGGACGGTTACTCGCCCGGGTGCGTGGCCGACTGGAGTCCAGACATTGACCGGAGTGATACAAAGGCAGTGGAGGACCGTCTGGAATTTACCTACCGGCACGGGCAGAGCCAGGGGATGATCAAGAATCTCTGCTTTCAGCGGGGTCTGACCGTGTTGGGTGTGCCGGCTGCAAAAGCGAAGCAGGCGGTGACCGGGGATCCCGAATCCTCCCGCGCCGCGGTGGAGGCTGCGCTGATGGAGAAGGTGGTGGTGTCGGAATTCACCGCGCGCGAGTTCAGCATGGACGACGGCCGCGTGATCAGCGACAACTGCGCCGGCGCTCTCGCCGTGGCCTATGCCGCGCAGGCCCAGTTAGGAGATTAGCTCTTCCCACTGCCCGTTCAAGTTGTCGATTCAGAGAAGGTCGAAACCGTGTCAGGGCATGTAATTGCAATCCACGATGGAAGAGATACGTTTACGAAAGCAGCTCTTAGCCGGGGGCTGGACGCTCGTCGGGGGCAGGGTCGCCAGCCCCGCGAACGCCTGGCTTCCGGAGTGCTCACCCCGTTCTCGCTCAGCCCTGAGTACCGGCCGGGATAGAAGGCGTATAGCCCGGCGCCTGGCAAGGGCACGAACTACCGCGGAAGATGGATGCAAGGCAGCGCCGGCGTTGCCGGCAAAGGAGATAGCCTATGCGACAAGCTCAAGGCACTGTTGTTCCCCGGTCTCAGCCGGATGACATCCACGTAGTGGAAGGGAGAACAGAAATGGTTTCAACGAAGAAGAAGATCACACGCCGTACATTCTTGCGCACATCGGCTTTCGCCGGCACAGCCGGGGTGCTGGCCGCGTGTGTTGTTCCGGCCGCGGCGCCGGCCGGCGATGGCGCTGCCGCGCCGGTGATGGAAGACGTGACCCTGCGCATGGTGACTCATTACGGTTCGCCCGTACGCCGTGAGTTTACGACGCGGGTCAAGGACATTTTCGAAGCGACACACCCGGGCGTCACGGTCGAGGTAGAGGTCGCGCCGGATATCGACGTGCGCTGGCAGACCGAGGTGGCGGCCAAGACGTTGCCGGTGATGCTCTGGGACGCCAACCTGTTCTGTGAGATGGCCGCCCAGGGGGTCTTTCTGCCGCTGGACGACCGCTTGCCGATGCAACAGCCCCCAGTGGATATGGATGACTACAATGTTCCCACGGGCGCCGAGTGCATGGTATGGCACGAGGGCCAGCAGATCGCGATGCCCTGGATCAACGGTGCACCGCTCCTCTACTACAACGTAGACATGTTCGAAGAGGCCGGCATTGAGCGACCATCCGATGACTGGACCTGGGATGACTTTGTCGACGTGACCAAGGAGTTGACGCGCGACACCGACGGCGACGGCGAGATCGACCAGTGGGGCTACATGCAGAGCACCCGCTGGGACGAGCACTTCGCCCAATGGATCTTTGCCAACGGCGGCGAGATTGTGAGCGAAGACAGGCTCCATACACCTCTGGATACACCCGAAGCAGCGGGGGCCATAGAGTTCCTGTACGACCTGCGTTTCACGCACAAGGTCTGGCCGCTGGCCGAGCAAATGGAGGCGCTGCAAGCCCTGGGCATCGGCAGCCTCTTTAACGGCGGCAAGGTCGCCATGACATATGGAGGCACCGGCGGTGTCGGAGGCTTCAACCGCAGCGTAACCGACTTCACCTATGACATTCTGCACTTCCCGAAGTCGCCGGCGACCGGCCAGCGCGCGCTTTGGACCTTCATGCAGAATTTCGCCGGCCCGATCTGGTCGGAGCATCCCGACCTGGACGCCGACCTGGCTATCGCGCTGGGCGGCCCCAGTTCGCAACGTTGGGCGGGCCGCACCAAGATTCAGGTACCGATCTACACGCCGGCCGTGGAAGAAGATTACGCCACCAAGCCGCCCGAAAATATCCGCGTCGTGCCCGAGATGTTCGCCGAGCCGGGTGTGCAGCATCTTCCCATCTTCAACGGCAAGACGGAGTGGCTCCAGACCGTTTTCGGCGGTGAGCTGACCAAGGCCTTTATTGGTGAGGCCTCCCTGGCTGACGCCATCACGTCGGCTGTGGCAGAAGGAGATCGCATACTGGCGCGCCAGTAGAGTTGAGCAGGCGTACAGAGGCGCGGAGGGGAGCAGGCTGTTTGTGTGGTGAGCGATAACGGCTTGCGCCTCCGCCC
This sequence comes from Caldilineaceae bacterium, assembly GCA_022821585.1. GTDB lineage: Bacteria > Chloroflexota > Anaerolineae > Caldilineales > Caldilineaceae > Bin5. The sequence continues at coordinate 34,483 of JAJEDI010000003.1, forward strand.
CTTTGACATCTGCCACTGAGAGTCAACCATGACTTCACAATCGCAGACTGCCGTGCGTCCCGCGGAAAAGGCGAGCTTTTTTGGCTGGTGGCGCTGGCGGAGGATCGAGGGCTACCTGTTCATCGCCCCATGGCTGATCGGCTTCGTAGCCTTTGTGCTGGGGCCCTTCCTGGCGTCGTTCTTTCTCAGCTTCGCCGACTGGAACCTGGTAAGGCCGCCCTCATGGGTGGGCCTGGAGCACTATCGCACGATGTTTACGAACGATCCCAAGTATATAAAATCGTTCGTGAACACCGTCTATTTCACCGTGTTCCACGTCCCCCTCATCCTCGTGGTGGCCCTTTTCATCGCCCTGTTGCTCAACCGCCAACTGCCCGGGATCGGGGTATTCCGCACGCTTTTTTACCTGCCGTCGGTGACGGCGGGGGTCGCCACGGCCATCCTGTGGCGCTTCATTTTCAATTATCACTACGGTCTGCTGAATCAGGCGATTGGGCTGGTGGGCATCGATGGTCCCAACTGGCTCGGGAGTACCAAGTGGGCGATGCCGGCATTTATCATCATGAGCACATGGGGATTCGGCAGCCTGATGGTGCTTTATCTGGCCGGCCTGCAGGGCGTGCCGCGCGAGCTCTACGAAGCGGCGGAGATCGATGGCGCGACCGCGTGGGACAAATTGCTCAACGTGACGATTCCGATGATGTCGCCGGTGATCTTCTTCACCATGATCATGACCATCATAGGTTCCTTTCAAATTTTCACAGCGGCATTCGTAATGACCGAAGGCGGGCCGGCGGACGCGACGCTCTTCTATATCCTGTATCTGTACCGCAGTGCTTTCCAATGGCTGCGCATTGGCTATGCATCGGCGATGGCTTGGATTCTGTTCCTTGTCATTCTGGCGCTGACGCTGATTCAACTCAAACTTTCGCGGCGCTGGGTGTTCTACGCCGGCGAGGAGCTGGCCTGAGACGGCAGAACCTACCAACGAAAACCGAGCGTTACTCCCGATACTGTCGGGATGCAGGCCGCAAGGTGGATGTCCAAAGGAGTGCGCACGTTAACAGAGAGGGAGTATGGAAGTAGAGCAGGGGGCAGTCCGAAGTTCAGGTTCGCTTCTCTCGTCGCCAGGGTGGCGCTGGCCTCAGGTGCGCGCGCTATTATTCAATGCCTTCCTGTATCTGCTAATTGTGGCCGGCGGCATCGTTTTCCTGATCCCCTTCGTCTGGATGGTTTCAACCTCCTTAAAAACGTTGCCGGAAATTCAGCGGATACCACAACCCTTGTTGCCGGAGGTGATCCGCTGGGACAACTATTACGTTGCCTGGACCTCCCTACCGTTCACCCGCTGGTTTTTCAACACGGCCTTCATTACCGTTGTCAATATTTTTGGCACGCTGCTGTCCTGTTCACTGGCGGCCTATGGCTTCGCCTACACGCGGTTCCGCGGTCGCAATTTCCTGTTTGTGATTCTTCTCAGCAGCATGATGTTGCCCTACCATGTGCGGCTCATTCCCACCTTTCTCATCTTCAACCATCTGGGCTGGATCAACACCTTTCTGCCTCTCACGGTGCCCGCTTTCTTTGGCACAGCCTTTTACATTTTCCTGCTGCGCCAGTTCTTCCTGACCCTACCCAAAGAGTTGGATGATGCGGCGCGCATTGACGGCTGCAACTCGCTGAACATCTACTGGCGGATCGTCATGCCGCTGTCAAAGCCGGCCCTGGCTGCCGTAACCGCCTTCACCTTCATTGACAGTTGGAACGATTTCCTGGGGCCTCTGATTTACCTGCGGCAAGACAGCCGCCTCACACTCTCTCTGGGGCTGCGCATGTTTCTGGATTTCCAGGAGGGCACCGGTGATTTGCACCTGATGATGGCTGCCTCAGTGGCCACGCTGATCCCGATCCTGATCGTTTTCTTCTTTGCCCAGAAACATTTCGTCGAAGGGGTCACTTTCACCGGCTTGAAAGGATAAGTTGGGACGATGACGGAAGACGGCACGCCGGACATGGCTGCATCCTTCGACAGGCTCCGTGCCGACTCCGGGTTTGCTGCCTCTTCAGAATTGGACTTGCCGGAAGCGCAGCCCACGGCCTCGGCTGGGGCGTTAAGCGGCGGCGTGCCTGGCTGGCGCACGCGTCTCGGTCTCCTGTCCCCGGACGATGGCATCAACGACGACGAGTTCTGGCACTATCTACCGGACGGTGTGTCGCTGATTTTCACGCGCTACCGCACTGCTACCCGCTTCGACCCGATCAGCCCAGACATGGTGGACCGCTACGCCGACCTGGAGCCCATCCTGGACGCGGCTGAGACCCTGCGCATCACCCGGCCCGGCGCCATCGTTTTCCTCTGCAATTCGTGCAGCTTCGTGCGCGGCGTGGGCGGTGACGTGAAGATCTCCGCAGCCATCGAGCGAGCAGTGGACATTCCAGCGACCACGATAAGCACCGCCCAGGTCCAGGCGCTGCGGACGCTGGGCGTACAGCGGGTGGCCGTGGCCGGCCCCTACCCCGCGGATGTGACGCAGCTCCTGGTAGATTTCCTCGAAGGGCACGGCTTCGAGGTCACCGGCAGCCAGAGCGCAGGCATGGAAACCGAATGGCAGATTGGTAACTCGACACCCTCGGTATGGTATGACCTGGCGCGCGCGGCGGATTCCCCGCGTGCTGAGTGCGTACTGCTGGCCTGCAGCGGCATCCGCACAGCCGCCATCATGGAACCGCTGGAAACCGACCTGGGCAAACCGGTAGTCAGCGCGCCGGCGGTGAGCATCTGGGCAGCATTGCGCCTGGCCGGCGTGAACGCGCCCGTCTTCGGGCGCGGCGTCCTGCTGGCAGAGCATTGATAAGAACGCCGGGAGAAGGTTTTTGAACCGGCACGGGAGTTCAGATTGAACACAGAATGGAGTCGCAATGGCTGAAGAACCGCTGCAAGCGATCTTTGTCGGCGTTGGCGGGCGCGGCCGCCACTATCTCGAGCACCTGAAAGACTCACCTCATGTGCGGCCGGTGGCAATCGTGGACATCTCCCAGGAAATCCTGGAACGGGAACGCCTGGCAAATGGACTGCCGGAGACGGCCTGTTTCACCACGCTGACCGACGCGCTGCGGCATGTACCGGCTGACACGGTGGGTGTGACAACCCACGCCCGGCTACACGCGCAGTTTGTCCGGGAGGCGATCCTCGCCGGCAAGCACGTGCTGGTCGAGAAGCCCTTCACCTGCGATCTGGCAGAAGCAGTCCGCCTGGTTGAACTGGCGGATGCCCACGGGGTGAAGATCGTGGTGACCCAGCAGATCCGCTACTTCAGGACGGAACTTACCATGCGCCGGCTGATGTTGGAGCAGGCCTATGGCCCCCCCGGCTTTGGCCACATGCACCACTATAAACCGCGCTCCGGTCACTACCCCTTGAGCGATCACATGCAGCTGTGGCAGATGACAGTGCATGAGATCGATTCGCTGATATCAGTGCTCGCCCAACACACGGTAACGCGCGTCTTCGGATACTCATTCGAGCCTTCCTGGGGCAACTGGCCCACCCCTTCTACCGCGGTGGCGACGATCGAATTCGACGGCTCCATTCCGTTTACATTGGTGTCGACCTCCCAGGCCCGAGGCAGCGCCTACGAATTCCGCATCGAGTGCGCCGAAGCGACGCTGGTACAGCGCGGTCCCCTCCAGGACATCCCAACCACCTTACACGCTGAATACCAGGACGGCCGCGTGGTTTCCTTGCCGCTAGACGCGGGGATCGATGTCGAGCCGGGAGATGGTATAAACTGGGTCGCACGCCTCTTGTATGAATACGTTGTTGAGGGCGTGGAGCCGGAGGTCAGCGGTCGACACAATCTGGATGTGCTGCGGGTAACCGACGCCATCATCCGTTCCACGAAAACCGGGCAGGCCGTAGCGCTGGATGGCAATTCCTAGCCTCCCGCCAGGGGCAGGGGTTCGCGCTCGGCTGCGAAGAGAACGACAAGCTCCGCCTTCTTCCAGTCAACCTGCAGGTTGTGGTGCCAGCGAATGAACTGGTCCCCATAGCTTTGCTTATCAACTATTTTTGTCTCATGGAGCCATACGATGGGAATACCGAAGGAGAACTGGTTCACGCTGGAGGAATATCACCGCCGGCTGGCCGCAGCACGAACAGAAATGGCGGCCCGGGAGATCGATGTGCTGCTCGTATTCGGCGCCGGCAACGTGTTCTATCTGACCGGCTACAACAGTGTCAACTCGTGGGATTTCCAGTGCTGTATCGTCCCCGACAGCGGCGATCCCATACTGCTTATCTTCAACTTTGAACTGGGGCGTTTCCTGGCCAGCGCGTGGCTGAGCGAACCGGCGCTTTACACGGCGCAGGACGATCCGGTTGCGTCACTGGTCAACCTGCTTGATGACCAGAATCTGCGCAACAGACGCCTGGGTATCGAGGAGAACAGCCCCAATCTTGGCGTGAAAAACTACCGCCGTCTACGGCAGATGCTTGCCGGCAGCCAGTGGACCGACGCTTCAGGTCTTGTAGACGAGTTGCGGCTGGTCAAGTCAGAGGAAGAGATTGCCTACATGCGCGAGGCCGGCCGGCTCACCCGGTTGGGCGCGGAAGCCGCGCTGGCGGCGGTCGCTGAAGGCGTCCATGATCATGCTGTGGCCAGCGCGGCATACGAAGTCATGCGGTGCAACGGCAGCGATTTCATGTGCATAGAGCCCATCGTGGCGGCCGGTTATCGGTCCGGCCTGGCCCACAGTACCGTGGGCCACATCCCTATTCAACACGGTGACTCGGTCTTCATCGAGTTGGGGGCTTGCGTGCGGCGCTACACGGCGCCGATCATGCGTACGACCGTGGTGGGACCGGCGCCGCCGGAGCGTCAGGAGCTGAACGACGCGGCCCAGCTGGCCGTTCAGACGATCGTCGAGACCGCGCGTGCCGGCGTCCCGACCTCGGATGTTGCTGCGGCCGCGCTTCAGAAGGCGATCAAGCCCATTGAGGACCGCATCCAGTTCCACTACAATTTCGGCTATTCGGTTGGAATCGGCTTCCCTCCGGACTGGTTGGAACCGATCCACTTCTTCATCCAACTGCACAATCATGCTCCGTTGCAGGCCGGTATGACCTTTCACCTGCCCTTCACCTTGCGAGTCCTGGGCGAGTATGGCGCCGGCACAAGCGAAACCATCCTGATTACCGAGTCCGGATGCGAAGTATTGACGCGGGGTCAGGCAGCGTCCTAGCTGGAGCAACCTGACGGGGGCGTTGCAGGGAGCCGCTGGCGCCAGGCTCAGTGCGGTCTCGTTCCAACCGGTTTTCGATAGCAGACGGGCAGATGTGTCAGCCTTGGAATCTTGAAGCTGAAATCGCTTACGCACACCTGTCACCCAACTGTTGCAGAGAGACGCTACTATGATCAATGACCCTGTTCTGATCGACGACTGGCATCCGGTCGAACTCTCACACGAGTTGAAAGAGGGGGAGATCTCAGCGGCGCGTGTGCTGGGGGAGGACATCGTGCTGTGGCGTCTCAAGGGCGAGGTCCTGGCCTGGAGAGACCTGTGCCTTCACCGGGGCACGCGTCTGTCGCTTGGTCGGGTTGAAAATGATAACCTCGTCTGCCCTTACCACGGTTGGGCCTACAACGGCGAGGGGCAGTGCGTACACATTCCGGCCCACCCCGACCAGGTGCCTCCGCAAAAAGCGCGAGCCCGATCATACCGGGTTCAAGAGAGATATGGCATGGTCTGGGTCTCCCTTGGCGATCCCGCACACGATGTTCCTGCGTATCCCGAATGGGATGAGCCGCACTATCACAAGACCTTCTGTGGACCCTACGATATCCAAGCCAGTGCGCCGCGTGTCCTGGAAAACTTTGTCGATGTTGCCCATTTCCCCTTCGTGCATGACGGTCTGTTGGGCGACCAGCGTTACCCGCAGATGGAGGATTACGAGGTCGAGGTAGGGTCAAATGGCGTGATTGCGAGGGATGTTCGTATCTGGCAACCCAGGCCGGACGGTAGTGACCCCGAGCATCCGTCATCCTACACTTTCCACATTCAACGCCCCTTGACAGTCTATGTCGTCAAACCGACTGCTGAGACCCGGTTCGCCTTTTTCTTCACAGTCACGCCGGTCGAGAAGCTGGTTAGCCGCGGCTGGCTGTGGCTTTCTACGGATACAGCGTACGACGTTCCTGAAGATGAAATCCGCGCCTTCCAGGACGAGCTGTTCGACCAGGACATACCGGTCGTGGAATCGCAACGGCCCGAGATGCTTCCGCTGGACTTACAGGCTGAACTGCATCTGCGGTCCGACCGCACTGCCATTGCCTACCGCAGATGGCTGAACGAGCTGGGGCTTACTTTCGGGACCGCGTAGTAATCGCTGCAGCGAACCATGCACGGCCACCGCCTCGTCTTTCGCCCAGGAATGCAGGTTGAAGTCGAAGAGTTCACTGTACCGGCGCCTGGCGCCAACGAAGTGCTCGTGCGGGCTACATGCAGCCAGGTGAGCGCCGGCACTGAGTTGAACCAGCTCCGCGGCATGGAGCGAAGCGGTCGCCGCGCCGGCTACCCGGGTTACGCCGCGGTGGGACGGGTCCTGGATGTGGGTGGGGACATCACCGACTTTGCGCCGGGCTCCCGGGTTCTGATCATGGGGCGCCACGCCACGCACTGGACCGTCGACGTGACCGGCTCGCCTCTGCAGGACGGCTATATTCGGAAGCTGGACGACACTCTGACAGACGAACAGGCGACGTTTGCGATTAACGGGGCTACGGCATTGCACGCAGTGAGGCGGGCGCGTCTGCAGATCGACGAGTCGGTGGTCGTCTTCGGCGTTGGCGTCGTCGGGCAGCTTGTCACCGCACTGGCCCGGCTCGCAGGCGCCTTTCCTGTCGTCGCGGTCGACCTGGTTGAGGAGCGTCTCCGGCTTGCGCGCCAAAGCGGGGCAACGCATGTCGTGAACGCGAGTGTGGAGGACCCAGTGGAGGCTGTTCGAGACGTCACCTGCGGCGGCGCGCAATGTCTTTTTCACGCTTCAGCCAATCCGGAGATTTTGCAGACGGTATTCGAGGCCGCCGGCCAGCGGGCGAAGGTGGTGATGGTTGGCAGCGCGCCCGGCACAGCTGAAATCGGGCTCCAGGTCGAGCTGCTGCGCCGCGAACTGCACGTTTTGGGCGCCTACGAGCTCGATCTCGAAGTGCCGCACGTCTACTGGCCCTGGACGCCGCAACGCGACCGCGCCGTAGTACTGCGCCGCATTGCCGACCAGACACTGGCGGTCGACCACCTGATCAGTCACAGGATACCCTACACGCAGGCACCGGAGATCTACGCGCGGGCCGCCACCGGCGGCGAGGGGTGGATGGGAATCATCCTGACATGGGATGCGTGAGGGTGCAGGCTGGTGGGACCGGCTCGCCTGGGGTCGGGGACTGACTTTCGCTGCGTCGTTACCCAGAAACTGACAACCTAAGAAGCGTAGCCGTCCTGGTTCTGCTTGCGCCAGTCGGGTCGGTAGCCGCGCTCGCTGGCGAAGCCGTAGGAGGGGCCGATCTGGTTGGGGTGGGACCAGGGCCAGGCCTGGCCGCCGATGATGCGGTATTCTTCTCCCCTGCCACAGAGCCAGTAAAACATGTGGGCAACATAGCGGGCCTGGTCGTGGCCGCCGTAGTAGGCGCGCTGAAAGTCGAAACCGGGCTCGGTAATCCAGTCGCGTTGCGGGGGCGTGGTGCGCCAGTAGTTGTATTTGAGCATGTGGCGCGTGCCCTGGGCGGTAGAGACGCCGCGACGGTGCAGGATACTGTGGTGGTGAATGCCGATGGTGCCCGCGGGGCCGTCTGTGAAGACGCCGCCCTCGTCGTCGGGGCGCTTGGTGGGCATGATGTGGGAGCCGGGCACCAACTCGGTCGGACCGAGCTCGACAGGGGTGTCCTGGGGGAAGTAGAAGACCTCGACGAAGTTGAGCTCGGGGCCGAAGATGTGGTCGGCGTCGTTATGCCAGTGCTGCGCGGGCATGGGACATTCGACACGGTGGAGGCTGGCGAGGACGGGCAGGCCGACGTGGCGGCCCAGCAGCGAGCGCATGATGCCGACCACCTGCGGATTGAGCAGGACGTGCTCCACGAACCAGTCCTCGAGGAAGATGGAGCTGGGCGCGATGGAGAAGCGCATGCGCTCGAGGTCGGCCTCGGTGAGGCCGTCGGGGATGTAGCTGGGGTTGGCCGGGATCCTGCCTTCAAGATAGTCGCAGGTGCGGCGGTTGATCTCGTCGGGGACGATGCCGCGCAGCAGCAGATGGCCTTCGCGGCAGAATTCGAGCACCTGGGAATCGGTCAGGGTCGGCTCGCCGTCAAAGGTATGACCGGCTTTGTCGTGGATCATTGCGCTGCTCAGACCGCGTAGCCGTCCTGGTTGTGTTTGCGCCAGTCGGGCTGGTAGCCGCGCTCACTGCCGAAGCCGTAGGAGGGGCCGATCTGGTTGGGGCTGGTCCACGGCCAGGCTTGACCGCCGATGATGCGGTACTCTTCTCCCTTGCCGCAGAGCCAGTAAAACATGTGGGCGACGTAGCGGGCCTGGTTGTGGCCGCCGTAATAGGCACTCTGGAGGTCGAAATCGGGCTCGGTGATCCAGTCGCGCTGCGGGGGCGTGGTGCGCCAGTAGTTGTATTTGAGCATGTGGCGCGTGCCCTTGGCGGTGGAGAGACCGCGGCGGTGGAGGATGCTCTGGTGGTGGATGCCGATGGTGCCGGCGGGGCCGTCGGCGAAGAGCCCGCCCTCGTCGTTGGGACGCTTGGTGGGCATGATGTGGGAGCCGGGCACCAGCTCGGTCGGGCCGAGCTCGACGGGGGTATCCTGGGGGAAGTAGAAGACCTCGACGAAGTTGAGCTCGGGGCCGAATACGTGATCGGCGTCGTGATGCCAGCCCTGCGCGGGCATGGGGCACTGGACGTGATGATGGCTGGCGAGGACCGGCAGGCCGAAGCTGCGGCCCAGCAGCGAGCGCATGACGCCGACGACGTGGGAGTTGAGCAGGACGTTCTCAACGAACCAGTCTTCGAGAAAGATGGTGCTCGGTTCGTGGGAGGCGCGGATGCGTTCAAGGTCGGCTTCGGTCAGGCCGTCGGGAATGTAGCTGGGGTTGGCCGGGATCTTGCCTTCGAGATAGTCGCAGGTGCGGCGGTTGATCTCGTCGGGCACGACACCCTTCAGCAGCAGATGGCCTTCGCGGCAGAATTCAAGCACCTGCGAGTCGGTCAGGGACGGTTCGCCGTCGCAGGTGTGATTGGTTATGTCGTGGATCATTGTGCTCTCCTGGGTGGGATAGGCGTGCGGATCAATTTAGCATAAGTCTGTGGTTTTGGAAACAGGATCATCAAGACGGGTGCATCCCAAAATGGGGGTGAACTCTCGCAATCCTCTGGTAGCGCCTTGGCCAGGACCTGTCCGCGTGCCGAGCTGCACCAGAAAAACCAGCAACTCTCTCCTCTTCACTTTCTACTCGCATTTGGGCGGTCGGGCCTTCGACCCTCCCTTGTGGGGGGGGGGCCGCCCCCCCCCCCCCCCCCCCCCCCCCCCACCCCCCCCGCCCCCCGGGGGGCCGAAGCGGAGGACGCCCCCCACACAACGGGCAACCCC
>JAJEDI010000086.1 GCA_022821585.1 Caldilineaceae bacterium
TGCCTCCGGTTGCGGCAGAGACGCACCGATTTCGCGCTCAACTCTGATTCAGAGGAAGTGCCGTCTCTGACCACTAACTACTAACCGTTGACTACTGCAGTTCCGGGCGGTCGGCCGCAAGCGGCCTCCCTTGTGCGGGGGCTCCGCCCCCGCAACGCCCCCGGCCAACAACATGCCTCGTCGACCGTGTGCCGGTATTCGTGACAGGTGCCCATTCGAGCGAGTTTCTTCCAGCCCGGTCCCGCCAGTCCCATCAAATCCCCCTGGAACAGGTCTTGTGCCTGCCCTGGCCCCCCCAAATCAACGGACCTCCCGGCAAGGCCAGGCTTGGCGGCTGCCCTCCGTCTCTGCAAGAGTCGGCAAACAATTCCAGCCGCCGCTGGCATGAATTCCCCGCCAGACTGTTCCCACCCCAATTCTGCGATGCACCCCTCCGCACTGGCTCTCCGCAAGGGTGGACGCCCTTCAACCTGCACGCAACCCCTCCGCCGCGCACAGTCCACACCGGTCGACTGCAAACATTTCGTAAAGGAAAATTCCGAAAAGGTATTGAAATTGGCCAATCCACGTGCTATACTATACGAATGCGCGCGGTGCGCATGTTTCCTTATGGTTTTCTGATACCGGATTTTGCAGATGTTTCACATGAAACATATGCACCTTCGTATCCGTCCCTATACCAGAGTGCGCCAGAAGGAAGCACAACCGCCGCACCTGTTTACGTGTTGAATCCCTGATCGCCTTGGAGCGGCCCGCATGTCGGCAAACAATCTGGCTGCAGCAAACTGCACAGCAATCAAAAAGCCGAATAGCAAGGCAGACTCCTCCGCGCCAGGGGATGTCCCCGTCATCGACTACGAGGGCAGCGGCTACCGCCAGGACTTCTGGGAAGGCCAGGGACGCGAGTACGAGGATGCCGTCGAACGCATCGCCCTCAAGCGCCTTCTGCCCCCACAGGGCCGGCGTATTGCCGAAATCGGCGCCGGCTTTGGCCGCCTCGCCGATCTCTACCTCGGCTACGATCAGATCGTGCTCTTCGACTACAGCCGCACGATGCTGGCCGACGCCGTCCGCAAATGGGGGCACGACCCCCGCTTCGTCTTCGTCGCCGGCAATCTCTACCAGATGCCCTTGGCCGCCCGTACCCTGGACGCACTCGTCATCGTACGCGTAATGCACCACTTGGCCGACGTACCGGCCGCACTCGCCCAGATGCAGTCGCTTCTGCATCAAGACAGCACCGCCGTGCTCGAATATGCCAACAAACGCAACCTGAAGGCCGTCCTGCGCTGGCTCACACGCCGGCAGCCCTGGTCTCCCTTTGACCCGCAACCGCTCGAATTCGTCGCCATGAACTTCGACTTCCATCCCGGCTGGATGGCCGCAAAAATGAAAAACGCCGGCCTGCGCGTGGAGGAACGACTTGGCGCTTCCCACTTCCGCCTGCCCGCGCTCAAAAAAAACCTGCCGGCCCGCCTGCTCGCCCGTCTGGACAGCCGCCTTTTCCACATAGGCGGCAGATTCCCCCTCGCGCCCAGCGTCTTCGTGCGCGCGGCTGCACCAGAAGCCGCAGAGCGGCCGCAACGAGATTCCAGCCCGGTCGAAGCCGGTCCGGCCCAGCTGTTCCGATGTCCGTCCTGCGCAGCCCATCCCTTGGCTGCCCTCGGCCCGTCACAGCTTCAGTGTCCGTCCTGCACCCGCACTTACGCGCAGAAGGACCGCATCTGGGATTTCAAACTCCCAACGTGAACCTTTCGCACGCACTTGGCCAGGGATCGCGAGAGATACCCCACACGATCTACCCCGATCGTACCTGGGCCATCTGAGATGTTCTCTACGGAAGAGTTACATCTCTCTATGGTAAGTTGACCATCGCTTGAAAACTACGACGCGCCAACGACGTCGCCCGGCCGCTTCGTGTCCGGCTTGCCGCGAACAGCGCTGAAACATTCACGAAAAGAGGTGACGATGGCTGAAGAAATGCTGATGACAAAGGAACTTACGCCAGAGTACAATGCGGATTCGAATAACTCTGTGTCCGAAAATGGCACGGCAAAGGCCGAATTGCAGTTTTCGAGTCCGCAGGAAACCCTCGCCCATCTCCTCAAACTCGGCCGCGAAAAAGGCTTCGTCAGCTACGATGAAGTCCTGCAGGTCATGCCCGAAGCCGAAAACGATATTGAGCAGCTGGATGACATCTTTGCTTCCCTTCTGGAACAGGGCATTTCTGTCGGGCAGGCCAAAGAGGAAGTTCCTACCGAAGAAAAGAAAGATTCAGCCGAAAGCGCAGAAGAGGACGAATTCGATCTGAGCCAGATCGAGATCGACGACTCCATCAGCCTCTATCTCAAGGAGATCGGCCGCGTTCCCCTGCTGACCGCCGCCGAAGAGGTCGACCTCGCCAAACGCATGGAGGCCGGTCGCGACTCACGCCACCGCCTCAACCAGGAACAGGTCGAATGGGAGGAGCGCGAACAACTGCTCTGGCTGGTGCGCGACGGCCGCTCCGCTCAGGAGCACCTGATCAAGGCCAACAGCCGCCTCGTCGTCAGCGTCGCCAAAAAATACGTCGGCCGCGGCGTCCCCTTCCTCGACCTGATCCAGGAAGGCAATATCGGCCTCATTCGCGCCGTCAAAAAGTTCGACTACTGCCGGGGCTATAAATTCAGCACCTATGCCACCTGGTGGATCCGGCAGGCCGTCACACGCGCCATCGCCGACCAGGGCCGCACCATTCGCGTACCCGTGCATATGTACGAGCAGATCAACCGCCTGACCCGCACCAGCCGCCAGCTCGTGCAGGAACTGGGCCGCGACCCGACCACCGAAGAGATCGCCGAGGAGCTGGGCGTCACCCCGCGCAAGGTCGAACACATCATGCGCGTCAGCCAGCGGCCCCTCAGCCTCGAAATGCCGGTCGGCGAGGAAGAAGACAGCTACCTGGGCGACTTTATCGAGGACGAGGACGCAGACAGCCCGCAGGACTCCGCCGGCCGCCAGATCCTGCGCGAGGTGATCGACGAAATCTTCCAGAGCCTGACCCCCCGTGAGGTGCGCATCCTGCAGCTCCGCTTCGGACTGGTCGACGGCTACAACTATACGCTCGAAGAGGTCGGCAGAAAGTTCGGCGTCACCCGCGAACGCATCCGCCAGATCGAGGCCCAGGCCCTCAGCCGCCTGCGCCACCCCAGCCGCAGCCGCCGCCTCCGCGACTACCTCTAACGGCGAGTAGAGAGAAGAGAGTGTCGAGGAGTGAGAGACTGAAGCAACGAAACGAAGTTCTCTCACTCCTCACCGTACATCCCCTTCCCCGCCGATAACGCCCCGCTCCAACCGGTCGAACAGCTTTGTAATATTCTGCTCCGCCACCTCCTCCAGCGACAGGTCCAGCTCCGTACAGATCTGCGTCAAATACCAGAGCACATCACCCAATTCGTCCTTCAACGCCGCCCGGTCGTCCTCCGCAATGACACCCTCCTTGTCACGAAAAATCTTCTTGATCTTACCCGCCACCTCACCCGCCTCATTCACAAGCCCCAACGTCGGATACACGATCGCATGATCGGTGTGAATCAGGCTCCACGTCTTTCGGGACTCCGTCTGATACTTCCCAAAACTGATCGTCGCCATATCTCTCTCTTCCCTCACGCCTCTCCACTCTCTCCTCAACCTGTAACGCCCCGCCATCCACAGGTCTTCACTAAGAACTAAAAACTCAAAACTAGAAACCAAAAAGGCCCGACCATACAGTCGGGCCTCCCATAAACCGTCTCCCAGCCTATACGTCCAGATTACGCACCTCATGAGCGTGCGTCTGGATGAACCGCCGCCGCGGCGGCACACTGCTGCCCATCAGCATATCGAAGGTGCGGTTGGCCTCCGCCGCATCCTCCACCTGCACCTGCAGCAGCGTCCGGTACTCCGGGTTCATCGTCGTCTCCCACAACTGCTCCGGGTTCATCTCCCCCAGACCCTTGTAACGCTGCTCCAGCTTGATATTCTCGTTACCCATCTCCTTGCGAATCTGCGAAAGAGCGTTGTCGTTGTACACATACTGCTCAGACCGCTTCGCCTTGCCGTTCTGGCGCTCGGTGATCTGCACCTTGTACAACGGCGGCTGCGCAATGTACAGGTGTCCGTTCTCCACCAGCGGTCCCATATACCGGAAAAACAGCGTCAGCAGCAGCGTACGAATGTGCGCGCCGTCCACGTCCGCGTCCGTCATCACGATGATCCGGTTATAGCGCAGGTTGTCGACCGTGAAATCATCGCCCACGCCGGTGCCCATCGCCGTAATCAGCGACTGGATCTCCTTGTTGCCCAGGATCTTGTCCAGGCTCGTGCGCTCCACGTTCAGGATTTTGCCCCGCAGCGGCAGCACGGCCTGGAAGCGCCGGTCGCGGCCCTGTTTGGCGCTGCCGCCTGCGCTGTCACCCTCCACAATGTACAGTTCGCTCTCGTTCGGATCGCGGCTGGAGCAGTCCGCCAGCTTGCCCGGCAGCGTCAGGCTCTCCAGCGCGCTCTTGCGGATCACCAGTTCACGCGCTTTGCGCGCCGCCTCCCGGGCCCGAAACGCCACCTGGCACTTGTCGGTGATCCGCCTGGCCTCGCGCGGGTTCTCCTCCATCCAGCTGTTGATGCCCTCCGCCACCGCCGTCTCGACCTGATAGCGCACCTCGTTGTTGAGCAGCTTCAGCTTGTTCTGGCCCTCAAACTGCGGCTCCACGATTTTGACACTGATGATCGCCGTCATCCCCTGCCGCGTATCATCCCCGCTGAAGTTGGCGTCATTGTCCTTCAGAATCCCCTGCTTGCGCGCATAGTCGTTGATCTGCCGCGTCACCGCCGCTCGCAATCCGGTCAGATGAGAGCCGCCGTCGGGCGTGTTGATCGTGTTGGCAAACGCGAAGATCGACTCATTGTAGCCGTCCGTGTACTGGATCGCCGCCTCCACGTGCGTCGAATCAACCTGCATGTCAACGTAGATCGGCGTGTGCAGGACCGTCCGGTTCTTGTTGAGATAGCGCACGAAAGTCTGCACGCCGCCCTCGAAATAGAAGCTGATCTCGCGCGGCTCCTCCCCGCGATCATCCACGAAATGAATATCGATGCCGCGCGTCAGGAAGGCCATCTCCCGAAAACGCGTCACCAGCGTATTCCAGTCATATTCCAGAACGTCGAAGATCGTGTCGTCGCGCAGAAAACGCTGAATGGTGCCCGTCTCCCCGCGCTTGCATTTGCCCACTTCCTTCACGTCGGTCACCGGCACGCCGCGTTTGAATTCCTGCCGCCAGATCTTCCCGTCCCGCTTGACATCCGTAATCATCCATTCGCTCAGCGCATTGACCGCGCTCACGCCCACGCCATGCAGCCCGCCCGAAACCTTGTAACCGACGTCGCCGAACTTGCCGCCGGCGTGAAGCATCGTCATCACCACCGTCAACGCCGGCATCCCAGTCTGCTTCTGAATGTCCACAGGGATGCCCGCGCCGTTGTCCTCCACCGTGACGCTCTCATCCTTGTGGATTGTCACCACGATCTTGTCGCAGCGTCCCTGCATCGCCTCGTCGATGGCGTTGTCCACCACCTCGTATATCATGTGATGCAGCGCTTTTGTATCGGTCCCGCCAATGTACATGCCCGGCCGCTTCCGTACCGCCTCCAGGCCTTCCAGCACCTGGATCTGGTCGGCGCCGTAAACGAAATCCTGCTTGTTCATCTTTTCTGCCACGTATACCTCCGGTCATTTCAGACGGGGCTGCTGCCCGCAAAATCCGGGCGTCCAAACCCCAATACATCGTCGTTGGCTGCGCATACCCCCTCCGAGCTTGTCGCCAAGCCGGGCCGGCCGGCGATCGGAGAGCGTCCGCAACCCTACGCTCGCGTCGACAATATGTCAGGCAAAACTGTCCGTTTCCTGCTGCTGCATCGCCAATATGCGCGTCCGGTAAAAGACCAGCAGCGACATCGCCAGCCCCGTGCCAATGAACGTGTTCCCCAACGTGGCCAGTGCCACCCCCAATGTATGCCACTGTGTGATCTGGCGGAATAGCAACCCCATTCCCGTCGAAATCAGCGTCGTCAGCAGAACAAACCCCACCGTCGGCCAGAAGTTCTTCCGCACCAGGTGGATGCTGCGGCGCACCGCGCTCCCAATCGCCAGATCGTCCAGCACCAGCGCCGTCGTCACAAAATAGAGATAGAGCAAAATCACCATGATCAGGCCGCCGAACAGGAACAACGCCCCGGAGCCCAACACCGGGCTGATCAGCGCCAGCACTGTGACCCCGATCACGCCCGGAATGTAGATCATCAGCAGACCGAGGGCGAAGAACACCAGGAAACCGATCGTCCGCAGCCAGTGGCGCACGATACGGCCCGCCAGTATGTTGAGCGAAAGCGCCTTCGGTCCCTCTCCGATCGGCAGATTCTGGGCCAGCAGATTCATATACGTCGCCCCGATCAGCAGACCGGCCAGGCCAAAGAGCAGCGACAGCAGGCCCGCCGCGCCTATCGAGTCCACCTCGACGCTGGGATGGCTTCCCTTTATGCCCGGCAGCGTCGCCAGCAGGCTCGGCACGTGATACAACAGACCGTTGACCAGAAACTGGGCCAGATTGCTCGTCTCACCGAACACCATGAGCAGCTCGCTCATCTGGTCCAGCGCAAACGGACTCTCCGCCGCCAGCTGTGGATCGGCAGCCAGCTCTGAGTAGAAATCGGCCAACCTTCCCAGCAAGGGACTGATGCTCCAACGCGGCAGAACCCACAACAGCGCGTCCAGCAGCAGGGGCAACAACAGCAGGCCGGGACGCTGGCTGACGAAACGGTAACCGGTGGAAATACTGTCTATGATGCCCACAAACGCTTCCCGGTTCGGGCTGGCAGTCCCATCTCAGGTCCGTTCTCAAAGTGGCGTTTTCGCGGTACACTTAAGCCTTCTGATTTTACCACATATGCGCAAAATTGGCGAACGACAACGGCCCATTTCTTCCTGCACTACACCTCCATTTCCACCCCCTGAACGGATTAGACGGGAAGGGTAGACCGTTCTACAATTGATCGAATGGGATCCGCAGAGTCGGAGGATGGACCTTGACTGTCGCGGCCGAAACGCAAGGCTTTTCTTCGTGTTCGCCTGCGGCAGCTCTGTTGGCCCTCTCGCTCCCGCGGGAGCCATCCAGCCCATCGTCCGCACTGTGCAACATCTGAAACTGTGCAACGACCAAAGGAGAAAGCATGGCCTCATTTGCCATTCAGGGCGGCAACCGCATCGAGGGGACGGTCAACGTCAGCGGCAACAAGAACGCCTCCTTCCCCCTCATCGCCGCATCCCTGCTCACCGACGAGACCGTCACCCTGGAGAACGTCCCCCAGATAGACGACGTCGCCGCCATGCTCACCATTCTGGAAGGGCTGGGCGTCTACGTGCGCAAAGAAGGCAACCGGCTGACGCTGCGCGCCGACAAACTGCACGGACACGCCCCCGACGCCCGCCTGTTCGGGCGCATCCGCGGCGGGCTCAACCTGATGGGGCCGCTCCTCGCCCGCCGCGGCGCCTTCCGCGTCGAGGGCGCAGCCGGCGGAGACGATATCGGCCGCCGCCGCATCGACACCCACCTGCTTGTCTTCGAACAGCTGGGCGCCTCTTTCTCCCGCCCCAACAGCGGCCGCTTCGAGCTGACCGCGCCCGGTAGACTGCAGGCCGCCGATATCCTGCTCGACGAGGCCTCCGTAACCGCCACCCAGAACGCCGTCATGGCCGCCTCCCTCGCCCAGGGCACCACCATCCTCCGCAATACCGCCAGCGAACCGCACGTGCAGGAGCTGTGCCGCCTGCTGGTCGCCATGGGCTGCCCCATCGACGGCATCGGCAGCAACACCCTCTACGTCCACGGCCAGGAGCGGCTCCACGGCGCCAGCGCCACCGTCGGCCCCGACTACATGGAGGTCGGCAGCTTCATCGGCCTCGGCGCCATCACCCGCGGTGACCTCCGCATCGCCAACGTCGCCCCCGACCATCTGCGCATGCTTGAGATGGTCTTCTGCCAGCGGCTGGGCGTACAAATGCACCTGCAGGAGGACCCCAATGCCGCCCTCACCGGCTACTCGCTCCTCCTGCCCGACGAGCAGAACCTGCGCGTCCGGCCCGACTTCGGCGGCGCCATCCCCAAAATCGACGACGCACCCTGGCCAGCCTTTCCGCCCGACGTGATGAGCATCGCCGTCGTCGTCGCCAGCCAGGCCCAGGGAACCGTCCTCATTCACGAGAAAATGTTCGAGAGCCGCCTCTACTTCGTCGACAAACTGGTCGCCATGGGCGCGCAGATCATCGTCTGCGACCCCCACCGCGTCGTCGTCGTCGGCCCCGCCCGGCTCGTCGGCCAGGAAGTCAGCAGCCCCGACATCCGCGCCGGCATGGCGCTCGTCCTCGCCGCCCTCAGCGCCGAGGGCCGCACCCTCATCGGCAATATCGAACAGATCGACCGTGGATACCAGCGCGTCGACGAAAAACTGCGCGCCCTCGGCGCCCGCATCGAGCGCAGCGACGCCTGACGCAAGTGACCGCGGATCACGAACCACTGAGACCCTGTACTGGGTAGCGTCTGAAAATTCCCTTGGTGGTTCCCCCATACAAGCCGGAATAGAGCCTTCTCTGAACCATCCACACACGGCGTGGCCGAAACGCTTGGCGGCGACGGCTCGTTGGCGGACCACTTCGACACCCGCAACGTGCCGGACATGGAGTAAATCTGCTATGCAGCAGACGCGCCTCGATGAAGAAAACTGTGGAGCATGTGGAGATTTTCTGTCTCGACGGCAAGATGGTACAGTCATCAGGAGCACTTTGAAAATGAGAAAGCAGTTTTCGGGAAACCGGGGTTGACACGGCCGTTGGCGTGTGCTAAAATGTGTGCTGTTGCAAATTTTTGCAACAAGCAAAATTATCAATTCCCGCAATACGACGGAAGGCATTGCACCGGCTGCCGCAACTCTGCCGGCGCCTGACGCCAATTGTGGGGGCACCCACCACCAGCCTGACGAAAGGGTACCCGCAGATGCTTCACTCTCTTCGAATTCTGTCCTCGGTTCTGGCAATTCTGTTCCTCCTCGCCGCTTGCACACCAGTCGCGCCTACAACTACCCAGTCAGGCCAGGAGGCCTCACCCTCCGGCACGCCGGTCCAGGTGGTGACAACCACCAACTTTGTGGCTGACTGGGCCCGGGTGGTAGGTGGAAGCAGGGTAGAGGTCTTCGGCCTGCTTCCGGTGGGCGGCGATCCGCACACCTTTCTGCCAGGCGCTCGCGACGTTGCCCGGGTAGCTGACGCCGATCTTGTGTTGACTGTCGGTCTCGGCCTGGAGGCCGACTGGCTGCAGGACCTCCTGCATAACGCCAGTGCAGACGAGTCCAGGATCGTCGCGCTTGGTGATAGCGTCGATCCCATCGAGTTCGCCATGGTCGATATGCATGACGATCATGGGGATGAAGACGAACACGGCCATGCCGAGGATGAGCACGAAGACGAGCACGGCCATGACGAGATGATCATGGGGCGCCTGCTCGTTGCCGATGCGGTGGAAGCGCACCTCTCCGTCATCGATCTATCGACCGGTGACGTTGACAGCGGCATCTTCAAGGTCGCTGCGCCCCGCGCGACCGTGCACCCCAGCCCCGCCCACCGCTACGCCATCGTCCTCGCCCGCGGGCCGGAGGACGGCGACGACCGGATCCACATCTTCGACAGCGGCGTCTTCCTCGTCGAGCACGGCGATCACTACGACCTCGTCACCCAGCCCGTCTCCCGTCACGCGTTGGAGATCGCTGACGAGCAGCCCGTCCATTACGTCAACAGCCACGGCTGGACCGCGATCTTCGCCGACATCAGCGGTCATGCCATCCTGATCAACGAGGCTGACCTGGCGAACGCACGCGGCGACTATGAGCCGGTCGTGCTTGAGGCAGGACCCCAGCATGGCGCCGCGCTGGTCATCTCCGACGAGCACGTCGTCGTTACCACGAAGAATCCCGACTACCCCGAGAATTCCAACGACAGCCTGCCTGTTGGCGTGGAAGTTCGCGACTTCAGTGATCAGGTCGTCTACGACGCCAGCAATCGCTCATGCCCGGGCATGCACGGTGAATCCCACAATGAGCATGGCGTCGCCCTTGGATGCACCGGCGGCGTGCTCTTCCTCCACACTCACGATGGCGAGTACGCGCACCAGTTCATCGCCAATCCGCCGGAGATGCGCGCAGACTCTCGGATCGGGGCGGTCTACGGTCACCACCACGTCGAGCATTTCTTCGGCAAGGCCTCCTACTTCGACGGTGAAGGCTTCGCCGACGATGGCATTTGGCTGATCGACGTGGACCACAGCGAAATGCGCCAGATGTTCAGCGAGCCCAGCGTTTCCACGAAGTTCTCCAGCGATGGCAAACTGCTCTACATCCTCGGCGCTGACGGCGTGCTGCACACGCTCGACGCGCACGACGGCGAACTGCTCGAGACCATGGCGTTGGTCGAGCCTGGTGATGCCGGTCGTCCCGCTTTCATCGTTGTTGGCGAGTGGCTCTATGTCGCCGACCCCAACAGCGGCCGCGTCATGGCCGTCCACCTTGAAGAGATGGAGATCGAGGAGGAGTGGGAAGTCGGCGGCGCACCGTCGAGCCTGGCGTTCGTCGGACTCGCCGACGCGGGCGGCGCGCCCGCTGAAGGCCACGATGAGCACGAAGAGGACGAGCATGGCCACGATGAGCACGAAGAAGACGAGCACGGCCACGGCCATGAAGGACACGACCACGGCCCTCTGGATCCCCACTTCTGGTTCGATCCGATCCGGGTGAAGGTCGCCGTCAACGAGATAGCCGCCCGGCTCTCGGCTATCGACCCTGAAGGCGCGGAGACTTACCTTCGGAACGCCGCAGAGTATGGGGAGCAGCTCGACGAGCTTCACGCCTGGGTCCAGGAGCAGGTCAGTGCCGTGGCGCCGGAGCGCAGACTGCTGGTTACGTCACATGACGCCTTCTCCTACTTTGCAGAGTTGTATGGATTCGAGATAGTTGGCCTGGTCATACCGTCACTCGCGACGCACGTGGAGCCCTCCGCGGAGCACATTGCGGGCGTGGTCGAGGTGGTTCGGGAGCATGATATACCGGCACTGTTTGGCGAGACGACGGTCAGCGAGAGGCTGGCGCAGACCATAGCAACCGAGACCGGCGCAGAGCTGTTCCGGCTCTATTCAGGTTCCCTTGGGCCCGAGGGCAGCGGCGCTGACACCTACCTTGGCATGGTACGTACAAACGTGGAACGCATCGTTGAGGCTTTGAAATGAACACCACTCATTACCCGCACGCCGCCAGAATGTCGCTTCAGGACGTGACCGTCGAGTTCGATGGGCACAAGGCCCTGAGTAACGTCACCTTCGACGTAGGTGCGGGGACGCTGATGGGCGTTGTAGGACCGAACGGAGCCGGCAAGAGCACGCTGTTCAATGCGATTGCCGGGCTCCTCCCGGTTCGCCAGGGGAAGGTGACCCTTCACCGCGTGGACAAGGGAAGTGGAGCGCTGGCCTACGTGCCTCAGCGAGAGAGCGTCAACTGGCGCTTCCCCGTGACCGCCATGGACGTTGTCATGATGGGCCGCTGCTGC
This sequence comes from Caldilineaceae bacterium, assembly GCA_022821585.1. Classification (GTDB taxonomy): domain Bacteria; phylum Chloroflexota; class Anaerolineae; order Caldilineales; family Caldilineaceae; genus Bin5. Next base: position 11,654 of record JAJEDI010000086.1, read on the forward strand.
AGACTGGGATGGTGCCGGCGTCCCGGGAAGAGAGATCGCGAGCTTGTCGACGCCTGCCTGTGCCGTGTGGGCCTGTCGGACCATCGCTCCGCTCTGATGACAGAGCTCTCGGGAGGGCAGAGGCAGAGGGTATTCGTAGCCAGGGCGCTCACCCAGGAGGCGAGTGTGCTTCTCCTCGATGAGGCCTTCAGCGGTGTTGACGCCGGTGCCCAGGAGGGCCTCGTAGAGGTCCTCCAGACAGTGCGCAATGAAGGGCGCATTGTCCTGCTGGCGACCCACGACCTGACCAACCTGGCCGGACGCTTCGACCAGGTACTGTGTCTGAACCGCCGCGTGTGCGCTTGCGGCCCTCCCGACGAGGTGTTTACCTCCGAGGTCATGCAGCAGCTGTACGGCGCCCACGGTGTGCGCCTCACGGTGGACGGGGAACGGTAGCAAGAGGACGTGATTGAGTTCTTTGTCGCCCCGCTGGAGTACGGCTTCATGCTGAGGGCCCTGATCGGTTCGGTGCTTGTTGGCGTGATGTGTCCCCTGGTTGGCGCCTATGTCGTCACCAGGAACCTCGCCTTCATGGGCGACGCTCTCGCTCACGCCGTGCTGCCGGGGATGGTGCTAGGGTTCATCGCAGGCATCAACCCGGCCATCGCCGCCGTCCCTACAGGCGTCGCCGTTGCCGTGCTCGTCAGGATTGTGAGCCGGCGCGCAGGCCTCAGCACCGATACCTCCATCGGCATCCTCTTTGCGGCCATGTTTGCCCTCGGACTGGTGATGCTGTCGACTTCAACCACGATTCGGGTCGACATGGAAGACCTGCTCCTTGGGCAGCTCCTGGGCATATCTCCGACCAGCATCTATGTGTCCCTTGGGATAACCGTGGCGGTCATCCTGGGGCTGTTCGCTCTGCACCACTGGCTGTTGTTCGCCAGCTTCGATCCCGTGGGGGCCCAGGTTCTCGGTAGGCGTACCAACATCGTCGACTACGTGTTCCTGGTCATGCTTGCCCTGGTTATCGTGATCGGAATCCAGGCGGCCGGTGTCATTCTGGTCATGGCGATGCTGGTCACACCTGCTGCCACGGCCTATCTGTTGGTCAGACGCTTTGTCTCGATGATGATAGCGGCCGCATTGATAGGCACCGCGGCCGCCGTGACCGGCCTCTACATCTCCTACCACTTTAACCTGCCCGCCGGTCCCGCCATGACCCTGGTAGCAAGCGCGATATTCGCACTGGCAGTCGCATTCAGGCGCAGAGCCCCCGTCTGAACATCCTCTTCTCGAAAGGCGCTCGTCCAGAGCCGTCGTGGGAGACCGCCTTGCGCCCCAACCGGAACAGTCTCAGGGGCTGTGTCTGGCCGAAGGTTGTGAGGACCTTATCCCTGGTTAGGGAAGGCTGGTTTCTTGATTTGCAGGTAATCATCTAAGTCCATGAAGAGCACATGTACCAATAGACATAGAGAAAATAAAGAGGACAAAGATGTTGAAATTGCCCGTTGATTGGGGATCGTTATGGTTAGGGGGCTTCTGCCCGGTGGAGGCGCTCGGTGGGTTACCGGTTCGTGGCGCAGATTATGCCGCGCACCCCCCGCTGGATGAGCGGCTGACCCTACCTGCGAACGCCGCTTTACATGCCGGAGTGACGCTTGAAACTGCAGAAGCGACATGGTCGGAACGCCTGGGCGGCGCGTGGGTCGTGCTGGTGCGCGATGCCTACCGCGCTCGCCGTTTACTGCATCAGGCGGCGGGGATTCAGCCAGGCGAATGGGTCGGTGTCCCCGCGAATGCCAGCCATGACCTGGCAGAGTCGGTCAAGCATCATAAGGCGCTGCCGTGCTTTCTGGACTTTGACGCGCACCTACGCCTCGCGCCGTCCGGTACGCGCTTCACCTGGACGCAGGTGGTGCGCGGGTTGTGGCAGCCGCAGAACGCCACATGGCTCGACTGCGCTGACACCCTGCCGACGCCCGGCGCGGCGGAGCGCCCGGCGGTGACGCTGTACGGCCTGCATCTGCCTGATGCTGATGACCGCCCCGGCGCGCTGCTGGTATTCAGTGATGAGGCGCTCTATGCAGAGGTGAAAGCACTGCGTCAACCGGTTGACTGCCCGAACGCAGCGCAGGCATTGGCACAGTGTGAACGCCTGCCGGAACTGGCAGAGCAGCAGAGCGCGAATCTGGCGGAGGTGCGGCGCGGTCTGTGTGAAGCCGCCGGGCTGGTGACACACGAGCCGAACAGGCTGGCGCTGGCGACCGCGGTCGCCGTGCAAATCCCGCTGGAGAGCGATGCCGCCACCTTTTACGCCTACGTTGTGCAGGAAAATACGCCCGTGCGCTGGCTGCCACAGATTCGACCTTTGCACTATGCCGCGCTCGGTGCCGACGGCGCGCCGGATCACCGGGGAACGGCGGCGAACATCGCCCGCTGGATGTGCGTTCCGGTGGGGCCGGATTACACCTTTGAGGAGATCAAACACGGTGTGCTGGGCATCGTCAAAGCGGCGGAATATCTCGGTGTGCGCTGGCGCACCAATCCCGCCTATGCTGCCGAGTACGCTGCCCTGATGGACCGAACTTATGGCGCAGGCCATGACGCCTACCGCCCGCTGTTTGCGCTGGATGAAGCCATTGCAGCGGGAGTTTAGCCGTGCAGTTGATCGCTACTTGCGGGATGCTGCATCAGCCAAAAACCGCGCTGGCGCGGGCGCTTACTGAAGCGCTGTCCGCCGAAAACGAAAACGACAGTTGAATAGAGGACACACGAACATGATGAACACACTTGAAACACGAGTGCCGGTGACCGTTCTGACGGGCTTTCTGGGGGCAGGCAAGACCACGTTACTCAACCGCGTCCTGACCGAAAATCACGGTAAGAAAATCGCGGTGATCGAAAACGAGTTCGGCGAGATCGGCATTGATAACGATCTGGTCATTGGCGCCGAAGAAGAGATCTTCGAGATGAACAACGGATGCATCTGCTGCACCGTTCGCGGCGATCTGATTCGCATTCTCGGTCATCTGATGAAGCGCCGCGATAAGTTCGATTACATCATGGTCGAAACCACCGGCATGGCCGATCCCGGTCCCGTCGCGCAAACTTTTTACGTGGACGATGACATGCAGGAAAAACTGATGCTGGATGCGATTGTCACGGTGGTCGATGCCAAACACATCTGGGAACACATCGACGACAGCGATGAGGCAAAAGAACAGGTTGCCTTTGCCGATGTGATCCTGCTCAATAAGACTGATCTGGTTGCCCCGGAAGACCTCGACAGACTCGAAGCACGCATCAAAAGCATGAACAGCATGGCGAAAATCTTCCGCACCCGCGACGCGGTGGTCGAAATGGACAAGATTCTCAATGTGGGCGGCTTCAACCTCGACCGGGCACTGGAAATCGACCCGAAGTTCATGGAGCCGGAATACCCGTTTGAATGGTCGGGCATCTATGAGCTGAACACCGGGACTTACGAATGGGTGATGGGTGAAGGCCCTGACCCGGTGATGGGGGCCGCACTGCTGCCGCTGGCAAAAAATGGACTGGTGGCGAAGGAAGCGACGCTGATGGGCGCCGTACTGACCTTCTCAGAAGATGAGCAGGCGGTACAGGCTGGCGAGACGCTGCGCCTCGGCAAAGGACAGCACAACCAGCTCGTGCTGAACAGAAAAGGCGAGACCGTCTTCAACTTCGTGATTCAGCAGCCGGGCTATTACATGCTGTTTACCGAACATCACCCTGATGAATTCGACGCGCACCTGTGCGGTACTGATGCCGTGCTGAACCCCCTCGAAACCCGCGAGTACAAGCCCGATCATGAACACGACGAAGAGGTGACTTCTGTCGGTATCACCCTCCCCGGTGACTTTCACTTGGAGAGGCTCAATGATTGGTTAGGTCAACTGCTTCTCAAACAGGGACAGGACATCTTCCGTATGAAAGGCGTGTTGAGCCTGCGCGGCCATGATGAACGCTTCGTATTTCAGGGCGTGCATATGCTCTTTGACGGCCGCCCGGATCGTCCGTGGGGGAATGAACAGCGTCATAACAAAATGGTTTTTATCGGGCGTAACCTGGACCGGTCTGCACTGGAAGAAGGCTTTCGCGCATGTCTCGTGTCATGATGCGGCGCAAAGACAGGCGCAAACCGCCAAAGCCATCGCTCATGGCAATTTGGCGTACCCACATTGACGATCATCCGATCGGGCTGGCATGGTCGCCGGACGGCAAAAAGCTGGCAGTGGCGGGTGTGTCTGGGCCAATCACGCTGTTTAACGGTGCAGACGGCGCGGTACAGCACAAGCTGCCCGGCCATACCCTCGGCACGATGGCAATTTCGTGGCACAAAGACAGTCGTCTCCTCGCCAGCGTCGGGCAGGACGGCAAGGTACGGCTGTGGAATACCGGGACAGGAACGCAGACCTCTGAAATGGCAGGCGGCGCAAGCTGGGTGGAGCGTGTCGCTTTCAGCCCTGCGGGTGACTGGCTGGTGTCAGCCGCAGGGCGCAAACTGCGACTGTGGGACACCACCGGGGAGTTGAACTGCGAATATCCCGATGCGAACAGCACCATTACTGACATCAAGTGGCGCCATGATGGCAAACAGTTCGCTATCTCCGCCTACAATGGAGTCGTGCTGTATGGCCCCACAGAAGCGGAACCACTCCACCGTTTCGAATGGCAGGGTTCGTCTCTCACACTGGAATGGAGTCCCGATGGCAAGCACATTGCCACTGGCGACCAGGACTCGACCGTGCACTTCTGGCTCGTCGAGTCCGGGCAGGATCTGCAGATGTGGGGCTACGAAACAAAGGTGCTGGAACTGGCATGGAGCTTCAACAGTCGCTATCTGGCGACCGGCGGCGGGACTCAGGCGGTGATCTGGGACTGTTCCGGCAAGGGGCCGGAAAACACGAAACCGATCATGCTGGAAGGGCATCGGCACCTCATCAAGCACCTGAAGTTTCAACGACGGGGTATGCTGCTGGCTTCCGGTGGGAAAGATGGCCTGCTGGCAATCTGGAAAGTCGAGAAGAAGAAATCCGTTCTGCTGGCGGATACTGTGTTCAAGGCCCCGATTGCCTGCTTGGACTGGTCACCGGATGATCGCCGTATCGCGGTGTCGGACGAGAATGGTACCCTGTCGATAGCGGCAGTGCAGCGACTATGAGAAAAGTGTTTCATATGAAACATTGCCCCTCGGTTGGTGAGACGTTTTGCCTCGATGCAGGAGACCTGTGGAGCATGTGGCGATTTTCTGTCTCGCCGGCAAGATGGTACAGTCAACAGCAGTAGCTTGGAAGCGAGTAAGCAGTTGCCGGAAAACTGGTGTTGACACCGCCGTCGGCCGGTGCTAAGCTGTGTTCCGTTGCGAAATCTTGCAACAAACAAAATTATCATGTCCCACAATACGACAGAGATCAATCGACAGTTACGCAAATCCGGCTACCGGGTTACACCCCAACGCCAGCTCATCCTCGACGCCGTCTGTCAGCTCGGTGACCATGTCACGCCCGAAGCCGTGTACGACCACGTACACCGCACTGCTCCCACGCTGAGCCGGGCCACCGTCTACCGGGTTCTGCATTTCCTGACAGAACAGCGCATCCTGGCGATGGTGCATATGGCCGACGGCCGGCTCGCCTACGAGATGGCCGGCCCCGAGCCGCATCACCACCTCGTCTGCCGCACCTGCGACAGCCTGCTTGAGCTGCCCCACAGCGTCTTGCGGTCCTTTCGCCGGGCGATGGACGCCCAATATGACTTTGAGATCGACGTAAGTCATGTCTCATTCTTCGGGCAATGCACCGACTGCCGTAGCTCTGCCGGCGCCTGACGCCAATTGTGGGGGCACACAGCGCCTATCCGGCGAAAGGGCACCCGCAGATGCATCACTCACTCCGAACTCTTTCCTCGCTCCTGGCAATCCTGTTCCTCATCGCCGCCTGCACCCCAATCGCGCCGGGAACGACTGCCGTCCCCACCGAGGAAGAGCGCCCACGCGTTGTCGTTTCTATTCTGCCGCTTGCAAATATCGTCTACAACATCGGCGGTGATCGCATCGACCTCGATGCCATCATGCCGCCCGGCACCGACCCCCATACCTTCGAGCCCAGGCCCTCCGATGCCGTGAAACTGGCGCAGGCCGACCTGATCTTTGTCAACGGTATGCACCTCGATGAGACAACACTGAGGCTGGCCCAAGCTAACCTGAAGGACGGGGCTAAGCTTATCGAGTTGGCAGCCGCGGTTGCCGGTCCCGATGAGCTCATCTACGGCCAGGAACACCATCATGGCCACGGCGAAATGGACGATCACGGCCACGCCGAAGAGGACGACCACGACGACGATGACGAGCATGGCCACGCCGAAGAGGACGACCACGACGACGGTGACGAGCATGGCCACGCCCAAGAGGACGACCACGACGACGACGAACATGCACACGCCGAAGAAGACGACCACGAAGACGAAGAAGGGGAGCCCGACCCGCACCTGTTGCTCGATCCGAACTTCGCCATCCGCTACGCCAAAGTCATCTTTGTGACCCTGGCGGAACACGATCCGGACAACAGGGACTACTACGAGAGCAACTTTAACGAATACACTGCCCGCCTGCTGGCTCTCGATGAAGCCATCCAGGCCGCGACGGCAACCATCCCTGAATCGAACCGCCGGCTGCTCACCTACCACGACTCGTTCGGCTACTTTGCCATCCGCTACGGCTACACCGTCATCGGCGCCATCCAGCCCAATGACACGTCCCAGCCGTCTGCAAAGGAGGTGGCCGCGCTGATCGACCAGCTGCGCGAAGAAGGCGTGCCCGCCATCTTTGGCTCAATCCTCTTCCCCGCTGACGTGATCGACCAGATCGCGTCCGAGACCGGCGTTACCGTAAGCACACTGCTGGACGACGGCCTGCCCGGCGAGCCCGATGACCCTGAGCACACCTACATCGGCATGATGGTACAAAACATGAGGACGCTGGCGGCTGCGCTGGGAGGCGACCCCTCCCTCATGGATGGCGTAGAGGTCGGCAACGTGCCCGACAGCGAATAAGAAGAAAAGCAGGAGAGTAAATTACAAAGGAAGTGAGGGGCGAGAGATCCCTCTCTCTCCTCACTCCTTTTAACTATCTCCTCCAAAGGCAGATCTAATGTAGCCACCTAATCAGATCTGCTGGCGTCAATTTCGACTATGGCGCCATGAATGTCCTGGCCGACATCAATCTGCACCGTCATCCCCGCCGGTCCGTCGCCCTCGCCTATTGCCGCCCCAGCCTCTCCGTGCCTGTTGATCACCTGCTCCGGCGTATGTCTCCTCTTGGCCGCCGTTCGCCTATCTACGGCCCCATACTAACCTATTGGCTGGACCAGTCTGTGCGGCGGGTCACCGACAGGGCGCGCAGGCGAAAAGTTGTAACCGGCTATCGGGGCTCTGATGCCCGCCGGTCTGCTCACCCCGCTGAGTATCAACTGGATTAGCAAGATGAAAATGAAAGCGAGTATGTATTGAACCCAAAATCTGATCGCCAACCAATTCCCGTGACCATCATTACCGGATTTTTGGGCTCTGGGAAAACCACGCTGCTCAACCGCATTCTTCATGCCGAGCACGGCCTGCGCGTAGCTGTGCTGGTGAATGACTTTGGAGCCATCAATATCGATACGCAACTCGTTGTGGGTACGGAGGAAGACACGATCAGCCTTGCCAACGGCTGCATCTGCTGCACCATCCGCGGCGACTTTCTCAAGGCCACACGCGACCTGATCCAGCGTCCACAACCACCCGAATATATTCTGGTCGAAACCAGTGGTGTCTCAGATCCGCTCGAAGTCGCGCTTACGTTTCGGACGCTCCAGCGCGTGCAGATTGACAGCATCCTGACCATGATGGATGCCGAACAGATCCTGGGCCTCGACAAGCGCCATGAGGTGCTGTCCATCCATCAGATCGGCATGGCCGATATCGTCATCCTCAATAAAATCGATCTGGTGAATGAGGTACAGCTTCAATCGGTGCGGGATTTCATCCGGCAAATCGTCCCCCGGGCACGCATCATCGAAACAACCCACGCCGATGTGCCGCTTGAACTGCTGCTCAATGTGGGTCAATTTGAAATCGAGCGGCTGGCAAGCCGCCAGCCGCACGATATTCATGTTCATGCCGAAGACGAAAAACTTGAGCATGAAGACAACGAACACCACCATGAACATACAGACCACACGCTGGTTTTCAGCACCTGGAGTTGGCGCAGTTCGCAGCCTGTCTCGTTTCGAGCCTTGCAACGGATGGTCAACCGCCTGCCCGAAACGATCTATCGCGCCAAAGGCATTTTCTTTCTGGCCGATGCCGCCGGTCAAAAAGCGCTCTTGCACGTAGTGGGCAAACGCGCTAGCCTGACCTTGACTCAGGATGGTTGGGACAGTGCCGCGCCGCACTCGCAGCTCGTCGTCATTGGGGCAGAGGGAAGTGTTGACGGGGATGATTTGAACCGGCGCATGGAAACCTGTCTGGCAGTCAATGCCCCCAAATCGGAACGGGAATATATCACGCGCACCGTCATAGAATGGCTGCGCCACCGGTTGCCCGGCACATCATAAATCCCGATTGAGGCGGAACACCTGCTATGGCGAACCCTGGTTTCCCGGTGCCAATCACCATTCTCGGCGGCTTTCTCGGCGCAGGTAAGACCACCCTGCTTAACCACATCCTGCACGGCAACCACGGTCTGAAGATCGCAGCGCTCGTGAACGACTTCGGCGCCATAAACATTGACGCCCAGTTGGTCGTCGGTGTCGAAGGCGAAACCGTCAATCTGTCCAACGGCTGCATCTGCTGCACAATTCGTGGTGACTTGCTGAAGGAAACACTCAAACTGCTGCGGCGGCAGGATCCCCCGGAATACATCATCATCGAAGCCAGCGGTGTATCCGATCCTGTCGCCGTCGCCAATACCTTCCTGACGCCTGAAATCAAACCGTTGGTGGCGCTCGACAGCATTCTGGTCGTCGTCGATGCCGATCAAATCCTGTCACTGGACGAAGAAAACTTCGGACTGGCGCTGGATCAGATCGCCGTCGCCGACATCGTGGTACTGAACAAAGTCGACCTGGTCGCGGCAGAGGAACTGGAAGACGTCAAGACCGATCTGATGCGGCGCATTGTGCCCAGAATGAAGATGAGAAAGGTGTCTCTAAACGCAGTGGACATCAAGACCGATCTGATTCGACCCAATGCGCAGGAAACGCGCATTCTGGAAGTATCTTACGGACAGGTGCCGCTGGAACTGGTGCTGGGTGCCGGCAAGTATGCACCGGAACGCCTGCTTCGCCGTGCCCGGCGCGATGTGCATGTGCATGGCGTGGATGAGGAACACGATCATGACCATGATGACGGACATCACCACCATGAACATACCGACCATACACTGGTATTCAGCACCTGGAGTTGGACGGCGGAGAAACCGCTGTCGTTGAGAGCACTACGTGGAATGTTCGAGGACCTGCCCAATACCATCTACCGCGCCAAAGGTGTGATTCAGCTCCACGAAATGCCGGACAACAGGATGATTCTGCAAATGGTGGGCAAACGCGCCAGCCTGACGCTGGCCGGTGAATGGGACGATGAGCCGCCCCGCACGCAAATTGTGATGATCGCCTCGCATGGTGGGCTGGATGTTGAGGCCCTCCGCACGCAGTTGGAAGCCTGTATCGTCGACGAAACGCCACCCGCTGCCGTTAGCCACAAGACCGCCAAAACGGAATGGACCCGCAAACGCCAGTAAGCCGCATGAAGGAAAGAGAAAGCACGACTACCCAGCCACAGTCAGTTCGCGACGCTGACCCAAGTTAACGAAGTTATCTCTCTCCTCTTCGCTCCTGCCCTTCTTCAATCGCTGCTTTCACTGACCACTGACTACTGATCACTGCAGTTATGGGCGGTCGGGCCTATTCGGCCCTCCCTTGTGCGGGGGCTCCGCCCCCGCAACGCCCCCGGCCCTGTCCGCGCCGCAGAGAGTGTGTGGCTAATTTGAAGTTGTCGTCCCGCGGCGGCCGGGCTTCACCCCCAACCCCGCGTCTTGGCAGATTCCGAGCATGTGCCAGCGCAGGCAAGACAGGCGAGGCAACTCCCACATATACCCAACGTTCACCGCTATGACCATCGCAAGCCCGCCATAGAAATCCTGACGGTGCGTTCCCTCATTCCGGACCCGGGCAGAATGCACGCAATGCAAACACAAAAAATGGCTTAGCAGTTACCTGCAAAGTAAGAAACTGGCTTTCTCCAACTGACATTGGGGTCCACTAACCCCCTACCCCCTGGCCCCCGAATCCTGCCCTTCCGCCCGCCGCAAAGCCAGCTTGCGCCGCAGTTCGTCATGCGCCTCCCGGTCCAGCGGATACCGCGCCGCCGCAAACATCGACAGGACCAGCAGCACCGCCGGCACCGCGCCCATGAAGATCCGCAAAGCCAGCACCGCCGCCGCCGGCTGCGTCTCCGCCGCGCCCTCGATAAAGCCCGTAGCGGCCAGGACCTGCGGCACGATAAAGCCCACCGCGAACGCGGTCGCGATCTTGCGGAACGTCACCAGGTAGGCCGAGTAGACCCCCTCGCGGCGCTGACCGCTGTGCCACTCGTCCTCTTCGATGATGTCCGCCACAATTGCCCACGGCGTGGCGTTGGCCGCGCCGTACCCGATCCCCGCAACCGCCGCCGCGATCAACACCAGCGGCACATTCCCTGGCGGCAGCAGGCTGATCACCGCCATCACCGCCGCCCAGAAGATCATCATGCGTATATACGTCTTGCTCTTCCCGTACCGCTGCATCAGCCGCACCGTCAGCGGCATCGAGAGAAACGCCACGCCCAGCACAGCCGCCAGGACCAAACTGTCGATCGGCGCCTCCAACTGCATGTAGTACACCAGGAACCAGACGAACACGGAGGTGATGATGTCGACCGCGCTGAACGCCAGCACGTAAATCGCAGCGCCGATGCGGAACGGCCGGTTGGCGAACACCTCTTTGGTGATCTGAATGAAGTCGGGCCGGCCCTCCTCCTTCGGCAGCTCCCGCTCCGGCTCGCGCACAAAGGCCACCACCAGCAGCGGCGACGCCACGACGACCAACCCCCACAGCGCACCGGCCACCGCATAGCCGCTCCGCAGCGCATCCGGCCCGCTGAACCAGCCCGCAAATACGCTTTCTGCCAGCAGCTTGAACAGCCCGGCCGTCAGCAGTGAAACGAAGATCGAGTTCCCCATGCGCCAACCGGCCAGGCTGGCCCGTTCGTCATAATCTTCGGTTAGCTCAGCCGTGAGAGCAGCGTACGGCGCGTTGACGATCGTGAAGGCCGTGTCGTAGAGGATGAAGATGAACGCGTAGTAGAGGGCCGCAGCCACGTTCCCCTCGAACGGGGGCGGGCTGAACATGAGAAAGAAGCCAACCCCGAAGGGCAGCGCGCCCAGCAGCATGAATGGGCGCCGCCGCCCCCAGCGGCTGCGGAAGCGATCGCTGATGATGCCGATCAGCGGGTCGTTGATACCGTCCCAGAACCGGCCGATGATGAAAGCGACACCGGCCAGCCCCACGTCCACCCCCACCACGCTGACGGTAAAGTAAAGCCAGAACAGGGTCCGGGCCGTCGAGGCCGAAGCCGCGCCCCAATCGCCCAGCCCGTAGATTACCTTGGTGAAGGTGGGCAGCCGCTGTCGCGCAACCTCTGTCGTAATCGCCCCGCCCCCTATCTTAGTTCTGGTCGAAAACCAGCCAGACTAGGCCCTGGTTACCGTGCAGCGTGAAGTTATAGTTCTGACTGTCCCGCTCACCGTTGCCGTCTTTGACCCAGATGGTGTAAGTGCCAGCAACGTTTCCACCCGGCAGACTGCTGGCAGAAACACTCTTATCGTAGTGGTACACTTTCCCTCTGGGTCCCTCAATGACATTCGTCCCGGCACGCGTGTGGTGATCGAACCCATGTACCTGGGCCCCGTTCTTCTGCAATTCAACATAGTAGCCGCCGAACTTCTGGACCTCGTCGCCGCGCCCCCCATGCACAAAGCCGATGAGAAGCTTCAATTCCCCTCCGCCATTGTCTGCAGGATCAGTATTCCGCAACCTGAACTTGCATCCATCGCCGCCGATGCCCGCGCAGTGGTCTACATGGACCGGCGCGGGAACCGGTGTGGGCGGGACCGGCGTAGCTGTTGGCGGCACCGGCGTAGGCGTTGCCGGAATGTTCTGCGCCAGCGTAATCAGATGCGCGTTCTCCACATTCACCAGGTTGGAGAAAATCCAACCCGTCTGACCGGCCACGCAGCAAAACTGAAACCAACTGTATTCCTGGTTTCTGCCGCTGATATCGAACTGCGCCCCCCTCGTGACCGTGCCGATGATGGCGAAAGCCGTGCTCGGCCCCGTACGCACGTTGACGTTCGCCGCGGTCAGGTCCGGCTTGACCGTAAAGCGCGCCACCGTAGGCACCGGCGTATCCGTCGGCGCCGGCGTATCGGTAGCCGCCGGAGCCTGTTGCTGCGCCGCCGCCGGCGCGACCTGCTGAGATGTAGCGCCGCCGCCTGACTCTTGCGCGGCCATCGCGCCTTCAGGCGTGGATGTGAACGTAGGGACAACTGCTGCCATCGCCCGCGTCGGTGTGGACGTTGCCTCCGCACCGGAAAAAAGTCCGCAGCCGGCCACAAACAGCGCGCCCGCACACAGCGCCAGCACACGCAAGACCGATCTCCTCAAACTGATGTGGCGAACAGGTTGCGCAAAATTCAATTTCATACGCATCGACACAAAACTCTCCTTACAAAGCGAACATGCCGCCATCCTGTAGGGATAGCGGACAGATTTGGCACTATGCATCTATCATATCAGGTGCCGCAAATCGGCGAAAGTCGCGTTTTGGGGGTGCCTGGTGGGATAGGGGATCGCTTAGGAAAAAAGACGCCCTCTCCTTGCACTTGACCAGCACGAATACGTCCAAAATGATAAATTGAAACCTGTCAGTCAATTCTACCAGACCCTGGGGCCAAACTACCTTACGTCGCGCATCCGCATCTCCCCGCCACGACCCGTAGGGGCACCCCTTGTGGGTGCCCTGGTGGTCTACCCTACGTCGCGCATCCGCATCTCTCTGCCACGACCCGTAGGGGCACCCCTTGTGGGTGCCCTGGTGGTCGCTCTTCTCAGTCACGCAATACGAACAACGCAATACGTTACCTTCTACTGTCTCGGCGCCCGAAAACCATTCGCCTCCGCCTCCGCCCGCGTACAGAACCAGAGGTCGCCCTCCCCTGCCTTCATATTCACCCGCCCGTAGGACGACGACTCCCCCTCCACATGATAGATCTTCGTATCCCTTCTCGTGTTTACATTGCCCTTGATGCTGCATGACGGGTCCGGCTGGCTGACACACCCCTGCGGGCAACCCGCGCCAACCTCCAGCGTCGGCACGACCGTGGGCCTCGCCCCCATCTCACATGCCGACCACAACCCCACCCCCGCCAGCATCGCCTCCTCGGCCGCCGCCCGCGTCCTGTCCGCATACCGGCCCGGATTGCCATAATCGTTGTAAACCGCCAGCCCCTCCTCCAACAACCGCACGTTCCACAACACGCCGCCCTCCCCGTCCCCGGCCCACACATAGGCCAGCAAACGCCCGTACCTGTCCCGCCCCATCGGCTCGATACGCACACGCTGCCTCATCAGTGCCTTCGTATAGTCGGAAGCCTGCGCGCCAAAGCACTCCTCCGGCCGGTTCGGATGCACCGTCTCCGGTGTGTCCACGTCCAGCAGCCGGATCGTCTCCTCCTCCCCACTATCGAACCGCACCGTCAACGTATCACCGTCCGCCACCCGCACCACAACGCCCCATTCCGCCCCGCTCTCCGCGCCCGAACCCTCCGTCGCCGTGGGCACAGCCGCAGAGGCACTCGTCTCCCCCGAGCCGGAAACCCTCGTCGCCGTATCCGCAACCGCTCGCGTTCTCGTCGCGACTGTGGAGGCACGCGACGGCGTCTGCCCATCCCCGCCGCCGTCCCCTTGCCCGCCGAGCGCGAAGCCAATGACCACACCGAGCAGTATGAGCGCCAGTACCAAGATGATATTTCTGATAAGTTTCAACGGCTGTCTCTCCGAATCAGACCCGGATCACTCCTGTACAAACCATCTTACCTCTGCGCGCGTCTGTCCTCGTCTATGGGTTCAACACTGTATATTTCGTATGGTCCGCCTTCTGTATCATGTGTACGCGGTGCTGGGAGGAGAATCCAAGCCTCCGGCAGATGTGGTCCGGACGATATCGCGCCACCCCCAGGGCAATCCTTAAAGCGGCCACACCAAAGATTACTCGGATTTCGTGAGATTCTCGAAAGAACGGAGTCGATGCGATCCAGGGCGAGGCAACGAATGGTGATTGCGAGGCAAAGAGAATACAAAAGACGAAATGAAAAAAGAACTGATTCTGCCGATATGTAGTCTCCTGATTAGGTACTGGTTACGATGGTTCCCGGTAAGGAATACGAAGATCGCCTCAATTGCAGCAAGCTACCTCTGTTTTCGGGTATGTGTTCCAGTGTATACTGAACAAGATAGCGGCAGAATTCATGTCATCGTCTTGCGTAAGGCGACAAGAGAAGAGATAAGAAAATATGCCAAAACTTAAACCGGAAACGGTTTGGCCTTCAACATCGGAAGATAGTGAGATTCGTCGCGCCATCGCACACGATCCCGACACTCGGGAACTCTCTACTGAAGACTTTGAGAACATGCGCCCAGCATCCGAGGTTGCGCCACACTTGGTGGCTGCCTATCGACAACAGTACGAAAACAAAGCGAATGCAAATCCCGTTTGACACCAAGACTCTTCGCGCGCATCACGCAGTGGTATCGCGCCTGCCAAGTCTGCCTTTACCCACTACCCACTACGCAATAGCTGGTCTTCGAGCCAAATACACCTTAGGACTGCAATCACAATTCCCCCATCCCCCTACCCCGGCGCCTCCACCCCGCGCCCCATCAACGCCGACAGCGCATCGAACCGCTCCCGCAGCGGCGCCCACACACGCTGCCTGTGCAACTCCGTCAGCGCCAGAATGCGCGCGTCCTCCTTGTCCGGGTAGTAGCGCCGGCGATACCCGACCGCCTCGAAACCGGCTCTGCGGTACAGACGCAGCGCAATCTCATTGCTGACCCGCACCTCCAGCGTGGCCGTATGCGCACCCTCCTCCCGCCCCAGCGCCAGCAGCGCCAGCAGCAGCCATTCGCCGATCGACCGCCCGCGCCAGTCCGGCTGCACCGCGATCGTGACAATGTGCATCTCCGCGCCGAACAGCATGAAGCCGCCCTGCGCGATCAACGCCGGCACGGTCGCCACCGGCGCCCGACCTCCAGGAAGCGGCGCCGGTCCAACTTTCAGATAGCGGCTCCGGCTGTTGCGCGTCAGCTCACTGTGGTAGGTGGCGAGCGTCCAGGGGCTGGGGAAACTGACCGCCTCCAGCTCCATCACACTCTCCAGATCGGTCGGCGTCAGAGGCCCAATCGCCAGCCGGCAGCGGGGCGGGGCAACCTGATCGGATGTTTCGGACTGCCGTTTTCGACGGTTCAGAAAGCTAGCCATCGGACACCAACGCACGCCGGTTGCGCCAGGGCACGCCTGGCGACCGGTTGCATCCCATTGGGTTCTGTCTACTGAGGTGGACGCAAATAGAGTGGCTGCAGCGGCGCGGTCACCGCCGGGGAGCCGGCGCGCAGGTGACGCATCGCCAGGCCGGCCAACCCCTCGCCCCGGGTCTCTGTCAAGCCGGCCCGCTCGGCTCCCGCGCCGTTTGAGAAACCGGGCGTACTCTTGTAATCCTCCGGCAGATCGAATTCAACGGCCGGATCGACGCAGCGGACATGGGCCAGCCCTTGCACAGCCTGCCGCAGGGCACTGCTCAACTCGCCCACCAGCCACACAGGACGCCCTTCCGCCCGCAGCGCCTCAACCAGCGCCTCGACCTGCCCTGCCCGGTGTTCATCAACGTCCGGCAGCCACAGCGGGTCGTCCGCCGGCGCCGCGGCCCAGTTGAACCGCCCCCGACCCGCCTGCAGAACAGGCCACACATCCGCTCCCGGCGCCGCCAGCGGCACAAACCGCGCCGCAACTGTGCTCAACACCGGCAGACCGATCAACCGCGGCGGCTCCCTCAGCCCCAGGGCAATCCCCTTGACCACGCTGATTCCAATCCGCACGCCCGTGAAACTGCCCGGCCCCGTCGTAACCGCCAAAACCCGGACATCGTCCACCACCGCGCCGGCCCGCGTCAGCACCTCCGCCACCGCCGGCAACGTCTCCTCCGTCTGCCGCCGCCGCGACCGCCACACCTTCTCAGCCAGCACCGTCTCCCTAACCGGGTCAAACAGCGCAACCGTACAAATCGATGAACCTACATCAAGAGCAAGCAGCATATGCTAAGGGTTCGTCGCCGCTGGCCAACCGGCGGGGTTTACTGACCACTGACTACTGACTACTGACTACTGACTACTGACTACTGACTACTGACTACTGACCACTGACCACTGACCACTGACTACTGCAGTTCTCAGTCGGCCAGTCCCTGATCGTCACCCGCGCCCCGCGCCAAAACCGGCATCGGCCTGTGGTGGGCAACCGGCGTAACGATCCCGTCGACCAGTTCACGCGTTCCCACGACATTCAGCTTCTCATAGAAGAAGGCATAGTGCTCTTCCACACCGGCAAAGATCGCCTCTACCCGCTCCCTCGGCAGCGCCCACAGCTCCGGCTTGAACGGCCCAAAGGCCTTCTTGCGCGTCTTCAGATGAAATACCAGGTCGGAATCGTTGGCGCCGCGCTCGTCCGCGTGATGCGCGTCCAGATGCGCGTACATCTCCTGGCGCAACGATTCAGGGAGACTGGGATGATCTAGGAATGTGTTCGAAAAACCCGTAGCCAGGTGAATCTCAATCGTCTGCGTCTCCGGAAACTTGCTGAACAGCTCATCCGGCAGCGTGCTCGCCCCATGCTGCACCGCCCCGCCCGACCCGTGGAACCTGGCGCGCTCGCCCAGGTCTTCAAGCGTATCGAAATCCACCGCCACATCGGCCTGCGTGCCGTCCGGCAGCAGAATCCCCCCGTGCGCCGTACCCGTGGCCACACTGATCTTGCTCAGCCCCGCGTAGTCGCCCAGCTTGCCCAGCGCAGCCTTATAGCCGTGGATATACGCGTCCAGCTCCGGCACCGTCGAGTTCTTTTCGCCCACTTCGCCGATTTCGCCGCCCAGGCTGATGGTGACGCCCTCCGGCTCCAAATCGCGGATGAACTTGGTCAGCATCGCCGAGCGCAGGTAGTTCTCCCGCTGCTGCTCGTCCAGCGACCGCGGCTCCAGCGTCACCAAGGTGCTCGTATCGATGTCGATGTTCCAATACCCGGCCGCCACCGCCTTCTTTGCCAGTGCCTTCACCTCGTTCAGCGCGCCCTCCGGGTCCGACCTGTACTTCTTGCCGTCCACCTGAAAATGATCGCCCTGGATGAAAATAGGCCCCCGGTATCCCTCCTTGATGGCCGCCGCGATCAGCACGGCCGAAAATTCGGCCGGCTCCTGGAAGGTGTAACCCATCTCGCTGCGCGCGATCTCGAAAATGAACGCCCCCGTCTGCGTACGCTGCGCCGCCCGGTACGCCGCCCGCCCCGCCTCGTACGTGGAAAAACGCATGTTCATCGCCGGTACCGTGCGGTTCGTCCAGGCGTTGTCCGCCCTGGCCATGTAAAACTCGTGAATGCTGGCCGGGCACGCGCCCATCAGCTGCCCCAGCTCCCAGATCAGCCACCGGCTGAACGTCTTCACCGGGAAAGTCCCGAAAACCGCATCCCGCACCAGCGTATCGATCAGACCGGCGCGCACCCTCTCCCCGTCCAGCAGCTCGACGCGCCCGCTGTCGTCAATGCCCACCGCGCCCTTCAGATTCCGGCGCAGTTCGTAGACCGATTCATGTATCACAGCTGTTCCCCTCGTAAAAGTACCTGCGCACCCACAGTCAATCCGAACCAGTGCATTACAGCCTCACCCCGGGCTCCACCGTGTCTCCTCCCCTATCTGCCGTCCCAGCCCACTGATCACTGACCACTGCAGTTCGCGCCCCATCAGCGCCCCGCACTAAATGTGCGCGCATCGGCACAGTGCCCACGCCAATCGAAATTGCGCCCCTTGTGAGAGCACTAAAAACTAGAAACTAAAAACTAAAAACTGATTTTGACCGCGTCTGAACGCATCCGGTAGAATAGCAGAAACCAGATAAGAGTGAAAAACTGGTTTTCAGGTTTCGTAACGGTTCCGGGCCCCCTCGGCACCACTGAAAACCAGTAACCCGCTACCAAGTACCCCTCCCGGAGGCATTCCATGACAGGACTCAAACTCGGCGCGCACATGTCGATTGCAGGCGGCGTCAGCAACGCCCTCGATGCAGCTGCGGACGTACAGAGCAACGCCGTCCAGGTCTTTATGAAGAGCAACCGCCAGTGGAAAGGTCCGCAGATAAAGGACGAGGATGTCTCCCGTTGGAACGAGCAGATGCCCGCCTCGGGCGTCGCCTACGCCGTCAGCCACGCCTCCTATCTCATCAACCTCGCCTCCCCCAAAGACGATCTGTGGGAAAAGAGCGTCGCCGCCTTTGCCGATGAGTTGGAGCGCGCCCACGCCTACGACATCCGCCACGTCGTTCTCCATCCCGGCGCCCACACCGGCAGCGGCGAAGAAGCCGGCATGCAGCGCATCGCCGACGCCCTCAACCGCATCCACGCCCAGCTGCCCGAATGCAGCGGCGTCATCACCCTGCTCGAGCTCATGGCCGGCCAGGGCACCACCCTGGGCTACACCTTCGCCCAGCTGGCCCGCATCATCGAACTGGTCGACGACAAGGAGCGTGTCGGCGTCTGTCTCGACACCTGCCACGCCCTCGCCGCCGGCTACGACTTCCGCACCGAGGAAGGCTACGAGGCCATGATGGCCGAGATCGAAGAGACCGTCGGTATCGACAGCGTCGGCTGCTGGCACTTCAACGACAGCTCAAATGATCACGGCAGCCGCAAAGACCGCCACGCGCACATCGGCGAAGGCTTCGTCGGTGCAGAAGGCTTCCGCCACATCCTCAACGACCTGCGCTGGGACGGCGTTCCCATGCTCCTCGAAACACCCAAAAAAGAAGACGGCGACGGCAAAGACGAGCAGAACCTCCGCGCCCTCGCCGCCCTCGTAACCGACCCCGCCCGCCTCCCCGAAGGCCTCCGCCCCAGCGGCTGACCCCGCAGACCCCGGTCACCGCCCATCATCTACTGCGGTCATCCCCTTCGGCTGGGGTCTCTGATCACTGACCACTGACCACTGACCACTGACCACTGACCACTGATCACTGTCGTATGTCATATCAGCGCATTGCGGGAGCAAAGAGCGGCTGATCCGTGAAGGCCGCGCTCCCATTCATGGCAACCTCCGACTAATGAAAGCTTCAGACCTCCCCTCGTCTTTCCGAGAAGCGGGGACGGTCAAAAGCATCTACTGTCGATGAGTTGCGGGGCGCGCCTGGTCTCAGAATGGTCCAACTCGTCGCAACGGGACAGATTGCCACAGTATTGCCACGAAAATGCCGCGAAATGAGGCAGAAATGACACGCTGGTTGTATACCGGTGGCATATAATTGTAGCTTAACTGGTTCTTAACCTCAATCGCAGTCGCAGATGATCGCTCCCATCCGCACGATGTGGACAAGCTCTGCTCTCGACATTGGGGATCGCTGGCCAGCCCTCCGTGCGCGAAAGCGTGTACCCGGGTCATTCGCACCATGTTCATGAGATCCACCCTTGTGGAACGGGGGGCGGCCAGGTCCTGACATCCGCAGGGCGAGTCTGTCAGATGGCTATGGCACGACTTAAGATCCATTGGTCAATGCCCTTGGTCTCTATTGGGATTCACTTTGGAATCCCAGAACTGACAACTCAAAGACTGCCCTTCACCAAGGGACCTTTTTCTAACGCCAGCTGGCATAAGGCCCCGCTGTGCGTGTTTCCCTACTGTGGTACTGCTCGTAGCACAAGAGGTATATGTCGCTATTCAAGAAAACTCTTGAATGGCATATTACATGGTGTCCAATTAGAGGCCTATGCCGTTAGCTGAGCAACGTTGCAATATTATAGCCTTGCCATCGATTCTGGACCGGATAAAGTGAGGTTATTTCAAACGAAGGGCCCGACACCGTGACAACCGCACGGACTGTGAGACATGAGACTCAGGCCCTTGTCTGGTCCCCATCCTGTCCCCATCCACCGCGCATATCAGGTCAAAAGGCACCGATGGCACTTTGGCATGGCATTCCCATTTTCAATGACAGCCGCAAGCGCCGCACCCCCGTATCCGCCGCTATCCTCCTCCTCTGCACTGCCCTCAGCCTCCTGAGCGGGCGCGGGCTGGCCAGCGCCGCAGCCCCGCAGCAGGCCGCACCGCCGTCGTGCACCGGCACCGCCGCCATCCCCGACCCGGAACCCGCCGGCCTCGTCGCAGACTGTGAAACCCTCCTCGGCCTTAAAGACGAACTCGCCGGCGACGCCGCCCTGAACTGGAGCACCTCTCTCCCCATATCCGACTGGGAAGGCGTCACCGTCGAAAATGATCGTGTGACCAAATTGCACCTCGACAGCAAAGGACTGACGGGTACCATCCCGGCCGCGTTGGGCAATCTGATAAACCTGACGGTGTTGGAGCTCAGTCTCAACCACCTAACAGGGAGCTTTCCTGACGAGCTGGCCAATCTGACGAATATTGAGCACATTTCCCTCTCCTTTAACCAGCTCACCGGCTCCTTGCCGGCTTGGCTGGGAAATCTTACCAACTTGAAGGGATTGGATCTCTTTGCCAACCAACTATCGGGTCCCATCCCGGCCGAGCTGGGCAACCTGACGAACTTAGAAGGGCTGAGCCTAGGCGACAACAGATTGACCGGCACCATCCCGGCCGAGTTGGGCAACCTGGGAAAACTGGCACATCTGAACCTCGGGCGTAACCAACTTACAGGACATATCCCAGCCGAGTTGAGCAAGCTCGCGAACATGCAATACTTGGATCTAGGCAGCAATGACCTGATAGGTACTATCCCGACTTGGCTGGGCAACCTGACGAAATTGGAATCGCTGTTCCTCAGCGGTACCCAGCTGACAGGCCATATCCCCGTTGCGTTGACGACCCTGACCAACCTGCAGCAGCTGTACCTCCATAACAACCAGCTGTCTGGTGCCATCCCCCCTGAGTTGAGCAAACTAACAAACCTGCGGCAGCTGCATCTCGCCTTCAACCAGCTGACCGGCGTCATCCCCGTCGAGTTGGCAGCCCTGACAAACCTGACCTTTCTGGACCTCTCCTCCAACCAGCTGACGGGTACGATCCCGGCTGAGTTGAGCAGGCTCACGAACCTTGACGAGCTGTCACTCTCCTCCAACCAGCTGACAGGCACCATCCCTCCCGAGTTGGGTAAATTGACCAACCTGAAATACCTGGCCCTGGGCAGCAATGACCTGACGGGTACCATCCCCGCCGAGTTGGGTAAATTGACGAATTTAGCGTCTTTGCTCCTCGCCGACAACGACCTGACCGGATCGATTCCCACCGAGCTGGATAACCTGGTTCCCCCGACGGGCAAACTGTATAGAGTGCGCATCGCCACCGGCAACCCCGGCCTCTGTGGCCCCATACCCCCGGCCCTGCATGCGTTAAGCCCAGCTCCTCCTGATGTTGTCAACGACCTCGGCAGCGACACCTACCCCACAGGCAACCTCGGGTCCTGCTCATCCGCACCCCTGGCACCGCCCGAACTGACCGCCACGGCAGTCGCAGGTGCTGTCGAGTTAAGCTGGGAGGAGGTGGCCGGGGCCGCCCGCTACGAACTGCTGACCTGGTGGGACGCACAAACCGGCTGGCAACCGCTGGGCGGAGACAACCTCACCGGCACATCCTACACCCACACCACCGTTAGCACCGGCACGACCTACCACTACGCCATCCGCACCGTCAACGCCGCCGGCCAGACCAGCGCCTGGCTCAAGCCGTATCCCACCGCCGCCGTGCCCGCCGCCGCCACGCCGGACACCGGCACACCGCCGCCCGCGCCCGAACTGACCGCCAGGGCAGTCGCAGGCG
>JAJEDI010000078.1 GCA_022821585.1 Caldilineaceae bacterium
GCCTGTCTTGCCTGCGCTGGCAAATAGTCTGA
Organism: Caldilineaceae bacterium; assembly: GCA_022821585.1. GTDB lineage: Bacteria > Chloroflexota > Anaerolineae > Caldilineales > Caldilineaceae > Bin5. The sequence continues at coordinate 33 of JAJEDI010000078.1, forward strand.
ATGTGCCAAGAGGCGGGGTTGGGGGGGAAGCCCGGCCGCAGCGGGTCGTCAAGGTCATATTGCCACACACTGGCTGCGGCGGGGGGTTTTAGGAGAGGGGGCGTTGCGGCGGCGGTGCCCCCGCACAAGGGAGGGCCGAATAGGCCCGACCGCCCAAATGCGAGGAGAGAGGGGAGAGGAGTGAAGAAAACCAGCGCTCGCTTCGTCCTGCGTCACGCACTGAATGAGGCTTAGTAGTTGCTATAGATTAATGCCCGATCGAGGCGTGGAATCCGGGCGTTGACACAGGTTTTTCAGCTTGTATAATCACAGGCCAGCGGACCTTTCCGCTGGCGCGCCCGTGCTGAGACGGCGAGGGGCGAACGTTCGCTTGTAAGAGAAGAAGTATCTTCTTCCATCATGTGTGGCCGCGCCAGACGACTCCAAACCCCTCAACGACACTCCCGAGAACTACTCCTTTCATGACTCACTGTACGAGTGCAGACAGGACATCTCAATAGGAGGCTGCCTTGGCACAGCGGACAGCGATTCGTAACAACTTTGAAGTGGGTCCGGAGGGCTGGCATTCATACGATTACCACGGCGAGATAGTGACGGGCGCGGGTATTTTCGTTCTGACGACATGGCAGAAGGAGGGAGGCGTCGACGGCGGGGGATGCATCTGGGCGGACCAGTCGCGCTGGAGTACGGACGTGCCCGAGAGGCCGATATCGATTCTGGCTCTGATCCATTACCGAAACTGGGTTGGGCTGGACCCCATCGATCTGAGAGGCTGCGAGGTGTCGGTGTACCTGAAGGGTGACGACCTGCGGCTTTACGGCGCGGAGTGCTACTTCTGGGTACATGCCCCTGGCGTTCGCTGGCATTTTTCGGGCAATCCGGTCCCGATCTCTGAGGGGCATTGGGCGCCGGAGCCGAGCAGATTTCTCCTGGAGAACGAGGAATCGCTGTGGCATCGCAGTTACAGCAACGAAGAGTTCTGGCATCGCAGCTATCCGGAAGGCGGACCGCGGCTCGATAGTGTGCTGGGAAATGTACACAGCTACGGATTTTCTTTTGTCGGATTCGATAGGGAGGTCCAGGGAAGACTGTCGATGGCGGAGTTCGAGATCCTGTCCAGCGGATAGTTGGAGATGGATAGGAGAGTGCGGTGAACGGTATTGAAGCGTCGGGCAGGCGAGTGAGGTGTCGGGCAAAACTTGCGTGGTGTGCCAAATGGAGGGCAAGGACTAAATGACGGATCAGAGAGCCACTGGCAGCGTCCCGATTGAGATCGGCTCGCGCTTGGAACCGATGGTAGACGACTTTCTAATCGCGCGGTTGAGTGGGGACGCGGCGCAGCGATTGAACCAACCGGTTCCCCGCGAAGTGGCCCTGGTTACGGACAGGCCATGGGAAGGAAATTCGTGCACATCATTCGCGGTATTCCAGGATGGTGACATTTATCGCATGTATTACCTCGGCCGCCAGTTTGCTCCGACGCAGACATTGCGAGACGAAACTTCCCACCCGGACTTTGTCTGCTATGCCGAGAGCAGTGACGGGATCCGGTGGGAGAGGCCGGAGTTGGGACTGGTCGAGTTCGATGGATCCAGCAGGAACAATATCATTCTCAGCAGCGAGGACAGCGCCTGTCCGTCGCGGGCGTTTGCGCCGTTCAGGGATGCGAACCCGGCTGCCGATTCTGACGCTCGCTACAAGGCGTGGGCGACGCGGTTTCCGATGCTGGACGGCACTGCGTCGCGGCCTGGACACAGTTGGGAGGTGCCGGACGGGCTGCACGCGCTTAAATCGACCGACGGCATCCGGTGGACGCCGATGAGCGACGGGCCGGTGATCGCGGATGGTCTGCTCGACTCGCAGAACGTGGCTTTCTGGGATACGGTGCGGGGGGAGTACCGCGATTACCACCGCAACGAGTTCCGCATCGAGAAGACAGGTGAAGAACCGTACGGCGGTCAAGAGCGTTCGGGGCCGATGGAGTCCGGGGTGCGAGGCTCGCGTTACGGCCGCGATCTGCGTACAGCGACGTCGAGTGACTTTATCAACTGGAACGAGCCGGACTATGTAGATTATACGCAGGGTCGTGTAGACGAGATATACAACAACTCCATCTTGCCCTATTTCCGCGCGCCGCATATTTTCGTGGGGTTTCCAACCCGGTATGTTGATCACGGCTGGTCGGAGGCGGTGGAAGATCTTCCGGAATTGAGCGAACGCCGCCTGCGTGCCTCGGTGAGCGAACGTCACGGCAGCGCCTTGACCGATGCGATGTTTATGAGCAGTCGCGACGGCCACACCTTCAGTTTGTGGCCGGAGTCGTTCATCCGGCCAGGTCTGCGGCCTGCGGATAACTGGGTTTACGGAGACGGCTATCCCGGTTGGGGCGTCGTGACGACTTCCTCCCTGTTTGACGGGGCGCCGGACGAACTGTCGATCTACGTGTCGGAGGGGTACTGGCGGGGAGAGAGTATGAATTTGCGGCGCTATTCGCTGCGGGTCGATGGATTCGCGTCGGTGCAGGCACCACTCTGCGGGGGCGAGTTGGTAACGAAGCCGTTGATCTTTGCGGGTAACTGCTTGCGGGTCAACTTTTCCGCTTCGGCCGCCGGAGGTATTCAGGTGGAGATGCTGCGGGACCAGATGGACGAACCGATCGCGGGTTTCAGCCTCGATGATTGCGCCGAGTTGCTGGGGGATGACATTGAACGCGTTGTGCGCTGGTCGGGCGGATCCGACGTGAGCAGTCTGGAGGGTGTACCTGTAAGGCTGCGCTTCGTGTTGCGCGACGCGGACGTGTACGCTTTTCAGTTTGTGAAGATGTGACCGGGTAAAGGAAGCCCGTAAATCCATGGCCAACTTGAACGAAGACGCGAATCCTGTCGACATCGGCTCCCGCCTGGAATTGATGGTCGACGATTATCTTGTTGCGCAACTAGGCGGAGGAGCCCGGCAGCGATTGAACTGCCCGGTCTCCCGAGACATAGCATTGCAGTTGGACGCACCTTGGGAGGGTAATGCAAGCGGGGGCTTTACAGTCTTTGAGGACGACGGCCGCTATCGCATGTACTACCGAGGGCAGAATTTCGTGTACGCCGGCAAGGAGTTGGGCACCCCGGGCGGCAAGTATATCTGCTATGCGGAGAGTGCCGACGGCATCCACTGGGAGAGGCCGGAGCTGGGTCTGGTCGAGTTCAAAGGCTCCAGGAAGAACAACATTCTGATGGATGCTAGGGAGATCTTGAACGGCATGTTCTCGCCGTTCAGAGACGGGAATCCCGAGTGTGCTGATGAGGCACGCTACAAGGCGTTTTCGTTGATGCAGCGCGGGGACGCAAGGGGGCTGTGGGCGTACGGATCGCCCGACGGAATCCATTGGTCGGCCATGAACGATGGGCCGGTCATTACTGCGGGGTTACTGGACACGCAAAATCTGGCCTTTTGGGACGGGGTACGCGGCGAGTACCGGGCCTATCATCGCAATGAGTTCCGGCTGCCGCAGACGGGAGAAGAACCTTACGGGGCTCATCCGGTTCAGGCGAGCAATGGCGGCCACATCGTGGGATCGCAAGGGTCTTTGCGAGGGTCACGCTACGGACGCGACATTCTCACTGCCACTTCCACTGATTTCATCAACTGGACCGAATCCGTTTACGTCAACTACAACGAAGGCCGACCCAGCGAGTTGTACACGAACCAGATCACGCCCTATTTCCGGGCGCCGCATCTCTTTCTGGGCTTCCCGACGCGGTATGTCGAGCGCGGGTGGTCGGAGGAACTGGAGGCGTTGCCGGAACTGGAACATCGCCGCATGCGCGCCGCGATCAGTGAGCGCTACGGCGCAGCGGTGACCGACGGCATGTTTATGAGCAGCCGCGACGGGTACAGGTTCAGCTTGTGGCCGGAGTCGTTTATCCGGCCGGGGCTGCGGCCGCGCGACAACTGGACCTATGGGGACAACTTTCAGAACTGGGGAATTGTGACGACGCCTTCTGCGATCGCCGGCGCGCCTGATGAGCTGTCCTTTTATGTGCGGGAAGGCTACTGGCGGGACGGCGCAAGCACTTTGCGGCGCTATACGATGCGGGTGGACGGTTTCGCTTCGGTGCAGGCGCCTTTGAGTGGAGGGGAGCTGGTTACCAAGCCGCTCATCTTCTCGGGCCGCAAATTGGTCCTGAATTTCTCGGCCTCTGCGTCGGGCAGCATTCGCGTGGAGTTGTTGCGGGATCAGATGAACGCTCCGGTCGAGGGATTCAGGATTGAGGACTGTGTTGAGGTGTTGGGCGACGACCTGGAGCGCGTGGTGCGCTGGAAGGAAGGCCAGGAGTTGGGGGGTCTGGCCGGGACGCCGGTCCGCCTGCGTTTTGATTTAAGGGATGCGGAGCTCTTTTCCTTCCACTTTCGAGAGTGAGAGGCAGAGGAAACCAGTTACGACGGGGGGTTGCATAGAGTGAAGATCACTGCCATCGAGACTATCGCCCTGATGGACCCGGGCAAGGCCTGGGAGACGGTGGTGCGGGTGCATACCGACGAAGGTATCAGCGGTATCGGGCAGGCGGAGTCGCCGTCGCTTGTAATCGAGGCCATTATTCGCTGCGACGGCGGGCTGGAGGAGATCTTGCGGGGGGAAGATCCGCTGCAAGTTGAGCGGCTGTGGCAGAAGATGTATGCGGCCACCGGGCTGTTTGGGCGGAGGGGTGTCACGATTGCAGCGATCGGGGCGGTGGAGACGGCGCTGTGGGACATCGCGGGCCAGGCGCTGGGCAAGCCGGTTTGTGAACTGATCTGGCAGGCGTGCTGCACGGTGACGGAGTCGAGCGAGGTCAGGGAGCGGGTTCGACCCTACGCCACGGTCTACCCGCCGGGCGAGGATGTGGGCGAAATCGTCGAGCGATTCACCCTGGCCAGGGAGCGGAACTTCCGGGCAATGAAACTGGAGGAGTGGCCTGGAGGCTTTTCACATGTGAGCATTAAGAGGGACGTTGAGGTGGTACGGGCGGCGCGGGAAACGATCGGCGAGGAGCGTGATCTGTTGATCGACGTGCAGAACCGCTGGTCTGAGGTGGGGCAGGCGCTGGAATCGATCCGGGCGATCGCGGCGTTCCGGCCGTTTTTTGTCGAGGCGCCGCTGCCGGCCGACAATCTTCCCGGCCTGGCTCGGCTGGCCGATGCCGTGGACACGCGCATCGCTGTGGGCGACTGGGGATTTACGACCCGTTTCGAATTTGAGGAGATCATGGAGAAGGGGCGGGTGGACGTGGTCCAGCCCAGTTCGGTGCGGTCCGGGGGCATTCGGGAGATTACGCGCATCGCTGAGGCCGCGTATCGCCGAGGGTTGATCTGCGTGCCGCATGCCTGGTGTCATATGGTCGGCGTAGCGGCGGAGATTCATCTGGCGGCCGTGCTGCCGAATATGCCCTACTTCGAGATGCCGATAGCATTCCCGGATTCGCCGATAATTTCGGAGTTGCTGGAGCCAGTCATAAAGGTAGACCCAGACGGCCTGATAGAGGTACCGAAGCGGCCGGGATTGGGGTTTGCGTTGAATGAAGACGTGGTGGAGCAGTTTCGGGTGGCGCCGCATTAGTTGTCTGAATTGTGATTCAAGGGATTTTCGAGATGGACTGCAGTTCACATTCTGACGGATGAGCGCAGAAAGAAAGAGAGAGAGGGATTGTGCCATTTCCCTATAGTCCTGGGGAGGCTTTCGGATGCCAAGGATGACGGCGGCGCGGGCGCTGGTCGAGTCGCTGCGTGAGCAGGGTGTGGACACGATATTCGGGATTATCTCCAGCCACACTATGGAGATTTTCGACGCGCTGTACGACCACCAAGACGCAATTCGCTTCATCAGCACGCGGCATGAGCAGGCAGCGGCGATGATGGCGGACGGATACGCCAGGGTAACGGGAAAGCCGGGCGTCTGCCTGACCAGTACGGGGCCGGGCGCGGCAAACTCGATGGGCGGCCTCGGTGAGGCTTACACTGCGTCTTCGCCAGTTCTGACGATCACCAGTTCGGCGGAGGAGCAGTTGTACGAGCGCGGCCTGGGCACGATGCATGAGACCAAGAACCAGCTTGATATGCTTTCGACGGTGACTCAGCACAGCGTCCACATCAGCCGCCCGGAAGCGGCTCCCGAGCAGGTAAGGGAAGCATTTGCGCTTTTTCAGGGCGGGTGTCAGCGCCCGATCGCGATAGAGATACCGTCAGACGTCCAAGGTCAGGAAGCGGACATGACCATAGCGGGACCGGCGCGGAAAGCGGCTCCGGCGGCAGATCCGGCCGCGGTCGAAGCGTCTGCGGAGATATTGGCGGCGGGCGGACGGGTGGGGGTGATGGCGGGAGCCGGCATACACCGCTCAGGTGCAGGCCGGGAGCTTACGCGCTTGGCGGAGCGTCTTGGCGCGCCGGTATTCACCACGGCGAACGGCAAGGGCGCGATTCCCGAAGATCACGCGCTGAGCCTGGGCATGTACGGCGGCGAGTACAACTTTCCGCCAGGCGGGCTGGAGGATCCGCGCCAGACCTTCGCCAACAGCCTGGACGTTCTCCTGGTTGCCGGATCCAGCCTCTCCTATTTCAGGGCGAAGTCGCAGGGTCTCCGACAGCCACCGCAACTGATTCATGTGGATATCGATGCCGCGGCGATGGACAAGTGGTATGAAACGACAGTGCGGCTGGTTGGCGACGCGAGGACGGTATTGAAGGAACTCAATGCGGCGCTGGAGAACAAGCCGAGTAACGGCCAGAATGCCGGGAAGAAGGATGGAAGCTACGCCGAAGAGGTGCGGGCGGTACGCGAAAAGATCCGGGCGTACAAACGGAAAACGATGCCGAACGAGACGCGGATCATGGAGGCGATCCGGGCGGTGGCAGCGCGGGACGCGGTCTTTGTCGGCGACGTAGGGGTCTGTAATCACCGCGGGGCGAATTACTGTCTGGATATATGCGAGGAGCGGAGTTACCTGATACCGGCATGGGGCGGCCTGGGGTTTGGACTGCCGGCTGCGGCCGGCGCGAAGGCAGGCGTTCCGGACCGGCAGGTGATCTGCATTGTCGGCGACGGCGGATTCCAGTTCAATATCCAGGAGTTGGGGACCTGTGTGCAGTATGGGCTGCGACCGGTTGTGCTTATTTTCAACGACGACGCTTGGGGGTTGCTTCGTTACTACCAGCAGAGTCGAGGCAACGGGCGCTACATTGCCAGCGACCTGCGAAACCCGGATTTCACCCGGCTGGCTGAGGCGTACGGGGCCTGCGGCGTGCAGGTCACATCGTTGCCAGAGATGGTTCAGGCATTGGAAAGGGCACTGGAGGCGGAGACCGTTTCAGTGATCGACGTGAAGACGCCCCACGGTTTTGCCAACTTCGAATGAGTTGGATGCGTTGGAGCAACTGAATCAGGAGGGAAGGGCGCAAATGCAAAGCGTACTGACCTGCGGTCTGATCGGCCTGTCACAGGGCTGGTATGCCGATCTGTTTGCGACGGAACTGCTGTCGATGAAGGATGTCGAACTGGTTGGCGTTTGTGATCTCGGCAAGAGCCGGGAGTATGTTGTGGAATGTATCAATATGGACGCGGAGGCGTTTGCGGCCAAGTTTGAGGCTACTCTCTACCATGATGCCGCTGACCTGCTCGGACAGAATCTCGATTTCGTTGTGGTGGCGAGTGAAATTGGGGAACACTGCGAAAACAGCTGTCAAGCGCTGGAAGAAGGGGCACATGTCTTTGCCTGCAAGCCGTTCAGTTTCATCGGCGACGAGGTGCGCCGGGCGATTCAGGTTGCCCGTAGCAATAGCCGGATCGTAATGCCGGCCGTCCCTTCACGATTTGAGGACGGCTTGATCGAAGCTGTGCGCCGCGTGCGGGCCGGAGATATCGGCAGGCCACTCACGGCGCGAGTCTTTGTAAACCATGTTGCGATGACGAGCCCGGAATGGCAGCGAGACCCGGCGAAAAGCGGAGGCCCGCTGGGCGAATTCGGCACGTACGGGTTTGATATCGTGCGCTGGGCCTTGGGCGGGGAACCGGAGGAGGTCTTCGCTTACGGCGAGAACTTCGTGCACCAGGGCGTGATCGAGGGCTGGGACAATGTAAAGGCGCTCGTCCGCTTCGACAGCGGTTCGCTGGGAAGCGTGCACGTCTGCACTTCGATCAGCTGGGAATACCCGTTTTTCGATCTGGAGATCGTGGGAGAGAAGGGTTGCGTGCGAACCGACTATCACAACTATCCTGTCGTGACGCACGGTACGGCATCTGCACAACTGGCGCCAATCCGTTACGCGCCGATGAACCAGCGTGAGATCGCGCACTTCGTAAAGGCAGTGCGGGGGGAGGTGGAACTGGAGGTTACTCTGGAGGATGCTTACGTTGTGGCGAGGACGATCGAGGCGGTGCAGGAGAGTCTAACCGCGCACACACCGGTGCGGGTGGGGTTGTGAGGAAGTTGGAAAAAACGGGTTGCTCACCCTCCGACGATTTGATAAAATAAATATTGTTACGTGGCCGTTTGCCCACGGTGGCCCTCCATAGGTTGACTACCCACTCGTGGGCGATTCAGGTCACGCGACCGGTTATTTTCTGAAAAGGTCGATGGGATTTCACGGGCCTGTCAGGAGGAGTTTGAGCGTAGCGGAGGGAGGTGATCGCTAGAAAAACAGCCGCTCGTACATCGAGGGCGCATTGCCCTGCCAGCAGTTCATACGCGACGGATTCCTGTGGATAGGCCCAGAAAATGGGAGGAAAAACCCATGAAACGCAATGCCGTGTTCTACTCGTCGCTGTTGCTCATTGTTGCTCTCCTCATTAGCGCTTGCGCCCCTGCAGCCGTGGAGGCGCCTGCTGAACCCGCTGCTGCCGAAGCCGAAGGCGAATCAGCCCCGATGGAAGAAAAAGAAGGTGGGGGCACACTTCAGGTGTGCTTCATTCAGGCCACGAGCCACGCTCATTTGGCGGGGTTTGTGGGACGTGCGGGCAGCCAGCATTTCTACCAGGGCCGCACCATCTTCAGCGGACTGGTGCAGTTAGACCACGACGTCAAGGAGTATATTCCGGAGCTTGCCGAGAGCTGGGAATTTGACGGCAACAATGTCATTTTCCATTTGCGACACGATGTGACCTGGCATGATGGCACTCCCTTCACTTCCAAGGACGTTCTGTTCAACTACGGCAGGCTGATCCCGCACCCTCTGATGGTCAACACGGCCTATAACGGCCTCAAGGACTACATTGTCGGCTATACAGAGTTTAAGGAAGGAAATGCGGACTCGGTCAGTGGCATTACCGCGCCCGATGACTACACCGTCGTGTTCGAAATGACGGACGAATACGGCATGGTCGGGATCCATAAAATCGCCGCCGCTATCCGGCTTGTGCCAGAGCATATCCTGAGCGAGGTGCCTGAGGATCAGTGGGGGCCTGATGAGAGTGGCGTTCTTGGTCTTGAGAAGACAGACTTTGCGACAACAAAGGCGATTGGGACCGGGCCGTTCATGGTCGAGGAGTACGTCCCCGACCAGTACATCATCTATAGCCCGAACCCTGACTACTTCCGCGGCGCGCCGAAGCTGGACCAGTTGATCTACCGCTCATTCAACGGCGATCCGACGGCGATGATGGTGGCCACCGAGGCCGGTGAGTGCGATTGGGTCATTGGCGAAGGCGGCGGCCGGCCGGTCGAGTTGCAACGTCTGGCTGCTATAGAGGAACTGGACCTGGAGATCTTCAACCCACCGGCGAACGTTTCGGTGGCCTATTGGTGGAACCTGGGGCGTGAACACATTCAGAACCCGCTCATCCGTCAGGGCATCCAGCATGCAATCAACGGCGAACAGTTCAATCAGGTGATGGCCAGCGGAGTGAGCCGCGGGGCGCGTGTATACCTGGATGGTAAGTGGGGTATAAATCCCGAAGGGGCCAAGTACATCACCTACGATCCCGAACTTGCCAAGCAGAAGCTGACGGAGGGGGGATGGGATTTCGAAAACGACAAGCTCATCCTCGTGCTGGGGTCGCTTCATCCGGCGTGGGAACCACTGCACCTCACTTTCCAGCAGAACCTGGCGGCTGTCGGCGTAACGGTTGAGTTCAAGGTGGTTGGCGCCGACTACGGCAACGTGGTCAACAAGGAGCCGTTCGAATGGGACCTGCTGCAGGCGGGCGATTGGGCTCCCTGGTTCGGTCTGTTGGGATACGACACGACACACCTCAGTACTCGGCCGTGGTATGACAGGGCCGCTCACTACGCAGAAGAGGTCGCTCTGTTGAAGAGCCTGGAGTTGGAGACGGACGATGCAGTGCTCCAGGAAGCCGTCTGGCAGATCCAGGAAAGTATTGGGGCCGATCCTTTTGGCGTGATACTTTACGCCCACATCAACCCCAGCCTGCGCAGCACAAGGACGCGCGGCTGCGACACCATCCCCAGCTACTACTACCATCGCAACAACTGGAATCTTGAACAGTGCTGGATAGCGTCTGAGTAGCGGTTTGACGCTTGCAGCGCCCTTAACCGAACATGTGAGCCTCTCCGGTCGCCGGCGGTCGGCGACCGGAGAGAGAACCCGATCTATTCTGTCTACTGGCGAGCCAGGAGAAACCACATGCTACTGATCACCGTGGATAGCGGGAACCTCCTCGCTTGCGCCGAGTACGAGCAGGTGACCCGCTTGGCGGAATTGACCGTCACATCCCGGGCCGACATCTATACGATGGATGTTGCCGACAACGATATCTGCTTCTACCTGTCCAGTGCGGGCACGACCGCTTCAGGGACGCCGATGAACGCACTTCTGGCCGAGGGCCATGACCCCTATGGAGTATTTATCGAAATCCTCAAAGAAGCAGGCATTGCCGTCGTGCCAAATTTCCGGGTGAATGACCATCACGGCTCGCCGAACCAGTGGACGGAATGGGAACGGGAACACAAGGAATGGTCGTTGGGACAGGATACGGGCACCTGGAGGTCCTACAAGAAGGTGGGCGACCGCGGCTGGCGAGAGGTCGGTGACCTGAGACAGATGGACTTTGCCGTCAAGGAGGTGCGGGAGCGCCGCCTGGGTATTTTGCGGGAGATTGCCGAACGATACCCCCTGGATGGACTCATGCTTGACTTCGGACGGTCGGCGCCGTTCTTCAGGGAGCCAAAGCGGGAGAAGTCGGACAACATGACCCAGTTCGTGCGCGCGGTGCGGTCCATGCTGGACGAAGTGGGAGAGAGGCGCGGGGAGCATCTCATGCTCGCGGCCGCGGTGCCTTGGGACATTGACTACTGCACAGAGGAAGGGCTCGACATAAAGACATGGATTGACGAAGGGCTTTTGTCCTACGTGTGTCCGGGGGAATGGTTTTTCGTGGACTACAACCTCCCATACTCCGAATGGGTGGCCTTAACGGAGGGAAGCAGCTGCAAAGTGTACCCCATGCTTATGTCCTGCGTCTCCTCGTCGGATGCGGTCACGCCGGGGAAGCGTGTCTGGCTGGGCGATGGGTTTGAGGAATTCGACCCGCCCAAGATCGGCGCCCTTGCGGAGAGCGCGTACAGCCAAGGAGTCGACGGGATCATGTTCTACAATCTGCATGCCAGCTCTTTCGGCAGCAGGCTGTATGCGGCGCTGCGAGAACTGATCGATCCGGCCAGGATCCCTTCCACGACCAGGCACTATTTCTACGCCCGCCGGCCCAAATATCTGCCAACAGAGTACTTCTCATTCGGCCTCCCTGATGGGTACGCGCCAGGCGAGGTGGAGGCGTTTACCCCCTTTGAATTGAATGAAGCCGGGGATGCGTTTTCATACACAGTTCTTTTTGGCAGCGATCTGGGCGGCACAACTGCGGATTTTCAGTTCAAACTGAGAGATCTGGGAGGCGGTGACGAGATAGAAGTGAGTATGAATGACGGCAGGATCAGCGCGGACAGCCTTGACTTCTACAGTTGCCAGCCGCCCAAACTGCCGGAATTTCGGTATGCAATATGGCGGTCTGAATTGGGGTCTTCTGACTTAAGAGTGGGAGAGAATGTTCTGACCGTTCGGCTGGCGGAACGCGATCCCGGGCGGACTCTGCCGGTTCAGGTCGGTGAATTCGAGATTACCGTCGGTCCCAGTGATGGATAGTCGCCGGACCCAAAACACGTCCGAAAAACAAGACAAGTGACTGCGCCCTGCGTTTGAAGGGACCTTTCATGGTTCATTCAACTGGCAAACGGTATTCAGCCGGAGTTCAAGAGGCATGTCCCAGTACGTCCTGCGCCGGATTGCGTTGATCTTCCCATTAATGTTTGCGATTACGGTCGTAAACTACACCATCTATGTGCTGTCGCCAGGTGACCCGGTTTCCGCCTTGCTCAATCCGGAGTCGATGCGTTATCTGGAGGAGGAGGACCTGCAGGCGCTGCGGGAGGCAATGGGCCTGAACAAGCCGGTACACGTTCGTTATCTGATTTGGCTACGCGAAGCGTTGCGGGGGAATCTCGGCTGGTCGACACAGATGCGTCTACCGGTGCAACATATCATTGTACGCGACGTCGGCAACACCCTTGGCCTGATGGGATTCGCCCTCTTGTTCTCGACGGTGGCAGGCATCGTGCTGGGCATCGTTTCGGCCCTCAAGCAGTACTCTATTCTCGATTACATCCTCACCGGCATTGCTTTCGGAGGCATTGCTATTCCCGGTTTTTTCTTCGCGCTACTGCTGATCTATGTGGCCGGGCTGCGCCTGGAGTGGTTTCCCGTCGGGGGAATCGTGACGGTGGGGGCGCCACCTTCAGTAGGAGACCGGCTTTGGCACATGGTGCTGCCGGTGGTCGCCCTCTCGTATGATGGCCTCAGCACGCTGCTCCGTTACACACGTTCCAGCATGTTGGAGGTTATTCGTCAAGACTATATCACGACGGCGCGGGCCAAAGGTTTGGCGGAACGTACGGTCATTATGTGGCACGCATTCAAGAATGCCTTGCTGCCGGTGATTACGATCACGGGATTGCGATTACCGACGCTGGTTGGGGGAGCCGTGCTGATAGAGAGTGTATTCAATTACAGGGGCATCGGACATACTTTAGTGGCCGCCGCGGGCAGTCGAGACTACCCGCTCCTGATGGGCGGTCTTCTGATAACGGCAATAATGGTACTGTTGAGCAATCTGATCGCGGATTTGGCCTATGCCTGGGCCGACCCGCGCATCAGGTACGCTTAGCGGTGGAGAGCTCTGCTACTGCGCCGCAGGGTAGCGAGAGGGAGACAGTAAGTCGTGACGGCAACAGCGCCCGCCTCGATCGGGCCGCTACGCATGTTTGGAAGTTCGTCGGACTCCTGGCGCAAGCGGACCTGGCGTCGCTTTGTTCGGCATCGTCTGGCGGTAGCCAGCCTGATACTGCTGGTCGCAATTTCGGTCACGGTAACGGCTGCCCCGCTCCTGACACCGCACGGCCCGATCAAGTTCGTGGGCGCGACCGAGGGGAAGCCGACATGGGAACACCCACTTGGAACTGACAGGTTGGGGCGGGATGTCTGGGCCCGCCTGGTCTATGGCGGGCGCGTTTCGATCTCAGTGGGCATTGTCGCGGTTGCCATTTCCATCGCGATCACGATCGTCCTTGGAAGTATTTCCGGGTACTACGGAGGCTGGCTGGATATGCTCATCATGCGTTTCACAGACGTGATGATGGTCTTCCCCGGCCTTATACTGATCATGGTCGTTGTGTCGGTAGTCGGGCCCAGCATCTATAACGTAATGGTCGTCATCGGCATCCTGGGCTGGACGGGGACGACGAGATTGCTGCGAGGCCAGATACTGTCGGTGCGAGAGTGGGACTTCGTCACTGCGGCGCGATGCGTCGGGGCATCGAACGGCCAGATCATGTTTCGACACATTTTGCCGAACGCGCTGGCGCCCCTGCTGGTAGCGGCGACGTTTGGCGTTGCCGGCGCGATTCTGACAGAGGCCGGGCTTTCCTACATCGGGCTGGGCGTGCTTCCGCCGGCTCCCTCTTGGGGGAACATGCTCAACGGCGCGCAGTCGATCTATATTCTGGAAAACTTCTGGTGGCTGTGGCTGCCGCCAGGGGTGGCGATATTCGTTACTGTGCTGGCAATCAATTTTGTGGGAGATGGTCTGCGCGATGCGCTCGATCCGCGTACGAGTCTGGACTAACCAAAGAATGTCCTCCAAGTTCCAGAGTTGACCTGGCCGCGACTTTACTTCAGATAGAGAAATTTCCTCGCTTTGAAGTTCGCCCCCATGACTTTGGAATAGCCTAGAACGAGGCGGCACCGCAAGACGCCGTAGAGAGTGGGCTTTCGCATTCCTAACCAGTGATGACCCACTGCGGAATTCTCTCAGTTTTGGCAAGGGGGCGGGGGACCGGCAAGGCGGCAGCCTGTCGCTGCCGCGAACTGCAGCCTGGCTGCGCCGGGGGATTACAAGTGGCTTGCAGTGGCAGGCCGCTCGCGTACCAAAGCCTGACGAGGCATGGGGTGACTCCAATCGGCAAGCGCGCATGCAAAGGAACTCTACATGCGTTTTCCAGTCGCGAGGCAATGACCTGCGCATTCCTGGGAAAGGCTGTTCATTCCTTGATCGGCGGCAACCGAGGTGTTACCATGGATAGGAGCCTACAGTTGAACCCAAGTTTTCGGGATATTGGGAACTTCAAGGTGGCCTAGTCTGGGCGACGTCGGGGGTCACCGGGGCGGGTTCGATGCAGTGGCGGTCGGAGAACTCTTAGTTCGCAATCGTGGGTTGCACACTTAAGCCGATCAGCGCCATATGAGTTGGGCGCCGCGCTTGAGAGGTGCAACTGGGTCGACATAACTCTTTCACCTCGTCGTCAGGGGCGGCTAATGGCTGCAGCCGAACGAATAGCAAATGTGCGGAGCGGAAGATGAACGAGATCGAGAGATACGAGTACGATCGTGTGGGGTACCTTACAATATCCGACATGTTAACGGACGAGCAGGTCAGGAGCTTGGCGGCCGCTATTGACGCGCTGGAAGAGGAGGCGGTTGCGCGTGCGGCGACCGCCCCGCGCCGGAAGAGTCCGACCGGGCTATTGGAGTATCACCACAACGCCGAGAAGGGCTACTACGTCACCGGGGCGAGGGAGCATGGGACTACGATCATCATTGAGGACTTTTTCAACGCGGACCCTGCATTTGACATGTTGGTAGATCACGCGCCGACGATGTCCTATATTTGCGCCATCGTTCAGGAGCGGGCAACGATCAACAATTCGGAAATACGTATTCGCTATCCCGGCAACCAGACCGGCACGCACATGGGCGGACCGATCGGGGGTAAGCACAGGTACGGTTACAACCATAAAGGGATCAACAGCATGATGGTGCGGATGGTCTATTTCGTACATGACGTCGGACCGGAAGACGGCCCTTTCTGCGTTGTGCCGGCAACGCACAAGAGCAATATGGTGTCACCCTACGAGGGAAGGAACCCGGACAAGGAGCCGGGTATGATCGGCCTCCCGGTGAAGGCAGGCGATGCAATTCTGTTTACCGAGAATTTGCGCCACGGCGGCTTTACGAACCGCTCCGGTAAGACGCGGAAGACAGTTCATATCGGCTACGGCCCATTCTGGATGAAGTCGCAGAACATCGCCACAATGGATGAAGACCAGTACCTTTTGCCAGACACCTATGCCCGATATTCTCCGGAGCAGCGCCAGCTCTTCCGGGCCTGGCCGAATACGCTGGAACGGGAGTTCGGGGATAACCAAAAAGGATAGCTGTGTCATGCTTACGATAGACCGAGCGGAACTAGCTGGCATCCCATCTTTCATTTTGCGCGATACTCGGGTCGATGATGCCCCGGTCGTCGTTCATTATCACGGCTGGACGGGCGACAAGGGCAGCATCGAGAACCCGGACCAGTCGTTGGTGCAGCTGGCGTCGGCCGGGTTTTGCGTGGTGGCGCCCGACTGCTATGAGCATGGGGAACGCCGGACTGATGCCTGGTTTCGCGCTCAGTTCAATGGCTGGGCCTTTGTCTGTCAGGCGATGGACCGGACGCGTGCGGAGGCGCCGGCGCTGTTCGAAGCGGTCATGGCACTGTCTTTCAGTTCATCCCGCGATCCCCAGGTTTGCGGCTCCTCGATGGGGGGGCTCATCGCGCAGATGGTCTTTGCAGAAAACAGAAAGTATATCTCGATGGTCTCGATAGTGGGCCGGTCGAGCTTTTTTCAGGCCGATGAATGGTGCCGGGAAGCGCAGGAGGGGACCTGGTGCGACGACTGGTGCGCGAAGTATGCGACGCAGTCTCACCCTGACAGATTTACGGACCGGCCGGTCCTCTTCATTGACGGCGGCCTCGATACCGACTGCCCGGCGTCAACCAATGCGGAGACTGTGCGCCTAATTAACGGAAGGGGAGGAAGGGCGGAGCACTTCGTGGACCCCGAGGTTGGTCACGCCCGGTCGCCTTCCATGCGGGCGCGGTTCGTTGACTGGATTATCACGCATGGCCAGCCGGCGCTGGGCGCCGTTTGACCAGAGGGAACATGAGGGCAGCGGGCAGGTCTCGTCTGGTTCTGCGAAATGTTCAAAACGGTCGGCTCTTTCATGGACGCGTAGTCAAAGAAAGGAGAACAGGTCGTGGACAAGAGTTCAAACGTGAAACATGACATCTCCAAGATCATCGCTGAACTGGATGAACGCGGTTATTGCGTCATCCCGGGGGTGATTGCGCCGGAGAAAGCGGACGAGGCGCGCTCGGTGCTGGAACGTCTGTTGGCGGAAGAGGCGACTGAGGGCACATGGCGGACGAAGAGGCAGCGCGTCGCCCGGATCGCGGTTAAGGATCCAATCTTTGTGGAGCTGATGGCACACCCATTGATCGTCTCGATCTGGCGGGAGTACCTGGACGAGGACATGATCTGCTCAACGTGGACGGCGAACACCGCCCATCCCGGGTTTGATGACTATGGCTGGCATCCGGATTTTCCGTTCCAGTTCGTTAATCAACCGTGGCCGACCGACAACGTGAGCGGGCAGACGATGTGGCTACTGGATGACTTGACAGAGGAGAATGGGGGTACTGGCCTTTTGCCTTTCAGCCATCTCAAGGGCCACCGGCCACCAGAGGATATCCGGAATAAGTGGATTGAGGAAGCGGAGATCCTGACGGGGCAGCGCGGCAGCGTGATGGTGATGAATGGTAAGACATGGCATTCGGCGCGGCCCAATGTTACTGACAAAGCGCGTTCTGTCCTGCTGGGGATGTATTGCCGTCCCTTCTACGTAACGCAGGAGGATATGCGGGCGCAGTTGGCCGACCTGGAGAACCCGTCGGAACTGGTACAGCAGTTGATGGGCGCGAACCAGCATCAGCCAGGCGTTGTAAGCAACAGGTACTAAGGAGGACGTCCTACGGTTTAAGCACAGATCAATGTCTGCTGTTGCCGGCAGCGCCATCTGCTCGATCTTATTGTCCGGCATAGATCACGCGTTACATTTCAGCAGAGGAGGAAGGCAATGCCTTTGATCAATCTGAGACATGCAGAAACCTTTGTCGATGGCCTCGACCATCCAGAAGGGGTGGCACTCGGGCCCGATGGCAACATCTACGCCGGCGGCGAGGCAGGGCAGGTCTACCGCATCGACTACGGAGGGCGCCAAATAGAGGAATATGCGAATACGGGTGGGTTGAATTTGGGCATGGCGCTGGATGCGGCGGCCAACCTGTATATGTGTACCGCCGACCGCGGGGCCGTTTACAAAGTGACGCCCGAGGGAGAGGTGAGCGAGTACAGTTCCGGCACCGAGGAGCGCCCGATGACCACGCCGAACTATCCGGCTTTCGATGCGAAAGGGAATCTGTTTGTAACCAATTCTGGATCATGGTATGGCAATGACGGTTGCATTTATTGTGTTGCGTCGGACGGGACGACCGCGGTGATCGATACGGAGAACAGCCAGTTTCCCAATGGCTGTGCGGTCAGCCCTGACGACCAGTTCCTGTATGTCGCAATGTCACTAAGTCCTCCTCAGATTATTCGCTTTCCAATTGAGAGTGGACGGAAAGTGGGGCCCTCCGAGACAGTGGTGGAACTACCCCACATTGTGCCGGACGGCCTGGCCTTTTGCGCGGACGGCAGTTTTCTGATCTCCTGTTACCGGCCGGACACGATATTGCGTGTTCTGCCGAGCGGCGATCTGACCGTCCTGATGGACGACTATGAAGGGACGATTCTGGGGGCGCCAACCAATGTATGCTTCGGCGGCCCGGATTTGTCGGTGCTATTCTGGGCCAATTTGGGGCGTTGGCATCTGGGAATGAATGCCCAAACCGGGTTGAAGGGTGCCGCGCTATTTTACCCTGACATCGGTGCGGTCTGACGGTACGGGCAGGGGCTGCGGACAGGGCGATTGACCTACTCTCATTGGCAACCTCTGCCCCGTAGGCTATAATGCCAGATAGCGAATCGTGGATAGTGGAGTCGCCAGCCCCGATCCTCCTAACACCGAAAGCGCCAACTCCCTGCCACCAAAGAAGCTGACATGTCCTACGGCGCGAGCGCAGGACCTAATCTACTCCCCATATCATCACAACTGGGCCGTTACCGCATACTGAAACCATTGGGCCAGGGAGCGACTGCAGTTGTGTACCGTGCGCAGGACCTGACCGGCCGCCAGGTAGCCTTCAAGGTGCTCAACCCCGTGGCTGCGAGCCAGCCCCATATGCGCTCATGCTTTCAGGTGGAGTATCAGACATTGGCCCGGCTGCGCCATCCGGGAATCCTGCGGGTTTACGAGTCCGGCGAGGCAAACGGACGCCTTTTTATCGCGATGGAACTGGTTGAGGGCGGGACTCTGGAGGAGTTCCTGATGCGCGCCAAGTCGATTGGCGAAGTAGCGGCCATTGACATTGCCCGCCAGGTTGCAGAAGCGCTTGATTACCTGCACGAAGCCGGAAAGATCCATCGGGATGTAAAGACATCCAACGTGCTGTTGGGTCCAAGCGGCCGCTCAATACTATTCGACTTCGGCACTGTCTACGACTTCAATGACCCGAGAGACAATGCGCAAGGCATATATGGTACACCGGCCTTTCTGGCTCCGGAGCAGATTCGTGCCAAGGAGGAGCCTGACAAGCGTTCGGACCTGTACAGCCTGGGGATCGTGCTCTATCTGATGGTTACAGGTCGCAGACCCTTCTACGGCTCAAGAGAGGAGGTCCTGGAGGCGCATCTTTCGGAACAACCGCCGCCGCCTTCGGCTTGGGGATGGGTTTCGCCCGAACTTGAACAGATCATTCTGAAGGCGCTGGAGAAGAAGCCGGAGGACCGGTTCGAAAGCGGGGACGAGTTTGCGATGGCTTTGAGAGGCGTGGAGGTAGAAACGGAACAGCCAAAGCCGCGGCTGGCTACCCGTCTACGGACGTGGCTTGAGGATACTGTGCGACAGGAATGAGTGCCGTCCGATTCGGGGTTGGTGTCAGAAAGATTCCGTCAGTCTTCGAGGCCGTTCATCAGAGCCAGCTTTACCTCACCGATGGCCCGCGTCACGTCGATTTCGCGGGGGCAGGCCTGGACACAGTTAAATACGGTACGGCAGCGCCAGACGCCGTCAACGTCGTTGAGCACGCGTAGGCGCAGATCGGCGGCGGCGTCGCGGTCGTCGAAGATGAAACGGTGGGCCTGGACGATGGCGGCAGGGCCGATATAGTCCTCGTTGGCCCAGAAGCTGGGGCAGGAGGTGGTGCAGGCCGCGCACAGGATGCACTTGGTTGTATCATCGTAGCGTGCGCGGGATTCCTGGCTCTGGTAGCGTTCACCTTCTGCGGGAAGATTGTCGTTGATCAGGTAGGGCAGGACGGCCCGGTACTTGGCGAAAAAGGGCTCCATATCCACAACCAGGTCCTTGATCAGGGGCATTGAGCGCAGTGGTTCGACCTGGCACTCGTCACCGACATCCTGCATGAGTACTTTGCAGGCGAGTGCGTTACGTCCGTTGATCACCATGGCGTCGCTGCCGCAGATGCCATGGGCGCAGGAGCGGCGCAGGGTCAGCGTGCCGTCCTGATACCACTTCACCTGGTGAAGAGCGTCCAGCACACGGTCGCTCTCTTCCACATCTACCCAATACTCTCCCCACCAGGGTTTGGAATCGGCCTCGGGATTGAATCTGCGAATTCGCATTTTGACGCGCATTTTAGTAGGTCCGCTCCTTGGGATGGTGGATAGTGATATTCACCGGCGCGTATTCCAAGCTGATCTTTCCATCCACTTTAGATGCGTAAGTATGGGTGAGCCAGTTCTCATCGTCGCGGGCCTTGTGATCCTCGCGGCTGTGGGCCCCGCGGCTTTCCGTGCGTGCAAGGGCGCTGGCCGCGGTCACTTCGGCAAGGTCAAGCAGGTTTTGCAGTTCAATGGCTTCGAGGATGTCGGTATTGAAGCGCTTGCCCTTATCCATGACTGTGATGTCCCGGGCAGACTCCTGCATCGCCCGGATGCGATTCAGGGCCGATTGAATACCCTCTTCGGTGCGGAAGACCCCTACATCGTCCATCATGAGCCCCTGCATCTCCGTGCGCAGGTCTGCAACGTTGTTCTGGCCGTCGTTGCCCAGCATGTTCTGGAGCATCGCCTGGGTCGGCTCCCAGGTTTCAGCCGGCAACTCAGCCCAGTCGTTCTGCTGACAGAAGTCAGCAGCGGCTTTGCCTGCCCGCTTGCCGAAAACGACGAGGTCGACAAGGCTGTTGGTGCCGAGACGGTTGGCACCGTGGACACTGACGCAGGCGACCTCGCCGGCGGCGTAGAAGCCAGGCATCACATCGCCCTGGGCATTTAACTGAACTTCGCCGTCGACGTTGGTGGGAATGCCGCCCATGGCGTAGTGAGCAGTTGGCTGTACAGGCATCGGGTCCACCGCGGGGTCGATGCCGAGGTAGGTCTTGCAGAATTCGGCGCTGTCGGCCAGTTTGGTTTCCACGACCTGGCGGCCGAGGTGGGTGGCGTCGAGATGGACATAGCGCCCGCCGTCGATGCCTTTGTTGTCGCGGACTTCGAGGTAGATCGCGCGACTGACCACGTCGCGGCTGGCCAGGTCTTTGAGGTTCGGTGCGTAGCGCTCCATGAATCGCTCGCCGTCCCGGTTTCGCAGTATGCCGCCCTCACCGCGCACACCTTCGGTGATGAGAATGCCCATCTTGTAGATGCCGGTCGGATGAAACTGGAAAAACTCCATATCCTCCAAAGGGATGCCCTTGTGCAGGGCGATGGCGGGGCCGTCACCGGTGAGGCTATGGGCATTGCTGGTGATCTCCCACATACGGCCGAAACCGCCGGTGGCAAAAATGGTCGTCTTGCCATGGAAGACGTGAAGGTCGCCGCTGTCGATTTCGTAGGCGACGACTCCGGTCGCTTGCCCGTCGTCGGAGAGCAGCAGGTCCAGTACATGAAACTCATCAAAGAAGCGTACGTTGCGGGCGATGCACTGCTGATAGAGCGTCTGCAAGATCATGTGCCCGGTGCGGTCGGCAGCGTGACAGGCGCGGCGTACGGGTTTTTCGCCGAAGTTGCTGGTATGGCCGCCAAAAGGCCGTTGGGCAATCTTACCTTCCGGAGTGCGATCGAAGGGCAGGCCCATATGTTCCAGTTCGTAGATTACCTCCACCGCCTCCTGGCACATGAGATCGACGGCGTCCTGGTCGGCGAGATAGTCGCTGCCCTTGATTGTGTCGAAAGTGTGCCATTCTGCGCGGTCTTCTTCTAGATTGCCGAGCGCGGCGCCGATACCACCTTGCGCGGTGCCGGTATGGCTGCGGGTGGGATAGAGTTTGGTCAGGACGGCTGTGTCGCTGCCCTGGCTAGCGTAGAGGGCTGCCATCAGCCCGGCGCCGCCGGCTCCGACAACAATCGTTTCAAGTTTGTGCGTATGGATCATCTTGTCCTCATGTTGCAAAGGGGCGAAACAATTGGAACTTACTCCGCATGCCGCTATGCGCCAGTGCGTATGCCATCAGCCCATCAGGCGCTGGAACAGATTTCCCAGGCCGCCAACGCCCAGAACAATCGCAACAGTTCCGAGCAGAATCAAGAACAGACCGAGGCCGTAAACAGCCGCCGTGAGCAGGAAATTGAGAATCTTGTTGTGAACGTAGTCGTTAATGGAGAAGCGGACCCCGTTCATGCCGTGCGCCATGCCGATGAACAGAAGGGAAGCGTCAAAGAGGCGCCAGAAGACACCGGCTGGACCTGACCAGCGTGCGTCGATATTGTCAAAGGTGATATTCTCCACGCCCACTGCCATGTGCATATAGAGTAGATGAAAGACAACCGTGATAAACATCACCAGCCCGGTCAGTCGCATGAACAGCCAGATTCTGCCTTCGTGATTGGGTGCGCCGTAGCGCAACTTCCCCTGGTACGGCCGGCTCGAAGATGTCGCCATTATTGACTCCTCAGAAGATGCCCCGCAGGGTGATGATGGCAGCCGGCACGAGCACAATCACGACAAGCGCGAGTTCGATGCGCACGATCGTTCGCTGGTATCTCCCCAGCGCCGGAAAAAAGTCAATGATAATAATTCTCATGCCGTTGAAAGCATGATAGAGCACTCCGAAAAGTAGAAAGACTTCCAATACTTTGGCCGGCGGCGACGTGTACAAGGTCGCATGGACCCATGCGTACGGTCCCGGCCCTATAGCGGCAATGAAGATACTGACAATGTGCATGTACAGAAAGAGCACGATGCCGAGCCCGCTGGCCCGGTGCAGTATCCAGGCCCACTGGCCTTCCGCTCCTCTGTAGGAAATGCCTCTGTAGATCGATGCTACGAGGGCGGCCATTTGCTGGGAACTCCTTTTTTGCGGCGTGCGTGAAAGGGATGGGTAGCGGATTCAGGACGCCTTGTTCCAAATTGAACGAACTGACAGACAAATCATAATCATCACAGGTGATCCTGTCAATTCAGGGCGGAGAAAGATAGATTCGGAACGCAACTGCTTTGTCAGCGGCGGGGCTAGGAGAATCTCAGAGCTATTTTTTTGGGACGCGTCCGAGGAGGCGGAGGGTGCGCAAAAAGTCCGTCGGGGCAGTTTCAGTTTCGTAGTCTGTTCCTGCTGAACTGGCCGGGCCCCGACCTTCGAGAAAGACTGTAGCGAGAGTGATTCTGACAGGACCTGCAAGGGTCAGTTTCGGCTTGCAGATGCTAATCGCTCCGACGCATGCGTGCCAGAAGCACCTCCGGCTCCCAGACTTCAATCTCAACGGTCGGTGTCAGGGTCTCAATGTTGTAAACGATCAGGCGCAGCTCAAGCACGCCTGGCGGAAGGTCAAACGGGATTCCCAATTCAAACCAAGTGTCGACAGGTTCCTGTTCCTGCCACCGACTCGTTGCCCTGGATTCCGAATCAGTCAGGACTTCGTCCTGCTGGAATACTTTATTCCCCGACTCGTCATGAATGCGGAGGGAAATCGCGAAATCGACTTGCTGATCGGATCCAGTCCTCCATCGCATGCCCACCCATAGTGGCTGATCCCGCCTTAGGCTAATCGTCTCTTGCGTGGAAAGGCGGTCTTCCCCTTGTTCCAAGGCAAACCCGAGCAGATCGATGCCGCCATCGTAGTTGACGGCTGCCCGCCGCCGGCGTTCTCCCTCGACGGGGTCACCGCCGCCAGCAATGAGTTGCCTGATGCGGGGCAGAAGGTCGGCTGATGAAGCCACAAGCGCGAACTTTCCGTCGGCAATACTGGAGCCGCTGATGCCAATGACGGCGCCCGTATCGGAAACGAGGGCGCCGCCGCTCTGACCTCCGGCGATCGAAGCGTCTGTTTGGAAGTAGGTGATCCGGCCCGATTCACCTTGACGCAGGCGGGACAGGATACCCCTGACGATTGTCGGCTGTGGGAAAGATTCAAATTCAGCCGGGTAGCCAATCAGGTACATGTCGGCGCCTATGGGCGTAGTCTCTCCGTCGATGAGGGGTAAAGGTTCGGTAGCTATGTCGATTGGACCAAGAACGGCCAGGTCAGCTTCCAGGTCCCAACCTTTTACCGGCACGCCGTCGAACTCAGCTCCGTTTGGAAAGACGACACGCGCCGTATCGAAAGGATAGACTACATGACGGTTGGTAATAACGTACCGCCCCTCAAACAGGATACCGCTGCCGCTCGCTTCTCCAGTCTGAACGTAGGCAATGGCCGGTGAAACCTTCTGAAAGATTTGGGCGGAGGTAAGCTTGGGAGGAATGAAAACTGCGATTGTAGTGTCTTGGGTATTTGCCGTCGTCACCAAAGGAGCATAGATCCACGCCAGCGTCCCATAGTACCAGATGCGCCACCAGTCGCTGGTCTCATTGCGGCCAATAATCGGGAACTGATCTCCAGGTTTGGCCGCTCCAACAATGGGATAGTAGGTGCCAGGCCCCCCGCGAACATTCATGTTTCTCTCTACGAGAACGATCGGTTCGGGAATAGGCGTCTCGGTGGGTTTTGAGGCTACATCGGGAAGAACTTCTCGAATCGCGGTCTCGCTTGGTGGGGTAGGTGTCCAGGAAGGGTTCGCTATTGCTGTCGCGAGGGAACCGAGGTGCCGGGGGCGGCCTTCGAAGACGAGAGGCAAAATCAGCAGAAGGAGAAGGACAGCGGCGATCACTGTCTGGATCCCCCATCTCCGCGCAGTGCTTTTGGATGGCGGAGCTTCGAAGGAATGTCCGCAGTGACTGCAGAGAGCTTCTGATTCGGGGGTAAATTGGCCGCAGCGGTGGCAGCGTCTATAGAGTGTTTCTGCCATTGAGAAGGTTCAGTGCGATATAAAAGCTCCTCCGTCGCTTGCTGGAGGCACAGCCGCATACAAGGTGGCCCGCGCAGAGTGCGCGGGCCACAGTGCTCCGGGCAACTGGTTGCGTGCAAGCAGTGCTACATATTTTCGATTAGCGCCTGGCCGAATTCACTGCATTTCAGCAGCGTGGCGCTCTCCATCAGTCTTTCGAAGTCGTAGGTGACCCTCTTCTGACCGATGGTTTCCTCCATCGCCTGGATGATCAGGTCGGCGGCCTCATTCCAACCTAGATGGCGGAGCATCATCTCGCCGGACAGGATCACCGATGAAGGGTTCACCTTGTCCTGCCCCGTATATTTGGGAGCGGTGCCGTGTGTGGCTTCGAAGATGGCACGGCCGGTCTCGTAGTTGATGTTCGCGCCGGGCGCGATGCCGATGCCGCCCACCTGGGCAGCCAGTGCGTCGCTGATGTAGTCACCGTTCAGATTCAAAGTTGCCAACACATCATACTCGGCCGGGCGCGTCAGGATCTGTTGCAGCATGGCATCGGCAATGACGTCCTTGATGATGATGTCTCCGCCGTCGGCGGCCGGCAGGTGACGCCATGGACCGCCGTCCAGGAGTTGCGCGCCGAAGTTTTGGTCGGCAGTCTGGTAGCCCCAGTTGCGGAAGGCGCCCTCGGTGAACTTCATGATGTTGCCTTTATGGACGAGGGTGACGCTCTCGCGCCCGTTGTCGAGCGCGTACTGGATGGAGGCGCGAACGAGGCGGTCCGTGCCTTCCTGGCTTACCGGCTTTATGCCGAAGCCGGCGGTATCAGGGAAGCGCACTTTGGCGTATCTTTCGCCGAATGCCTCGCTAAAGATCTGTTTGAAGCGCTCGGCTTCGTCGGTGCCTTCTTCGAATTCGATGCCTGCGTAAATGTCTTCAGTGTTTTCGCGAAAAATCACCATATCCACCAGCTCCGGCTGCCTTACCGGGCTGGGGACACCGTTGAAGTAGCGTACGGGGCGGACGCAGGCGTAGAGGTCGAGCCGTTGGCGCAGGGCGACATTGATGCTGCGGATGCCGCCGCCAACCGGGGTGGTCAGAGGGCCTTTGAGCGCGACCATATAGTCATCGATAGCATCCAAAGTTTCTTGCGGTAACCAGACGATCTCATTGTAAACGTCATTGGCTTTGTCGCCGGCGTAGACTTCCATCCAAACGATCTTTTTTTGCCCGCCGTAGGCTTTGGCCACGGCCTCATTCAGTACGGGCTGGCTGGCCGCCCAGATGTCCGGACCGGTGCCATCGCCTTCGATAAAGCAAACTATGGGATTGTCCGGTACCTGCAGATTTCCATCCTGATCGATGTCGATCCTTTTGCCTTCGCTGGGAACGACGATCCGCTCATATGCCATCAGTGAAAAGCCTCCAAATTGGGTTATGAAAGTCGTTTACGCCAAGTCTTGCTCAACTTTCTCAAGCCAGTGAGCGTTGCCTCGGGAGAAAACCTCTCCAGACCGTTCCCGGCTCCAAGGGCCGACGAGCCAGTAGATCAAGCGTGCGGCGGATTCGGGATTGAGCAAGGTGCCCTGACGGTGGGCTTCATGGAATCGGCTGAAGTCCAGGCTTGAGTCGTGGGTATCGATGCTGCGAATGTCGGCCTGCATTTCCGTATCTACCATACCGGGCGCGAGGGCGTTGACAGTTACACCTGTTACGCCGTCGGCCTGCAACTCCGCGGCCAGGCAACGCGTAAGCATGTTGAGCCCTGCTTTGGAAGCGCAGTAAGCGCTCCACCCGGGCGAAACGTTTTCGGCAGCGCCGCTTGTCACATTAAGGATACGGCCATAGCCCTGGTCGATCATTACCGGCAGTACATTTCGGGCCAGTTGAAATGGTCCAACAAGATTGCAGTGAATGTTGTATGCCCACTCTTCGGGGTCAGCCTCATAGACCTGCTCTACCGGCCAGATTATGCCAGCATTATTGACCAGTATGTCGACCCGGTCGAACTGGGTGAGGGCCGCTTCCACAACCTCTTCAATCTGTTCGGGGTTTGTGACATCGCAAGGGACAGCAATGGCCCGGGCCCCGACGCGGCGGACCTGCCTGGCAGCTGCTTCGATCTGGTCTTCGCTGCGGGCGGTGAGGACGATATCTGCGCCTGCGGAGGCCAACAGATTGGCGGCAGCGGCACCAATGCCGCGTCCGCCACCGGTGATGATGGCCACCTGCCCCTGAAGTTTTTTTGAGTGCTTTCTCTCCGCCATTGTAGTTAGAAAGCTACGGCCTTTATGGAGGCCCGGGCATCGAGCTCCGCAGAGCAGGATGCCAGATTTTCCGCCGCGCCAACGGTTGGCGCTCATTTTTCGTGCAGTCTACCAGAAGCACGGCGAAACAACTATTTCATAGGATGATCGCATACGGTAATGATGCAGCGTGTGCCATAATATCGTAGATGGGGCTGCCGTTGTGCCCCCGTTCTAAGAGATCCTATCTACCTTAAGGGGAACTTCCATACAATGTACAATTTTTTCACACAAGCCCATGATGGCTGGCACTACCTGGCGTCGGTGGCAATGGTGGTTGCGGTGGCGGCATTTCTGGTAAACTGGCTGCGCGGGCAAGAGTGGAGTCAGTTAGAGCAGCGCATCGGTACCTACGCGATCATCGTGGTGGACATCCAGCTGCTCCTGGGGCTGATCCTGTGGGGTATAGGTGCAAGCCTGGGCATTATCGGAGCAAACGCAGCCCGCACAATTGAACATCCCTTCACGATGTTACTGGCCATAATCATTCTGCACGCCGGCTGGGTATGGACCAAGAGATCGGACGAGACGGTCCGTCTACGCAATGGAGCGCTGACCTTTGTCGTCGCGGGGTTGTTGGTACTGGGGGGCCTGACGCGCATCTGGGGCATTCTGTAGAGCATTGCCGGATGAGGCTGCCGGTACATGTGCCCTACCGGCTTCATCCGGCCTCAATCTGCGGAGAGGTAGAGCAACTCGGCTTCAGCCTTCGTACTCTCCAAAAGCGGCTACGACGTTTTGCCCGCCGAATCCGAAGGCGTTGACGATGGCGCGGCGGACGGGGAATTCGAGCAGTTCATTGCCGACGACGTCAACGCCCAACTTCGGGTCTTCAGTATAGTTAATCGTCGGAGGGATCTTGTTTTCGCGGATGGCCATGACCGCGGCCAGGGCTGACTCTGCTCCGGCGGCTCCCAGGGCATGGCCGACCATGCTCTTTATGCTGGTGGTCTTTGGCGTCGGCTTGCCGAAGACCTGCCGAATCGCGAGCGCTTCGACCTCATCGTTCAGTTCGGTGCCGGTACCGTGGGCGAGGATCAGATCCACGTCTTCGGGGGCGAGGCTGGAAAAGCGCAGGGCTTTCTGAATGGCGCGGCTGGCGCCGTCGGCGCTGGGGTCGGGCGCTGTGAGGTGGTAGGCATCTCCGGTCAGCGCGCCGCCGAGGACTTCTGCGTATATTTCGGCCCCGCGCGCCTTGGCATGCTCTTCGGTCTCCATGATCATCGAGACCGCTCCTTCACCGCTGACAAACCCGTTGCGATCTATCGAGAAAGGGCGGCAGGCCTGCTGCGGCCTGTCCGTATCTTTGGAAAGAGGTCCCATATTGCCAAAAGCGGCAAAGGTCAGCATTGAGATGGCCGATTCAGTGCCGCCGGCGATCATGACATCGGCTTCGCCTCTCTGGAGAAAGTGAAAAGCCTCCAAAATCGAGTAATGGCCGCTGGCGCAGGCTGCGGCGCTGGTCATAACCGGTCCGCGTGCGCCGACCGCCATCGAGACGACGCAGCTGGCCGCATTGGCCATGGCACTGGGCACGACAAATGGGCCCACGGTCTTCCAGGACTTTTCGACCAGCTTTTCGGTGGCGTATTCGATTTCGATAATGCCCCCACCGCCGGTGGCCATCATCACGCCTATTTCATCTCGATTCGAGTCTGAGATCTCCAAACCGGAGTCGGTCAACGCCTGCTTTGTGGCGGCGACGGCAAACTGAGTGGCGCGGGCCGTGCGCCGAATAAACTTGCGGTCCATGTATTGCCGGGCGTCGAACTCCTTTACCTCACAAGCAATGTTGTAAGGCATATCCCCGGCATCGAATAATGTCAATGCCCCGGCGCCGGATTTACCAATCAGCAGGTTTTTCCAGAATGTGCTTGGGTCGTTGCCAATGGGTGTGATCGCGCCCATACCTGTGATCACAATCCGTTTCATACTTACCTTCCTTCTTCTTCCAGATTGCGCCTTGTTGGGGAAATGTGGCGCTTCCGACCCAGTCGGGCGGATTCTGTTCTCCCAGCTTACTTGCTGGTGTATCCCTTGCAGACTCCGGAAACCAGGAAACTCGACTTTGGACAGTTGCCTATACTTGCAAGCACAGAGAATGTCTCTGTCATCATCCATGTGACGGGCTAGAGGAAATTATAGAGGAGAGCAGTCGTGACGTCAAAATCATAGTGAATTTTTGGAAGACAATTGAGCGGGGGGTAAGCGGTTTGAGAGAGGGTCCTGTCACTTAAAGAGGCTGCGCGCAGAGGCATGGCGAGAGAGTATTCGCCCGGCGTCATGGCTAAGCCTTGCCAAGAAGTGCGGCCAGCAGCGCCATCCGGATGTACATGCCGTTGCGCATCTGGCGAAAGTAAGCGGCCCGGGGGTCCGCATCCAGGGCATAGCTGATCTCGCCGACACGGGGCAGGGGGTGCATGACGATCATTTTCTCCCCGGCCTTTGCCATCAGTTCCTGGTCGGCGATGTAGAAGTCCTTGACTCTGTCGTACTCTGCCAGATCGGTAAACCGCTCTCTTTGTACTCGGGTCATATAGAGCACATCGGCTTCCCCTATGACAGAGTGGAGATCGTCTACCTGTCTATAGGAGTGGCCGGAAGCCTGTACGGCTTCCATGACATCGGCGGGCAGGCGCAAGATTTCCGGGCTGACGAAAATGAAGGAAACGTCGTAGTTCAGCAGCAGTTTGGTCAGGCTGTGGACAGTGCGCCCGTAGCGCAGGTCGCCCACCATCACGACGGTGAGCCCATCGATCTGCTTTAACTCTTCCTGCACTGTGAAGAGATCGAGCAAAGCCTGGGTCGGATGTTCACCGACGCCGTCGCCGGCGTTGATTACCGGCTTTTCTGCATAGTAGGCGGCGGTCGCGGCGGCGCCCACTTCCGGATGGCGGATGACGATCACATCGGCGTAGCACTCAAGGGTGCGGATGGTGTCGGGCAGGCTTTCGCCTTTGCTGACGGAACTATACTGGACGTTATTGATGGGGATGACCTGGCCGCCGAGTCGCTGCATTGCGGCGGTAAAGCTGGAACTTGTGCGTGTGGACGGTTCGTAGAAGAGATTGGCCAGAATTTTGCCCTGCAATAGTTCGGCGCCGCCGAAACGCTCAACCAGGACGCGCATTTCGTGGGCGATACCGAATATTGCATCGAGCGAAGCGCGGTCAAACTGATTGACGCTGAGAATGTCTTCGCCTGCAAAGCTCTCAATCGTGATTGTCATATTCTTCTCACCTGTGCTCTCTGAATGCAGTTCACGCCAAGAGTGCGAACCGGGCGACACTCACAGTCAAGCTGAGGGCGTCGTTCACCCCGTTTGCGCTGGCTGTGACGGAGGAATAGGCGTCAGGCCTGTTGCCCTTTGACTCTACTCACCCTCTTGGAAAAGTACACGCCCACAGCCGGGCGTTGCCAGGACCCGCTCGCCATCAAAGACAGTTTCACCCCTCAACACGACTTTGGCGACGCGACCCTTCACTGACCGCCCGGCAAATGGAGTCCAGCCGCAACGGGTACGCATGCCCGCGTCGTCCAGTTCATATGCCTTGTCCATATCCACCTCGACCCAGGTCTGCTCCTGCTCCGCGAGGCCATAGATGCGGCGAGGATTTTCGACGCAACGCAGTAGCAGGTCGTCCAGGTCCAGCTGGCCGGCATCGACGGCTGTCAGCAGAAGGGGAAGCATCGTTTCCACGCCGGGTACGCCGGGAAGCGGGGATTGTGTGCTGCCGCCCAGTTCTCCCTTTTCTTCGACTTCCGCTGGCAGTGGCATACCCTTTTCTGAGAAAGTGTGCGGCGCGTGGTCGGTGGCGAAAATATCGATTGTGTCAAGATTTTCCCACAGTGCGGCGACGTCGTCCGGAGAGGCCAGTTTGGGCCGCATGTCGAAACGGTTGCCGCCGCGCTTGTAGTCTTCAGCAGTCAGAAAGAGATGATGGGGCGTCGCCTCGCAGGTGACCGGGATGCCCTTCTCCTTGGCTTCGCGGATGAGCTCGATCTCGCTGCGGCGGCTGACGTGTACGATGTGCAGCGGCAGATCGTAGAGATGGCTGAGAGTCAGACAGACGGGAACCATCAACTCTTCTGCGTGGACGGCCACCGGGCCAAGCGTGGGCGCGGAGGCCTGCGCTGCGTTGTCGCGCCCGCTCCCGACGTCCGGATCGGCCTGTCGCCAGCCGTCGAGTTCATCGGCGCGCTGCGCCCACGTCCGGAAGAGACGATGGAGGAGGCCCAATTCTTCGATGCGCAGGCTACCGAATGTTTCGTTGACGTAGATTTTGAGACCGCACGCCTGGGAGGCAACGGGGAGGTAGGCATCGACATCGGCTACGGTGGCGCCGACAAACAGTCCAACATCACAGACCGTTTTTGCACCGGCAAGACGCACCTTTTCCTGGAAATTGGCCGTTGTAGAGGTGGGCGGAACGGTGTTAGGCATATCCAACACGGTCGTCACGCCGCCGGCGAGAGCAGCGCACGTGCCGGAGTGGAGATCTTCCTTCTGTGTGTAGCCCGGTTCACGGAGATGGACGTGCGCATCTACAAGACCGGGCAGGCGTAAAGTCGTCATCGGTTCCCAGCCGATTTCTGAACAAACTGCCCCATTCTACTTGAATGTCGCGGATGCGGCAACAGACGGGTTTGCTGTGATTTTCCGTCAGATCTTGGGCCAAGACCTACATGACTTTCATGGATTCTCATGGATTCTGGGGCAAGAATGTGAAGCCTTCTGAGGGTGCCTAGGGGGTTTGGCGGAACCAGCGTTTGGCAATCGCGGCGGTACAACTGTCTGGTATAACGATTCAGGTTCAGGCATAACCTATGTGGCGGGCGGCCACGCTGCCGACACGACTTGGCGCGTCCGGCGAGGGTGTCGAAGGGGGGCGTTGCGGGGGGAGTCCCCCCGCACAAGGGAGGCCGCTTGCGGCCGGGCGCGACTGGTTCCGGCCACATTGCGGTTACATTTGACCAGCAAATAGGCTGCTGCTATGCTTACGGCACTTCTGAGATTGAGAGATTCAAGAGATGCACAGCCGGCAGTTTTCTTCACGATTGGGCTGAGCCGATTAACCGAACCGCGACCCAAGAAAGCGCAGGCGGCAAGCCGCCCGAATCCAATCAGGAATGTCCACTCCTCGTCACATTCGTCTAGGCAGCCGTGGATCGGCCCTGGCCCTCTGGCAGACAGAGCACGTAGCTACGCTGCTGCGCGGGCGGTATCCCGGCTTGTCAGTTGAAACGGTCGTCATACAGACCAGGGGAGACACCTTTAAGGACAGGCCTTTGCCAAGCATAGGCGGGAAAGGATTGTTCACGGCGGAATTGGAGGAGAGGCTGCGACAAGGTGGAATCGACGGAGCCGTACACAGCCTGAAGGACCTGCCTGTATTTGATCCGGATGGGATTGCTCTGGGCGCGATTCCGGCCAGAGATGATGTTGCGGATGCGCTCGTGGTGCGGGGCGGGGGAGAGGATGTACATAAGTTTGGAAACGGACTTTCGGTACTTCGCAAAGGGGCCGTCGTCGGTACGGGCAGCCGGCGCCGGGCGGCCCAGTTGCTGGCGCGTCGCCCGGACCTGCGCATCGTGGATGTTCGCGGTAATGTGGACACGCGAGTGCGCAAGGCGCTCGATCCCGCGGGAGACTATGACGCAGTGGTACTGGCCGTCGCCGGGTTGAAACGGCTCGGGCTGGAGGCGCGCATTTCGGTCACTTTGCCATTTGAAACGATGCTGCCGGCCCCGGGCCAGGGTGCGCTGGCAGTGCAGTGCCGGCATGAATACCAATGGCTGGCTTTTTTCGGAGGCATTGATGACACTGGGGCACGCGCCGCGGTGACGGCCGAGCGAGCTTTTCTGGCCGAACTCGGCGGCGGCTGCCGCGCTTCGGTCGGCGCGTTGGGAGAGAACATCGAAAACGGCGAGGATGCCCGCGGCGGCTCTGATGCAAGGCCGGAGGGATATCTGCGACTCCAAGGCCGGGTCAGCGCGCCGGACGGCAGCCGCCAGGTCGATGCACAGACGACCGGCCCGCGCGACGAACCGGACCAGCTCGGCCGTGACCTCGCTCAACAGGTGCTGCGACAAGGGGCGCAGGAAATTCTTGAACAGATTGCCGAGATCGATGGCATGCCGAAAGACAACCGGCAGCCCTAGTGGACAAGCAACCTTTTCCGTTCAGAGACGAAAGAACCTCCACAGATGACCATTCAGAACCTTTCGGGCCTTCGAATCGCCAACACGCGCGCCATGCGGCAGGCGCCATCGCTTACCCGGCTTTTGGAAGCAGAGGGTGCTCACGTGTTGCACTATCCGACGGTCGAAATTGAGCCATGCAATGACGCGACCGAATTTGATGCAGCGCTGGGGGAGTTGGGGCAGGGGCAGTTCGACTGGCTGATTGTGACCAGTACGAACACTGTGTATATACTGGCCGACCGGCTGCGAGAACTGGGCATCGGGCTGGAAAAGGTATCCGAGTCCAGAACGAAAGTGGCGGCTGTCGGCTCTGCGACTGCAGCGGCAATCGCCCAGGAATTGAACCTGGTCGTAGACCTGCTGCCAGATGAATATGTGGCTGAGTCGCTGGCTGTCAGCCTACAGGTGCGTAGGGGGAGCCGCGTGTTCCTGCCGCAGTCGGCGATTGCACGCCCGGTTCTGGTGAAGGCGCTGCGGCGGGCCGGCGCCGAGGTCAGGGCGGTGGCTGCTTACCAGACGGTTGTAGGCCATGGCGGCGATGATCTGCCGCGGCATTTCTGGCAGGGGGATGTGGACGTCGTGCTGTTCACGAGCGCTTCGACGGTCCACAACTTTGTGAGCCGGCTCAAAGCGGAAAGCGGTGATGCCGGAATGCTCTGTGACGTGACCGTTGCCTGCATCGGCCCGATGACCGCGGAGGCGGCGCGACGGCATGATCTGCCCGTGCAGATCGTGGCCGAGAATCGCACTGTAGAGGGGCTGGTGCAGAGCCTGAAGTCCTACTTTGCCAGCCGCCGCTGATGACGACGCCTGAATCCAGCACGCGCTTCAACGATCGCGTCGAGAATTACCTAAGATACAGGCCCCGCTATCCCCAGGAAATCATCCCCTTTCTGCAGGGGGAGATCGGTCTCAACAGCGACTGGCGGGTGGCCGATATTGGCTCGGGAACGGGATTTTTGGCTGAGCGGTTCGTCGAACTTGGTTGCGAAGTGACCGGGGTGGAGCCGAATGCGGCAATGCGCGCAGCGGGGGAGAAATACCTGCGCGGCCACTGCAATTTTCGCTTTGTCGACGGGACTGCGGAAAGCAGCGGTCTGGCCGAAGCAATGTTCGACCTGGTGACCGCCGGCCAGGCATTCCACTGGTTTGAGCCAGCCAGCACACGGGAGGAGTTTAAACGGATCCTGCGGTCTCCCGGCTGGGTAGTTCTTGTCTGGAACTCTCGGCCTGCCTCCCAATCCACAGTGTCGGGGGAGTACGAATCGATCTTGGAGGAACTGGATCAGGATTACAAGAAAGTGGCGGAGAAAAACTCGAGGCCTGAGAATTTAGAAAGCTTTCTCGACAACGGTGCATCGCTGGCGCAAGTCCGCTTTCCCAATCTTCAGTCCTATACCTGGGACCAGTTGCGAGGGCGAGCTCTCTCATCTTCCTATGCGCCGTTGCCGTCTGACCAGCGACACGAGTGGTTCGTCCAAGCCCTGCGAGCGCTATTTGAGCGGCACAAGGAGGACGGCCTGCTCGCATTCCCGTACGAGACGAATCTATATTGGGGTCACCTAAAATGATGGGGGAGGGTGTCTTCCGCGGAAACGCCTGCCTGCCATTATGAAATGAACATGGCGGTAAACCTATGAACACATTACAGCCTGTGCAGACTACCATCAACGGTCGTGCGAGTGCTGCGGAGCCGGTATTGCGTCCGCGGCGGATGCGGATCAGCCCGGCGCTGCGGAGGATGGTGCGTGAGACAGCCCTCACGCCGTCCGACTTCATTTATCCGCTGTTCATCCGACACGGACGAGGAGAGCGCCGCCCTATCGCTTCCATGCCGGGACAGTTACAACTCTCGGTGGATGAATTGGTCAGGGAGGCGGAATCAATACTGGAGTTGGGCATTCCGGCTGTGCTCCTGTTCGGCATACCGGCGGAAAAGGACTGGTGTGGCAGCGACAACTTCAGTCCCCACGGGGTGGTTCCCGAGGCGATCCGTGCGCTGAAGGAGGCCGCGCCGGAGCTGATCGTCATCTCCGACATGTGTTTCTGTGAATATACGGATCACGGCCATTGCGGAATAATCAATTCGCCGGCGGTGGACAGCTACAACAGAGCGCTGCCGGAGGGCTATCTGCTCAACGACCCGACGCTGGAACTATTGGGACGGGCTTCGGTCGTGCATGCCGAAGCCGGTGCAGACATTATTGCGCCGTCGGCGATGCTCGACGGCATGGTGGCGTCGATCCGCGGTGCGCTGGACGAGGCCGGTTTGGAGCATGTGCCGATACTGAGCTACGCGGCCAAATACGCCAGCAGTTTCTATGGGCCTTTCCGCGAGGCAGCTGAGAGCCCTCCCTCTTTTGGCGACCGCAGCCAGTATCAGATGGATCCGGCCAACCGCCGTGAGGCCCTTAAGGAGGTTGCGCTAGACGTCGCCGAGGGTGCGGACATGATCATGGTCAAACCGGCGCTGCCTTATCTGGATGTGCTGGCGGCGGTGCGGGAGGAGTTCAACCTGCCCACGGCCGCGTATCAGGTGAGCGGGGAGTATGCGATGCTGCACGCGGCCGCGGCCAATGGCTGGCTCGACCTGGAGAAGTGTGCGCTGGAGAGCCTGACAAGTATCAAGAGGGCTGGCGCAGACATGATACTGACCTACTTTGCCAAGGAAGCGGCTCGCTGGCTGGCCAAGAGGCGGTAGAGACTGTTGCCGGTCCTTAAAGAAAACTTTCTGCAGTGCCGGATGTTGGGTCGAAGCAGTAGCGATGTCGGATCAGTCGGTTTGCATCGCAACCTCTTTGCCCCATATTTGCTTGTCCTACTTCGTTTGGCTATACTGATTCGGCTTTTTGGAAAGGGTTGGCTTCAGGTTGCAGAACGGGCCGCCCCTTTCAGTTCGGAGAGGTCGCATAGTCTGGCCGAGTGCGCGGGCCTGGAAAGCTCGTAGGGTGAAAGCCCTCGAGGGTTCAAATCCCTCCCTCTCCGCCTCGCGTGTTTGCATCGCTTCGTCAGTCGCTGGGTCCTGTGCGGCAG
>JAJEDI010000041.1 GCA_022821585.1 Caldilineaceae bacterium
TCCTAATTTCCACCACCTGGGGGGGGGGGGTTGTTGGGGGCGTGGGGGCGTTGGGGGGGCGGAGCCCCCGCACAAGGGAGGGCCGAATAGGCCCGACCGCCCGGAACTGCAGTGGTTAGTGGTCAGTGGTCAGTGGTCAGAGAGGGCGTTCTGGCTGCCTCACATGTGATCGCGGAGTGGCCAAGGTTTGGTCTCGGCCAGAGGTATACGATTGTGTCCCTCGGCTGGCGTGTGCCATGGCGATTGGCGCCGGGGGCCTCATGCGACTCTCTTTATGCGGGGATGGTCAGAGCGTGCTGCACAGGTCAGGCAGCGACCGATCCAAGAATCCTGTCCGTGCCCTGTCGGCAGCATTGGGCGGACTGCTTTCAGGGAGTTGTAACGGCACACAGACGGGGGATTGACCGAGAGATCCCAGGCCAGATTGGATAGGGGGCAGGCTCACACTCCCAGATCTTTGAGGAGCTGTATTTTCTTCATTCGCCGCGGGTCTGCAGTTTCGAACAGCCGGTCGGAGACGAGCCTACCGGTCTTTTTCGACCATTTTTCGGAATACCACTTGTTGAAGTTGGCAATGTGGTCGATTTCCCATTGCATACGCGGCGCTGTGCGCATCATCCAGGCCATCTGTCGCCGGTTGGCGCCTCCACCCCACGAGGAGTGCCAGATGCGCGTCTGGAAGGCGATTACGTCTCCCTTGCCCGCGGGCAAGTCGTAGCGTCCGGGGAAGTCCTGCGTCTCATAGCCGAGCACACGTTCGTCGATCTGTTTTTCGAGGTCGTTGTAATGGAGGGGCCACAGGTGGCTGCCGGGAATGAAGCTGAGGCAACCCTTTCCGGGCGCTACCTCATCCAGATAGAATGTGAGCTTGGCCTCGATCGCAGGTTCGGGGGAGCCACCGTCGCGATGCCAGTTTGTATCCCCGTCGTGGATTTGCCCGTCTGAACTGCCGTAAAAGATGCAATCGTCGCCCAGCAGGTCTTCGGCGATGGCTGCCAGGTTGGGATGATCGAGAAGGTTGTAGAAGTATGGATCGGCCTCGATCAGCGGGAGGATTACGCGATGCCCGTCCGGGAAGATGCGTGCCCCGGCCTCGGAGCTATCGCCCTGGGTCTCGCCCCGGGCGATGATTTCGTCGAACCGCCAGGAGAATTCGTCGACCTCTGCGGACGTGAGCGCGCCTTCTACTTTGACAAAGCCCAAGGCATGAAAATGTGTTATTTGCTCGCCAGTCAGCATATTTCAGTTCCTTCCTTGTGCGCTTGGCTTATAGAGCTCAGAGTGCGGGGCCGCCGGTACTCACGGCGAAGTGCCCAGTACTGTGCAGATTCATGTTGTTTATGTTATCCGTCCCTCATAGTAAACGAGACGGTTCGATAGCCGGAACGAGATGACGGTGAGGGTCATGATTACTATGAACAGGATCATGCCCAGGGCAGCGGCGTATCCCATTCTGAAGTTTTCGAAGGCGTGGCGGTAGAGGTAGAGCACAAAGAAGAGAGTTGAGTTTGCGGGTCCTCCATTCGTGATCACAAAGCTGTTGGTAAAGACCTGGAACGAGCCAATGATTCCGATGATGAAGTTGAAGAAGATGACGGGGGAAATCATGGGAAGGGTAACGTTCCAGAAGGAGGCCCAGCGGCCTGCACCGTCCAGCGAGGCGGCTTCGTAGAGCTGTGTCGGCACGCCCTGCAGTCCTGCCAGGTAGAGGACCATACCACCTCCGACGGCCCAGAGGCTCATTGCGACAAATGCGGGCAAAGTCCACGTGGTGCTAAACAGCCAGTTGGGCCCGGTAATGCCGATGAGGCTCAGGGCGTAGTTGACGATTCCGGCTTCAGGGGTAAAGACCCATATCCACATATAGGCGACGGCAACGCCGGATACCACTGCAGGCAGGTAGTAGATGGTGCGATAGAGTGACATGCCGCGCACTTTTTGGTTGAGCAGAACGGCCAAGGCGACGCCAAGGATAACGCCGAGGAAGACGGTACTAAGAGAGTAGACTGCGGTGACCCACAGGCTTTTCCAGAACAGGGGGTCGCGGGTGAACATTTTGTCGTAGTTGGCAAGGCCGACAAAATTAGGTGGTGTGAGGATGTCGTACCTGGTCAGGCCCAGGTATCCAGCCGCGATCAGCGGGCCGAATTCGAAGGCCAGGAATCCGATAATCCAGGGACTGATGAAGAGATAGCCGGCTACGTTTTCAAACAGCGCAGTGCGCGACAGGCGCGTTCTGCGAAGTGGGGACGAAGCCTGGCTGACTGCTGTTGCCATTGCGAAGACTCAACAGGTAGTGCGATGGTGTGTTGCCGGGGACTGGTGCCCACAGTTCGCGGGCGCCAATCCCCTGGACCATACTCGTCAGACAGTTAGACGTCTTCCAGAATCACGTCAATCGCCTTGGTCGCTGCGTCCATTGCTTCCTGGGTCGTCTTCTCGCCCAGGATTGCAAGTTCATATTCCGAGCGGAATGCGTTCAAGATTTCCGTCGTGCTGGGGCCCCAGTACTCTCCTGTTGAGAGTCCAGTAATTGGCAGGTGAAGCGTGAGGAAATCCGCCTGACGTTCGTTGGTGATGGCGCTCTTGACGGTCGCCTCCATACGATAGTTGATTGGGAAGAGCGTAATCTGGTAGTCGAGTGAATCCTGGTTGATCGCGCGCCAGATAAAGAACTCCCAGGCGGCGTCTATCTTTTCGGATTGAGACCAAATCGCTTCCATGTGTACGCTGCCGGCATAGACATCGACAGCGGGCGGATTGGTGGTGGACGGCCAAAAGGTCATCCACTGGTTGGTGGTGTCGTTGGCGGTACGTTTGAGCCAGGTGTCCCAGTCGGCAAGGACCATTGGCCACATAGCGATCTTGCCGCCGGCGGTGGGGAACTCTCCCAAGGCCTGATCTGCGCCAGGCTTCATACTGAACTCTCGCCAGGCCACAAGTTGATCTATGGCTTCGACAGCCTCCGGCTGGTCGAGCAGGCACTTGGATTCGTCTTCGTTGATGATTTGGCCGCCGTTTTGCCAGATTGTGGTGAGATAGAGGTCAGCGGCCAGGAGCGGCGAGGTGATTGCGAAGGAATCGTCGCCGCGGTTCAGTTTCGGACCCGCTTCGGCCACGTCGGCCAGAGTCCAATCTTCGTTGGGCAGGTCGAGACCGGCCTCTTCGAAACGGTCCTCGCTGTAGGCAAGCCCGCGCAGGATCACCGAGTTTGTGGGGAGGCCATAGATTTCGCCGTCGACTGTGCCCCAGTCGCTGTCGGCGGGAAACTCAAAGTCGTCCATCACAACGTCGGGATCGTTGGCGAGGAATTCGGTGATTGGGAGGGCGACCTTTTTGCGCTTGATCTGAATCCACCAGGGGCCGCCGATGAACCAAAGGTCGGGGGCAGTGCCGGCGGCGACATCGATCAGCAGTTTATCGGCGTGTTCGCCCCAGGGGACGAGTTCAAATTCCACGTGAACTGTGTCGCTCTGCTCGTTAAACATATCGACCTGTTTGTCGAGCGGACCGATCACCTGTGCATAGCGGACGGAGGTCTTCTCCATGCTGGGGGCAGCATCATCCGCGCCGGCGTCAGCGCTATCCGAATCGGGCGACGGCCCTCCGCAAGCTTGCAGGAACGGGACCGAGGCTCCGACTACGGCAGCACCGCGCAGGAACTGTCTGCGGCTAAATCTCTCGTTCGACATGACTAACTCCTCCTTCTTGAGAATGAATCGCGAATGCTCTTCATGCTGCGAACTATTGCCGGTTGGCAAAGGTGCCAAATGAGACTGACTCTAGCCTTTGATTCCAGAAAAGGTGACCCCCTGTATGAAGTAACGTTGGGCGAAGAAGAATACCAACAGCGGAGGAAGCAGTAACATTGTGGAGCCGGCCATCAAGTGGGGCATGTTAGGGCGCACCGAGGAAGAGGCCGCGGTGGCCATAAAGTGAAGGCCTACAGCCAGCGTCAGCATGTCGCGGCTGCGCAGGAAGATGAGCGGACCGAAGAAGTCGTTCCAAGTTCCAAGGAAAGAGAAGATTGCGACCGCGGCCAGAGCCGGCTTGATGAGGGGCAGAGCGATGCGCAGATAGATTCCTAGCCAGCCACAGCCATCTATGCGGGCGGCATCGTCAAGTTCCGGGTTGATGGTCAGGATAAACTGGCGCAGCAGGAAGATAAAGAAAGCGCCTCCGCCGAACCAGGCGGGCACGATCAGAGGCAGGTAGGTGTTCAGCCATTCAAGATCGCGGAAGAGGATGTAGAGCGGGATGATAGTCACCTGGCCGGGCACCATCATTGTGCTCAGGACGAGAATGAAGATGGCATCGCGGCCAAAGAAACGTATACGAGCAAACCCGAACGCGACCAGCGAAGCGCTCAATAGCCGGCCAGCGAGGACGCCCAACGTGATGATCATCGTGTTTGCGCCGTAGCGGGGAAAGCTGAAGTAGTCGAAGAAGGCCTGGCGGTAATGGACCCACTGGAACTCGCTGGGGATCCACTTGGGCGGGATGAGGAAGACCTCCCACTCCGGCTTGAGAGAGGTAGAAATCATCCAAAAGAGGGGTAACAGCATCGTAACGGTACCGATCAAGAGGACGAGATGGATAGCGGAGCGCTCCAAAGAGCGAATGAGCTGCGCGCGCTGCCGAAGGCGACGTGCGTCGGAACGGTCTGAGAGTGGTGCGTTGAGCGGGGTTGCCATCGTCCACCCTATTGGTGGGTCACCGGAGTAAGCTTGCAAACAGTATATGTTGGGATTGTAGCATGTCAAAACGGCAAAAAAGAGGGGCTTGAGACAGACATTTGCGGACCTGCATCGGTGAATGAGGTAGCCAGGGGCTGCGGCGTAAGCAGGCGAAAGACTTCCATTCATCGCAGGAATAGACTTGGGTGTGCGATTGCATTGGAAGCCCGCGGCGCGCGCGGTGGCGTCGACACCAGATTTGGCGACTTCTTCGGTTAAGTGGATTCGGTTGAAGGGAAGGGGCAGCCGCCTCCGGAACGGGAATTCTCTGCATCAAGGGGTCTTCAGGAATTCTGTGAAGGCCTGAAGATTGGAAGGCGGCTATGAAAAACTTTAGCAACTGGCCGTGTGAAGGGCTTGGGGCCATGCATACCATTCAGACTGTGCGGAAGGCCTGTCGCAGGTCTGTACCTGTGATCAGGAGTCGTAGAAGAGCACGGGCTTGGCTTCTCGGATGATACCCAGCTTGGAGGCGGAAGTATAGAATCTCTGCAGGCTGGCGAAACAGTCGACGTCGAAGCGGTATTGGATGTTTTTGTGCAGATAGGCGCGGCCGGTGGCGGCGAGGGACTCGTTGTGGGGATAGTGGGCGCAGGCGATGTCGTCGAGGGCGGTGACGCCGGCCCGGCGTGAGTCGCGCACGGCCTGTAGGTGGGCAGGGGTCAGGGCGTCGGGCCGGCCGGTCCAGAAGGCGAAAACGAAGGGGAGGCGGGTCATGCCTCGCCATTCTTCGCACAGGTCATGTTTGCGCAGGCCCATGCCGACGTGGTCGACGAAGAGTGCGCGGTCGCCAATGAAGAGGGCGGCGTCGCAACGCTGGAGCATGGCGGGCAAGTTTGGATCCATGGTCACGAACTCCGGCTCGATGTCGAACCACTCGGCGCAGAGGATGCGCATGAGGGCGGCGGAGGTTCGGGAACTTGAGTCGAGTGCGACGGACCTGGCTCTTGTCAGCGGCTTGCGGGAGTACGCGGCGACGGAGGCGACCGGTCCAATCGAGGTGACGGCGGCCCCAGGCACAACGCGGTAACGGGGTCCATATTCGATGGACGAGACGAGCGCGAGGTCGACTTCACCGCTGTGCAGCCAGGAGGAGACTCTAGAGGGCACTGCATACTTGAGTGAGAAGAGGTCGGGGTGTTTGCCGAGACCGTGCCAGAGGGGGCGGGCGTTCAGGTAATTTACGCAGCCGACGCGCACGAGTTTCGTGCCGGCCTGGGGGGAGCGCGAGTGGTTTTGGCGTCGTTGCCAGTTAAACATGATTAAGACGTCCTTGTCTTAAAGGGGCCCTAGGGGCTATGTAGTTTTAGTTGTGCAATCTACAGATGTCGGGATTGCACTGGGTGTAGTGTCCAGCCATTGGACCTACGGAGGCTATGATACTTCAGGCCAAGCGGAAGTCCAAGGCGCAGATTTTTCGAATGCGGCAGCGGCCTGGAGGACTAGCGTGTCGGCGTGATACCTGCCCACAATCTGGAGGGCGACGGGCAGGCCATCGGAGGCAAAGCCGCAAGGGACGCTGGCAGCGGGCTGGCCGGTGAGGTTAAAGGGGTAGGTGAATGGTAAGCGGTCGAAGATTGATGGGGTGGGCGAGCCGTCGATTTCGGCGGGCCAGTCGTTGACGCCCCAGGCTGTGAGCGGCATCTGGGGTGTGAGCAGGAGGTCGTACTCCTCGAAGAATTCGCGGGCCTGGTGATAGAAGACTGTGCGGGACATTTCAGCGCGTCCCAGTTCTTCTGCGGAGTACCGGCGGCCCCGCTGGATCATTTCGACCAGGCTCGGCTCGAAGGCCTGCGGATTCTCGTCGTAGGACTGGCCGACGCGGGCGGCCATGGAGGCGAACCAACAGACCTCGGCGCCGGGACGTGGGTTTTCCCAACCGGGATCGACGGCCTCGACGTTGCAGCCAAGTTGGGAAAATAGCTGAGCGGCCTCGCCGGCTAGGCGGCGCACGTCGGGGTCGACTGCGGCGTAGCCGAAGTCTTCGCTCCAGGCGACACGCAGGCCCTGCAATGCGGGCAGGGGGTCAGTTACGGCGGCGAGGTAGTCGTCCGGGGGACTGGCGATGGCGGTGGGATCGCGGGTGTCAGGGCCGGCGATGGCAAGGGTGAAGAGGGCGGCATCGGCGACGGTTCGGGAGATGGGACCGTTGTGGGAGCGGGCTGACCAGATGTCGAGGTTGGGCCAGTAGGGCAGGCGGCCAAACGAGGGCTTGTGGCCGAAAACGCCGCATAGGGCGGCGGGGATGCGGATTGAGCCGGCGCCGTCGGAGCCGTGGGCAAGCGGGCAGAGGCCGGCGGCGACGGCTGCGGCTGCGCCACCGCTGGAGCCGCCGGGCGTGC
The DNA here is from genome assembly GCA_022821585.1 of Caldilineaceae bacterium. Taxonomy (GTDB): domain Bacteria; phylum Chloroflexota; class Anaerolineae; order Caldilineales; family Caldilineaceae; genus Bin5. The sequence goes on from JAJEDI010000041.1 coordinate 7,079, forward strand.
GGGCGGTGTTCCAGGGGTTGCGGCCCGGCTCGCCGAGCAGATTGTCGCACATGTCCTTGTGGCCGAGGTGGGGCGTGTTGGTCTTGCCGATGATGATGCCGCCGGCGGCCTTGACGCGGCCGGTGATGATGCCGTCGAAGCCGGCAATCTGGTCCTTCTGGAGGATGGTGCCACTGGTGTGGCGGAGGCCGGCGCTGGGTTCGAGGTCTTTTATGGGGACGGGAAGGCCGTGAAGGGGGCCGAGTTCGTCTCCTTGCATGACGCTGGTTTCAGCGGCGCGGGCGGCGTCGAGGGCGAGGTCGGCGTCAACGGAGAGGAAGGCGTTGATGGCAGGGTTGACTTCCTCGATGCGGGCGAGGAAGGCTTCGGTCAGCTCGACGGGCGAGAGCTGTTTGGCGCGGATGGCGGCGGTTAGTTCTGTGGCTGGCGTTTGGAAGAGTTCTGGAGGGGCCACTTTCGGGTTCCTTTTGGAGCGGTTGCTTTTCATTCCTTTAGGTTCAAAAAAGATCGCCTACTGTGCAGGTGAATCCGGGCAGAACCTGGCCGCCGTCAAGCGTGTCGTCTGTAGAGAGCCTGATCAGGGGTTGGTTGGGTTGGTGTACGTCGATGGTGCGCGCTTCGGGATCGACAGTCCAGACGAGGGGAACGCCGAAGCTGATCCACATGCGGGCTTTGTCGAAGAGTTGTCGAGGGCTGTCGCTTGGGGAGGCGATTTCGACTGCCAGATCAGGGGGGCCATCGAAGAATCCGGGGACATCCTGGTCGAGTGGCAGTCTTCTGGCGGAGATGAAGGCGACGTCGGGTTCTCTGACGGTGTCGGGTTCTTTTTCGAGGAGGAATCCTACGTCGGAGGCAAGGATTGTTCCCATTTGCCGGGGTTCGACAAAAGCTTCCAATCGAAATGACAATTTAATCACGGTCTTTCCGTGTCTTACTCCCGCTGGCATCGTCTCGCAAAGCACTCCTCTAAGCAGTTCACCGCGCACATCCTGGCTGCTAAGGTGGTGCAGGTCTTCGGCGGTGAGCAGCTTCTCGGTTGTTACAGTCATGGCGTTTCCCCCGTCACAGTTGAGGTGAGGGCATTATACAACAGAAGAGGCTGCCGGGAGATTAAGGGGTAGGGACGAGTGAAACCGGTTTTGGGGCGAGAGGGGTCAGGAGGGGAGTGGGCGTGGAACTTGCGACGCGAGGGCAGGCACAAGGCCTGCCCCTACGGATTCGCTTTGGGACGGGGCTGGTCGATGAGTCGGGCGAGGGCGGCGCCGAGGGGGAGATCTTCGACGTGGCCGAAGGCGTTGACGCGGAGGCGTCCGCCGCGGTCGATGACGACCAGGCTGGGGGTGCCGCGCAGGCGGTAGCGGCCCATGGTGACGGGCGTGGATTCGCCAGGCGTGTGGGCGTCCACTCCGACAGGAAATGTGATTTTGTATTCGTGAAGAAAGGCCTCCAGCGAGACGGGCGTCATGGCTTCGTGGTGTTCGAAGACGGTGTGGAGCCCGAACAAGGCGACATCGTCGCCGAAGTTCTGCTGGATGCGCTGGGCCTGCGGGATCCCGTGGGAGACGCAGCCTGGGCAGAGCATTTGGAAGGCCTCGATCACAACGACCTCGCCGCGGAGACCGGCCAACGATGGGCTCGTCTCCGTATTAAACCAGCGGGTGACTTCCAGTTCGGGGGCGGTCGTCGGGGTTGTTTCCGTGGTCAAGGCCGTTGGACTCCTACCGGACTGTGCAACTCAAATTAGTCGGCGAGACGTCAATGCCGGACGTCTCTTGTGAGTGACGAGAACGGAAGCGGCGGAGATGTTCGGCGCGCTTTCTGCTTATACTGCAAACTGGCAGAGCATCGTTTCCGTCCCTGAATCACAGCCGAAATCCCCGCCGCTGGTCAAACCTAATTGTTCTGGGCGAAGATCAACCATACTTCGCCATTGCCTCCAGACACAGAAAAGTGGTAGTTCTGGCTGTCACGTTCGCCGTTACCGTCTCTGACGAAGATCATGTAGTTGCCGGCCACGTTGCCGCCCGGGACCTGGCTTAGCGGGACTGCTTTCAGATAGTTGTACTTGTTTCCCTGTGGCCCCTGGTGGGTTGAATTTCCACCGCGCGTGGAGTTGTTCACGGCGGCAACGTGGGCGCCATCCTTGTGCAATTCGACGTAGTAGTTGCCGCCAATGCCCTGAATTTCGTCGCCGCGGCCTTCATGGACGAAGCCGACGTAGAGTTTCAGTTCGCCGCCGCCGTTGTGTCGGAGATCCGTGTTTCGCAACCTGAACTTGCAGCCGTCGCCGCCTATGCCTGCGCACGGGTCGGTCACAGGTTGCGGAACGGGGGTAGGCGGGACCGGTGTAGGCGGAATCGGTGTAGCCGTTGGGACCGGGGTCGGAGGCGGCGTGGGAATGACCGGCGCCACTTGCACGAGCTCCGGATAGGTTGCCGTCACCAAGGGGCTGTAGACCCAGGCATACTGACCGCGGTAAATGATTTGCCACCAGCCACCGGCGGGATTCTTACCGGAAATGGGGAATTGTTCTCCGGGCGAGGCCTGTCCCAGGATGGGGTAGATTGTGCCTGGACCTGCGCGAACGTTCATGACGCGTGAAATGCTGACCGTCGGAGACGCGGAGGTTGCAGTCGGCGTCGGCGTGGGTAGCGGCGTGGGCAATGCAGTAGGTGTCACCGTCGGTGTATCAGTAGCTTCCAAGGCTGAAAGCCGGTCTTCGTAGGTGGCCAGGCGGTCGGACATGGAAGAGACCAGCTCCACCATGGCTTCAACTCTGGCGGCCAAATCCTCGAGAGTCACGCCGGCTTCCTGCGCGTAAAGCGGCACAGTTATGCCGAGAAGGGCAACCACTATCAGCAATACCAATCTTGTCTTTTTCATCCTCATTCCCGATCTTTGCGCTTCTCAAGTGTGAAATAGGGGAGCCGCTGCCCGGCTATGCGCTTGTAATAGCCTGTTGGACTGGAAACCAACACCCCATCCGATCCATTCCCGGCTGCCTGAGTTATTCGCCTGCTCCGGAACGCCATTCTGGGCGCCGCAATCTCAGGTTGGAAACCGCCAGCGCCGCATCAGTCGTCGCCGCCGAACATTCAAGTCTTCATCAGGCCATTCATCTGCTCAGATACTCTCAGTCTATTCCTTCGACTTAGAGAGACTACATCATATCTTACGGCTCAATACTCTCTTGAAGGGAACTCTTTTCCCTCCTCACCTGTACTGGGCGAGGACTGCACTGCCATCAACCAAACGGCTGCATTTGGTACTGCGCTGGTCTCAAAGGATCTGGCTGAGGAAAAGTTTGGTGCGTTCGTGCTGGGCGTTGGTGAAAAAGTGTTCGGGCGTGCCGACTTCCATGATTTCACCGGCATCCATGAAGACGATGCGGTCGGCGACCTCGCGGGCGAATCCCATTTCGTGGGTAACGACGAGCATGGTCATGCCGGTTTCGGCCAGCTCCTGCATTACGTCGAGCACTTCCTTGATCATTTCGGGGTCGAGAGCCGACGTGGGTTCGTCGAAGAGCATGATCTTCGGGGACATGGCGAGCGACCGGGCGATAGCAACGCGCTGCTGCTGGCCGCCGGAGAGCTGACCGGGATACTTGTCGGCCTGTTCGGGGATGCCGACGCGATTGAGCAGGCCCATTGCGGTCTCCTGGGCCTCTTCCTTTTTCATCTTTCGGACCTGGATGGGGGCCAAGGTGATGTTTTCCATCACGGTCAGATGGGGAAAGAGGTTGAACTGCTGGAAGACCATGCCGGCCTCGGAGCGGATCTGCTCGATGTTGCGGACGTCGCGGGTGAGGGGGATGCCGTCAACGATGATGTCGCCGGCCTGATGCTCTTCAAGACGGTTGATGCAGCGAATGAAGGTGGATTTGCCGGAGCCCGAGGGCCCGATTATTACGACCACTTCCTGGGCCTGGACGCGCAGACTGCAGTTCTTGAGCGCCTGGAAGTCGCCGAACCATTTGCAGACGTCCTGGCAGATGATAATTTCCTCGACTGCGTCATTTTCGGACATGGTGGGCACCTCGTAATTCGTACTGCGTATCGAGTATTGCGTATTGCTAAGAGGTTAGAGAAAACTGGTTTCCTGGTCTCTGCGCTAGCGTTCGCCGACGCCCAGCCGCTGCTCGATACGGCGACTGGCGTATGACATGCTGTAGCTGAAGATCCAAAAAAGGACGGCGACGAATGCATAGACCTCTGGATGCGTACCGAGCCAGTCGGGATTGGCAATGATTGTACGGGCTATGCCGAGCAGGTCGAAGATACCGACGAGCGCGACAAGGGTTGTGTCTTTGAACAGGCTGATGAACTGCCCCACGAGAACGGGGATGACGGCGCGCAGCGCCTGGGGCAGGATGATGTGCAAGGTGGACTGGAAGGTGCTAAGGCCGAGGGCCTGGGCAGCCTCATACTGGCCGCGAGAGATCGACTGCAGGCCGCCGCGCACGTTTTCGGCGGTATATGCGGCAGAGAAGAGGGTGATGGCGACGAGGGCGCGCAGGACACGGTCGACGAGCGGAAAGCCGTCGGGCAGGAACAGCTGGAGCATGACCTGGCCCATGAAGAGCAGGCTGATGAGCGGGACGCCGCGGATGAATTCGATGTAGACCACGCTGATGACACGAATGGCGGGCAGCTTCGACTGGCGGCCGAGCGCAAGCAGGACGCCGAGGGGGAATGAGAGGGTAATGCCGAAGAAGGCGAGCAGAAGAGAGAGGAGAAGGCCGCCCCAGAGTATGGGTTGGACCGGGGGCATGGGGCCTTCCTCAGCACCAACGCCGCGCAAGAGGATGAGCATGACGATGAGATAGGCGAGGATAAGGTAGGCTACGGCGCGGCCGCGGCGTTGAATCGGCAGGAAGCCCGCGACGAGGTATCCGGTGCTCGCGGCGACGACGGTGATGAGCAGGTAAAGCCGGGTCCCCATCGAGAAGAATGGGACGAACATGAGAGCAAAGGGAATGGCAATTAGAACGCGGGCGGCGCCGCTGAACTGGCCGCTGATAAGCTTCCACGAGACGCCGACGACGGTGCCGAGCAGATAGATGACGAGCCAGAGGCGCCAGGCTTCGACGGCCGGGTACTGGCCGCGCATGATGAGATTGAAGTTGGCGGGAATGACGGCCCATTCAGCGGAAACGAAAGCCCAGCGCAAGAGGAGGCGAGCAACGAAAACAATGAAGGCCAGGGCGACAATCGTAAGGAGCGAGTTGAACAGGTCGCTGAAGAGGTTGCGCCGCACCCAACCGAGGAGGGTGTAACGTTCGGTCACTGGAAGGACTGAGCGGTCCGATGGGGTGCCAGCCGCGGTGGTCATCTGTCGGTCGTTCCTTGCAAATTGCGTTGCGGGTCCCTGATTGCGGGTTCGGTGAGTGACTTTGGAATGGCGCCTCTAGCGTTCGACGAGACGGATGCGGCGGTTGTAGATGTTCATGAGCAGGGATGTCAGCAGGCTCAGAGACAGGTAGGTGCCCATGATCAAGGTAAACATTTCAATCTCGCGGCCGGTCTGGTTCAGGATGGTATTGCCGGCGACGGCGAACAGATCGGGATAGCCGATTGCGATGGCCAGGGAGGAGTTTTTTGTCAGGTTCAGGTACTGGCTGGTGAGCGGCGGGATGATGACGCGCAATGCCTGGGGGAAAATAATAAGGCGCAGGGTCTGTGCCGGGTTGAGGCCCAGGGAAGTAGCGGCTTCGCGCTGGCCCTTGGAGACGGACTGGATTCCAGCGCGCACGACTTCGGCGATAAAGGCCGCGGTATAGATGATGAGTCCGGAGAGCAGCGCCATGAACTGCTGGCTGAGAATCTTCCCCCCCTGGGTGTTGAATCCTTCCAAAAAGGGCTGGTCGAGCGTCATTGGCTGGGGCAGGATGACCCACCCGACGAGGCCGACTGCGGCGACCGTCACGAGGAACCAGAGGGTGATGAGAGGCATTCGGCCAGTGCGTTTGCCCTGTTCGCGCAGGAACCAGGCGACGGCGGCGCCGAGAATGACGCCAATGCCCAAGACTATCAGATAAGAGTTCCAAGAGTCGGTTGGGATTCCCCAAGGGATGGCGACGCCGCGGTTGCTGAGGAATATGGGGCCGGGCAGGATGATGGCTTCGGCGACGCGCGGCAGCTTGAAGAAGACGGCCTGCGCCCAGAAGATAAGCAGGACAAGCAGAGGGATGTTGCGAAAGATATCGATGTAGAAGGCGGCAATGCGGCTGACGAGAAAGTTGGTGGAAAGGCGCATGACGCCGATGACGATTCCGAGAGCGGTGGCAAATATAATGCCGAGGAAGGCGACCTGAAAGGTATTTAAGAGACCAACAACGAACGCCCTGAGGTAGGTCCTTTCGCGTGAGTATTCGATCAGGCTTTCGCCAATATCGAAGCCGGCGGCCTGGCCGAGGAAGCTGAAGCTGATGGCGACGTTGTGCTTTTCGCGCAGCCCGGTGATCATGTTGCTGTAGAAGAAGAGTCCCATCCCAACGACGATCAAGACAACAAGGAGTTGACTAAAGATGCCGAGCACGCGTTCATCGCGGTAGAAGGGCGGGCGAACCTGACTGGCGTGGATCTCCTGCATAGGCTATCTCAGGGGTCATTGCAGCCATGCGGCCAGCCTAGAGACTGGCCACATGGCATTGCAAGTGAATTAGCGGATCGGGGGCGCGTACAGGATGCCGCCGTCGGTGTAGAGGCTATTCAGACCGCGGGGCAGGTCAAAGACCGTGTCCGGGCCGAGATTGCGATCATAGATTTCGGCGTAGTTGCCGAGTTGCTTGATCACATCCACGAAGCAGCCGGAGTTGGAGAGACCGATCTTGGCGCAGAAGTCACCTTCCAGGCCGAGCAGTTTGCGAATGTTGGGGTCGTTGCTGTCCATGAAGCTGTCGACGTTCTGGGAGGTGATGCCGTGTTCTTCAGCCAGCATGGTGGAGTAGACGACCCAGTTTACGATGTCGAACCACTGGTCATCGCCATGGCGGACGGCCGGACCCAGAGGCTCCTTGGAGAGTGTCACGTTGATGATAACGTGATCCCCGGGGACTGTGAGCGTGGTCTGGCGTGAGACGAGGCTGGACTTGTCGGTGGTGACGGCGTCGCAGCGGCCTTCGTCGTAGGCGGTGAAGGACTGGTCAAAGTCTTCGTAGACGACGGCTTCGTAGTCAACCCCTGCCGCGGCGAACTGGTCGGCGAGGTTAAGCTCGGTGGTCGTACCGGTCACGACGCAGACGGAAGCGCCCTGCAGGTCCTGCAGTGTTGCAACGCCGCTTTCCTTGCGAACCATGAGACCCTGGCCATCGTAGAAGGTTGTGGGGCCGAAGTTCATGCCCAGATCGGTATCGCGAGACATCGTCCACGTGGTGTTGCGGATGATGACATCGCCCTCGCCGCTGGAGAGGATAGTAAAGCGTTCTTTGGCGGTGGCAGGCCGTACTTCCAGCGCATTGGCGTCGCCGAAGATGGCTGCAGCGATGGCGCGGCAGTAGTCGACGTCAAAGCCGGAGAAGTTGCCCTCGGAATCGAGGAAGCCGAAGCCTGGAAGCTGGGCGTTGCCGATGCAGACCAGCTTGCCGCGTTCCTGGACGATGCTAAGCGTAGACTGCACTTCCTGCATTGCCGGCGCTGCCGCCTCGTCGGACTCGACGACTTCGGGGCCTGCTGCGGGGCTCATGCAGGCCGCGATGATCATGCCGATCACCATCGACAGGATCATTCCGGCTTTGTTCAATTTCCTCATGCTTTTCATACAACGCTCCTTTTGGTGAATCGTGAGAAAGTAACACACTTGAGTTGCCAGTAGTCAACTGGACGGAAGAAAGATTTCGGCCAAGAGAGGCGACGCCCCCCGCAGACGCATTAGATGCCTCTTTCGGCCGGTCCTCCCTGCGAAACCTGCTGCAAAGGAAGGTCCCTCTCAAGTATAATACAATACCAAATGTATCACAACAGAGTCAGATTTCCTCCGATTGGCCTGGTTGTAAACCTGATAGTGTGAAGCGAGCATTACTGAGAAAGTCGCAGGGGCCTGGAACCGGTTTCGGTGATGCATCGTTTCGAGAAGGGTCGTTGTGTGCGCTTTCATTGAAGCCTCAACAGTCCGCATTGGTTTGGGAGACCTGTTGACGCAGCGGGAGGCCGGCGGCGGGCCCAAGATTCCTCGGGCGAAATGTAAGGGTCAGATTCATGCTCTGGCCGATATCCCTCTTTCTTTTGAATAAACGGTTTGGGTGGGCTATAATCGTCGAATGTAGGTTTTTCTGGAAGCTCCCATTTTGGCGCCCATTATGGTGATAGCGAGCTTGTTTTTCCCCGCATAACGACTGGAGAACTGAATGCTGGCTGAACTGTCCAACACCATAGCAACCCTCATCGGGATATTCGTGGCTCTTTTGGGCGCGTTCATCTTTGCCTTTTGGATCGCGATGGGGATATGGACATTCAACGACATTCGCAGCCGGACTCGGGACTGGCTCGCGATTGCACTTGCCAGTCTTCTGGTACTGGTATTTCCGTTGGTCGGGCTCGTACTCTACATGATGGTGCGCCCCAGAGAGACTCTTGCAGATGTATTCGACCGCGCACTTGAAGAGGAATCTCTTCTCAGGGAGTTGGAGTCGACGCTTTCCTGCTACCATTGCGGTCTGCCTGTTCAGGACACCTGGAACTTCTGCTCCAACTGCCACAGCCAGCTGCGCTATGCCTGCTCGAATTGCGGGAAGGCGATGCGGCACGAGTGGGACATTTGCGTGAACTGCGGGGCGAACCAGATCGAACAGGAGAGTACAACGACAGGCGGGCGGGCCAATTCCAGGCATAGAGCGGTCGCCTCGTCTGCGTCGGCCGCGTTTGAAATTGCGGATAGCGACGCGGCGTTCCGTCCTCCGCAGGAAACTTCGCAGAGAAGTTAGTTTTCATCCCCGAGAACGAGAACACAGTTTCCGAATTCCCCGGCGTGACGGGGGCATGCTTTCGCGCCTGTCGGTGTTTTGATTTATTGCCTGGGCGGCGCGGATTCCGGGAGTCGATTTCGCAAGTTTGGCCTGGAGTGTGGGGTCCGGTCATTTCGTTCGTCCACGAGGGCACCCACAAGGGGTACCCCTACGGTTGGGGGCGCCGCGAGGTGGGTGAGCGATCGGCGGTACGGAGACGAGATCGCAATGCGGCGCCAATGTGGTGTTGTTGGAGGGAGGCACTTAGTGGGGATCGCTCCGCACAACGGAGGGCCGAAGGCGTAACCGCAGGAGTTAGGGCTGAGGGGCCAGGGGTTAGAGACGGCGCTGCCCCTGTCTCAGAGGTGGACGGGGAAAGGGCATGACTTCTTTGCTGCCAGAGGTGTAGAAGATCTTTCGCCAATTTTGGGATGCGCGCAGGGGCAGGGGACGGTCGCACCTAGGCAAGCGATATGCTAGAATCGCGTAGATTGAATTTGTGCGCGTGATATTGTGTGCTAGTTATGGAGCAGTCGGAGAGTGGCAAGGGAGGTCGTTGTGGTTGCACAAGCTCCAGCGAAGCCAGCAACAGGAGAGTCCTCGCCGAGGGGGAGGCCGCCGCTGGAGAGCGGCGACCGGCTCAGCCGCGCCGAGTTTCATCGCCGTTATTCTTTGTACCCAGAGATCAAGAAGGCAGAGCTCGTCGAAGGAGTGGTGATTGTGGGTTCCCCCGTTTACGCCCAACACAGCGAATATCACGCAGATTTCAGTACGCTGCTTGGATTTTACCGCGCCCATACACCTGGCTTGCGCGTGGCAGACAATCAGTCGGTAATTCTCGATGATCAGAATGAGATTCAGCCTGATCTTTGCGTGCGATTTGATGTGCCTGGGAGTGGTAGCGTTGAAAGAACTGAAGAGGGCCTGTATGTTGGACCGCCTGAATTTGTCGTGGAGGTGGCGGCAAGCAGCGCCGCATACGACCTGCACAGCAAGTTGGAGCTATACCGGCGCAGTGGTGTAGGAGAGTATCTTGTAATCCTGGCGTATGAGCGTGAAGTACGTCTTTTCCGGCTGGCGGACGGTGTGTACGAACTCATCAGACCGGACGAGGACGGTGTTCTGCGAAGCCAGGTATTGCCGGGTTTCCGGTTCCGGGCGGACTGGTTTTGGGAAGGTAGGGTGGCGGAATTAATTGAACTAGTGGAAGAGGGCATCGCTTCGCCTGAACACGGGGAATTTGTAGGGAGGCTGACTGCAGGATAGTTGCCGGCCCAGCGCGGCGGATGGCGGCCGGCAAGGATCAGTCCCGTTTGCCACGTGCGCTGGGGGCGGACATTTTCTCCCAGGGCGCAGGCATCTCTCCAACGGGTACCTCAATCAGGACCGGGGCATTGGCGGCGAAAGCACTATCCAAGGCCTCGCGAAGTTCGGCAGGGGAATGCACGCGGAGACCAAGGGCGCCGAAGGACTCGGCGAAGGTGACGAAATCGGGATTGTGCAGCTCGCTGGCGACGACGCGTCCGCCGTACTGCTGTTTCTGCATACGGAGTACGTTTCCGTAGGCCTGGTCATTGAAGACCACCGTTACCGTGTTTATTCCGTGTTGGACCGCGGTCGCCAGTTCGGTTGCGGCGAACAGGAATCCGCCATCGCCGGTGATGCAGAGGACGGGCAGGTGGGGGGCGGCCACTTTGGCGCCAAGCGCGGCGGGAAAACTCCAGCCCAAGGTGACCTGATAGTTAGAGGTGAGGTAGGTTCGCGGTTGGTAGACCGGCATCGCCTCGCGGCTGACATAGCCGATCTGGGTTATATCCTCCACACAGATACCGTCATCAGGCAGGGCTTCACGGATGGCGCGGACAAACCCCATTTGCGGTTGAACTGACTCATAGATTGCGTCCATCTCGTCGTGCAAGGCCAGCATTTCAAGGCGACGGGAGGGCCGGTCGCTTTCGCGGTCTGCCAGGGCAGGAAGGAGAGCCTGCAACGCCTCGCGGCTGTCGGCTACCAGTGACACTTGGGGCGACTCGTGGCGGTCGTGCTCTTCCGGGTCGATGTCCAGGTGAACGATGCGCAGATTGGCCGGTTTGCCCCAACGCATCATGGGCGTGGAAAGGCGCGTCCCGATGGCGATGACCACATCGGCCTGTTCCCAGATGCGGCGGCCCGGTCCGTACGAGTGGCTGAATGGATTGCGGTTGGACAGGATGCCCCGCCCGGATGCGCTGGCGATGACCGGCGCCTGGAGCTCCTCGGCCAGCCTGCCGATCTCCTCACCGGCGTCAACTGCGCCACCGCCAATAAATATCGCGGGACTTTGTGCCTCGCTCAAGAGGTTGGCGGCACTTTCCACGGCGCGGGGATCCAGTTCAGGTCGACTGCGCGTGACGGGTAGGGACTCGTCGTCGAATTCGGCTTCGCGGGAGAGGACGTTCAGGGGAACTTCGAGGCCGACGGGCCGCGGGCGATGGGAGCGCATGGCGCTGAGCGCGGCGGCCAGGAGGCGGGGGAGGTCCGCAGGACGGTCGGCGCGGCGGGCCCACTTGGTGAGAGAACGCAGGATGCCGAGCTGGTCGGGGATTTCGTGCAACATGCCGTAACCGCGGCCGATGTGGTCGCTATGAAGTTGGCCGGTCAGGCAGAGGACGGGGGCGTTGGTGGCGTAGGCGGTTGAGAGTGCGGCGGTGGCGTTGAGGAAGCCGGGGCCGGGTACGACCACGAATACACCGGTCCTGCCGGAGGCCAGGGCGTAGCCGAGGGCCATGTAGGCTGCGCCCTGCTCGTGGCGGGTGTGGATGACGCGCATACGGTCGCGGGCGTCGTAGACGGCTGCGTAGAAGTAATCGTTCTGTACGCCGGGGAGACCGAAAATGGTGTCGATGCCGTGTGAGAGGAGGGCGTGGACTAGCGCTTCGCCGCCGGTACGCGTCGTGGTCATAAGGCTGGCTCCTGACGGCGGGGCTAGTGGGCCACAGAGCCGTCGGCGTGGAAGTTGCCGAGGATCTTTTTTGGTTGGTAAGGAAATCGGTCCAGCTTGCTCTCGTCGATTGCGAGGCCGATTCCGGGCCGGTCAGAGACGAGGAGATAGCCTCCCTGGCGCTCGACAGGATGGTCGACGATCTCGTTGAAGGCGTCGGCGGTGGGATGGCTTTCCATGAGCACGTAGTTGGGGATGGCAGCGTCGAGCTGGCAAAAGGCGGCGATGTTGACGGGGCTGCCCATCAGGTGGGGGAAGATGCCGACGAAGGCGGACTCGGCGATGGCCGCGATCTTCTTGACCTGGGTGAAGCCGCCGGCGAGGGAGAGGTCCGGGCGGATGAGACTGACGATTTTGCGGTCGATGAGGTCTTTGAACTGGTAGATGTTGTAGAATCGTTCGCCGGTGGCCATGGGCAGGGGTACTGTCTTGGCGATGTATTCCATCGGCTCCAGGCTCTCAGGGGCGAGCGGATCCTCGTAGTAGAGGATGCGGAAGGGCAGCAGTTCGCGGGCAAGTATGATCGCCTCTTCGGGGCGCAGGTTACGATGGATTTCGAGGCCGAGATCAATATTGAAGCCCACGGCGTCGCGGACGGCTGCGACCATGGCGACGGCCTCACCGATCACCTGAGATGGGGTTTTGCGCTCGAAGCCGGGCAGGAAGGGGGACATACGGAGGGAGAGGTAGCCGGCCGAGACCTGCTGCTGGGCGCTGGCGGCACATTCGGGGACGGTTGCGCCGCCGACGTTGGCGAAAACCTTGATCTTGTCGCGCACGCGTCCGCCGAGGAGCTGATGCACAGGCTGGCCGACGGCCTGGCCGGCGATGTCCCAGAGGGCGATGTCGATGGCGCTGAGGGCGGCGCTGAGAGCGCCGCCCATGAAGTGGGCATCGCGGCTGACGGTCTGGTAGTGGTGTTCGATGCGTGCGGTGTCCTTGCCGACGAAGTAGTCGCTGAGCTCGAGGATGGCGCGATTGACAACGCCATGATGGGCCCAGAGGCCGGCCTCGCCGTTGCCGACGAGGCCCTGGTCGGTGTAGACGCGCACGAGGAGGAATCTGTCTACCAGGAAGGGCGTGATTTTCTCAATTTTCATCGAGGGCTCCACCAATTGACAACAGATTGTTGAAGGCGAAATTTTAGGGTCGCTTGCGTCATTGTGCTTCGACCCGATATAGGTGGCTGCGCCCCGACTGGGCTGAGTTGTACAGGATGCGGCTTCCGTCGAGGCTCCAGAGGCAGTGGGGATGTGTGCCGCGATGGGAGTTGTGATCGCAGTGGGGGCCGAAGGCGGCGATATGGTCGACTTTCTGCTTATTGAGATCGACGAGGACGACACCTTCTCTGTCCCAGGTGGTGATCTTGCTGCCGTCAGGGCTGGCGATGGGATGGCCGCCCAAGGGATGGTCGATGACGACTTCCTTGTTTTTTCCGTCGAAGTCGATCATGTGGAGGCGGGGCTCGTCCTTCTGTCCCTCATCGGTGTGGGTGAGATAGCCCGAATAGAGCACCTTAGAACCGTTGGCGGTCCAGCTGTGGTGATGGCCGAAGAAGGTGAGCCAGCGGCGTTCGCTGCCGTCGCGGCTGACGATGTAGATGCTGCGGCGGAAAGGGCTCTTCCAGGGAGAGAGGTCGTCGGGTGCGGACTTGATCCACATGGCGACCAGCATATGCTGAGCGTCCGGGGTCCACTTTGTGTTGCCGACGGTCATCTGGTCGATGTGGAAGAGATCGTTGTTGGGCGTCAGATCGTAGAGCGCTTCGGTTGGGGCGATGAGCGTTAGGTCGGCGCCGTCCTCTGAGCCGGAGGACATGGTGTAGACGCCCCTGGGCAGATCGGTGTGGATATCGTTTGTCGTCCAACTCAAGAGCTTGCCATCAGGGCTGATCTGGCGGATGCCCCCCTTCATTTTGCGGAGGACTTTACCGCCGTGCTGACCCAGTCGCGACCACTCGGCGTCGACGACGCTGACTTCCTCGGGCGCGGTGTAGAAGAAGACTTCACATTTTGTCGGATGCCAGACGGGGAAGGCGCCGGTATGGGTGTTATAGAAGGCGTTCTCGGCGAGCAGGCGGAGCTCGTAGGAGTCCAGGTCCATCAGATAGAGCTGGCCACTGAATGTGGCGAAAGTATCCCGTTGGGCGATTGTCACGTCGTTGGGATTTGCGGCAGAGAAGACCATGTAACGGCCGTCAGGGGACCAGGGAGAAATGTCGTAGTAGGTGTGGACATCGGCCATTGGGCTGCTGGTAAGCTGCTCGATGGTGCGGCCGGTGTGCTGGTCAACGTAGGTGCTGCGTTCAGGTTGGCATCTGCGGTATGAGGTCATTGGATCGGTCCTCTGTTGGATCCATGAGCGCTGCGGATTGCGCTGCGCTTGTAGTAGTACATTCTGAGGGGCGGCACGGGGGCCACGCGCATATTAGGCGGGGCGTCCTCGTGGTGGGAGGACGCCCCGCGATTGGATCAGGATTAACCATCGCCGAATGCCCAGGTTCGGAGTATCCGGCACTAAATTCCGAGATCCGCAGAGGCGGCTGACTGCCTAACTCTGGCTTTCCGGATCGTCCCAGTAGAAGGTATGGACCTGCACCAGGCCCCCGTGGGAGGTCGGGTTGCTGAGCGGGTAGACATATTCGGGGTCGAGCCCGCGCAGGCCGTTGAGCACGATCAGGGGATTGGGGATCTGGCCCAGGAAGCCTATCTGGGGCAGCTCTTCCGCCCATACGTCAAGGATCTGGGTGAAGAGCTCGTTGCGCCGGGCCTCGTCCGGCTCGACCAGGATGTCGTCCCAGATGTTCCACATCGTGCGAATCCAGTGGCCTTCGGGCGGTTCTTCGGCGACGGCGTGGTTGGCGTCGAGGCGCCAGCGGCCCCAGGCTTCGCCCCAGGGCCGGTCGAGGCCGGTGCCGAGGAAGAAGGCGGGGTCGACGAGGGGCAGGAGTGAGCGTCCGCTGCCCCAGAAGGCGGCGTCGATCTCGTTGGCGGCCCAGTGCTCTGTGTACAGAGAACGCGCCATGCCCTTGTAGGTGGCCTTGATGCCGACATCTGCCAGGAATTTGATGATGATCTGGATGGCGTCCTCATCGGGCGAGCCGGGCTGTGCCGTTCCTTCGACGACGAAGCTGATGGTATCGCCGCTGCCGTCGGGGTAGACGCGGAATCCGTCGCTGTCTTTTTCGGCGTAGCCTGCTTCATCGAGAAGCTGATTGGCACGGTCCGGATCGTACTCGATGTGGGCGTAGGCCTGTTTGGGATAGTACTGGGGTGACTGTTCAAGCGGGCTGTACTGACGCGGCGTGTAGAGCCCCTCGAATGCAAGTTCATTGAGATTGTCGCGGTCGACTGCGAGAGACATGGCGATGCGCACGTCGCGGGTCTGGAAGAACTCGCGCAACCTGGGTTTCTGGACCGTCTGATTCGGGGTGAGGCAGACGTGCTGGTCGCCAGCGCCGAGCTGTACCCGATAGCCGCCGCTGTCCTCACTTTCCTTGTACAGGGTGAAGTTGGCGGCGGTGACGTGGCGCTGCTGGTAGTCGACCTCGCCGTTGATGATGCGCAGGTCGAAGACGTCGTTGGTGTCGAAGAGCCGGTGCCTGATGGTGTCGATATAGGGCATCTGGTTCCCTTCGGGGTCCACCTGCCAGAAGTAGGGATTTCGCCCCATGATAAAGAGCTCCTCGGACAAGGGATTACTGGCTGTCCAGGAGTAGAGGCTGGGCAGATCGGGGTTGAGGTACCACCAGTTGCGGTCGGAGAAGAGGGCCACCCAGGTATCAAGGCCACTTTCTTCTACGGCTGCTTCCAGAGCTTCCTTATCGTCGGTCGTCTCCATATGGAACTGGGAGAGGTAGTGATGCGGCGCAAACAGGTCTCGCGTCAGCGGGGCGACGCGGTCGAGGAACATGGGATTCGGGTGCGCGAAGGAAAAGACGACAGTGTGTTTGTCGGGGAAGTCCATGGTCATCGGCGTTCGTTCGGCGCCGGTCACCCAGTGGCGGCCGATAGCCGGCGTGACGTCCTTGTTGAGCATGACGTATTCCTGCCACCAGGCAAAGTTGTCGGTGTCAAAGGCAGCACCGTCCGACCACTTCATGCCTTGGCGCAGGTTGAAGGTCCAAACGGTGGCGTCGTCATTGGTTTCCCAGGACTCAGCGATGTTGGGGCGGAGGGAGAGTTCTGGTGTATACCAGGTGAGACCCTGACGAGCGAGCTTGGTGGGTCCCCAGCGGTCGGAGACGCCTTTGAAGCCGCGGCGCATGGTGCCGCCATAGTTGCCGATGCCTTCCATGCCTTCGAGGACGAGGGGATTGGCGGGAAGGCGTTCATCGATAGGCGGGAGATCGCCGGCGGCGACCATTTCGGCCAGCATTGGCGCTTCTCTGTAGCCGCCCGGAGAAGCCGGAGCCTGAGCAGGCGCCTCTGTCTCGGTGTCGGCAGCCGTTGCCGGCATGTCTTCAGCGGCCGGTTCACCGCCGCCTGCGGCACAGGCGGCGGCAACGATGCCTGCGGTGCCGATCGCCCCCAGCTGAAGGAATCGCCTTCGGGTGATGTCGTCGGATCGCTGATCAAGTTTTTTCATGACAGGTTCTCCTTTAGTCGTCGTTCTATGTAGCCAGAGAGTTGCGAGAGGCAGCGGCATTGTACTTAAAGGGTCGTACGTCGTCAAGAGACGTTCTTAGAACTCGCAGGAACATTGCATTCTTGTTTGGTAATTCTTGTCAACCGCGAAGGGGCGCGAAGAACATCTAATTGATCCACGAAGGGCCACCAAGGGACGCGAAGAACGGCGTTGGCATATCGAGGCTTGTTTGCGAGATGGTACAGCCTTGGTCGGACCATCGCTTTGCTCGTGCAAGCGGCAGCGCTGACAAACGTCTGCGAGCTCTGGGAAGGTGACAAGTCTAACTGCATGTACCTTTGTAAGACATTGAACAGTTGGCCAGTGGTTAGTGGAAGGGATTTTGGGAAAACTGGCTGGCGGAGGAGTGCAGTCCAGTCCTGGGGCGAGGGTGGGCGGTCACCAGGCCTGCACCTACGGGGACTGGCGGGAAGTGGGTTGGCGAAGCACTTTCGATTGGGCACACATCACCAATATCGACACCAAGTCGGCGAGGCAGGTTTTTGGCCGGGGGCGTTGCGGGGGCGGAGCCCCCCCACAAGGGAGGGGCGAATAGGCCCGACCGCCCAAAATAGGGAGGAGAGAGGGAAAAGGAGTGCGGAGAGAGAAAACCAGGCCAGAGTCGATCAGCGTTGCGAGGCATCAGTGGTTGAGCAGGCAAAGTGATTCTCGGCACTATGTTCGAGGCAGTTTCCTCTGATGATATCTCTCAGGAGGGAGTTCCTTTGGACTGGAGGGCAGAAGGTGGGCGGGTTTGACAAATTGGTGTGGGGGTCTATGATTCAGGCAGAGTTTGGCAATCTGAAGCGAGAGGAGAGGTGCAATGAGAAACGCATGGCTTGAGAACCTGATGACGCCGGAGGAAGAGCGCGAGTTTGCCGAGAATGGCTATATGAAAATCGAAGACGCCATCCCGCAGGATCTGGTGGAACGGGCGACACAGGTCGTGGACCGTCTGACCGTCGACCAGAAGGCGGAAGAGGGCTTGGGCCCCCAAGACGGCATCAATATTTTCGACTTCATTGGCAAGGATGATGTTTTCCTGGAACTGCTGGACTATCCGACGACGTTTCCCAAGGTCTGGGGGATTTTGGGCTGGAATATCCAGCTCTACCATTCGCACACGATTATCACGCCTCCCAACGCGGTATCGGGGCCGGGGCAACAGGGCCTGAACTGGCACAAGGACAGCGGGCGGTTGAACAACGAGTTGGAGACGGACCCGCAGCCGCGGATTTCGCTGAAGGTGGCGTTTTTCCTGACGGACACGACTGATCTGGGGCGGGCCAACCTGTATGTAATACCCGGCAGTCATCTGCTGAACAAGCTTCCGGTGGATGAGGAGAAGAAGCCCAAGGGCGGCATTGCCGTGCGCGCCAAGCCAGGGGACGCGGTGTTTTTCGACCGGCGGATTTGGCATGCTTCGAGCCCGAATACGTCCGACATGACACGCAAGGTCCTGTTCTATGGTTACAGCTACAGGTGGCTGCGGCCGCGCGACGATATGACGGTAGACCATGTGATGGGGCGGATCGACCCGATCAGACAGCAGCTATTGGGGGCGGCGCCTTCGGGATGGCATGGGTACTCTTCGCCGAAGCCGGAGGACGTGCCGCTGCGGGCGTGGATGCAGGAGAAGGCGGGGGAGAACGGTGCGGATTGAGCAAGTGGAGGCGATCAACCTGCTGCACCGCTATCCGGAGGAGCACCGCTTTCAGTACGGCGGCGGCATCTGCGACGCGCGGTTGACGAATCTGATCCTGGTATATACGGAGTGCGGTGCGGTGGGTGTCGGTTCCGTATATTCCTACCCGGCTCTGGTCTATCTGATCGTGCGGGAGCAGCTGGCATCGGTGTTGGTGGGTGAGGACCCGTCCGAAGTCGACGCACTGTGGGAGAAAATGTACGCGCTGACGCGCTGGTACGGGCGCAAGGGGGCGGCGCTTTCGGCCATTGGAGGCGTGGATACGGCGTTATGGGACCTGCGGGGGCAGGCGGAGGGAAGGCCGATTTGGGCACTGTTGGGCGGGGAGAACGATCGCTGCCCGGCATACGCGGGCGGGCTGCTTTGGAAAGACGACGTGAAGGAGCTTGCGGAGGAGGCGGCCGGATACATTGACGCGGGATTCCGCCGGGTGAAGATGCGGCTGGCACGAAGCGAGGAGTACGACCGGGCGGCTGTGGAGGCGGTGCGAGCCGCGGTCGGTGCGGAGAATGACGTTATTGTTGACGCGTCGATGCGGTATCACCCGGAGTTGGCTCGGCGGATGGGGAATTTTCTGGCGGGGCAGGGCGTGCTCTGGTACGAGGAGCCCTTTGCACCGGAGAATATCGACAGTTTTGTTGCACTGCGCGGGACGGTTGGTGTGCCGCTGGCTGCGGGCGAGAACGAGTTCTGTCTGCAGGGATTCCGAGAGTTGATGCGGGCGGGGGCGGTCGATATTGTGCAGCCGGACGCGTGCCGCTGCGGCGGTATCAGCGAAGTGTGGAAGGTGGGACAGCTGGCGCTGGAGCACGGCCTGCGGTTGGCAACGCATAGCTGGAGCGATGCGGTCGCGATTGAGGCCAACGCACACGTTGTCGGCGCGATGCCGAACGGGGTGACGGTGGAGATAGACCGGATGAACAATCCGTTCGTGGATGCGTTGTTGGGGCGTCCGTTTGAGGTGGTGGAGGGGGAGATTGCGCTTGGCGACGCGCCGGGGCTGGGTATTGAACTGAATTGGGAGGTTGTTGAGCGGTGCCGGCTGGCGGACCCGTTGCACATTCCGGACGGCGTTTATTCGGATATGATGTTTGGCAGAGAGAATCTGCCAAGAGCGGTGCCGTATTTGGAGAGCGAGGCCCATCATATGTGAGCAGAGGCCGGTTATAGATGGTGAATTTGCATGTTGAGCCGCGAGGGCACGCTGAGAGGCGCGAATAACACCGTTGCTTTCCTTGAAGGCACGCGAATAGGCGCGTGGAGCATCTTTTGTCCTCGTGCGTCCACAAGGAATACTCTTCCTTTCCGCGAAGGTACGCGAAGGGGCGCGAAGAACACCCTTTTCCCGTTTGGCCAGGAATAGCCGCGAAAAACATCAGAGGTTGCTGGGATTTTCCTTGCGTGCGCGGATGAGTTGTGATTCGCTCGCGCAAATCGCTGTTCATGCGGTCGTCAACGAGCCTCAGGACTTCACTAAGGTCCCGTTCACATCTCCTTTGCCAGTCTCTCCTCACAGTTTCTTTCACTCCGATTTTATTGCCGATTCATTTGCTGCCAACTTTCGGAACTCTTTGCAATGCTTTCAGAGAAAACAGTTGCTATGGGAGAATCCCTCTCGTTCCAACTCTTGAGAGCCAGTTAGCGAATCCATTCTCGGTGCTGAAATGAAAAACAAGGCAAGAACTGTGCCCTGGCGCACCTTTCAGATACCCATACTGCTCGCATTACTTGGGGCGCTACTCTCACTCGCGTTCTTCAACTACGTCGAAACGTATGCGCAGGACGAGACGTCGGATGAACTGGATCCGCCTACGCTGGCCGCCTCACTGTCTGGGTCGGATGCGGTCGACCTGAGCTGGAGTTCGGTCGACGGCGCGGTCAGATATGAGCTGCTGGTGTGGTGGGACAGTGAGACAGGGTGGCGACAGTTGGGCGACGGAGACTTGACGGCCACGACTTTCAGCCATGCCGAACTTGAGGCGGGCACGACATACTTCTACCTGGTTCGGGCAGTTAGTGAAGCGGGAGAACCGGGAGCGTGGTCTGAACGGGTTGAGGTGACGATCGATGCGCCAATGTCGAAACTTGCGCCGCCGGTCCTTTCGGCAGTGGCGGTCGAGGGCGGGGTGGAGCTGAGCTGGACGGAGGTGGACGGGGGGGAGAGCTATGAACTGTGGACGTGGACCAGCTGGGAGGGCTGGGAGAGGCTGGACGACGGCACGCTGCGTGCGACACGCTACAGCCATACCGGGCTGACGGCGGGAAGGACGTACTTTTACACGATACGAACGGTAGAGGGGAGCGGGAGGAGCAGCGAGTGGGCGCATCAGGTGTCATCGAAGGTACCTGGTTTACTGGTCGTTCCGGAGGTCCCTGAGGAGAGGTCGGCTTTGGTTGCCCTCTACGAGGCCACTAACGGCGAAAACTGGAGGCGGCAGGACCACTGGCTTTCGGACGTTTCGATCGCGAACTGGTATGGCGTCCATACGGACCAGGAAGGGCATGTCACCGGACTGTTTCTCGAGAACAACGGACTGGAGGGAAACTTACCCGATGTGGGCGCTCTCACCAGCCTGGTGAGCCTGAACCTGAGTATAAACAGGCTGTCGGGGCCGGTGCCGGAACTGAGCCACCACCCCGGCCTCTCGACAGTTTCGCTGCGGAAGAATCAGTTAACCGGCGGCTTGCCAGAGTTGAACAGGCTTGTCGATCTCAGTGGTCTGCACCTCGACAGCAACCGGTTAACGGGACCCATCCCTGACCTGAGCGGTCTTACCGGTCTCGTTGCACTGAACCTAAGGGAAAACCAGCTGACAGGGCGGATTCCGGACTTGAGCGCGTTGACAGAGCTGCGAACGCTGGATCTCGGCTCCAACCGGTTGACTGGGCCGGTTCCGGAACTGTGCTCTTTTTCCAAGCTGACACAAATCTACCTTGGCGACAACCGGTTGACTGGGCCGATTCCGGAGCTATGCGATCTGCCACAGCTGCGAGTGCTGAACCTCAGCAACAACGGCTTGACTGGAGCCATTCCCGATCTGAATGCACTCACCGGCCTGGAGGTCCTATATCTGGGCAACAACAGTTTGACGGGCACAGTTCCGGACATACTCTTTCTCAGGAAACTGTGGCGGTTGTCGCTGGAGTCAAACCGGATAACCGGTCCGGTGCCGGAACTCGACGGGCTTACCAATCTGACACAGGTCTTCCTTGAGAACAACCTGTTGACCGGGTCGATCCCCGACCTGGTGAACGTTCCCAAGCTGACTGACCTGAACCTAGGCGGCAACCGGCTTGAAGGTACAATCCCTGAGCTGGGGGGCCTCACCAAGTTGACCAGCGTAAATCTGCGCTCCAATCTGTTGTCGGGGTCAGTTCCGTCGCTCGACGGTCTGTCATTCCTGAAGGAACTGGACTTCAGCGACAACGGTCTAACGGGCGAAATCCCAGAACTGCGCGCGCTTTTCAGGCTTGAGACTCTGGACCTATCGGATAACAGGCTGAGCGGTCACATACCTGAATTGAGTAACCTGAAGAGACTGGTCCTAGTGTCGATGGGGAACAACCGGTTGACCGGTCTGGTTCCGGATCTGGGCGCTCTTACGATGCTGAAATGGCTTAACCTGGGATCCAACCGGTTGACCGGTCAGATCCCAGATCTCAGTCTCTTGCGCAATCTGAGCGTGCTGAAAATGAGTGACAATCGGCTGACAGGACCTGTCGTCGAGCTGGACGGTCTCGATAAGTTGTCGCGTCTGTCTCTCCGGCAGAATCTGTTGACGGGTCTGCTTCCTGACTTTGGGGGACTTTCCAACTTGGCAATGGTGGACCTTGCGGGCAATCAATTTTGCCTGGCGCCAGGGACCTGGGTGTCGGGTTCGAGTGTAATTGTAAACGCGCAGCTGGCAGCGCTTTTTCTGAAGGCTTGTTCGGCGGGCGATATGGGGCTTACGCCAGCTGTGCCAAGGAATCTGAAAGCGACCGT
This sequence comes from Caldilineaceae bacterium, assembly GCA_022821585.1. Lineage (GTDB taxonomy): Bacteria > Chloroflexota > Anaerolineae > Caldilineales > Caldilineaceae > Bin5. The sequence continues at coordinate 29,319 of JAJEDI010000041.1, forward strand.
CAGCGAGGGCAAGGTGACGGTGGAGTGGGAGGCGGCGGCGGGTGCCGACAGTTACGATCTGCGCGTGTGGGACAGTATCGCTCGAAGATGGGGTCTCCTCGGGCACGAGCTTGCGGATACACAATTCTCGCACAGTGTATTGACCGACGGGAGAAACTACTATTACCAGATACGTGCGCGTGACGGCAAAGGGGTAAGGGGCGCGTGGTCGGAGCGGTTGTTCGCCGCCGTCGTCCAGCAACCGTTTCGGCCGCCGCCACGTTCTTTCGGACTTGATCTGTTCTTTCAGAAGTACTTAGATGTTGATGGGATTGCGGTCCTTGCTCCCTCTGAGGTGGCCGACGTGAAGTTGATTGAGGCGAGAGAGATCATAGGGAGCGTCCTGGCGGAACGGCCCGACCTGCTGGATACCCTGGCCGCCAACGAAGCGCGGATCGAGTTTTTCGGTTATTGGGCAGAGGCCGGCGATGTATCGGGAGGGTGGGAGGCAGAGGTGACGCAGCACGACCCGAACTGCGAGCACTTTTTGCAGGAGATTGCTCACTTGATTCGCCGCGCGCTTGAGGAACAGCCGGACGGAGAGGCGTTCAGGTTGCGGCTTGAAGATGCGTACCAAGCGGCGATGGAGGAAGGTCTGTGGAGAGGCGGGCCGGCGTCAACGGGGGTCGAGGGATACTGGGCTGAGACGTTCAAGTATTGGCTTTGGGAGGCGCTGCCGAATCCGGTTGGTGCGGACGGACCAGAGTTGGCGGATTACGATTCTGGAGTGGCGCTGTTGATTGGAGAGGTTTTGGGAGATGCCAACGTACCGTCTTACTGTATGCCGTGACTTACAGTTGTATTACAGACTGATCGTGAGATGGTCGAAGGAAGTGCAACTCTGCCTCTCTGTATTCGTTTGAATGTTGTGTAAAGCGGAGCTCCTCGATCCGCGAAGGGTCTAGAAGAAACGCTTTCTTTGATCCGCGAAGGCACGCGAAGGGCCGCGAAGAACATCAGGGCGTATCGGATTTCCTCTACCAGTCTGCTCGGCCCCAGGTGCATCTGCCGGACTTTACTCTGACCAATTGCAATTCTGACAAACTTCAACGGGGCCCAGTGACGTTGCGGGGGCGCGAACGGCAGGGGTTAGCGGCCAGGGGCCAAGGGTCAGGAGTTCAGCGGTCAGGAGTTCGTGGCGGCGCTCTGGCTGACGGTGACAGCAGCAGGAACTAATAACAGTTTGGTTGCCACAGGAAGATGAAAATTGGTCGCCCTTAATTTGGGAAGAAATCGAGGGAATTTTCTCATTTGACAATAGTTGAATAGCATAGTAACTTCAGCTTTGATTTAACATTATAAGTGAGCTGTTCAGTTTCATATTTGGTGCCGATATGAAATACATGCTCAGGACAGTGCCCGGGCGGGCGCTGCCGTCCTTCCTTGCTGTCGCAATCCTTGCGGCGATTCTCCTTCTCACTCTCCTCAAATACGGCGAGACGCATGCGCAGTCCGATTCGTCGGAAGGCTTGGCCGCGCCTTCGCTGACGGCGGAGGCAAGCGAAGGCCAGGTTACTCTGTCCTGGAATGAAGTCAAAGATGCGGACTCGTATGAGCTGATCTTCTGGGATTGGGACAAAGGTGAATGGGTACAGATTGGGGGTGCTTTGCGCGGCACTTCCTATACGCACGGCGACCTGGCGGCCGGTACGACCTATTACTACTCGATGCGGATTGTGACCGAAAGCGGTGCAGTGGGGCCGTGGACGGCTTCGGTGTCAGCTGTTGTGCCCGAGAGTGGCTCAGATGCTCATACCCCTACGCTTACGGCTACTCCGACGCCTGTGAGCACGGCTACTGCCACCGCCACCTTTACGCCAACGCCGAGGCCCGCAGATGCGTCAGTTCCGGCAGCCACTCATACACCTACTGCCACCCCGACTGCCACGTCTACTGCCACGGCCACTCCGACATCGAACTCGCTTGAGGCGGAGAGGGCGGAGTTGGTTACCCTTTACAATGCGACACAGGGGGCAAACTGGACACGCAACGACAATTGGCTGAGCGACAGTCCGGTGTCCGATTGGTACGGCGTAACCACGAACGAAAACGGTCGGGTGAGCGAATTGCGCCTCTCCCACAACAATCTGATCGGGACTCTCCCGGTCCTGCGCGAACTCTCTCAGTTGAAATTGCTCGACCTGAGCACGAACGGGCTGACCGGGTCGATGCCGGATTTGCGTAGTCTCAGCAGCCTGGGGGGGTTGGATCTCACGTCTAACAGTTTGAGTGGGACGGTTCCCGAGATGAGCGGCCTTACCAGGCTGACGAATTTGTATCTTGGCAACAATCAATTCAGCGGGCCGTTTCCTTCAGGACTTGGCAGCATCCCTGGATTAAGAGTCTTATACCTGGCGGGCAGTCAGTTGAGCGGATGCATTCCCGACTCTCTGAGGGATTTGGAATTGCATGACCTTGATAGTCTGGGTCTGCTTTACTGCGGCGATGCTACGGCAACAGCGACAGCGACGTCAACGCCGACGGTAACTGAGACGCCGACAGCAACGGCTACGCCAACGTTGACGCCTACGGAAACGCCGTCGGCCACGCCTACATTGACGTCTGTACCTACGGCCACTCCGACAGCGACTCATACGCAAACGGCTACGCCAACGTGGACACCGGTACCGACGGCAACATCGACAGCGACCTATACGGCGACGGCTACGCCTACGTGGACACCGGTGCCGACGGCTACGCCTACAGCGACGCATACGGCGACAGCTACGCCTACGTGGACACAGGTGCCGACGGCCACTCCGACCGCAACACCGACCGCTACGCATACGGCAACGGCTAGTGCCACGCCGACCGCTACGGCTACGCGGGCTGATTCGTCTGAGGATAGGGCGGCGCTGGTGGCGCTCTATCGTGCGACGGATGGGGCTAACTGGCATGCCAATAGCAACTGGCTCAGCGACAAGCCTGTAGGGGAGTGGTATGGTGTCACCACAAATACAGAAGGACGCGTTTCTCTCCTAGACCTAAGTGGCAGCGGCTTGAGCGGCCAGCTTCCAGACATCAGCGGCCTCACCCAATTGAGAGGTCTTGACCTCAGATACAATCAGTTGTCCGGGCCTATACCCAGTCTGAGCGCCCTTTCCAGACTGGAACAGGTGGACCTCGCCCTCAACGAGTTTTCGGAGTCGATTCCAAGTCTGAGTGCACTAACAAGACTGAAAAAGTTGTATCTGGAAAATAACAAACTGAGCGGGCCGATTCCAGAATTGAGCGCACTGACAGGTCTGGTAGAGTTGAATCTTTCCAGCAACGAGATTAGCGGGTCGATTCCAAGTCTGAGTACACTGACAAATCTGGAATCGTTGCGCCTTGGAGTCAACAAGCTTAGCGGTTCAGTTCCAAATCTGAGCGCGCTCACACTATTAGAAGCCCTGGACCTCTATGAAAACGAATTGAGCGGGTCGATTCCAAGTCTTGGCGCGTTGACCAACCTAGAATCGTTGCAGCTTCAAAGGAACGATCTCAGTGGGTCGATTCCAGATCTGAGCTCGCTTACTAATCTGGAAGATCTGAACCTCGACGACAATGAATTGAGTGGGTCGATTCCAAGTTTGAGTGCCCTGACCAATCTGGACGATTTGAGCATCTCCAGAAACAACCTGAGCGGTTCAGTTCCAAGTCTGAGTGCTCTCGCTCAACTGGAGCAAGTGGACCTAAGTGGGAATGAGCTGAGCGGGTCTATTCCAAGTTTAGGCGCTCTTTTCAAAGCTAGAGTCTTTGGACCTTTCGTTTAACGAGCTGAGCGGGCCGATCCCTAGTCTCAGCAGTCTGACCAGCCTCCGAGGTCTGTATCTGCGCAGCAACTGGTTGAGCGGACCGATTCCAGATATGACTGGATTGGCAAGTTTGAGTGTAGTTATGCTGGGAGACAACCAACTGACCGGGACGATTCCGGACTCGCTTGCGGGGCTTCCCAGTTTGTCCCGATTATATCTGGACCGGAATCCGTTGAGCGGTTGTATTCCCGATTCGTTGCGAAACCTATATCAATCCGACCTGGACAGTCTGGGCCTGCAGTACTGCGGCACGCCTACTTCTACGAGCACGTCCACGATAACGCCCACCCCCCCTCCCGGGGCGACAGCCACGCCGACGGCTACAGCTACCTCTACATCTACATCAACAGCTACTTCTACGCCGACGGCAACGGCCACTGAAACAGCTGCCATAACGTTTACGCCGACGGCCACGAACACTCCTGCATCTTCGGCAGCGAACAGAGCGGCTCTGGTTGCCCTATACAATGCGACCGACGGCGCCAACTGGGCGCGCAACGACTACTGGCTGAGCGAAAGGCCGTTAAGTGATTGGCACGGTGTATCGACAGACGAGGGTGGGCGGGTGACTGCACTGCGCCTTTCCCGCAACTGGTTGCTAGGTTCAATACCAGACTTGAGTGCCCTCACGGCGCTGCAACATCTGGACCTTTCGATCAACGATTTGAGGGGGGCGATACCAGTATTGGGCGGATTCACGGATTTATCGTATGTGGACCTAAGGCACAACGAGTTTGGCGGGTCGATTCCAAGTCTGAGCGCCCTCACGAACCTAGAAGAATTGGACCTCAGTTCAAACGAGTTGACAGGGCAGATTCCAGATCTGAGCGCGCTAACGCAACTGGAATATCTGGACCTGTCAAGTAACGAATTGAGCGGAACCATTCCAAGCCTCAGCACACTTACGAAACTAGAGGTGCTAGACCTTCTCTTCAATGACTTGAGCGGGTCGATTCCAAGCCTTGACACACTTACAAATCTGGAAATCCTCGACATTCGTCACAACGACTTGAGCGGGTCGATTCCAAGTCTGACCGCCCTCACGAACCTAGAAGAATTGCAACTGAGTTCCAACGAGTTGACAGGGTCGATTCCAAGTCTGGACTCCCTTACGAGTCTTGTTGACTTGCACCTTGATTACAACAGGTTGAGCGGTTCGATTCCCAGTCTGGACGCACTCAATTCATTGGAATCACTGAGGCTGACGTCCAATAAACTGAGCGGGTCGATTCCCAGACTGAGCGCACTTGGGCGTCTGAAGAATTTGAACGTCCGCGACAATAGTCTGAGCGGGCTTATTCCAAGTGTCGACGCCCTCACAGAGCTTAATTTGCTGGACTTAAGCATAAATGAACTGAGCGGTTCGATTCCCAGTCTTAGTGCCCTGACCAAGCTCGACTGGCTGAAGCTAAATAATAACCATTTGAGTGGCGAGATTCCGGGTGTCAGTGCCCTAACACACCTGACTATTCTGGACTTAAGAAGCAACAGGCTGAGCGGACCGATTCCAAGTCTCAGCGCCCTTACCAACCTCAATTGGCTTATTCTGAGCTACAATCAGTTGAGTGGAGAGATTCCAAGCTCGATTGGCACGTTACCCAGCCTGACTGTACTCAGACTCAGAGATAACCAGTTCAGCGGATGCATTCCTGAAACGCTGCGCAAGGTAGAGTTGAATGACCTGTACTATTTGGGCTTGCCGTATTGCGATGAACCCACGCCCACCGTCACGGCAACGCCCGATCCGGGGCTCAGATCAGCGTCGGCGTCAATTGAATCACAGGGGGATGACCCCACTGCGACGCCAACAGTCACGCCTACAGCCAGCACCACGCCAACGCCAACATCTACATCTACGGCTACGTTTACGCCGACCGCGACGGTCACCCCCACGGCTACGAGAACTCCAGGTTCTTCACAGGGGGACAGGGAGGCGCTCGTTGCACTCTACAATGCGACAGACGGGGCCAACTGGAAAGAAAATGCAAACTGGCTGAGCAGCGGGGGGCTTGGCACCTGGTATGGTGTTACTACCAATAGCAAGGGGCGCGTGACGAGAATCAGTCTGAGTTCCAACGATCTGGACGGTACAGTTCCACGTCTGAGCGCACTGACAGAGCTGGCGTATCTGAATCTGCGTCAGAACCAGTTAAGCGGGCCGGTTCCAGAGTTGGGAGGCCTTACAGAACTGCGTCTGCTGAACCTTTCGTTCAACGACTTGAGCGGGAAGATTCCGGACCTTAGCGGCCTCACAAGTCTGACAAGGATTCGTCTGCACAACAATCAGTTTAGCGGGCCGGTCCCGGATCTTGGGACTCTAACCAATCTGAGGGTCTTGTACCTGAGCAACAACAGTTTGACGGGGTCAATACCTGAATCATTGGGATCGTTGTCCAACCTGGTCGGACTGTACGTTTCGGGGAACCAGCTGAGTGGTTGCATTCCGGCAACGTTGGGCTACGTTGGCTCGAATGACCTGGACGAGATCGGGCTGGCGGACTGCGTTGCTCCTACGCCCACGTCTACGCCTACAGCGACTGCTACGCCAACGGCGACTCCTGATCGAAGGGGAGGCCAGGGGATCAGGTAGCAGTTCGCCTGGATGAATGGGGGGAGGCACCGGGAAGCAGCAACCGGCAGGTGAGTGAATTCGTTTGGGACATTTACAGGGCTCTATTGGATGCGGACACTGATGGGCAGTCGAGGGCACCCACAATGGGTGCCCCTACGATGAGTTGGCTGGCTAGAAGGGAATGTAAATAGAAGCTAGTCGGTTCGCATGCGCGCCAGGGCCAGGCGCGCATTTTCGCGCACGTAGAGGTTTGAGTCGTCCTGGGCTATTTGCAGGGATGAGGATGCGGCGCCGGCGCAGGGACCGATTTTCGCGAGGGAGAGGGCGGCGTTGTGGCGGACGAAGTGGCAACTGTCCTGGGTAAGCAGGCGGGCGAGCCTTGGGACCGCTTCCGGGGAGGCTATGTTGCCGAGGGCTTCGGTGGCGTTGCGGCGGACCCATTCGGATTCGTCGTCAAGACGGTCGAGGAGACGGGGCACTGCGTGGGAGGCCTGAAGGCCAATGTCGCCGAGGACGTCGGCGGCGGCAGCGCGTAGCGGCCAGTTCGCGGACTCCAGTGAACTGAGAAGGAGTGGAACCGCGGCGGCACCCTGGGCGCTGAGTCCGAAGTTGGAGCGGAGCTGGCTCGGGTTCGTGTGCCGGGCGGCTTGATTGTGATCGAGCAACTCGACAGCTTCTTTTGCCAGCCTTTGGGCCAGTTCTGCGGATCCCTGCTCTCCCTGGCGGGACAGCCGGTAGGATTGCTCCAACCGACCGGCTTCGGACAGGGTCGCACCCTCTCCGTTTGAGCCGTTCCCCCGCGCGGAAGGCAGAGGGCTAGTTCGACTGGCGGCATCCTGTCGGTCACCGGAGAGTTCGTTCCCCGCGTGCCAATTCCATAGACTGCGCCAGAGATGAGGTAGGTCTTCACCTGCAGCCGATTCGCTCCATGTAAGGCTGGTGCAGTCCCATGTGGGAGCGGTCGGTTCCTCCATGCGGCAAAACAGAAACTTCATCATGAAGCGGTTGCGTTCGCTGCGGTTGGTTGTGGCGCGGTGCCAGAGGTCGTAGTGGACGATGGTGACAGTGCCGGCTTCGCCGCAGAGCAGGACCTCTTCCTGTTTTTCGGCCTGGTCGCGGCTCGTATAGTATTGTGAGGCGGGCAGGACCGAGGTCGGGCCCATGTCAAGGGTCACGTCCTGGGGATAGTAGAAGGCCATGGCCCAGCGGGTGCGATGATGGCGCACGTTCTGGTCGTCTTCGTAGCTGTCCTGGTGGTGGCGCTGGGCAGTTTTCCGTGGGGGAGTGAGGTGGCAGTGGCGGTGGGGGTGCATGGCGTAGCCGGGGCCGAGGATGCTGGTCAGGGCACCGGTGACGGAAGGGTGTGAGAAGAGGTCAGCCAGCTGGGGGATTGCGGGCAGGATGTCGTTACCGGGATTGCCCGTCGTTGAGAAAATTTCATCTGCCTGGGCGCGCACGGATTCATGAAAGACGGGTGAAAGGCGGGCCTTAACTATCACAAAGCCATTGACAATGAATTCCTGCATCTGTGTGTCGTTCAGAAGCTTCATATTCTGCAACTCCCGGTCCAGGCGAGGGTGATTGGCAGGATGTCGACCTGCGGCAGAGAAACGGTTTGACAACCGCAGCGTATTTGTAAGTATAACATGCCAGTTTTTCAGGTTCTGGTACCTCGGGGCGCTCTGCGCCCAATCCTTTGGAAACGAGATTTAGCAATATGAGTCAGACTACCGCACAAGAAACGACGGCCTCGCGGGAGCGGGTTGCAGAGGCTAGCAGGTCCAATGTCCGGGAAGGGAAGGGGGCGTCTACGCCGATCGTGGTCGCTGAGAATATCCATAAGACATTTCGCAGCGGCGAGATCGAAGTGCATGCGTTGCGAGGGTTGGACCTGACGATCGGAACAGGTGAGATGGTGGCAATCATGGGGCCGTCCGGCTGCGGCAAGACCACTTTGCTGAATACTCTTTCCGGGCTGGACAGCTTCGATGACGGGGAAGTGACAATTGAAGGTACTTCGCTCGCCGACATGAATGACAGGAGGCGAACGGAGTACCGTGCGCGGCGAATGGGGTTTGTCTTCCAGTCATTCAACCTATTGCCGGTGATCTCGGCGGTTGAGAATGTGGAGATGCCTCTGCTCGTGAGCGGTGTACGGCCGGCGGAGGCACGCAGGCGATCCTTGGCGAGTCTGGATAGCGTCGGGCTGGCCGACCGGGCCTCTCACAGACCGATGCAGCTTTCCGGCGGTCAGATTCAGCGGGTAACGATTGCGAGGGCGCTGGTGAACAATCCGGCGCTGGTCTGGGCGGACGAGCCGACAGGCAATCTGGATGTAGGAAGCTCGACCGATGTGTTGGGTTTGATGCAGCGCCTGAACCGTGAGCAGGGGCGAACCTTTGTCATCGTCACGCATGACCCGCAGGTGGCTGCCCTGTGCGAGCGCATCGTGCAGATGGAAGACGGGGAGATTGTAGCGCATGAGTAGCATTCTCAACTCGGTTGCGCTGTATCTGGCGGTTGCCCTGGGGTTGATTCTGGCCGGCGCCGCGCTCATTTCGATGCGGAATCCGATTATCGGCAAGCTTGGCGTTCGCAATATCCCGCGGCGGCCCACGCAGTCTGCGCTGATCGTTTTCGGTCTGACACTGAGCACGATGATCATCGTGTCGGCGCTGAGCCTTGGCGACACGCTGGACAACACAGTGCGGCGGCAGACTATCGATGCCTATGGGCAGATTGACCAGGTGGTTTCGCCGCCGTTTCTGATGGACCTAACGCAACTGGCAGATGGTGGCGCCATCGACCCCGATGGGGCGAGCAGTCCGGAAAGTGCGGCGTTGCTAAATGCGCTGACAAGCGGCGACATCAACGCTTTGATTGCGATCCTGGACGAGGGTCTGCCGGGTATACCGGAGGAGAGGCTGGCGAAGCTGCAGGAGGATGCGTCTACGTATCCTTTGATCGACGGGGTGGCCGGATCGATCCTCTTTCCGACGATAATTCGCAACGTAAATACCGGGCAGGGGGAGCCGCTGGGCTTCATTTTTGCTGTTGACGAGGGCTACGACACGGGATTCGGGCTGCACGACATTGAAGGAGAGCCGGTGAGGACGGCCGACTTACGCGATGGGATCGGGGACGTCTTTGTCGATCTGGTCGGGCTTTGGGAGCAGTCGGGAGAGACCGCAGACGTGATAGGGACGGCAATCGGGCTGGAAGAGACCAGTCTGGTCGAGACGGCGCTGGCCCTGGGCGCCGCGGGGGCGGTGCTGCTGCAGGAAGAGGGACCAAGTTTCACATTGAGGCAATTGTCGCTTCCCACAGAGATCTTGAGAAACCTGGGTTTCCCCAGTGAAATACTTGACGAGATTGACTCCGACGTGATTAGCCTGGAGGGGCTGGGGATCACGGATGAGGATCTGGCTGAACTGAATCTGGACCCGGATGCACCGATTACGGTGCCAACGCTGCCGATGCTCGGCTTCGACGTGCCGAACCAACAGGAACTGATCATTGCGGCGACAGAGGCGCTCAGATCGATCAACCTGAATACTTTGGGCCAGGACGTTGACGAGAGGCTAGGTGAGTTTGGGTTGCAGCTGCGTCAAGGTGAGGTGTATCTCAACGAGCTTGGGGCGCAGCAGCTCAACGCGCGGGCGGGCGACCTGCTAGAGATCTTCATTGGTCCGATTCCGGTCCCATATCGAGTACAGGCAGTGGTCTCTGAAGCCGGGCCCCTGGGCGCGGTCCTGCCGGTGGTGATGATGCACACGGATGAGGCGCAGAAGCTGCTCTTCATGCCGGGCAAAGTCAACAACATCCTGATCTCGAACGAAGGCGACGAGGTCAGCGGGATGGTGCACACGACGGAGGTTAGCGACCAGCTGCGGGCGCTGTCTCTCAACGAGGCGCGCGTGGCCGGCCTTTTGAAGGTCCTGCGAAGGCCCGAGATCGCCCAGGTCATCCGCAGAGAGTCTGTGGCGCCGGTCAATCCCCTGTTTGATGACGACGACGTGCCGGACTTTATCATGCAGATTGCGGGGATGTGGACGCAGGCGACGAGTTTCGAGTCTGACCTTGATGTACTGGTCGACCACGTAACCGGCCCGGCGGACGACGACATTTCGGCGGCGTTGCGGGGGGCGCTGAGCAGCGGAGCCATTCAGGACTGGCTGAAGTCGCTGCCGCTGGAGGAGGGAGACGAGCGAGCGCTCGAAGCGGCCATGGCCGATATTCGGGATTTCGACGTGCTTGCGCCGCTAAGCAAGCAGTTTGTCACCGATATAGCGGAAGTAGGCGGCATCGCTCTGGGCACAGTGTTTTCGAGCTTTGGAATTCTCTCGATCTTTGCGGGCGTGCTGTTGATCTTTCTGATATTCGTGATGCTGGCGGCGGAACGGCGCAGTGAACTGGGCATTGCGAGAGCGGTGGGTATGCGACGCGTCCACCTGGTGCAAATGTTTGTCACCGAAGGGCTGATCTACGACCTGGCAGCGGCCCTGGTAGGATTGGGGCTCGGCCTGCTGGTGTCGTATGGCATGATCGGCTTTATGAGCGGTCTGATCAATAACATTGTACAGCGGGTCGAGGGGGCCACGGCACCTATCCGATTCTACTGGCTGGCCGCGCCTTCTTCGCTCATCATAGCCTACTGTATCGGCGTCATCCTCACGTTCGTGGTGGTTACCGTTGCTTCGTGGAACGTGAGCCGCCTCAACATCATCGCGGCCATACGCAATTTACCGGACACATCGAACGGAAAGAAGCTGGGCGTCATAGGACTAGCGCTACGCGGGTTGGCGCTCATCATCCTGCTGGGGGCGGGCGGGTATCTGACTTGGGTGGGCCGAGAATCCGGGCAGACGGTTACCTTTGTCGGTGCGACTTCTCTTTTGTTTGGTCTAGGGTGGGGCGGTGCGTGGTTGGGCCGCAGATGGACCCCGGGACTGGCTGCGCTGCGCCTGCGGATTGCCTATACGTTCATTGGGGTTGGCCTGCTTGCCCTATGGGGCGTGCCGTGGAGGAGTGTACTGGACACGGACCTGCCCTGGTTCAACCAGAACCCGGGTTTCACGCTGCTATCATTTGCATTGAGCGGACCGTTTATCATAATCGGCGCGATCATGGTGGTCATGTTCAACGCGGACAGCCTAGCAGGTCTGTTTGTGCGGCTGGTGGGAGGAATCGGGCCGCTGACTCCAGTGCTCAAGACGGCAGTAGCTTACCCTTTGAGCAATCGATTTCGGACGGGAACGGCAATTCTGCTGTTTGCGATGGTGATCACGACGGTGACGGTGATGAGCGTGGTGATACGGGCGACTGAGGTTGTAACCGAGCCCAGCGAGGAGCGCACGGCCGGTTTCGACATCGTCATGTCGCCGAGCCTGCTGAGTCTGTTTGATCCGGTCACGGACATTCACGAGGAGGCTGCCAAGCGCTCTGATTTTCCCAGGGAACAGGTGGCGGTACTGGGATCGGTGGCTCGAATGGGAGTCACGGCGAAGCAGGTGGAGCCGGCAGAGCAAGGAATAGACAGAATTTCGACGGTCAACATGGCCGGCGTTGATGATGGCTACGCGAAGCAAGCGGCGCAGCACTACGGATTCCAGATGCGTGCGGAGGGATTTGAAAGTGACGAGGAAGTGTGGCAGGCACTGGCGGAAAGGGATGACGTCGCGGTGGTGACCACGAGGTGGGTTGAGGACCCACCTGAGGAAGACGCAGAGGGGAGCGGAGACAGATACGGCAGAGGAGACCGCTCCGGCGGCCCGCCGTGGAGCAGGGGAATCGAGTTGCAAGGGTTTTACCTGGAGGAGGGCGGAACGCTTCCACTTGTGATAGTTGAGCTCAGCAACCGACCGGACCGGCTGACGACGGGAGCGGCATTTGAAATAGGAGGCGTTCAGGCAGAGGTCACGACCAGCAGTCCGACCGGCGTGGAAGGCGGGGAAGAGGTGAGGCATAGAGTACAGATCATCGGTGTAATTGCAGAGGACGATACGCTGGCTGAGGCCGGTTTCCAGATGAACCGGCGGGTCCTGGATATTCTCAATGGTGAACCGGTGGAGCCTGACGTTTTCTATGCGAAAGTTGAGGAAGGGGAGAGCGTTGGCGAAACGGCGCAGGCGTTGGAGAAGTCGATGTTGAGCAGCGGTCTGAACGCAGCACCGCTATCCGAGCTCTTCGCGGCCGGACAGGCTATTTTGCGAGGGATTCTGGGACTGTTCCAGGGCTTTCTGGCCCTGGGGCTGGTGGTGGGCATCGCCGGGCTGGGCGTGATCAGCAGCCGTACGGTGGTTGAGAGGCGGCAGCAGATCGGTGTTCTGCGGGCGATTGGCTATCCTTCGGGTACGGTGGCTCTGCTGTTTGTGCTGGAGGCCAACTTCATCGCGCTCACAGGGATACTTTTGGGTGGCGTCACGGGACTGATTCTGGGCGACATGACTATCGGCCAGGCGTATGACCTGGCGACACAACAGAGTTTTCCGACGCCGTGGCTGACGATTGCAGGGATGCTGGCGGCGGCGTGGCTATTCTCGTTGCTTACGACGATATTGCCGGCGTGGCAGGCGTCGCGGATCTATCCGGCGGAGGCGTTGCGGTATGAGTGAGTGGCAAATCGCGATGGGAAAGGTTGCTTTGACGTCTTTGGAAGGCCGTTAAGAATCTCGCGATAGGTTAAGGCGGGTAGGTTCGATAGGGTGTAGCTAAAATGAGTGTAGGGACAAACAAGACCAATTGATCCGCGAATTCACGCGAAGGGGCGCGAAGAACATCAAGAGCGTGACGGATTCTCGTGGTGTTGCTGCGCGGCCTTTCGCGGAAGTGTAATTTGCTCGCGCAAATCGCTGTTCCAATACTCGTCTATCCTCAGAGACGAGGCGTCGGGTCCATACTGAACAGAAAGAGTTCAGGACCGCGTTTTTCTCACCAGTCATAGTGCTTATATTTTTGGGCCCAGCCTCCGCTTGATGAGAGCATTTCGCCTGCTTCGATGAAGAACAGCCAGCGGGGCTCCTGCATGGTTGCTTCAAGGTATTTGAGGCCGGCATCGCCCCCGTAGCGTTCGGCCATCTCCTGGCCGATGGCGACCCACTTCCCGCCAATGTTAGGCTCTTCCACGACTTTGGCGTTTCCCTTCACGAGAACACGGCGCCCGTCTTCGGCGTCTATACAGAGAAAGACGCGTCCGTCGTTCTTTAGGTAGCCGGCCCAGGCTGAGAGGGCGCGCGGCACGACATAGAAGCCGCCGTCAGCATAGGTGAACCAGCAGGGCACGACGTAAGGCGCGCCTTCGTAGTCCACGCAGGCGAGCCGGCAGATGGTGTCGCTGTGCAAGAGGTCGTCGATTTGCGATTGGGTCATTACAGGCATGGTTCTCTCCTGAGAAATGGAAGGACCTGAGGCAGTTTGCGGCGCAGAATACCAACTCTTTCTGCCTTTGGCCGTACGGTGGTCACACCGGGCGATTCTCTTGGGGGACGGCGTTTACGGTTCCGGCGGCTGCGCATTCATAGGGGCTACCCTATACTATGTGTAGAGAATTCTCAAACTCGGTCTCGACATTGGGCCCTCTTTCTGTTATGATTTGCCGTTAGCGCGTTCAATGCCGGTATATTTTGTTCCGGTAATCGTTTGTCCTCCGGCGGGGACAGGTCATGCTTGTTCCCCGGCATCGTTTCGAGAGATTGCCATCATGGATTCACAGATTCTGGAGTTCCTGCAGGCAGACCGTCATGCGATCCTGGCAACCAATGGACGGCAGGGCGCACCTCAATTGACGCCGGTCTGGTACATTTATGAGGATGGTGTAATTTACGTCAGTGCGCAGACGAGGACGGTCAAGGTCAAGAATCTGCGACGGGATTCGACCGTTACCATTTGCATTGACGGAGGACGAGGTGACGCCCGGTATGTTGTGCTGTACGGGAAGGCGGAACTGATCGAGCCGGGAGAACGGCAGAGAGATTTCAGGTGGCGGATCGTAAGGCATTACTACGATGACGAAGCGGAGGCCGCGCACTATTACGAGACGGTCAAGGACACGGTTGGCGTGATAGTCACACTGCGGCCGGACCGAATCGTTTCGATGGGATTCGGGTAGACCCAGGGCTCGCAGGCAACCCTGAGCCAAGAGGTACAAGGTCCTCTTGGGGGTTCTTGGCCGCCGCAGGCATGACTGTGGATGGAGAGTGGGATATGTGTCGAAACATCAGAAAGCTGCGGCAGCCGGAGCGCATGCCGACGGAACAGGAGCTGGCAGACGCGGCCCTGCAATTTGTGCGCAAGGTAAGCGGATATCGAAAGCCATCGAAGGCAAATGAGGTGGCGTTCAATGACGCTGTCAGCGAGATTGCAATGGCGACGCGGCGGCTATTCGAAAACATAGAGGCCCGCTGATCTGGCACGCAGTTGGGTGCACCGGCCAGATTCCGGCCAATTCTGATTAAAGCGAAGGTTTGACGACCAGAGGAGCTTGACGATGAGCGGAAGTTCGGTTCCAACCGACCTCGATATTGCCCAGGCCGCGAAGCTGGTGCCTATCTGGGAGATCGCGGAAAAGATGGGATTGGGCAGGTCGGATATAGAACTGTACGGCGACCACATGGCGAAGGTAAGGCTGGAGGCTGTGGAGGCGCTTGCTAACCGTCCTAACGCGCGCTACGTCCTAGTTACTGCGATCACGCCTACACCTTTGGGTGAGGGCAAGTCGACGACTACGGTGGGGTTGGGTCAAGGCATGCACCACATCGGCAAGACGGCAACGGTGGCGATCCGGCAGCCCAGCCAGGGGCCGACCTTCGGAATCAAGGGGGGCGCGGCAGGCGGGGGGTACAGCCAGGTCGTGCCCATGGAACAGTTCAATCTGCACATGACCGGTGACATGCACGCGGTAACGGCGGCCAACAATCTGCTGGCGGCGATGATCGACGCGCACATTTACCAGGGAAACGCACTGGCGATCGACCCCTACAGCATCATGTGGCGGCGGGTGTTGGACGTCAATGACAGGGGGCTGCGCAACATTGTAAGCGGGCTTGGGGCGAAGTCGGACGGGCCGCAGCGCCAGACCGGATTCGACATAACAGCGGCGTCGGAGGTCATGGCGATCCTGGCACTGACTACGGGGTTGGAGGATATGCGTGCGCGCTTTGGGCGAGTGACGGTTGGCAGGGACCGGAATCGCCAGCCTGTTACGGCCGAGCAGCTGCAGGCCGCGGGGTCGATGACGGTGCTTATGAAGGAGGCGATCAAGCCCAATATTTTCCAGACGCTGGAGAACACGCCGGCGCTGGTCCATGCGGGGCCTTTTGCGAATATAGCGCACGGGAACAGCTCTGTGCTGGCAGACCTGATCGGCATCAAGACGAGCGACTACCTGATTACGGAGGCCGGCTTCGGGGCCGATATCGGGGCGGAGAAGTTTTTCAATATCAAGTGCCGTTACAGCGGGCTGCGCCCGGACGCGGCGGTCCTGGTGGCGACGGTGCGGGCCCTCAAGTCGCATACGGGCCGGTACCGGGTTGTGCCGGGCCGACCTCTGCCGGAAGAGATGCTGGCGGAAAATCCTGATGACGTAGCCGAGGGCGCGGCCAACCTTCGCCGGCAGATCCAGAACGTGCGGGCGCACGGCGTGAGCCCGGTTGTATGCGTCAACTGCTTTGCCAGTGACTTTGAAAGTGAAATCGATGTTATTGGACGGGTGGCTGAGGAGGAAGGGGCGCGCTGGGCAGTTTCCACGCATTGGGCCGAGGGGGGCAGCGGCGCCAAGGAGCTGGCGCAGGCGGTCGTGGAAGCGGCGGAGGAGCCGAGCGAGTTTCGTTTCCTCTATGAGCTGGACGTGCCCCTAAAGGCCAAGATGGAGAAGATTGCGACCACGATTTACGGCGCGGATGGAATCGAGTACTCGGCACTGGCCAATCGCCAGATTCGCCAATACGAGCAGAGTGGGTTCGGCGATCTCCCGATCTGCATGGCGAAGACACATTTGAGCTTGAGCCACGATCCGAAGCTCAAAGGGGCTCCGTCCGGATTCACGGTGCCGGTGCGGGAGGTACGAGCCAGCGTCGGCGCCGGCTTCGTCTACCCGCTGCTGGGAGAGATGAGGACGATGCCTGGACTCGGCAGCAGGCCGGCAGCTCAGAATGTGGACATTGATTTGGATACGGGACAGGTGACCGGGTTGTTCTGATCGGCCCGTTGCAGGGTCTCGAATCAGTTCAGATTTCCATTGTAGGAGATTGCTTACACGAAGGAGATGGCCGGTAACAAACTGCATAGTGAGGGGCTGTGACAGATTGTGCTGAGCGAGATTCAATGTCGAATTTGGACTGAAAGAGGGAAATCAAGGTACAATTTAGGTTATGCCTTTTACCTTTCATGCTGCGTGGCTCACTTCCGGCAAGCGTTCTGTTGACGGACAAGAGCATGATGCCTTTGGCGTCGCACACATTTCCCGAGTGCCGGGCCAGGGAGAGGTCCGGAAGGCGGAAGACCAAGGGGCGTCCCGCGGATCGCCGGTCCCAGCGGTGCAAGAGGTCACGAGCCAAAGGAGTTTGCTTGGAGGGCCTGATTCTTCCGGGGCGCTAACTCCTGAGAGCGGACCCAGGCTCTTTCTCTGGGGCGAGAACCACGAACCTCCCAGTGTTTGGGAGGAACGCGAGTTGGACGAGAACGGAGACCGAGGAATTGGTGAGCGGGCAGACGCCTCCGCGAATCTCACGCCTCTCCCTCCAACTGAGAGCGCGCGTTACGGTCGAGCCCAGACATCACGGGGCAACGGGAAAATACCTTCCCATCCGGCCCAGATGCCGGTTGGCACTCTGCGTCAGATCCTGCGCCAGCTGGCGACGGCGAGCGAGCTAACCAGCCTGATGGGAAGTCCGGCAACGGCAAGCGTATGGTTGCCCAGTCAGGGTGACCGTCCTCAAACGCACCTGGGTTCTTTTCAAAGGGGCGTAAACGCCCTGTCGGGAGACATAGAGCCATACAGGCTGCAACCCTGGCAGGTGACGGGACTGACGCTGGATCCCTTTCACACACTGGCTTTCCTCAGCCGCTTTACCAATCAGAGACTCATTGAACTTCCTTCTTCGACCTCGCTGTTTCGCCATGCCCGATTGGGCAATGATCTCCTTTTCTGGAGCCACGCGGCCAAGTTCGTACTGGAGCTATTAGCAGGGCAACATTTCTTGCCAGGGCTTATACCGGACAGCAGCGGCCGTTTCTGGGCTGCCTGGCAACCATTTCTGTTAGAAGGGAGCTTGCGAGAACGACTTGAGTACCTAGTCGACTTGATGCCTCCCATCTGCAGGGCCTACGAACTTGAGACTCTGGAGGATGCGCCGACTTCAGGAGCAATTGTCGAGCATTTCATCAGCGTACTGATTAATCGAGCGATTCGCGAATGGGCGCCTGGTGCTTCGGGTACGAACGGCGGAGTCCAGCGTGTCGGCGGTACGCCCCATGCCTATCGAGAAAAGGGGCCGGCAGACCCGTCATCGGGCTCGATGTGGCTGGACGGACTGTCTGGAGAGGAGCCACTGCTCCAGCTTCCGCCCCAGCCTGCTCACCAGCTTTACAAGCGATGGATCGAGTGGATGGAGCAACTCCACTCCTCGGTTGCGGATTCCAATTTTCAGGTCGCGTTTGCATTGGAATTGCAGCAGGATGAAGACGCGCCGTCTCATCTTGAGGTGGAGACCGCCGACCCCACTCCCGCCCCTATTTCGCTGAATAACTGGCATCTTGAATATTACTTGCAGGACAAGGATGACCAGGAGTTACTGATACCGGCGCAGAGGGTATGGAATCAGAACGGTCAGAGTATCCGTGTAGAAGGACGGCGCTTTGACCAGCCACAGGAGAGGCTCCTCACCGGCCTGGGCGTTGCCAGCCGCCTGTTTGCACCGATTCGGGAAAGCCTGCGGACGCCGCGCCCTGAACGGGCCACTCTTTCCCTGGAAGAGACATACCTGTTTTTGAAGGAGATTGGACCGCTGCTGCAGACCAGTGGTTTCGGTGTCATTATGCCGGACTGGTGGGCGGTCCGCAGCCGCTCCCGGCTTGGACTGCGCCTGCGCTTGGGCAGCCAGGGGCAATATTCACTGGACGATGCGGGGGAGGCTGACGGAAGAGGGCAGAGGCTGCCGCGCGGCCAGAGTGACGGCCCAGGCGGCGGAGCATCCCTGGACCTGCGGGGTCTGATTGAGTACCGGTGGGAATTGACTCTCGGAGAACAGACTCTCAGCAGAGAAGAGTTTGATCGTCTCGCGGATTTGGGGTCGCCGCTGGTCAGGTTGGGCGAAGAGTGGCTGGAGTTGGATCCGGCGCAGGTGCGGGCGGCGCGGCAGTTTATGGATCGAAACGAATCGACCGGGAGTATGCCTTTGCTGCAGGCGGTGGGACTGGCACAGGCGTTTTCGCGGACTGACGCGGAAGCTGAGCAGGAGTCCAAGTCGACGCAGTCTGATCCTTACTGGGCCAGCGGCCTTGTTGCAGGTCGGGAAGGGCCGCCGCTGCATAACCTGGCATTGCAACCAGATCAGAACGGTGACCGGGACATTGCAGATGGCGTTACCGGCCCTGAACTGCCCTTGGAGGCAGTTGTTGCTGACGGCTGGCTCGGCGCTGCCCTTGAGCGGCTGCGCGGGATAGAGCCGATAGAATATGTCGAAGAGCCGAAAGGATTCGTGGGCAGACTGAGGCCGTATCAGCGTCGAGGCGTCGGCTGGCTTTCCTTTTTGCGTCGACTGGGCCTGGGGGCGTGTCTGGCCGACGACATGGGTCTGGGTAAGACGATCCAGGCAATCGCCCTCTTGCTGCACTCTCGTCAGCTGGCCGAGAAGCAGAGCGAGTTGCCCGGCTGTCCGCTTGAGGACCTAAACCGGCCGGCGCTGCTTATCTGCCCTACAAGCGTTGTTGCCAACTGGCGGCACGAGATCGAACGGTTTGCACCTAGTCTGCGGCTCTTGCTCCATCATGGTAGCGGCAGGCTGAGTGGAGAGGAGTTTCGATCTGCGCTTTGCGAGCATGACATGGTGATTACGAGCTTTGGGATCGCCAGACGGGATATCGACATGCTGGAGACCCAGGCGTGGGGCGACCTGATCCTGGACGAGGCCCAGAACATCAAGAATCCATCGGCCAAACAGACGCAGGCGATCCGCCGTTTGACGGGCAATTCACGCGCCCAGGTTGAACGGGGAATCACACCGCCTTTCCGCGTCGCGCTGACCGGTACCCCGGTGGAAAACCGGCTTCTGGAACTGTGGAGCATTATGGAGTTCCTCAATCCGGGCTATCTGGGGAAGCGGGAGCACTTTCGACAGCAGTTTGTACTTCCGGTTGAGCGCTACAATGACGAATTCGCGGCAGCAGACCTGCGTCGCATGGTACAGCCTTTTCTGTTGCGCCGCCTTAAGACCGATCCCACCATCATTTCAGACCTGCCTGAAAAGAATGAGATGGTCGTGTACTGCTCTCTCACCAAGGAGCAGGAGACCCTTTACACCCACGTTATCGAGGAGACGATGGCTCGAGTGGAAAGGAGCGAGGGCGTGCAGAGGCGAGGACTGGTGCTGGGCCTGTTGCTCAAGCTGAAGCAGGTGACGAATCATCCGGCTCACTATCTGGGGGAGAAGGGACCCCTTGAGGTTCGAAGCGGCAAACTCAGCCGCCTGACTGAAATGCTCGAGGAGGCGCTTGCGGTTGGCGACAGGGCGCTTGTATTCACACAGTTTGTCGAGATGGGTCACCTCCTTTGTAAGCATTTGATGGAAAACCTGGGACGGGAGGCTTTGTTCCTGCACGGTGGTACGCCGGCAAGTAGAAGAGAACAGATGGTGCGTTCTTTCCAGGAGGACAGCAACGGGGCGCCGATCTTTGTTCTCAGTTTGCGGGCTGGCGGTGTGGGCGTAAATCTGACAAGGGCAAATCATGTCTTCCACTTCGACCGTTGGTGGAACCCGGCGGTTGAAAACCAGGCCACGGACCGGGCCTTTCGCATCGGTCAGAAGCGCTCGGTCCAGGTATACAAGTTCGTCGTTTCAGGGACTTTGGAAGAACAGATTCACAAGATGATCGAGAGCAAACAGGACCTGGCCGAGTCGATCGTGAACAGCGGCGAAGACTGGCTTGCCGATATGGATACCGAGGGCTTGCGACAACTGATTGCACTTCGCAGCAGTGGATAGTAGGAGCTGAATCGGGCAACGGTTCGAGACATCCGGGCTACGTTCAGACTGACAGGTTGTTCTCAGAGGCGGCTCGGACCGCACGTCGCTGGGCAAATTGGCAGGCCTGATTGACGGAAAGGAAGCAAGGCACATATTGCGCAGCAGCAGTTTCAGCCAGGGAAGGAAGGCCGATGACTGACCCAAAGGGCAAGGACAGTTCGTGGTCAGCCCGATGGTATGAATATCTGAAGGGGCAGGGGTTCGACCTCAAGAGAGGCCAGACCCTGGCGCGGCGGATACAGGTGAAGTCCGTTGAAGTGCAGTTTGGCAGCATCCAGGCTGAGGTCTTTGAGTCCCATCGAGGAAACTGCCAGGTTGAGATTGAGGTCCTGCCTTTGCGGGACGACGAGTGGTCGGCCGTCCTCGATGCACTGGCGGGGGAGGCGTTGTACGCAGCACAGCTCCTTGCCGGGGACAATGAATGGGAAGCGTTTCTTTCCGTACTCGATACCGTCTTCAACGACGCTAAGGTCGCGCTGTTGTCGCCTTCAACAGTGGCTGGTGAGGTAGAGGCCAGCTGTTCCGGTTGCCAGAGCCATAGCGGTCCCTGTAAACATGCTCTGGTGGCATTGTACCGGTTCGGCCAGATGATTGCCGAAGACCCCTGGATGCTGCTACTGCTCAGGGGTAGAGACCGTCACCAGGTTCTGACCGGACTGCGGCTACGGCGGAGCAGCAGTGTTGAAGAAGATAGTGATGGCGAAGGCGTTGGAAATGGCAAAGCTGCCGATGCGGCCGCGTCGGGATACGATGCGTTGCGCGCGCTGGAGGATTCCCCGATAAAGCAGGGAGAAGACCTCGATTTGGATGCACAGATTGACGCTTTTTGGGGCGGTCGCCAGTTGGGGCCGGGAGGTACGCGTCACGATCTGCGAGCCCTGCATTACAACATTGCTCCGCCGCTGATAAGGATGGCGCTACTGCGCCGGCTCGGGCCGCCCCCGTTCCAGCAGGACAGCCCAGCAATTTACGACAGGCTCTCTGAAATCTATCTTGAAGTGTCGACCAGAGCTCTGGAGCTGGCGTTCGCGCCAGAGCCGGATAGCGACGCGTCGGGTTAACCGAAAGGCCGGGCAATCAGGAGCGACTTGTGATCAGTCAGTTGTTGGCGCGGCGGGCAGCGGAATCGAACCCGATCAGGGTGGGTATCATCGGCACGGGCAAGTTTGGCGCGGGTCTGGTGGCCCAGATTTCGCAGATGCAAGGGATGGAGGTGTCGGCGATTGCCGACATCAGTGCACGCAATGCCAGGTATGCCTATCTTTCAAGTGGGGCGAGCGAGGAGGAAATCCGCACCGCGGAGACGGGGGATGAATTGGAGGACGCCGTCCGCGCGGGCAACCCGGTTGTCGTCGAGGACGGTCTGGCTCTGACAGAGTGCGAGTCCATCGATGTCATAGTCGAGTCGACCGGCCTGCCGGAGGTAGGGGCGCGTCATGCTTTCCAAGCTCTTAGTAACCGCAAGCATGTGGTTATGGTAAACGTGGAAGCGGACGTCACCGTCGGGCCCTTTCTGCGTCGAACGGCAGACGCGGCAGGTGTCGTTTACACAATGGTGGACGGTGACCAACCGGCGGTAACCTGGAACATCGTAGAATGGGCGCGCAGCCTGGGGCTGGAGATTGTGGCCGCAGGGCGGGGGACGATCTATTTCGATGATGATTTCGAGGGGACGCCGGAGACGGCGGCTTCTCGTTTTGGCTTCACAGAGGAACATATCGAGCGGCGTACGATAAACCTAAAGATGTTCAACTCCTTCCGCGATGGGACAAAGGCGCAGGTGGAGATGACCGCTCTTGCCAATGCCGCCGGTCTTGAGCCGGACCGCAGGGGGATGCACGAGCCTTCGGTGAACCTGGAGGAAATACCGGTACGCTTCAGTCTGCAGGAGGAAGGTGGGTTACTCAGCCGTCACGGCGTGGTGGAACTAGCCAATTCGGTGGCTGACGACGGCAGGAGTATGCTGCCAAATCCGCTCAAGATGGGTGTATTTGCGGTTGTGCGTTCGGAGCACCCTTTCACACGGGAAGACCTGGCCTACCACGGTTGTCACGTGGGCGGTGAGGGTAACAATTTCCTACTCTACAGGCCATATCATCTGGTGGCGGTGCCGGCGCCGCTTAGTATTGCCCGCGCCGTCCTCTTTAACGCGGCAACCGGCTCTTGTGCGGCGACGCCGACGGCGGAGTGCATTACGGTAGCCAAGCGGGACCTGCGCGCCGGCGAGGAGTTGGACGGTGGAGGAGGATATACGGTGGTTGGCCAGTGCGAGAAGGCGGTAGTGGCGCGGGAGGAGGGTCTGTTGCCAGTAGGCCTTGCTGACCGGGCGGTACTCAACCGGGCGATCAGCAAAGGAGAAGCAATCGGGTACAGTGACGTAATGCTTGACGAGGAATCGTTCGTGCTCAAGATGCGCCGGTTGCAGGACGGGCTGGTTGGGGTCGAGTAGGTGTAGGGGAAGGAAATGTCCAATCGACAGAGGGCAAGAATCGGACTGTTGCCAACCGGGCACAGCTACTATTGGGAGCAGTACCCCAGGCTCAAGTCTATGGGCATGTAAGGCAAGCTCAGGGAGCTACTCGACCCGTTGGGTGAAATCGTGCGAACATAGGGTAGCTCAAATCAGGTGGGAAACTCGTAACGGGAGTTGGACATGGAATACCGGCGGTTAGGGCGTACCGGGCTGAAAGTATCGGAGATCTGCCTGGGGACGATGACCTTTGGTCATGGTACAGACGAAGAGGAGGCGGGGCGCATCGTCGATATGGCGATTGACGCAGGCGTAAACTTCTTCGATACAGCCAATTCGTACGCCGACAGCGCTTCAGAGACTATCCTGGGTCAGGTCCTCAAGGGTCGCCGGCGCGATGCGGTAATCGCGACCAAGTTCTTCAATCCGATGGGACCGGATGTCAACAGTTCCGGCACCAGCCGATTTCACATGATGCATACGGTCGAGGACAGTCTACGCCGCTTGCAGATGGAGTACATCGACATCCTATACATTCACCATGTCGACACGCAGACCCCCCTGGACGAGACGCTGCGGGTCCTGGACGACCTGGTGCGACAGGGAAAGGTACGATACACGGCATGCAGCAACTTTGAGGCCTGGCGTTTGATGGAGGCGATGTGGCTCAGCGACCACAACGGATGGGAGCGTTTTGCGGCCTATCAGCCGCAGTACAGTCTCGTGGTGCGCGACATTGAACAGGAAATCATACCGGTCTGCGAACTCAAAGGCATCGGTGTGGTGGTTTGGAGCCCCTTGGGAGGCGGTTTTCTGACGGGCAAGTACAAGCCGGGGGAACGCTCATACAGTGGGTCGCGCTCGGAGGAGGGGTGGGCTTTTCCTCAGAGCTATTTTGCCGCCAACGCCGACGAGACTTTGACGACGTTGTTGGACGTGGCGTCCAACCTGGAGCGAACGCCTGCGCAGGTTGCCACGCGCTGGGTCCTTGAGCAAGAGGCCATCACCAGCGCTATCGTGGGGGCCCGCACGACAGAACAGGCGCGAGATAATCTGGGGGCAGGCGGGTGGGCGCTGCCGGCAGAAGCACTCAGATGCCTGAACGAAGTTTCTCACCTGCCGGACAGATATCCCAAATCGATGGAGCACAATATGCATGAACGGCGCGACGCCGCGGTCAGGATGCCGTCGCTGGAAACCGGATCGTGACCAACTACTCTCTGCGCCCCTTTCAAGCGAGCGAGCAAGAGTACATCGCTCTCGCGTCGCTGCTGTGTGCCGTGTCACCCGATGGGCGACCTGAGTCAATCGAGGACCTCAGGGGGGAAGACAGGGACTGGCCGAGCAGTTCTCTCTTGCAAAGAGTGGCTGCCTATACATCTAGGGAGGAGATGGCGGCTGTTGGTACCTGCTTTCAGGCCTACTGGCAGGACAGCCCGTCCACGATCTACTTGAAGTTTGAGATCCACCCCAATCATCCGCAGGTTCAACTTCTCCCCATCCTGTACGAGGGCCTGCAGATGCTGCTGACAGAGCACACGTCCGAATTCAGGCGGCTGGTCGCCAGGGCCAGGGAAGACGACAACGAAAGGGGCCGATTCCTGGTTGACAGTGGCTTTAAGGAAGAGATGCGGTTTCCCGCCTCGGCCTTGCGGGTCGCGGACTTCGACGAGTCCATTTGCGACAGGGCATATGCACGACTTGCCCAGAGCAAAGTGCGCTTGCTCACGATGGCCGAACTCCGCAATGAGGAGCCGGACTGGAAGCGGCAACTGCGCGATTTACGTTGGAAGCTTGTGCGGGACGTACCGTCAACGGAGCCGTTCGCCAAGCCGACGATTGCCGAGTTTGAGGAGATGGTCCTGAAAGACCCAGCTCTGGATGAAGAGGCTTTCTTCCTTGCCCAAGCTGAAGATGGTGCCCTGTTAGGTATGAGCAACCTGTGGCGAAACGACCCTGAGGGGAAACGATTGGACACGGGGCTGACCGGGGTTATCCGGTCCTACCGACGCAGAGGAATCGCTACTGCGCTAAAGGTGCATACGATTCGGTATGCCCAGGCCAGCGGCGCGGAGACGATCGAGACGAGCAACGAGGAAGAGAGTCCGATGTATGCGCTCAACCTCAAACTTGGCTTCAAGCCAAAGCCGGCGTGGGTCGACTACACAAGAGACTTGTGAGTATAGCGTGCAGCTCACTTGGGCCGTTTCAGGTTTGCACCCAGGGAATAGATATTTCGACACGTTAGCCAATTGTTTTCGTCCAAGGCCGGAAAGTGGAATTCCGGGCCAAACACATCAGAGAGGTCTTCCTCAGTGAACAGTTACACGACACAGGCAGAGCAGCTCAAGGAGTCGTTACGACTATCGCTTCCCCCGGTTGCGATTGCCTTTACCGATGATGTGCCGACAGGCATTGCATCCTACGAGGAGGTGGCACCAGCCGGCTGTTACTTCTGGCAGGAGGCGTCGCAGAAGGTCTTTGCAACGAGCGCGGTGGACCACGAACTGTGCGCTATCGGCGTTCACACGCATAATCTTGCGGGCGCGTCGGAGGGGCAGATGACCGAACTCATGACGGCGCTCGAGGCGATGCAGGGCCTGGACTATGTTCGGGAAGAGGAAGTGGCGGCGATTCCGGTCCTGCCAAACCCAGTCCAGCATGCAGTGTACGGTCCGCTGGCCGATTTTCCCCTGGAGGCCGATGTAGTCCTGCTCTTCGCACACGCTCAACAGAGCCTGATTCTGACAGAAGCGGCCGCCAGGGTAGACGCGGGCGTTCCTGCGGCGATGGGAAGGCCTGCCTGTGCAGTGATCCCTCAGGTCAGAAATGGTGGAATAGCGGCGATGAGCCTGGGTTGTTGCGGGGCCAGGGCCTATCTGGATGCACTCAGCGATGACGTAGCGTTGTGGGCGCTTCCCGGCGAAAAGCTTGGGGCGTACTGTGAAGAGATCAGCGGGCTAGCCAAGTCCAATGAAGTCCTGACAGTTTTCCATGAGAGGCGAAGGCAGGATGTCGAAGCAGGCAAGAGGCCGAGCGTGCAGGAGTCGTTGGAGCGGTTGGCCCAGTAAGGTCTTGAAAGGGTAGAAGACGTCAGACCATGCGAAGTAGATGGAGTGACAAAGAGGGGGCAGGATTGGCGGGAGATCCGCTTGGCCTGCGGGTGTATACGTCGCGGCTCTTGGGAAGCGATCCCTCCCTGGTCCTGCACGGAGGAGGAAATACTTCCGTAAAGGCGACAACAGAGGACACCTTCGGTGACGAGGAAGAGGTCCTTTTTGTCAAGGGTAGCGGGTGGGACCTGGCAACGATCGAGAAGCCAGGATTCTCGCCGGTGCGGTTGGAAGCCCTGAGGCGCATGGCCACTTTGGAGAAGATGAGCGACAGCGAGATGGTCACGGCACAGAGGGCGGCACTGACCGACCCCTACGCGCCGAATCCTTCAGTGGAAGCTGTTTTGCACGCGATCATTCCTTACCGCTTCGTCGATCACTCGCATGCGGACGCGGTTGTGGCCCTGACCAATACGCCGGACGGAGAGGCCCTCATCCGCGACCTGTATGGACCGCAGATGATGATTGTCCAATACGTGATGCCTGGTTTCGTGCTCGCGCGCGCAGTCTACGAGATGACCCTGGACACAGACTGGGATGCACTGACGGGGATAGTCCTGCTCAATCATGGGGTGTTTACCTTCGCGGACGATGCCCGCCAGAGTTATGAACGGCACATCGAGATCGTAACGGCCGCCGAGGAGTTCATCGCGGCGAAGACGAGGAGCAATGGTAAAGGAATTGAGGGGGATAAAGGCCCCGACAGCAACGCGCCTTTAGAAGAACTGGCACGGTTGCGCAAGGCCGTTTCAGATGTTAGGGGCCAGGCTGTACTCGCTTCAGCAGATCTGGGCGCGGGGGCCAAGGCGTTCTCGGCCTTGCCGGAGGCTCCTGAGCTGGCGACAAGGGGCTTGCTTACCCCGGACCACGTAATTCGCACGAAGCGGATTCCGATGGTCGTGTCAGGAATGGGTGCAGATCAGGATGTGGCCGAGTACGTGGCGGCCTATGGCGAATACTTTGAGCGCCATACGGACGGCTGCTTGTCGCGTCTCGACCCGGCTCCGCGTTGGGCATTGTGGCCGGGCCTGGGAAGCGTTGCATTCGGTGTCAACGCGAAAGAGATAACTGCGATCGAGGACATCAAGCGCCATACAATGCGGGCTATCGGATGGTCTGAGGCGCTGGGAGGCTGGCGGCCCCTGGGCGAGGGCGAGATTTTTGCAATCGAGTACTGGGAATTGGAACAGGCGAAGCTAAAAGGGGCAGGCGCGGCGCAGCCATTTGAAGGGAAGGTGGTACTGGTAACCGGAGGGGCCAGCGGCATTGGCCGGGCGTGCGTGGAGGCCTTTCTTGGTCAAGGTGCGGTGGTCGGTGCGCTGGACATCGCTCCTGGAGTCACTGAACAGTTTGACGGTGAGAGAGTGCTCGGCATCAATTGCGACGTGACTGACGAAGACTGGCTAAAGGGGGCTGTGGACCGGGTAGTGAGGCGCTGGGGCGGGCTAGACGTACTGGTCTGTAACGCCGGCATTTTCCCGGCTAACCAGCTTTTGAGGGAGATGGGCGCGGATCATTGGGACAGGAGCATAGAGGTAAATCTGACCAGCCAGCAGCGGCTTCTGCAGGCGTGTGTGCCGTTTCTGAAGTTGGGCTGCGATCCGGCAGTAATTGTAATAGGCTCCAAGAACGCGCCGGCGCCGGGGCGCGAGTCCGGGGCTTATTCGGTGGCAAAGGCGGGCCTGACTCAGCTGGCCCGAGTCGCCGCGCTGGAGCTGGCCGCGGACGGCATCCGGGTCAATGTGCTGCACCCGGATGCCGTTTTCGACACCGGACTGTGGTCGGACGAACTGCTGGCGAAGCGCGCTGCCAGCTACGGGATCAGCGTGGAGGCGTATAAGGCCAGAAACTTGCTTGGCGTCGAGATTTCCTCCAAGGACGTGGCTGCACTGGCTTGTGCAGTAGCAGGTCCGGCTTTTGCCAAGACAACAGGTGCGCAGATTCCGATAGACGGCGGAAATGAACGTGTGATCTAGCCGGTATCTGGGTTCCTGGTGTCTCCATTCTTTCGTGGAAAGAAAACTGATCAGCCCTGGATGTCCGAGGGTGGTCCCCTTTGCCACAGAACCGATCCAACAAGGGTGCGCTTTTGAGATTCCGTCTTCAGAAGCGACTTTGCGCTGGGATTCCGGGATTGGTATACTGTTCAGGTTGCGCCGGCGAGTTCGGGTTGGGCTGGAGGCGCTGGTCCGACGGTGCGGAGGCCGGCTGACCTGGCAGCGAGATCGGGTAAGGCTATCCCCCATCATTCCATAAGATATCAGGCTCCGAAGGACTTGGATTCTTCAGAGGGAGGCCAGCATGTTCAGAACGGTTAGTCGAGTAGTGCCCATTCTGCTCTTGATCGGCTTCATTGCGTCAGGCGTTATGCTCGTCCAAAATGGGCATCTCACGACGGACCTGGCTGCGAAGGATAGGGTTACCTCTGTCGCCGGGGCGCAGCCGAATGCGGTGGAGGCCCAGGTCAACATTCCCACTTATTTTGGGTCGTTAGAGGTCACCAAGTCACGGGGGGTCACTCCGGGCGTGGGTGGGGAAGTCATGGAGGTGTTCGTCGAGGTAGGCGACCTGGTTGAAGAAGGGCAGGAGCTCTTCCGGTTGGATTCGACGCAGTTGTCCTGGGTCGTTCAGCGGGCGGAAATATCGCTTGAGCTGGCTCGCATTTCACTTCTGGAATTGGACGAGCAATCGTCGGAGGGCGACCTGGCCGTCGCGCAGGCCAATCTTGAGCTGGCTAAGACCAATCTTGACAAGCTGCAATTCGGCGGCGTAACTGAAGACGAACTTGCGGCAACGCGGGCCAGTGCAACGGCAGCGTGGGCGCGGTACAATGAGATTCTTGCCGGCCCGACCGAGGCCCGTCTGCAGCAGCTGCGGGCAAACGTTGAAAGGGCGGAGCTGGCGGTGACGCAGGCGCAGCGTGCATACAACGAAGTCGCGTGGCGAGGCGATGTCGGACGAACGCCGCAGGCAGCGAATCTGCAGCGGGTCACAATTGACCTGAATGTGGCGCAAGCGTCCTACAGTGAAGCGACACAGCCTGCGCGTGCTTCGGAATTGCAGGGCGCCCTGGCTGCGGCGCACCGGGCACAACATGCATTGAATGAACTTGAAGAAGGCATTTCGGAAGTGGACCTGGCAGTTGGGAGGGCGAGGGTCGCGGCAGCAGAGGCGACCGTCTTGCGGACGATGGAGCTGGCGACGGGCCAGAAGTCGGCCGAACTGCGAGTAAGCCAGGCCCTCGTAAATCTGGAGGAGTCGCAGCAACGACTGGACAAGGCGATTGTTCGTGCCCCGATTACCGGTGTTGTCCTTTCACTGAACGCCGAAGAGGGGAAGGTGATCGGTGCGTCTTCACTTGCGGCCGAAATCGGGGACCCCTCTGCGTTAGAACTGGTGGTGGGGATTCCTCAGGACCAGGTTCTGACAATGTCGGTTGGCGATCCGGTCCGCATTACCCGTTTCGGCAGCGATGATATCTCCGTTCTGTCGACGATTTCCAAGATCTCGCCGATCAGTTTGCCCGGCAAAGGTAACTCGACGTTCCCTGTAACAATTCGACTTCCGGAAGAAGGCACCGCGCAGTTCAATCCTGGAATCTTTGTTTCAGCGACCTTCGAGTAGTCCATCTGTAGCGCGAGTGTTCGCTCGCTAAGCTAATCGCTGGCCCTCGAGGGCTCCGCAACAGTTGTGGCGGAGCTCCAGAAGTCCGCGGAATAACAGACTCATAGGGCATCAAGTGGTAACAGCAGGGCGTCAAGGAAGCCGCACCGGTTGCCCTGGATCCCACAAGTCAGGGGTGCTACGTCAACTGCATTCAAAGGGGAGCGCCATGACGAACCACATTCGAGTGCTGGAGATATGACGATGATGATTCGACTCGTTTTGGGGTTCGCTGCGCTCTTTTATCTTGCGATAATTCAGCCTGGTTCGGCTCAAAGCGGACGTCTTGAAGAACAGCTGGCCCAGTCAACTCCCATCACACCTACGGTCCTTGCGGTTGTCCGCAACCAAGGAGCGACGCTATACGACCGACCTAACGGCGAACCGCTGCAGACTATTGTGGGCGGTTCTCTTGTCACGGCTCGCCTGCGTTCTACTGACTTACTCTGGGTATTCGTTCAGACACGCAATCAGTCTGAAGGTTGGGTAGAAGTAAGGACACTACTGGCTGCTGGACTGGGGCGGCTCCCGGTGGAAATACCTACCCCTACGCCTACCCTGACGCCACCGCCTACACTTTCGCCCACGCCTTCTCCTACGCCAACACCTACATCGGAAGCCGTTGCGACAGTGGTGCCGGAGCCTACAGGGACCCCGATGAGTGAGCCAACTCCTGAGGGGGAGACGACCGCGATGCCTGAGGTTTCAGCCACGCCGGAGGCGATGGAAGAACCTACGCCGCAGCCTACAGAAGAAGCGATGCCGGAGGTTACTTCTGAGGCGGAAACGCCAGAAGGAACTCCGACACCGTTCATGCCGCCTGAAGGTCCTACGGCACTTTCATTGGCTCGAATTGGTGGTGCGGTCCTTTGGGATGGCGAAGACGGATCCTACGTTGAACACTTCAGAGCCGGTTCCCGATTGACCGCGGCCTTCAGAACGGACGACAGCAGTTGGTTTTACGTGTATCACGATGGGGGGCCACACGGTTGGGTTGCCGCTGATGAGCTATTGGTCGTGAGCGGCCAGAATCTGACTGTCAAAGAGTTTACGATTCCTCTGGAGGAGGTAGTCCCCGTCGAGGAAGGGGAGACTGCACCGGTCACGGAGACCCCAACGCCTACGCCTACACCTGCCGGGCCCCCGGAAAGGGTCACTGTTACAGTCATTGATTTCGGTCTGCGGTTGAATGTCCGTGCAGGTCCCAGCACGGAGTATGATATCGTGGCCAAGGCGGTCGCCGGCGTAACCTTTAACGGAATTGGACGAACAGAATCAGGCGATTGGGTGCAAGTTGCGATCGCCGATCTCCCCAGCGGGTATGGTTGGGTTTCGGCCACCTATGTGACGACGACGGGCCCGTTTGAGGACTTGCCTGTTGTAGGCGAGATGGAGATGGAAGAGAAAATGGAGATGGATGTCGAGAAGGAAGAGAAGATGGAAGGTGACGGGTGAGTTCGTGAAGATGAGGAACCAGACCCGGATTCTTTTCGGCTAGCCATCTGACTACGGAATTCTTCTTCTGTCTGCACTGGCAAGCAGAAACAGGACTTACGAGGTTCAAGCGATTCTGAGCACGACCGAGGTCGTGAGCAGGGTCGCTTTTCTTTTGCCGGCAGACCTGTCTACAGGTGGCGGGCCGATGCATGCCCGTGAAACGTATTTGTCTGCGAGGCAACCTGGTCCCTTTACATCCATCAGCGAATATAGAGGGCATGCTTTGAGGCTGAGATCACGGGGAAAAGAGGAAGGCAGGTGCAGAACTGCCTCGCCTACCATGCCTGCGCCGGCACATATTCGGAATCTCCGGGAGGCGGGGAGGGGCGCGGGCCGCCGCGGGTGGACAACCTCGTATTGCTCACACACACGCTGCGGCGCGGACAGGGCCGGGGGCGTTGCGGGGGCGGAGCCCCCGCACAAGGGAGGGCCGAAGGCCCGACCGCCCGGAATTGCAGTGGTCAGTGACCAGAAGTCTGTGGTCAGTGAAAGCAGCGATTGAAGAAAGACAGGTGCGGAGAGGAGTGTGGAGAGAGAACTTCGATCATCATCGCGAATTGACTGTGGCTAAGTAGTCACAAAAATACATTACTTTTAGGACGATTGACACTGTTCCCTTGGTCTTGTATAGTTCAGTCCCCGTAGCAAGGTGGCGGCAAAAGTAAACGTTGCCGCGATTTTTGTCGCTTCCCTTGCACTGTGCCTTGCCTTTCAATACTCTAACTTTCCAGACGTTTTTGAGTAGAAAAGGAGAAAGGTCGCAATGTCGAACAGTTCATCTTTCACGAGACTTCATTTTCTTTAGTTGAGCGGCACTGCAGGCGCAACTGCAATGCTGGCTGCGTGCGCGCCGGGCGGCGCGCCGGAAGCGACATCCGGGTCAGAGGAAGCGGCCGCCGACATGGCGCAGACGGCGACCCAGTCTGTCCCGGAGCTACTAGGCGCGGACATGCCGGGAAGCCCGGACAATCCCAGGGGCT
Organism: Caldilineaceae bacterium; assembly: GCA_022821585.1. Lineage (GTDB taxonomy): Bacteria > Chloroflexota > Anaerolineae > Caldilineales > Caldilineaceae > Bin5. Next base: position 61,690 of record JAJEDI010000041.1, read on the forward strand.
GGACCACCGTTCTGCCCGACCTGCCGGATGGCCTGCCGCCTGCACCCGGGCAGGAGCCGATCGAGATTTCGACGACGCGGCGGGTGGACGCTCAGACGAAGTTCAGCGAGGGTGATTCGCTGGAGGACAATCCCTTCTCTCGCATGATCGAGAAACTCTTTGGTGTCAAGCTCACGTTGGCCTGGTCGTGGTCGAGCGGCGACGAAGCAACGACAAAGTACAACCTGGCAATGGCAAGTGGGGATATGCCGGACTATCTGGAAACTGTGCCGTCCCACATCTTTGTGAAGATGGTGGAGGCCAATTTGCTTGAGGACATTACCGACGCCTACACGATGTACGCCAGCCAGCGATGGCAGGACATTTGGGCGGAATACGGCGAACTTCCCTGGATTTTCACTACGGTCAACGGACGAAAGTACGGGCTGCCGCGGGTGGAAGACCTTGCGCACAACGACAACATTCTCTGGTACCGCCAGGACTGGTTTGACGCGCTCGGTCTGGGTGTGCCGCAGACTTTGGACGAGCTGCATGACACGGCACTGGCCATCGTCGAAGCTGACATCGGCATGGGAGCGCCCGGGACTACGATCGGCCTGCTGGCCAACAAGAGTTATTCGGCGACGTGGTTCGGGAGCATCGATCCGATCTGGGCGCCTCATGGCGTTGTACCAAGACACTGGACCGAGGTTGGCGGTGAACTGGTATTCGACAGCATCCGCGATGAGATGCGGGAGCCGCTGGCGCTCTTGAGCCAGTGGTACGAGGACGGCATCTTTCGCGAGGATTTCTTCACGATAAGCACGTCGGACTCGATTCAGGACGTGGCTGCGAGTACGTGCGGGATACATTACACGCCATCGTGGGGGGCGTGGCTGGACACAGTGCGCAACGATCCGGAGACAGTCTGGGCATTCGCCGACAATCCTGCCGGCCCCGATGGCGTCAAAGCGCGCCACACTGAAAACAACTTCCGCAGCAGCCCCTTCTGTTTCCGGAAAGGGATGGAGCACGTCGATCAGATCTTCACGATTACGATCTTCATGCACGAATTGACCGAGGACTATGACCGGCGCTTCCACGGTTGGGAGAGCCACAACTATGAATGGCTAGAGGATGGTTCGGTCGCGGCAACGGGAATCAGTTGGTCCCCCTGGGCTATTGGGCCGATAGGAACGCGCGGAAGCGGGATGATCGATCCCCGTCACGTAGCCAACCTGATACACTATCAGCTTGAGGAATGGGGAAAGATTCCGGCTGAGGAACGGGACGCTTACCAGACGCTCTCGCTTGAGGATCCCACCGGAGTGAGAATACTGGGCAAGCAGTCACGTCTCTTCATACTGGAGACGGCCGAACAGGGCAAGATCACCCAGTACCAGAGTCTGCCGACGCCGACGATGATAGAACGGGGCAGCGACTTGAACAAGCTGCAGGAGGAAACGTTGTTAGGCATCATCATTGGCGAAAAACCTCTGAGCGCGTTCGACGAGTTTGTCGACCAGTGGAGGAGCCAGGGTGGTGACCAGATGACCCAGGAAGTAAATGAATGGTGGGCCGCGAGGTCTTGAGAAAGATTCGGAACTGTGAATGACTCGGGGGTGTCCTCGGGAAACCGAGGGCTCCCCGTTTTCAGAAACATTCGATGCAATTTGGCGCCTCTTAGAGATTGCAGTTCAAGTAGCTTCCCCGAGACAACCTCATGGCAGTCGTGCAAGCAAATCTAAGGCCAGTTGAAGAGGCGGCCGCGAAGCGCGTGAGGATACGCAACTACCTTTTGCGTGCGTGGCCACTGTACGTCATGATGGTGCTGCCGGTCATCCAGCTTGCCCTCTTTCACTATTACCCCATGTATGGGGTCGTGATCGCCTTTCAGGATTTCAACCCGGGTCTGGGATTCGGCGGGTCACCATGGGTTGGTCTGAAGCACTTCAGGTTTATTTTCGCCAATCCCGATTTTACGAACGTACTCGCCAATTCGTTTATCATCGCGGTGGCGAAGATCTCAACTCTGCAGTTCATGGCGGTTTCGCTAGCACTACTGCTCAACGAAATCCGGTCCATGATCTTCAAGCGGACGGTGCAGACGGTGATCTATTTGCCTCATTTCCTCTCCTGGATTGTGCTGGGAGGCATTTTGCTCGATCTGCTGTCAACTTCGGGAATGATAAACCGGGCCATCGAGTATGTGGGATTCGATCCGATTCTCTTTCTGGGCAGCAACACCTGGTTCCGTCCAATCATCGTGATCACGAATCTGTGGAAGGAGGCCGGCTGGGCGACGATCATCTATCTGGCCGCTTTGACAGGGATCGACCCGGTGCTGCATGAGGCGGCGGCTATCGACGGCGCCAACCGCTGGCAGCGCATTCGCCACGTCAACATTCCCGGTATCATCTCGATGGTCATACTTATCGCCTGCTTAAACCTGGGAAACGTTCTTCAAGCCGGCTTTGAGCAGGTGCTGACCTTGTATAACCCGACCGTGTATGAAACCGGCGATATTATCGATACCTACGTCTACCGCGCCGGTCTCATCTCGGCGCGCTATAGTATGGGCGCGGCGGTGGGGCTTTTCCAGTCGGCGATGGGCTTTGTTCTGATCGTGTTCGCATACCGGCTGGCCAGCAGGTATGCGGGATATCGCATTTTTTGAGCGCAAGGGATTTAGCGTAACTGACGACAGGCGATGAGAGACCGATGATACAGGATAAGAGTTTTGCAAGCCGGTTTTTTGACGTGGGGAACTACCTCTTCCTGTTTCTCTTCGGGCTCGCCTGCCTATTCCCGATGGTACATGTAATCGCTGTATCGCTGAGCAATCGGGCAGCCTCGATGGGTGGGTTTGTTACGCTGTGGCCGCTGGGCACAACCTTCCAGAACTATCTTGAAATCCTGGAGGCGGGCCCGGTATACAAGGCGTTCCTGGTCTCTGTCACGCGCACAGTTTTGGGTACATCCATCAATATGGCCATGACCGTACTGGCGGCATATCCGCTTTCCAAGTCGTCGGAGGATTTGAAGGGGCGCTCGGTTTTCATGTGGGTCGTGCTTATCGCTATGCTGTTCAACGGTGGGCTCATCCCCTGGTGGATGGTGATCCGCAACCTGGGTCTGCTAAACAGCCTCTGGGCGCTGGTGCTGCCCGGCGCGCTGCCGATATGGAACGTGATCCTGCTGATGAATTTCTTCCGCGAGATTCCGAAGGAGCTGGAAGAGGCAGCGATCATTGACGGCGCCTCCTATTGGGGCACTCTGTACTATGTCTATCTGCCTCTGTCAGTGCCGGCTCTGGCGACTCTGACGCTGTTTGCCGCCGTCTTCCATTGGAATGCCTGGTTTGACGGCATGGTCCTGATTATGGACAACGAAAAGTACCCGATCATGACCTTTTTGCGTACGGTGGTGGTGGACATGAATTTGCAGATCCTGACAGTCAACATGGAAGATATTTACAATCTGTCGGACCGGTCGATTCGGGCCGCCAATATCGTCGTCGCCACTGTGCCGATACTGATCGTGTACCCGTTTCTGCAGCGGTACTTCATTCACGGAATCCGTCTTGGTGCGGTGAAGGGATAGTTGGGGGCTTGAGGAAGGGGTACCTGGCTTGCCAGTCTCAAAGGAGCGAGGAGAAGGCAATCACCAGGAGTCGTTGAGGATTGTATGACCCAGGATTTGCGGGACGAGTAGGTTACCAGTCCACAAGTGGTGCCCCTAAGGGGGAATACGGCAGATTGGCGCATTTGAGGGCGGGACTGGGCACCCACATGGGGTGCCCCTACGGTGGGATGGCAGGTTGGAAGGAAATGTCTACGGGAGTCAGAGGCATTCAACTGTCAGTCCTGCGGGCGTACACGATACAGTTCATCTGAGACAGGAGCTAGAGAAATGGGAACCGCTGTAAAGATCGGCGTAATAGGCGCCGGAAGCGCGACATTTTCGCTGGGCCTCGTAAAGGATCTTTGCCTGACGGAGAGCCTGAGCGGAAGCCATGTGAGCTTCATGGACGTGGACGCGGAGCGGCTGCAAATGATTCACAAGCTGGCCGAACGCTATGCCGACGAACTTGGCGCGGATATTACTTTTGACCAGACCCTTGACCGGCGCGATGCGATGCAGGACGCCGACTTTGTCATCAATACCGCCTCGGTTGTGACATATGACTCGGGCCTGGAAACACGCGATCTCATCCAGGAATTCGGCTACGACTGGGACGGGCCCGGTTCGCTGGAGTACTCCTTCTACAACACCTCATTCATTCTTGATGTGGCGCGTGAGATTGAGAAGATCTGCCCAGACGCCTGGCTGATCCAGTCGGGAAACCCGGTTTATGACGGCTGCACGGTCATTGGCCGCGAGACGGACGTAAAGGTCTGCGGATTGTGCCACGGCTATTACGGCTACCGTGACATCTGCGACATGCTGGAGATCGACCATACGAAGGTGCAGTGGCAGGCGCCGGGATTGAACCACAACATCTGGTTGACGAAGTTTGAATACGAGGGAAAGGACGCGTACCCGCTTATCGACGACTGGATTCAGAGCAAGGGTGAGGCGTATTGGGCGGAAACGGCGGCCAGCCGCCCGATACCGGCGGGTAGGACGGGTTGGAACGGCGAGTTGAAGAGGGCGTGGGAGATTGACCTTTCGCGTGCGGCCGTGCACATGTACAGGCTATACGGACTGATGCCACTGGGCGACACTGTGTGGATGAAGTACATCGGGTGGTGGTACCACAAGGACTTCGACGCCAAGAGGTTCTGGTTTGGCGAACCTTGGGGCGGACAGCGTTCGCATCTTTCGTGGCCGATGTACGTGGACAACCAGACGCGGAGAGTGGAACAGATCGCAAGGCTGGCGAAGGACCCGGCCGCGAGCCTGGTGGAAAACCTGGGCAAGAACAAGACGATCGAGCAGCAGGTGCCGATTATCGACGCTCTGGTCAATGACAATGAAGGGCAGTTCCAGGTAAACGTGCCCAACCAGGGGGCGCTGCCTGGTGTTCCCGATGACATTACGGTTGAGATTCCGGCGGTTGTGAACAAGGACGGTATCCACCGCATCCAGGTTGATCCGTTGCCTCAGAAAATCATGCTTACTCAGATCCTGCCACTGGTTCTATCCCTCGAGCGGACGCTGCTGGCGATCGAGACAGGCGATCGTTCGTTACTGTTATGGGAGCTGCTGGACGCCAATGACACGCGCTCCTATGCACAGGCGGAGGAGACGCTGGAGGCGATCCTGGGACAAGGTTACAACAGGGAGATGGACGAATACTTCAGATGGCCATCGGGATGGGAGGCTAATGGCATTGACAGGTCGCCGGTTCGGGATGATCCCGTACTGCGGGCTGAGGGGGTGGTGGCGGCAGATTAGGTAGGATAGCAGGAACTGAACGGAAACTCCTTTGTCATTGGAGCACATCGGCGTTAAGGTAATGAGGGGGACAGCTCTTTGAATCGGTAGAGCGTCCCCCTTATTTCTATTTGTGTACCGGAGGGATTTGAAGCGAATCACCAACTACGCAAGAGCATCAAGCGGGGTAAAGAAATGAAAGTCGTCGAATTAGAAACCATGGTTGTAAAGAACGTACCGCCCTTCCGGGGCGGGAGCATGTGGCTGTTTGTTCAGGTCAAGACGGATGAGGGCATCGTCGGGCTGGGCGAGCGGCCTTCAGGAAACGCGAAGAATCTGGACGCGCAGGTCAGGCTGATCGAGGATCTGAGTGAGCAGTTTGTCGTGGGCGCCAACCCTTTTGACATTGAGAAGCTGTGGCAGACGATCTTCGCCTCGCGTCACGATTATCGCCATCCCGGCTTGGACATGACGCCGGCATTGAGCGCGATTGAGATGGCCTGCTGGGACATCGTTGGCAAGGCGACGGGTCAGCCGATCTATAATCTGCTGGGAGGTCGTTTCCACGAAAAGCTGCGAGCCTATGCATACATGCCGTCCGAGGGTATTTGGGAGAACCCGGAAAAGGCCGGGGAGGTAGCCATCAAGCTGGTTGAAGAGGGGAATACGGCATGCAAGTTCGATCCCTTCCAGCCCATATTTCCGAATCCCAGCGATTACTCGTTGAAGACGATCCGGCACGTTGCCAAGATCTTTCAGTGCATTCGGGATGCGGTGGGCGACGACCTGGAAATCGGTATCGGGACGCACGGCCAGTTCAGCACTGCCGGCGCGATCCGCGTTGCCAAGATACTGGAGGAGTTCGACCCGTTCTGGTTCGAGGAACCGGTCCCGCCTGAGAACATCGACGAGATGGCGCGGGTGGCGGCACATACGAGCATCCCCATCGCCACGGGCGAGCGGCTGGTGTCGAAGTTCGAGTTTGCGCAGCTGCTGGAGAAGCAGGCGGCGCAGATCATTCAGCTGGACGTGGGGCAGTGCGGCGGGATCCTGGAATCGAAGAAGATCGCCGGCATGGCGGAGGCGCATTACGCCATGATCGCCCCCCACATGTACTGCGGGCCTGTGGCAGCGGCCGCAGCCGTGCAGCTTGACACCTGTTCGCCCAACCTGCTGATCCAGGAGTATAACGGAGGGCCTCTCCACCAGGAGTTGTTCAAGGAACCGATTGTATTTGAGAACGGCTATATCATCCCGCCCACGGGGCCGGGGTTGGGCATCGAGCTGGACGAGGCGGTTGTCAGGAGACAGTTATTGTAGACGAGAGGACAAAGGGAAAGGTCATTCATGGGTATCTTGGACGGAAAAGTGGCCCTGGTCACAGGCGCGGGGCGTGGACACGGGGAGGCGGTCGCAGTCCGGTTTGCCGAGGAGGGCGCCGCGGTTGCGGTCTGCGACATTATTCCCCTAGACGAACTGGAGGGCAGAGTTGGGGATCGGATCCGGGCGGCTGGCGGGGAGGTGCTCTGCTCTCAGACGGATGTTTCGAAAGAGGAGCCGGTACGTAAACTGGTGCAGGAGACGATCGACCGTCTCGGAACGATTGATATATTGGCAAACGTTGTAGGGATTGCCGGTCCGACGAAGGATGTGTGGCAGATGAGCCTGGAGGAGTGGCAGGAAACGCTGGCGGTGAATCTCGATTCAGCGTTCCTGGGCTGCAAGTACGCGCTGCCGGAGATGATCCGTAAACGGTATGGGCGCGTCATAAACTTCAGTTCAGGGTCGGGCAAGCAGCCTCTTTCGCACCGGACACCCTACACAACCTCGAAGATGGGCATCCTTGGATTCACACGGACATTGGCGGCGGATGTGGGCCGGTACAATATCACGGTCAATGCGATCTGCCCCGGGTCTCATGAGGAGCGGGGCGTCGAACTGGAACGGGCGCGTGCAGAGTACAGAGGGGAAGTTTTCGATGAAGAAGCGGTTCGCCGTCGGTACAGGGAGCCGCGGCCGAACGCCGTACTGGCTGGAAGGTGGTGCGGGGATGAAGGATACGTCGAGAAGGGGGCTGGATCGGAAGAAGCGGCTGCAATTGCGGTTTTTCTGGCGTCGGATGAAGCGGCAAGCATGACGGGTCAGGACATCAATTCCGGGGGCTGGGTAATGTGGTGAGAAAGGCACACTTCCGCGAGTTTCCTTTGTCCACGTAGGACACGTTTTTTGACCCGCGAAGTCACGCGAAGAGTCGTGAAGAACACCATTCCTTGATAAGCGAAGTCTTGCGGAGGGACGCGAAGAACTTAAAGAGCTGCCGGGGTCATCCCGGCGGGAGTGTGGGATTCAGCCTGACGTCAGCGAGCCTTGGTCGGTGCGCAGTTGTCAGATTCTTTGGTGCGACGCAGGGCACAGATTTGAGAAGCCGATATGAAAACAGAGAACGCAGTGCCGTCCCAAGGGAAGTTTCAGCTGGAGTGGAATCGGGGCGGGATCTGTAGTCTGAAGCTGAAAAATGATGTCTACGATACCGAATACATAACGCCGGGTGAAACGCTAGGGGAGGTGCTGGTCGGCTATCGCCAAGGTGGAGGGGCGTGGCGATCTTCGACCACTTTCTCTTCGGGCGACATTCGCACCGTTGAGGATAACGGGGAGAAATCGCGATCGTTCGTCTACAGCGGCGACGGACAGCTGCTGCACGGATTACGCGGGCTGGAGCTGGTGGAGCGGTTCAGCGTGGAGGGGGACCGCCTTTTGTGGAGCCTGGCGTTTCACAACGAGACGGATAGGACCGTGGAGATCGGCGACATCGGGCTGCCGCTGCCGTTCAACAAGCAGTTTGTACGCGACAACCTTGCCAACTATACACAGGTTGTTGCCCGCCACAGCTTCATCTCGGGCCACGGGTCATTTCTCTTCTGGCAGCGTCCCAATGGTGTCGGTCCTTACCTGGTGATGACTCCGTTACCGGGTACTAAGCTGGAATATTATGAGGAGATCGACCCTCACCCCTCGACAACCAGCGTGCCCTACCGCGTGTATATGCATTCCGCATTAGCCGGGGGCCAGGAAACGCGCGGCACATGGCGCCAACCTCATACAAGCATAGAGCTGTCGCCCCAAGGTGAAGAAGGAGACCGGGTTGCATACGGCTTCAGCCTGGAGTGGGCTGACGACTACGATGGCGTGCGTGACGTCCTTTACCGGCAAGGACTCTTCGATGTTCAAGTCGTGCCTGGTATGACGGTACCGATCGATCTGGGCGCAAGGTTCTCGATCCGGACACAGCGGCAAGATTATGAAATCGCGGCGGAGTTTCCTGAACAGACCAGTATAGTACCGGTGGAGGAAACGCAAGCAGATGCCCGCAGTTATCAAGTCCACTTTGCGCGAATTGGGGAGAATCTCTTGACGATAAACTACGGTGACGGTTCCTATATGAACCTTGAATTCTTCGTTACCGAGCCATTGGAGACGCTGATCAAGAAACGAACCGCATTTCTGGTAGACAAGCAGCAGCACAGAGGAACGGGCAAGTGGTACGAAGGCCTGTTCTCGGTGTGGGACATGAAAGAGGCCGTCCTGCGGGGTCCGGAAAACACGGGCTGTTTCGACGGCTGGTACGGCTATACGTTGACATGCGATGACACGGCACTGCCGAAGGCGCCTTTCATAGCGGCGAAGAATGTACATTTTCCTGAACAGAAGGAGATTGAGTCGGTCGAATACTATATCGAGAAGTTTGTGTGGGGCGGACTGCAGCGCACGGACGAGGAGCGGCCATACCCGTACTTCATCTATGGCGTGCCTAACTGGTATGAGAACCGTCACAGCGAGCATGGGTTCGGGACCCGAGGGGAAGGCCTTGAACACTTCTGGCGCAGCTATGATTACCCCCACGTGATCATGCTCTATTTTCACATGTACCAGATCGCCAAGCTATACCCCGGTAGGACGAAATACCTGGACAGTGCCGGCTACCTGGAGAGGGCATTCGGTACGGCGGAAGCCCACTTTCGTCTTGCCGGGCTGGACGATCTGCCCCATGGAGCGCAGGGTTACTGGGCTTATCGACTGGGCCTGTACAATGAGATGCTTATCGTCGACCTGATCGGCGCGCTGGGGGAGGAGGGATGGCAAGAGCGGGCGGACTGGCTGCGCGGAGAGTGGGAGAAAAAGGTCAAGTACTTTGTGTATGACGATCCCTACCCGTTTGATTCCGAGTATCCGTTTGACACGACTGCATTCGAGACATCACACGCAGTCGCCAAGTACGGGTTGACGCGGGAGGTGGAGCCGGATTCAAGGCTCTGGTATGACAAGTACAAAGAACAGTGGTACGAACATCCTGAGGTCAGCAGGGCAGACTTCGAGGCGTTCATGGAGAAGCAGATAGAGGCCAACATAGCGCTGCGGGGCTGGGTGGAGCCGTCATACACGCTTCTGGGCGGCGACAATCGAGGCGGCGATTCTTCCCGTTACGGCCTGAGCTACATGTCACAGCTGGGGGGATGGTCTATCGTGGACTATGCCCTCTATTTCGCGGAGGACCCTTTCCCTTACCTGCGCTTAGGCTATGCGTCCTACCTCAGTTCATGGTGCCTGATGAATACGGGGACAGCCGATTCCAACTACGGGTACTGGTATCCGGGAAAGAAAAACGACGGTGCGTCGGGCTGGGCAATTACGCCTGAGAAGTACAGCGGCATGTGGATCAGGCAGGACAACGGGAGGGGGAGCTGGCCCTACGATGGTGAGATTGAATTGGGATACGGGGCGGCGCTGCGCACCGCGGCTACCATTGTAGCCGACGATCCTATCTTTGGCTGGTTTGCCTATGGAGGGCGACTTGAGATGGGCGACGGTCGATTTGAGGTCTGGCCGCAGGACGGTTTGCGTCAGAGACTGCACATCGTTGGGCGAGACTTACGCCTGCACATGTTGCTTGAGCGCGACGGTTTCGCTGCAGACCGGCCAGTTTCATTGCAGTTCAGCTGCCAGGAGTCTGACAGCGTGTTTCCACAGTTCTCGAAGATCGCTTTCTGTTTGGAGAATCGCAGCGGCGACTCGCATAGAACGAATTTGGAGATTTGCGGTTTGAATGGAAGTAGCTACGCTGTGATGGTAGACGGGGAATCAACCCGAAGCCTTGAGGCGGGAGAGAAGGAGTGGCGCAGCACTGAGATCGATGTAATTCCCCAGGACGTGGTCACCGTGGAAATCGAAAGGACTTGAGTTCTGCGTTTCGCAGGTAAGTTAAGAGCAGACCAGAACAGGAGGGGCCTCTAGTCAGTCTGCTCGGCGTCTTCGTCGGGAACCAGCTCTGTCCAGTGGCAGGTGGTCCACCTGTCATGTTCGGATTTGAGTGAGTTGACTACCATTGCCTTAGTACGGTCCTCGTCGTAAAAGTTTCCCTTCTCCATAAACGAAGTCAGCATCTTAAGTCGCTTCAGGCAGTGCTTGCGGGCCTGCTCTCCCATCTCATCGACTGACCGGTCCCGGCCTCTAAAGAGGGAGAAGAAGGCGTCTTGGGAAGAGTTCAATCTCCCTGCGCGGGAGTCCTCGATTCGCGCTCGAAAGGGCCGGACCCATGACTCCGGCGGTGCGTTCTGGTTTATGACAGTGTTGGCATCATCCAGCTTCTGCTTGTACTGTTCGACGACACGTCCGCTGATCCTCGACAGAGAGAGGGTGATCAGGGCGAGGATGATGCCAATAGCACAGGCAAAAAGGATGATGACGACCAGTATAGGCACTTCGGATTCCCTTCCACACTGAGAACGTAGCTCGACTATATATACTATACCACGATTCTCGCTTTTGAGCGGTTTTGGCGACGAAAAGGGTACGTCCCAGATAAGGCGTGGGAACAGTATGGTGGGGAATCCATGACAGCGGCGGTTGGAATTGTTTGCCGGCATTGGAGAGGGGCGGGGCAGGCGGCGGGCGCGGCCTTATCGCGGGGAGAGTCAGTTGGAGGTGGCGCGAGGGCAGGCACAAGGCCGGAACCTACAGAGAGTTGATGGGACTGGCGGGACGTGGTTGGGCGAAACCCCTTCGATTGGGCACCTGTTACCAATATCGACACCAGGTCGACGAGGCATGTTGTTGGCCGGGGGCGTTGCGGGGGCGGAGCCCCCCCACAAGGGAGGGCCGAATAGGCCCGACCGCCCAGAAATGCAGGGGCCAGGGGCTTGGGGCCAGGGGTTTGCAGTCAGAGGCGGGGCTTTCGTTGAAAGAGGTTTGAACTGGAGCTGAATGCAGATTGGCCGCTGCCAAAAGACGAGTCGGTTACCCCCCATTTTGGGATTCACCCTAGCGGAATTCCTAAATTCGGCGGCGAAAAGACAGCGGGATTTACTGGATTTTTGTTGTTTGCATTAAACACATGTTGCGCGTATTATTCACGCGTTAGGCTCTCAACCTAATTGTTTTCATAAGAAACGAGGATGTGAGAGTTGCACAGATGGTCAATCCCGCACCCAGCCGATCGAATTCAAAGGAGGCCAACTCTCTACCCACTCTGAAACGTAGGATCATTTCGGTATACCTTCCACACGTTCAGTCCAAAGGAGTGATCTGATGAGGAAAACGCTGTTTTATCTGCTAATTGCCATCACCGCGGTTGCATTGCTCGCGGCATGTGGTGCTCCGCAGCCGGCTGCAGAAGAACCGATGGCGGAGGAGCCAGCGGCAGAGGACACATCGGAAGAGGCGATGGCTTCATCATCCTATGAGAGCTGCCTCGAATCCCAGGCGGCAGGTAATACGTTCTGCGAGGCACCTATGCTGGCGGCCCGAGTCGAAGCCGGCGAACTGCCTCCAGTCGATGAGCGGCTTCCAGTGAATCCCGCTGTCGGCAACAACCGCATTCCCGAATGGCAGGCTGTGATGGAACGCGGCGAGTACGGTGGCACGTTGCGCCTGATTGACTTTGACGCAGGCTCGATCGGCCATGATGCCGGCTGGATTTCGAATGAGCCCTGGGTGGAGACCGAGGACATCTCGCACGACTTTGCGACGATGACCGGTAACATCTTTGATCTGGAGATCAGTGACGACGATCAGGTTTTCACCTTCCATATGCGCAAAGGCATGAAGTTCTCGGATGGCTCCGATTTTGATACGGAGGACATCGATTTCTGGTGGAACGACATGCTGCACAATGAGACGCTCACCCCCGTTATCGGGTCGACCTGGCGCTCAGGCAACTCGCCCTCCGGCAACGTGGGTACGATGGAGGTGATCGATCGCTATACCTTCAAAGTCTCGTTTGATCAGCCATACGGCGGCTGGCCGGGCCTTTTCACATACGGCGGCGGCCCGCACCGATTCACAGACAGCGACTACCTGAAGAAGATCCACGGGGATTATGCGGATCCGGACGAGTTGGCGGCACTGCTCGAGAAGCATGGGTTTGAGGCAGGTGAGTGGAACCGGCTGTTTGGCGTCTACACCAGCACCAACCGCCAGCATGAGACCGGCCTTCCTTCGCTTGGACCTTACGTTCTGACTGAAATGGGCGAGACGCAAGCGGTAATGGAGCGGAACCCCTATTACTTCAAGGTGGACGAGTGGGGCCAGCAACTGCCTTACATCGACCGGCTTCAGATATCGATTGTTCCTGATGTCAATGCGGCGACATTGAAGATCATCGCCGGTGAAGTGGACATGGCGCGCCGCGGCGTCACTGCTGCCGACATGCCGCTCTACCTGCAGAACGCCGAGGAGAAGGGCTACGAGGTCGTCATTCTGGACATGCACGCCTCGCTGGGTGAGATCTATCTGAATATGACCTATGCGGACGAGGCCTGGCAGGAGGTTATCAACGAATTAGACTTCCGCAAAGCACTCTCCTTCTCGGTAGACCGCGAGTCGATCATCGACGCAGTTTACGCGGGTCTGGCGGAATTACCGCAGACCATGGATCCGACCACAGACGTTGCGCAGGCCGAGGCCCTTCTGGACGGGTTGGGACTGGACCAGCGCGACGCGGACGGATGCCGGTTGACTCCAAGCGGCCTGCCGATCCGGATCCAGTTCAACTTCACGCCGTTCACGGGTGAATCGCTGCCGACTGCTGAGATTGCAGCGCAGAACTGGAACGACATTGGCATCTGCACGACAGTCAAGCAGCTTGAGCAGAACCTGTTCCTGACCCAGGCGGCAGCCAACGAGACGCAGGCGATGGTCTGGTGGGCGCACTATCCGCGCTGGCCGTGGCACGAGTCCGGAGACTATATCGGACGGGCGTGGCAACGCCACTATGCCCCGTTGTGGATGGCGTGGTTTGACTGGAATGTAGGAGGCGGAAAGGAAGCATCGGACAACCCCGACGAGACCGACCCTCTGATCGTGGGTGTCGAGCCGCCGCAGACCTACAAGGACTTGCGGAGGTTACAGACCGAGCTCTTCGCTACCTCGAATGCAGCAGACCACGAGCGGATTTGGGGTGAGATGATCGCGATCTTCCGTGACAACCACTTCTGGATTTCCGCGTCCGACCCGTTGAAGAATCCTCTGGTCGTAAGCGCGGGTCTGGGGAACGTGGCCAAGAAAGGTTTCCAGATCCAGTCTGCCAACGAGGCAGAGTTCTACTACTGGCAGGATGAGAGCCGACGCTGAGTCAGGCATAGAGGAGAACGGGGGGCGGGCGCCGCTCGCCTCTCGTTCCCCCTTTGTGATCTGGGCACATGGCGCAAGACTCGTGCTCAGCAAGAGTAGATTTTTCCTCCTCTCCCCACAGGGTACTGACAGGGAACGGCGTCAATGCTAACACAGTACATTGGCAGACGACTTCTGCTGTTGATCCCGCTGGTCTTGGTTATCTCCGTAATATCCTTCGTACTAATCCAACTGCCGCCGGGAGACATTCTGAACATGGAGGTCCTGCGGCTGCGATCCGCGGGAACCCAGGTATCCGAGGAGGAGGTCGAGGCGCTCCGGCAACTCTACGGGCTGGACAAGTCGTTGCCGGAGCAGTACTGGCTCTGGATTACGAATATCCTGTTCAAGGGTAATTTCGGGACTTCGTTTACTTACGTCAAATCAGTGAGCGAGATCCTGGCGGCGCGCGTTCCTTTGACGGCGGCAGTGTCGGTTCTGACCGCGATTTTCGTATGGGTCACGGCTGTACCGATTGGCGTCTATTCTGCAACACATCAGTATTCCCTGGTCGACTACTTCTGGACTTTCGTCTCATTTATTGGCGTTGCAACGCCAGGCTTTTTGCTGGCGCTGATCTTTCTTTGGCTGGCGTTTGTCTGGTTTGACATTTCGGCCATCGGTCTGTTTTCTCAACAGTATGAGACCGCGCCCTGGAGCTGGGCCAAGTTGGTGAACATGCTCCAGCATATTTGGGTGCCGATTGTCATCATCGGCATGGCGAATACGGCAGGGATGATGCGCACGATGCGGGGAATGATGCTGGACGAGCTGAACAAGCAGTATGTCATAACGGCGCGCTCCAAAGGGCTGACGGAGACGCGGCTACTGGTGAAATACCCGGTACGGACATCCATGAACCCCGTTTTCAGCACAATCGGATGGATGCTACCCGGAATTATATCGGGTGAAGTGCTGGTCTCCATGGTGCTGAATATTCCCACGACGGGCCCGGTCCTTTTGCAGGCGCTCCTAAACCAGGACATGTTTCTTGCCGGAAGCATCGTGTTCATCCTGAGTGTTTTGACCGTGGTCGGCACCTTGGTCTCCGATATCCTGCTGGTGTGGCTGGATCCCAGAATCCGCTATGAGGGCGTAGCTTGATGAGCGAAAACGACCAGAGAGAAGAGGGGCTGGAGACGCCGGAGCCGGTTGCCACGGTGGATTCCGGTCGCGAGAAACAGTCTCTCTATACGGCCTCACAGTCGCAGTTGATCTGGCGGAGATTCAAGAGGCACAAGCTTGCGCAGGCGGCTATGATTCTCCTGGCACTCCTATATGTTGTTGCGGCGCTGGGTGAGTTTATTGCTCCATATGAAACGAAGCACGACTTCAAAGGGTTCGTTTACGCGCCGCCTGCCAAGATACATCTCTTTGACGAAGATGGATTCAGGGGACCGTTCGTGTATGGGTTAAAGGGGGGCCGCGATGAGCAGTACAACCGGGTGTTCGAGGAGGTAAAGGAAGAAAAGTATTCGTTGCGCTTTTTTGTGAGCGGTGATTCCTACAAGATGTGGGGGTTGTTTGAAACAGATCGCCATCTTTTCGGCGTGGAAGAGGGTGGGCAGCTCTTTCTCTTCGGGACTGACCGCCTGGGACGAGACCTGTTTTCCCGAGTAATCTACGGAACGCGCATTTCGCTGACGATTGGGCTGGTAGGCGTCTTCCTCAGTTTTGTCTTCGGGCTGGTCATTGGAGGCATATCGGGTTATTTCGGTGGACTGATCGATGAGGTCATTCAGCGACTGATCGACCTGCTTGTTTCGATTCCTCAGTTGCCGCTGTGGATGGCGCTGGCAGCGGCGGTACCCCGAGACTGGGACTCGATTCAGACCTATTTTGCGATCACAATCGTACTTTCGATTGTGGGTTGGGCGGGCCTGGCCCGGACCGTACGCGGCCGATTGCTTTCGCTACGCGAAGAGGATTTCACAATCGCGGCCCATGTATCGGGGGTCAGCGAGTGGCGCATCATTACAAAGCATTTGTTGCCGCTTTTTGCGAGCTATATCGTCGTTGCGATTACGCTTGCCGTCCCCGGCATGATAATCGGTGAGACCAGCCTCAGTTTCATTGGTCTGGGTATCCAGCCACCTGCGGTCAGCTGGGGCACACTTTTGCAGGACGCGCAGATGATCGCGAACGTTGCCCTCCATCCCTGGATGCTGATTCCGGCGCTGTTCGTCATCGTGACCGTGCTCATGTTCAATTTTCTGGGTGATGGTCTCAGGGATGCTGCAGACCCTTACTCGATGAATTGATTGTTAACGCGGCGCCTAGAAGCTTTTTCGAGATCCTCTAGTGCCGATGGCCCACGACTCGCTGCTTGAAATCAAGAACCTGATGACCCACTTCCACCTGCACGAAGGCATCGTGCGGGCGGTTGACGGCGTGTCTTTTGATGTGCGGCGCGGCCAGACTTTGGGCATCATCGGTGAAAGCGGCTGTGGGAAGTCTGTGACGGTGCATTCGATCCTACGCCTCGTCCCTTCGCCGCCGGGCAACATCGTGGACGGCCAGATTCTATTGCACAGAGGCGAGAACGGGGCAGACGCGCCGGCGGTCGACCTTGCGCAGTTGGACCCGCGCGGGGCTGAGATTCGCGCGATCCGGGGTGCCGAGATCAGCATGGTCTTCCAGGAGCCGATGACTTCGTTCGGACCAATGCACACGATCGGCAACCAGATCATCGAGACCATACTGCTCCACCAGGAGGGCGTGGAAAGTACCGATGCGCGTGAACTGGCGATCGAGAACCTGCGACGGGTTGGCATTCCCCGGGCGGAACAGATTGTCGACGCTTATCCACACCAGTTGAGCGGTGGAATGAGACAGCGGGCGATGATCGCGATGGCGCTTTCGTGCACACCGCGACTCCTGATCGCCGACGAGCCGACGACGGCGCTGGACGTTACGATTCAGGCTCAAATTCTGGAACTGCTGATGGCCTTGCAGCAAGAGGTGGGTATGGCCGTCATCTTCATTACCCACAATCTGGGCGTGATCGCTGAAGTCGCCGATGAAGTTGCGGTCATGTATTTGGGGCGCATCGTCGAACAGGCCGGTGTGAACGAGCTCTTTGACAATCCGCAGCATCCCTATACTCAAGGTCTTCTGAGTTCGATTCCTCATATTGACGAGGAGAAGCTGCCGCGTTTACGAGCAATCGAGGGCGTGGTCCCGGACCCATATGAGATACCCAGCGGCTGTGCCTTCAGTGACCGCTGCCCGAGCTTCATTCCGGGAACTTGCGATCAGGCCATGCCTGATCTGGATGAGACGGGGCCGGGGCATCGCGTGCGCTGCTTTTTGTATTCCGATGTCGTGGAAGGGCTGACCGAGGTAGAAAATGGCGGATGAGAACGAGCTTCTGCTCGAGGTCAATGACCTCAGAATGTACTTCCCCATTCAAAAGGGACTGTTGCGGCGCACCACGGGATTTGTGAAGGCTGTGGACGGGGTCAGTCTGTCTATCAAGAAGGGCGAGACGCTGGGTTTGGTGGGGGAAAGCGGCTGCGGCAAGACGACCACCGGCCGTTGTATTGTGCGCGTTTACCGGCCGACCGACGGGGAGATAGTCTTCCATGATGAAGGAACGGCAGTCGACATAAACCGGCTGACGAGACCGGAGCTCAAGGCCTTTCGCAGAAACATGCAGATGATCTTCCAGGACCCTTTCTCGTCCCTGAACCCGCGCATGACAGTGTTGGAACTGGTGGGCGAGCCGCTGCTGGCACATGGCATTGCGCGCGGCCAGGAGCTGGAGGACCGGGTGGCGGAGATGGTGAGCGCCGTGGGCCTGAGGGTGGAGCATTTGCCGCGCTATCCGCACAGTTTCAGCGGCGGCCAACGGCAGCGCATTGGCATCGCGCGTGCGCTGGTGCAGCGCCCCAAGCTGGTGGTCTGTGACGAGCCGGTTTCGGCTCTAGATGTTTCAGTCCAGTCTCAGGTCGTAAACCTGCTGCAGGATTTGCAGTCGGACCTGGACCTCACCTACCTGTTCGTTGCACACGACATGAGCGTGGTGCGGCAGGTCAGCAACCGGATCGCGGTCATGTACGTTGGCAAATTGGTCGAGGTGGCAGAGTCGGAAGAGTTGCTTCGCGACCCCAAACACCCTTACAGCGAGACGCTCCTTTCAGCCGTGCCGCGGCCGAATCCGCATCACCATATGCAGCGGCTGAACCTGGAGGGGGAACCGGCGGACCCGGCCAACGCTCCTCCGGGCTGCGTATTCCACCCGCGCTGCCGCTATATGGAAGAAATTTGCCAGACGGACGTTCCGGAGTTGATCGAGTTGACGCCGGGTCACCACGTTGCTTGTCACTTCGCAGACCAGCTGACGCTACAGGGGATCGACTATTCGGGCTCTCCCCGGGACTGACGGGAATTCTGAACTCCACCCAACATCCACCGAGAGGTAACTCATGCAGAAACTCGTTATTACCGTGACCACGGACTCGTCGTTGTCCTATCCTCGAAACCCTTATCTGACGCACTGCGATGATACGAAGGGTGTCGCGGAAGAGTATATACGTGCGATGAATGCGGGGGCGACGATCGTTCATACGCACGGGCAGTACAGATCGGATCCCGTGATCCAGCCGGATGGCAAACAGTTGTCGATACCCAATGTCGAGGGCTGGCGCGACATCACGGAACGGGTGCGGGCGGCGGGGGAGCCGATTGTGCAGTTCGGGCTGGCGAGCATGCGCCTGGAACAGAAGCTGGAGTTGTGGGAGCTACTCAAGCCGGACATGAGCTCGATCAACTTCAATTCGCACGATGAGTATTTTCAGCCCGATAAAGATTACGCTCCCGTGCCGATCTACTCGGTGCACCCGATCCCGGAACTGAGAATGTATTCGAGCCTGGCGAAGAAGTATGGAGTGAAGCAGGAGATTGAGTGCTTCAACACCGGCGCATATTGGGCGATCGGCAAGATTCGAGGGGGTGACTTCTGGACCGAGGAAGGGGAACGTGAAATTGAGGAGGACCTGTTGCCGGAGCCGCTGTGGCTGACGCTGTTCTTTGGCTGGGACGGACAGGGCTGGACGCCGCCGACGGCCAAGGGGCTGCAGTACATGGTGGACCATCTGCCGCCGCGGGCGAATTTCAGCATGAGCTGCATGGAACCACCCAACTACTGGTCGATGGTGGCGCATACGATTGCGGTCGGAGGCCATGTGCGAGTCGGAATGGAGGACTGCCCATTTGTCGAGGACGGCGTGTACGCCAAGACGAACGCCGAGCTTGTGGAAAAGGCTGTACGCATCGCACGCGAAGTTGGCAGGGAGATCGCCTCGGCAACTGAGGCGAGAGAGATCGTGGGATTGCCGCCGGCCCAGTAGTAGGGAGCCAGAATCAGTGCAGTTGGAGGAGCCATGAAAGGTCTGAGCTGCAATTCCGGTCTGTTGCACACGTTCAGTGTGGAAGAGTCGATCGATATTCTGGCGGACCAGGGGTACCAGGCGATAGATATCAGCCTGGAGCTGGCTCCGCCGTTTGTCCCCCCGCCCAAGCCGCACATGGATTCGGGAGTGGACGCGGCGCGGCGCCGGACTGTGCGTGACTACGCGCAAAGAGCAGGGGTTGCGATCGGCGCATTGAACGCCCACACAAACGTCATTCACGGTGAACCGGAGGTGAGGAGAGAGAACACTGAGTTCATCCGCGGCGGATTGCAGCTGGCGTCCGATATGGAGGTCTCCTACGTGATCAGCGGGTGCGGGGTCAAGCTGTTTTATGGCTGGGAGAGCACCTACTGGGAATGGTGCCTGGAAGCGATGCGCGACCTGGCAGAGGATGCCGAGCGACTGGGGGTGATGCTCCTGATTGAAGCGGCCAGCCCTTACGGTTCGCTCGTTCACAACCTTGAACGCTTGCAAAGGTTGCTGTCAACGCCCGGACTCGAGGGCCTGGGGGTGCTCTTTGACCCCGCCCATTACCACGTACGCGGCGACTCTGTGATTGACGCCTATTTGGCACTGGGTGACCGTGTAAAACACATGCATGCCAAGGACGCGCGCGGTGACAGCGAGAATTTCGGCTTCCCGCCACTGGGTGAGGGTGAGATTGACTTTGCAGGATTGATTACGGCCATGGTCAGCGGCGGCTTTTCCGGCTACATTTCGATCGAGTATGAAGCAATGGCATGGGGCTACCCAGACAACCCTCTGAAGGTGCTGGCAGATGGCAAGGCGTTCGTGGAAGGCATTCTCGGTCGAGAGTGAGGACAAGGTGCGGCCAGTCAGCTTGAACGGCAACTCGCTCGATTCGACAGAATTGGAGGCTTTCTCGTGAAAGCGGCGGTACTGCGTGCATTTAAACAGCCTTTGGCATGGCAGGAGATCCCTACCCCCAGTCCCGAGCCTGATGAGGTGCTTGTTCAGGTCATGGCCTGCGGTATAGACGGCACCGACCTCAAACTTCTGGACGGATTCGGCTACACGCCGGAGTTGCCGTTCATCATGGGGCATGAGGTTGCGGGTGTCGTCACGGAAGCGGGGTACCGGGTGACCGGGTTCAAGGAAGGCGACCGGGTCATTGTATACAATTTCACTACGTGCGGGAACTGCCTGCCCTGCCGGTCGTTCCGAGAGCAGATATGCGTGAATATGGGGGGCGTACTGGGCGCCAAGGACCGTCATGGGGGATATGCCGAATATGTGGCGGTCCCCGGCCGGCAGCTTGTGCATGTGCCGGACAGCGTCTCATGGCCGGACATAGCGGTCTGCTGTGATGCGGGGATGACGGCCTATCACGCCATCGAGCGTGCCAGGCTTCGTCTGGGCGAGACTGTGCTGGTCGTTGGGGTCGGCGGCGTCGGGTCTATCGCGGTCCAACTGGCAAAGGCGGCGGGCACACGTGTTTTCGCGGTCGAGCTCTCAGAGGCGAAGAGGGAGTGGGCCCGCCAGCTGGGCGCGGACGAGCTGCTCAACCCAGGGGAAAGCGAACTGCCCGCCGCGGTGCGGGACCTGACAGACGGCCTTGGCGTTGACTGTGTGATAGACATCGTCGGCCAGACAGAGACCATGGCGGCCGGGATTGAATCGCTGCGGAACGGCGGGCGGCTGGTCATCGTCGGTTATACGCCGGACCACTACCCGGTTGAGGGGAAGTACCTGGCCCAGAACGAACTGGAGATCATCGGCACGCGGGCGGGACGCAAGCAGGATCTGATCGACGTTTCCCAATTGTTGGCCGCGGGGAAGATCCGATCTATCGTCACTCAGACTTTTCCGATGGAGAACGCGAATGAGGCTCTGGCGGTCCTGCGTTCGGGAGACAATCTGGGACGAATCGTGCTATTGACGCCGGCAGGGCGGCATGCGGTGGAGGCGGCATGAAGCAGAGTCCCGGCCAGGTCTCCCAGCACTGCGCCGACCAAAGCACGAGATTCGCCACTCAGAGAGTACTCGATGATCGTTGACGCCCACAGCCACGTATTTCCTCGGATCCATGGACAGAATGGCGCTGGTCCGACGCGGGGTACCGGTTACGGACGAGCCATTATCGGCGGCGAAGAGGTGCAGGTTACTCTGCCTATGGGGGAAGGGCTGGCCTATTCGCCGGAGCTGCTTCTGGCCAATTTGGACTGGGGAGGCGTGGACAAGGCGGTCCTGTTGCAAGGGCCCATGTATGGAGAGTGCAACCGGTATGCACTGGATGCGCTTCTTCGCTACCCGGACAGATTAGTTGGTGCCGCTTACTTCGACCCGTGGATGGACGACAGCCGGAAGACTTTTAAAACCACGCTTGCGTCGCCGGGCTTTTGCGCGGTCAAGCTGGAGTGCTCTGTCCCTTCCGGTCTGTGCGGCATCCATCCCGAAGCACAGCTGGACGCCCCTGAACTGGGCTGGCTGTGGCAAGAGCTTGAGAGCCTAGGCCTGATCCTGGTACTCGACCTGGGCGGGATTGGAAGCCGTTCCTATCAGACGGAGGCAGTGCGCGCTATCGCTGAGCGGCACCCCCGTCTGAGAATAGTCATCGCCCATCTGGGACAGCCAAGGCCTGAATCGGAGTCAAGGCCTGAACTCTGGAACCTTTGGGAGGAGCAGGTCGACCTGGGCTTGCTGCAAAACGTGTGGTTTGACAGTGCATCCCTGATCGCATTTGTCCAGGACGAGGGCTACCCTTTCCCAAGCGTAGAACGCTACCTCCGCCTCGCTGTCGACCGAATCGGCGCGAACAAGGTGATGTGGGGAACGGACCAGCCGGGTACCCTGTTGCACGCAACCTACAAGCAGTACGTCGATCTGGCGAAGATCCATACGGCTTTCCTATCCCACAGCGAACAGGCGCAGGTATTGGGAGAGACAGCTCTACGCGTATACGGTTAAGTGAAGTCTTATCTTCTTCATGCAGGTGAACATCCTAAAGGAGACCGCTGGCAAATTCTATTCGAAAGGACAGATGTCCGATGACCGGGAAAAGACTCGAACAGCAGCTTGAGAGTTGTATCTTAGCCTATCAGGACGGATCCCTCAGTAAAGAGATGCTGCGTAAGGCGCTGGAAACAGCCCGAAGTGACAACGGGAGGAGCCAAGACCTTCTCTACTTGCAAGCAGTCTCTACTTCTCTCGACAGTCAGGTGCAAGGTATGTTGTTGATGGAGAACGGTGAAATTGCCGACGAGATCGCGGACCCGGAGGAGTGGCCGTACCAGACAGTGCTGGAGGCAGTTCGAGATGGGTGGCGGGTCGTCCAGTTTCCGAACCTGGCTTTGTTGCTGGACGAAACAAGGACGTATGGACTTGGATGTGAGTTTATACTTGAGCGCTAACCAAGGATCCTGAAAAGTGAAGGGGCTGGAAAAAGTGAGCGTACAAGAGGCAATTGATCATCTGGACCTGTTTGGGTACTGCCTACTGGAAGAGGCGATTCCGGCGGAATTGGCGGAGAGTATAGCGGAGAAGCTCTTTGCCTTGCATGAGGATCCCCGGAACCGCGTCTATTTTCAGGACCCGAACGAAGACGTTTACCAGACGCTGTTCGGACTACTGAACCTGGACCGTTCAAGCTGGACATGTGCGGCGCATCCGGATGTGCTGGCTGTGGTCAGACACTTTCTAGGGGAGGACATCCGACTGGCAGAGGCGTGTTCGAAATGGGTCAAGCCGGGGGCCCCTGCCGGCGGCGTTCACACGGACTCGGCGCAGGATTTGCCGGAGCTTCTGCCGGACACGCCGTGGATGATCAACTCGATCTGGATGATGACCGACTTCACTGAAGAGATCGGGGCCACGCGCATCATGCCTACCAGCCACCGATTGCGCAAGCGCCCACCGCGCGGGATGAAAGCCGATGACAGGCGGCTTCTTCCTATCACCGGACGCCGCGGTTCCGTGTTCTTGTGGCATGGCGGGGTCTGGCATGCAAACGGCGCTAACACGACTGCGGACCAGCACAGAATGGCCCTGAATGTCGCCTACTACCCACCGTGGTGGAACCTGGCGCGGGAGGGCGGTCATCAGCCGATCTGGCCGGAGACGTTTGAGCGCATGCCGCCTGAGTTGCAGAGGCTTACACGCAATCGGGTAGCAAGGCAGCGGGAAGAGATTTACGAACAGCGATAGAAAGCCGAATCGGCAGAGACACATTCGAAGAATTCTTTATGACCCTTTTGCGTCAAATGGTGCCTTGTTGAGAAGCGTCGGAAAATTCTGAACGAGTTCATCCCCCATTGAAGCAAGGAGATCAAATGTCATGAGAACACATTCTTGCCGGCCGGGGCTGAAGGACACGCAAGTACTGGAATTCTGCAAGCAGGGCTTTCTGGTGTTGGAAGGGGTGGTAGCGGACGACATCAACCGTCGCACTATCGAGTTTCTGGACAGGTACCCATCGCACGAACCGTCGGAGATACTGCATGAGGACTGGTTCGTCGACAATGTGATTCTGAACGACGAGGCTGCGGGGGCGATCCGGTCCCTGTTGGGTCAGAACTTTGGGTTGCCGATCATAATGAGCAACCACCGGGTAGAGTGCCCGTCGCCGGCCCAAGGCTGGCACAGGGACGGGAATTCCAGACATGGACCCGCCCTCAACTATCTCCAGGTCTTCTACTATCCCGAGGACTGTCCGATTGAACTTGGACCCACCGAGTTACTGCCCGGATCGCATTTTCTATTCTCATTGTCGAAGAAGATGGGTCACTACGGCGGCATTCGCGGCGCGTACCGGGCGGCGGCCCCAGCAGGCACGATCTTCCTGACTGTATACTCGATATGGCATCGTCGTTCTGTCGCCAGCGGCACGGGACTGCGCAACCTGCTCAAGTACAACTACTGGCGGACGGAGGCTCCTCACCGGGACTGGATCCGAGAGCCCGACTTCGACATAGCAACGGCGAACTACAAGCTGGAAGACCCAACGTATCGAGAGCAGTTTCGCGACTGCAACGATGCTGCCGAGATGTTCTTTTGGTTGCAAGGTCGGGCGGATTCATTTGCGCTGGCAGGGGGGCAGGGCTGGCCGCTCAATGAGAACGTCGGCAAATATTTGGACACACCCTACGGGGTTCCCGAACCGCATTGAGGCGGTTCGTCGTCAGGAGCCAAGGGAAAGTGGCGAGGTTGTCCGATGGCGGAAGCTAGGCATGCCGAACATGAACTCCATCTGGGAGTGATTTTATGGTTCGAATGCGCTGCGCCGAGGCCTTGGTCAGGGCGCTGGAATTGGAAGGGGTCAGGCACGTATTTGGCCACCCTGGACACGGAAACACCAACATTCTGGACGCGATTTACGACTCATCGCAGATAGAGTTCAAGTTGACGCGCCATGAGCAGGCGGCTGCGCATATCGCTGACGGCTATGCGCGCATATCCGGGGAAATCGGAGTCTGCTGCGCCTCAGTCGGACCGGGACCGGCGAATATGGTGATGGGGCTGGCTTCGGCTGCGGCCGCTTCCAGTCCGGTTGTGGCGATATTCGGCGGCGTGATCTCGCGTTGGGTGGGGCGCGGGCAATTGCAGGAGACCAGCCCGTTCTACGGTCTGCCGGACCAGAGTTTCGTGCAGGTATTGCAGCCGGTGGTGAAGAAGGTGTGGCATGTACAGCACCCGGACCTGATTCCCGAGGTCGTGCGCAAGGCGTTTGCGCTGGCGCGGGCGGGCAACCCCGGTCCGGTTGCGATTGAAATCCCCTGGGACCTGCAGGCAGCATTCCACGACTTTGAAGAAATTCCCCATCCGGGGCAGTTCGGTCACGCCGGGAGAGTGCGCGCGGATGCGGCGGCGATTTCGCAAGCGGTGAAAGCCCTGCATCAGGCGGTTCATCCGATCATTGTGGCCGGTTACGGTGCGGTTCTTTCCGACGCCGGGCCCGAAATCAAGAAACTGGCCGAACTGCTGGGCGCGCCGGTAGCCAGTTCTTACGCCGCCAAAGGAATCATGGCCGAGGATCATCCGCAGAGCGTAGGGAACGTGGGCTGGCTCGGCCACCCGAGCGCGCATGAATTTATCAGGGAATACGCCGATGTTGTGCTGGCGGTGGGTTTCAGTTTCTCGGACCTGTCGACGTGCTGGTGGACGGAGGGCATGCCTTTCGTCGAGCAGAACCGGTTTGTTCAGGTCGATATCGACGCCAATCAGATCGGTCGGTCGTATCCTGTGGAAATCGGACTGTTGGGTGACGCCAAGTCCACATTGCAGGAGACAGTTGCCCTGCTGGCGGACAAAGGGCAACCCAAGGCAAGACAGGGCAACCTGGAGCTTACAGAGGGAATTAAGTCTGGTTTCCACTTTGATGTACCGAACGACGAGAGCGACGAGCAAGGCATGGAGCCGCTGCGCGTGGTCGAGGAACTGCGACGCGTCCTGCCGAAAGACATTCTTTTTTCGCTGGACACAGGTGACCACAACCACTACTTCGGCGCGTTGTTTCCCATTTATTCGCCGCGCCGCCTGCTCTATCCGGGGGGCTGGACGCCGATGGGGTTCGGCCCTACTTCCATCATTGGCGGCAATCTGGCACGGCCTGACCTGCCGGCAGTCTGCGTGACGGGCGACGGCGGCTTTCTGATGGTGTGCCAAGAGGTGATCACTGCTGTCGAGTGGGGGCTGCCAGTCGTGTGGGTCGTGTTCAACAACCAGACGCTAGGCGCCATTCGCGGCGGTCAGCAGGGCAGCTACGGGGGACGTGTTATCGGTACTGAGTTCAGTGGGAACGCTGATTACGCGGCACTGGCTAAGTCGCTCAAGGCGGAAGGTCTGAATGTCAGTCGCTATGCTGAGATCGAAAAAGCGATGAGATACGCCTTAGCGTGCGGCAAGCCCTGCGTCGTGGACATGCAAATCGCCCGCGATCCGGTGCCTCCACCGATAGCCGGAATGTGGTTCGAGCCGGAGAGGGATGAGATCCCACCCAGACCCCGCCGTTGAGGTGGAGTGCAACATGTCCGAAAGCACTGGTGGCAGAAAGAGCGGGATTCACTGATAGATGTTCGATTACGGGCTGCAAAGGCCCGTTTCCACAAGACGGAAGGGAAGAGACTATGAGCCTGGGAAGCGGCCAGTTTGTCTATGAGGAGGTTGATGGTTGGGGTGAGGTTCCCGACGGTTGGAATATCGGAGAGGTGCCGGGCGTGGCAGTGGACTCCCAGGACAGGGTCTATATCTTCTGTCGAAGTGAACACCCGATCATTGTGTTTGACCGTGAGGGTCGGTTCCTACGCGCGTGGGGCGAAGGGATGATCAAACGGGCGCACGACATCATAGTCGGTCCTGATGACTCGGTTTATTGCGTGGACGATTGGGGCCATGCGGTACACAAGTTCACCCCGGAGGGCGAACTCCTGATGTCAATCGAGACGGCGGACAATCCTGCGGATACCGGATACATCTGGGATGTCCAAAAGGAGGTACTGCGCGCTGGTCCCCCCTTCAACTACCCCACAGGGATTGCACTCTCTCCTGAGGGCGAAATGTACGTTTCGGATGGCTATGGCAATGCAAGAGTACACAAATTCACGGCGGAGGGCGAGCTGCTGTTTTCCTGGGGTGAACCGGGGACCGGCTCGGGCCAGTTCGTTACGCCGCACAATGTTTGTGTGGACTCCGAAGGCACGGTGTATGTCGCTGACCGTCAGAACCGGCGAATGCAGCTTTTCAACGCGCAAGGCGAACAGATCGGTCAGTGGGACGACATCTGGTGGCCCTGCGACATGTGCATTGACGCGGACAACAACATGTATCTGGCCGAGGTCGGCGGAATCTTTATGGGGAAGACGAAGATACCTGTCTTTGAGAATCCGCCGGCGCGGGTCACGGTGCGTGATTTGAGCGGCAGGATCCAGAGCGAGTGGGGGATGGAGGATCCCTACGGCTCCGATCGTTATTTCAGCCCGCACAACATCGCGTTCGATTCACGCGGTGATCTATACGTTGGAGAGGTTGCGTTCTCATACCCGGACGGGACGACGCCGAAGGACTGGCGCGTGTTGAGAAAGTACGTGCGGGCCTGACCACTCACCTAACTGGCCCAGCCAACCCATCCCTGGAAGCGGCAACCTGCGGACGTTACCCTTCATCCTCTCCGAACGCGTATTCTCTCATTATCTGAACGACCTGTACCTGGAAGGAGCGGTACCACTTTGGGCGACCCAGTTCCTGCGCTTTGCGGTGTTCAGGGTCCTGGTCCCACGCTTAGATCTGATCCGGGCTGTCCCAATACGAGACTGACACTTCCTTGACACCTTCCACCAAAGCTGTGAATCGTGCACAGACGTACTTGCAATGCGCCAATTTCCGCATCCGGGCGGTTGTCCTGAAGTAAGTTTCATCCAATTGACTGAATCGAGCAGTAAAAATTGCGGCGTACACTTGGTCACCCTCATCAATGGAGAGCAGGTTCGGAAGTGATTGAACGCATTGAGATGTGATGCCCTACAGCGATCCTCGCCCCTCCTTGCCAGCCAGTCGTATTTGAAATCCGGGCCACGTAGTATACTATGCCTCGACAGAGCGCGTAGTAATCCTGCTATATATTCAGGGGAGCGGAGGAAGAAAACATGAAAGTGGAAACGGCAGGGCCCTTAGTGCACGGCAAACCTATGGAAACCACATCCGATAGCTACGGTGAGCTGCGCTCTTCAGCAGATGCGATCAAAGATCGCGAGGAATTGCGGGATAGATTTGAAGCCGAAGGCTACCTCTATCTACCCGGCCTGCTCGATCGCGACACGCTGTCGGCTGCTCGCCAGACAATGCTGGAAGATTTGGCCGAACTGGACTTCATTGACACAGACTACCCGCTGAGCGATGGTATCGCCAAGAGAGAGATTTCGGTCTCAGCGAGGGAAATGGTAGGGCTTTCCAAGAAAAACGAACCGCTGCGTGAAGCGCTCTTCAGCGGACCGATGATTGAATTTTATGAGCAGTTCCTGGGCGGACCGGTCCGTCCTTTGGACTTCACTTGGTGTCGCGTCAAGTCGTTTGGCACGGAAACGGCAACCAACCCTCACTATGACATCGTGTTCATGGGGCGAGGCACTACAAACCTTTACACGAGTTGGACGCCGTTAGGGGACACGCCCCGGCAAATGGGGGGCCTGATGATCCTGGAAAACTCGCACCGCCAGGAAGAGATCAAAGCGACCTACGGCCAGTCTGATGTCGATGTCTTCTGCACAAATGAGCCGGATTTGCAGGAGACGGAGGGCGGACGTAAACGCTGGCAAGGGTCCGGCACCGGAACTTACGCCAACGATGCAATTGCGCTAAGGGAGGAATTGAAAAGTCGCTGGCTAACTACTGACTATGCGCTGGGAGACCTCCTGGTATTCAGCATGTACACGATGCACGCCAGCATGGACAACCTGACAAACAGGTTGCGGCTCTCGACCGATACGCGCTACCAACTTGCCTCGGAACCGGTCGACGAACGTTGGATCGGGGAGGATCCGATTGCCCACGGCGCTGAGGCGAAAAAGGGAGTAATCTGCTGACGTTGGGAGGGTGTGGCTATGAGTTTCCGGGGACAGGGCAGCGGTCGTTCAGCCAGTCCAAGACTGCTCCAATTGGCCGTTCTCGCCCCAGATCGTTATGAAGTTCGTGGTAATAGCCCTCAAAGAGGCGAAGGCTCTTGTCTTCTGAGCCGATCTGGGCGAAAAACTCCTGTGTGGCTGACGGGACGACAACGGCGTCGGCCAGCCCTTGCATCATCAGAACAGGCAGGCGAATCTCGTTTGCCCTGTCACTCACTTCCTGCATCGTTTCAAAGAATTCAACGACCCAACGAGCGCTGCGGAGGGGCACGCCAAGCGAGTCTCCCATGGCAATTTGGACCTCTTCCCAGTCACGGGAAAGGATGTCCAGTGTTCCGCGCTGGCGGAATGTGAGCTGTGGCCGGACACGATGAGTCAGCTCAAGGATCCGCTTAAGGATCCGGTTCAATGGCGAGAGTTCATGTGAACGTAGAGAAGGTGAGGCGATGACAGCCAGATCTGCGGCACCCGGAGCCTCCATCAGATAGAGAAGGCCGATCAGTCCGCCCATTGAGTGTCCGTAGAGACAAAAAGGGAGACCGGGGTTGTCCCTGCGAGCCATCGACAGGACCTGCGTTACGTCGCTCAGGTAGTCGTGGAATCCCTGGACATAGCAGCGCGCACCGCCCGACCTTCCGAAGCCCTGATGGTCGTGGGCATAGACCAAATAGCCGGCCTGATGCAGGGCCCCGACCAAGTGGCGATAACGGCCACTATGTTCTCCGAGCCCGTGGAGGATGAGCACGACGCCGCGCGGCTGGCCCTCAGGACGCCAGCGGCTGTAGAAGATGGGCAGCCCGCTCTCGCTGCGAAGGTAACCGGTCGAGTGTTGGCGACTTCTCTTGGGTTGCGGTGAGAGTTGCCCCGACCGGGTATATTTCTCTTCCGACGGGCACAATCGCAAGTTTCGGTCCAGATTGTGGTCGGGGAAACGAAGCTCGCCTTCCCATGTGCTATGTTCGTTGTTCAGATTCGCAGGGGGAGGGGCTGAATGATCAGCTTTTCTCTTCATTGCCCTCGCCGGTCTCCTGGTCGAGATGTTCGTCTGACTGGCCCTCGGTGCTGACGCTGTCTTGCGACGAGTCGGGAGCCTCCGGCGGCCACACTGATTCGTACCTACCTCTTCGATTCTCTTTCTGTTCTGCCGTCTCGCCGCCCAGTTCTTCCGCCTCCAAAGCTACGACCCAGCGCTGCCACGGTGCCTGTTGCCAGTCAAGTCCCAGGCGCTCCAAGGACTGTCGTGACTCATCCAAGTGACGATCGCTGAAGGTTCGAAGGCGCAGTCGACTGGTATTTCCCTGCAGGGTGCCGGCCAGGTGGGCTACGATCTGTTGTTCTGAGTCGGTGCCCCACAGGCTTGGCGGCAGAGCAAAAAGCAGGCGCAGTTCGTCACGCCAGCGAAACTGCTGAACGAAACCGACCTCGTTTTCTTCGTGCAGAACCAGGAACACCTTGGAAGAACGCAAAGTGCTGGCGTGAATTGCGGTGATCATTTCCGTCTCTTCAGCAGGTGCGCCGGGGTATACAGAGGGCAAAATTTCGGACATACGAGGCCCGAAACGGGCTGAAATCTGCGGGGCGATTCGAAAGTCATCGGGTAAGGATGGTGACTCCTTTAGCGGCAGTTCGCCCACCATTTGCGAATTCTGATAGTCGGCCGAACCCAGGCCGAGATCGTTGAGGACTTCGGTGACTTCACGCGGTGAGGCGGTTGCAAAGCCAAAGTAGAAGTATGGATGAATGCCCTGATACTCGACGTGGTCGAGAGCTGTGTCAATGAGGTCGGCAAAGTCCTCGCGGTTATCCTCTATTTCCAGCGGATCGACAAAGGCCCAATCGAAGGTACCTGCGGCATCGCCATCATACTGGACGATGACAAATCCGATGATGCGATCGCCTTTTGTGGCTACGAAGGTGTCCATCTGTTTGCCTAGAAACCGAGGACCGAACCAGCGCAAGAATAGGAAACGCCGCCACCAGCTACCTGCGATCTGTTCCATGCTGCTGACATCGCTGGTGATGCCCGACACAAGCATATTCAGGACATCTCGGACCTGTAGAGTGGTCGCCTTACCGAACTCAGTGGCCATTCAGATATTCCAAGGCAAGTTTGATGCAGTCCTTCTCCCCGTCGTACGCCAGCCGGCCCAGGGCGTCATCTGTTGATGCCCATTCCACCTTCTGAACCTCCACGCTGTCATCTGAAAGACTCCCGCCAACTACTCTGAGCAAAAAGAAGTCCACCTTCTTGTAGACGCGCTCGGGGACAGACCGGGCGTAGGTATCCAGATACTCGTAACGCACCGTCTTCAAAAAGGACTCGAACCTGGTCTCGAGGCCAGTTTCCTCCTCAACTTCCCGCAGGGCCGCTGACAAAGGAAGTTCAGAAGGATAAAGCCGTCCTTTGGGGAGTTGCCAGCGGCGGCATTCCTTGTCCGTGGCGATCAAGGCAACCTGTATTGATTTGCGGGCGCTGTCCCGATGCAGGCGATAGGCAACGCCGCCAGCGGAATGGATATGGCGGACCGTGTATTCGTCGGATTGCTCCCGTTCTACCTCTTCTGGAACGGCGGGCTGGGCGCGGCAATCACCTTCTATGTGGGCCAAGGAGCCCCTTTTTTCATTCCAAATATCCGGTTGAGACTTCATCAATGTCCTTTCAAAGAGGAGCCGAAATCGTCTTTTGCGCAGGTGGGCCGCCATCGCTGCACCCGGTGGAACCGGTGCCAGTGCGTTCCGAACGAGCTCACCTGCTCAGAGCTCACCGTTTTCTGATTGCCTATCGAGTGCTACGGCATCCTCTGCTACAGTTGCAGCCAGACCACGGGCTACCTGCTCCCAGTTGTCCGGGGGGAATTGCGCCAGCTGACGAGGCAGGAGTGAAGGTGTAACGAAAGGCAGTGCTCCCAACAACAGGGAATGCGGCCACACTGTTCGGGAGCGAGCCAAGACGACATGAATCTCCATCCACTTGGAAAGCAGGACAAACCACTGGGCCAGCGCTTCCCCTGCGCCGACTTCAGGCATCGATGCCGGTTCGGCGTCGGCGAAACGAAAGGCGACCTTGCCATCCTGGTCGATCCACAAACGTTGAGGAATCACGGGACCCGGCGAGAGCCGGGCGGCGGTCCAGCGAGCGAAATGGCTGTGCAGAATTGAAACTAGTGGTGGTGTCAGCCACTCAGCGGCCGTGGCAATGGGCCGGCTCAGAGGAGGATGGCGAGGAGATGTTGTGAGTGAACCGTCGTTATCGTACCAGTACCACATTGACATAGCGAGCGCTCTGTTCGTCGAAGAATACGAACTGTCCGTGACATGAAGTTTCCAAGTGTTGGCGGGCACCGAGCACCAGTTGGCGTCGGACAGTCCAGTTCAGGACGGGCAAGCCAGGGCCGGCCCGGTTTCATCACATATAGTTCAAAGAGCCAGCGTTCCTCGATCGGTCTATAACATGAATTGGGACAAATCATATCACAGTCGGATGAAAATCGCAGCCCTAGAGGTTGTAGAGGAGGCGTATCTGAGGTATGATGCAGCCGCTGTGCAGCCGGGAGGCGGATCTGACAGAAAATGGGAAATTCTGCGAAAGTGACTCGAAAAAGGCCTGTGAACGGGCGTCGAAACTCCATCGCACCACCTAAGCTGGTGCAGTCTATATCCCAATATGATGCGTTTGTGAACCATGTGAGCGGGCAACCGTGGCTGGCTCTGGATACAGAGAGCGACAGCCTGTTTCGCTATCTCCCCAGGGTCTGCCTCATTCAGATAACTTGCCCCGCCAGTCCGGTTGGGCA
Source organism: Caldilineaceae bacterium (assembly GCA_022821585.1). Lineage (GTDB taxonomy): Bacteria > Chloroflexota > Anaerolineae > Caldilineales > Caldilineaceae > Bin5. Next base: position 94,495 of record JAJEDI010000041.1, read on the forward strand.
TCGTTCTCCATCTGGACCTGCGATGGTAGTCGACTATCTGATTGACCCACTGCAGTTGCGCGAGCTATCCGAATTTGGAGAAATCCTGGCAGATGACTCCACCGAGGTCATCCTCCATGCGGCTGAAAACGATATCATTACACTTCAGCGGGACTTCGATTTCCGGCTCAGGCAGATATACGATACACAGCTTGCTGCACGAATCCTGGGGCGGCAGGGGGTAGGTCTGGCCAATGTGCTGCAGGAAGAGTTTGGTGTTTTCAGTGACAAGAAAATGCAGCGCACTGATTGGGGAAAGCGCCCCCTTACGCGGCAGCAGTTGACTTATGCGCAGATCGACACCCACTATTTGTATGCGCTGCGCGTCAGACAGATGCGGACCCTGGAGGCAAGAGGGCGTCTGGAAGAAGCGCGGGCCGCGTTCCGGATGCTGGAGGCGATCGAATACAGACCGCCCGAGCCGAGAACCTTGTGGCAGTTAAAGCAGATCCGAACAGCTGATGAGAATGACCTGGGTGTATTGCAAGCGATATGGGAATGGCGGGAGAAGTTTGCAAGGCAGGCAGACCGACCGCCTTTCAAAGTGTTGAGCGAGAACACGATGATTGTTTTGTCCCAGAAGCGGCCGCGTTCGGTGGGCTCGCTCAGGGACATTCCCGGACTCAGCGGCAGGCAGGTTTCCTGGTTTGGGAAGGAATTGCTGGAGGCGGTCCGAAGAGGGGAGCGACTGCCTGTACCTCAGCGACCGGAGCCGGTGCGGAAGATGGACTCCGTTCTCACCAGGGCGGGAAAGAAAAGATATGAAGCGCTGCGTCAGTGGCGAACCGAAACCGCCGCCGCACGCGGCGTCGATCCCGACATCGTATTCAGCAATGAGACTCTGCTTCAGATAGCCGTTAGTCGACCTCTGACCTTGGAGGAGCTTGCGGGGATTCCTTCAGTGGGGGCGTGGAAGGCGCAGATGTATGGGTCGGCGCTCTTCAGCTTACTAAGTCAGGGCCAGACGAAGTCTCCTAACCCGTAACCCTTCCTCTTACCGGCTCACTCCTCTATTGCCCGCGTCTGACAGTCACGTTTCAATGCCATGCGGCGGATTTGCGCCTTTCATGCGGGTTGCAGGGCCAGGGGATTGGGCAGGTCGTCTGCGCCGACATTTCCTTCGAATATGTCGACGAATTCCTCGTCTTCCAGCGTTTCGTGCTTAAGCAAGGCCTCAGCTACCGCGTCCAATTGGAGTCGGTGGATACTGAGAATGTTTCGCACGCGGTCGTGCTGTTCATTCACGATTTTCTGCACCTCGCTGTCCAAGGCCTCCGCGACTTCTTCGCTGTAGTCGCGTTGCTCGGTCAACTCTCTTCCCAGGAACGGATTCTCTTCCTGGCTTCCTATCTGGAGAGGACCCATGGTGTCGCTCATGCCGTATTTCATCACCATCGCCCGCGCCATCCGGGTTATTGTCTGGATGTCGTCGCTGGCCCCGTTTGAGATGTCCCCGAAGACAAGCTCCTCTGCCACGCGTCCTCCCAGCCCTACAGCGATACGGTCAACGAAATAGGACCGCGGCAGCAGATAGCGATCTCGCTCGGGCACGGTCAGAGTGACGCCGCCCGACATCCCGCGAGGTATGATGGATACCTTTCGAAGCGGGTCTGCTCCTTTGACGATATGAGCGATGACGGCGTGTCCGGACTCATGGTAGGCAACGACGCGACGTTCGCGGTCGGTTATGAGGCGGCTTCTGCGTTCCGGCCCTCCCATGGCGATACGCTCGATCGACTCCTGCATTTCTGTCATGGCAATAGTGCGCCGGTTTCGACGTGCGGCCAGGATGGCGGCTTCGTTGACCAGGTTTTCCAGGTCAGCGCCAACAAAGCCGGGCGTCTGCCGGGCAATGAGATCCAGGTTCACGTCGGGATCCAATGGTTTTCCTTTGACGTGAACGTCGAGAATTGCTCTGCGACCTTGCAGGTCCGGGCGATCCATGGTGACACGCCTGTCGAAGCGGCCGGGGCGCAGCAGGGCGGGATCGAGAATGTCCGGGCGGTTCGTAGCGGCGACGAGGATGACATTGGTATCGGTGCCGAAGCCGTCCATCTCCACCAGGATCTGATTCAGGGTCTGTTCGCGCTCATCGTGGGAGCCGCCCAATCCAGTGCCACGGTACCGTCCGACGGCGTCGATCTCATCGATGAAGACGATGCAGGGGCTATTTCGCTTTGCCTGCTCGAAGAGGTCGCGCACCCGGCTGGCGCCCACGCCGACAAACATTTCGACGAATTCAGAGCCGCTAATGCTGAAGAAGGGCACTCCTGCTTCGCCTGAGACGGCCTTGGCCATCAGGGTTTTGCCCGTTCCAGGAGGGCCGACCAGCAGTACACCCTTGGGGATGCGAGCACCCAGGGCGACGAATTTCTGCGGCTCTTTGAGGAACTCGACGATCTCTTCGAGTTCCTGCTTGGCCTCGTCGGCGCCGGCGACGTCGCCAAATGTGACGGTGGGCCGGTCACCGACAAACATGCGGGCTTTGCTCTTGCCGAAAGAAAGAGCCTGGTTGTTACCGGATTGGCTCTGGCGGAAAAGAAACAGAAAGAGTCCGGCGATCAGGATAAGCGGGAGCAGGTTTATGACCAGGGCAAACCAGTTGCCCGAATTGGAGGGAGGCTGGACGTTGATTTTGACCTGTGAAAGTCTCTCCTCGGAGACGCCCATGCCCTGCATGGTTCGGGTCAGAGCAACGCCTTCCTCCTTGCGGCTGGCGAGGGGCTGTTCGCCGCCCTGTGAATAGATTTGGAGTCGCTCGCCGCGGACGTCAATACGGGAGACCTCGCCCCGTTCGATCTGATTTGCGACATCGCTCAGACTGATGTTCTGGGGCCTTTCGTTGGGGCCGTAGACGTTCAGAAACAGGGCGGCGGCGGCCACCAGTATCAGCAGATAAACAAATGCGTTTCGAGTCCAGTTCCCGCTCACATTGCCTCCGGAGCAATCAGATTTGGCTTCAAAGGGAGTATATCATAGAGGCTCCCTTAACCTGAAGTATTGCCGAATAATCGAGCCTCGACAGTGTGCCGGATTCCTATCCCACCATTTCGTAAGTAATTTGTGCGGGCGCACTGTGGAATCAGGCATAGTTTAGCAGGCTCCATTCCAGGCCCTTCGAGGGTCACTTAGTCGCAGAAGTCACGAACGCAGCTCGCCCAGAGACCTTTCGTCCTGGCTTACGAATTCGGCGACCGGGCTCTCCACTCGCCCGTAGCCGCTCCAAGTCTTGAATCCCAGAAGCTTAAGCAGCTCGGGGGAAGCATCAGCCAGCATCTCGGAACGTGCGCCTATGGTGAAATTCTCCTGGGGACGGAACTGCGGTCCGCAGAAAGTGGTCAGCAGGCCGTAGCGGTTTTGGGAACTGACATTGGCGCCGGTGCCGTGCCAGAGGCGCCCATCAAAAACCATGGCGGTGCCGGCAGGCCCTTCAGCTGCCAGAGCTTCCTCCTGGTCGGTAGGACGAGGAGGCCGGCCGCGAACGTGGCTTCCGGGCACCAGTAGAGTCCCACCGTTTTCGGCGCTGAATTCGTTGAGCATCCACATTACATTTACGCAAACGCAGGGTGCTATCATCTGCGGAGGATCGTCCCCCTCCAGATTGGAGCGTTGGCGAGAAATCGAGCCCACCGGTACCGGCGACGGCGCTCGATTGACGGGGTGGGGCATCCACCATTGATCGGTGTGCAGATTCATGGCGACGCCACCCGGCTTAGCGATATTGGCTGAGTAGCTCGAAAGCAGGTAGTCATCGCCCAGAACATGATCGACGACGTCGCGTACTCGCTCGGTAAAGAGTATCTGGCAGAAGATCTGGCCCTTGTTTACCAGCATCCACACACGTTGATTGACGCCACCGGCTTCAGCCGTATAGGCCTGTTGTCGGGGGCGGCCCTTCCCGTCGGTAAAGGCGCCCCACTGCTGTCTCGGCCCCCCGTCTTCGAAGGCTGCGCCCAGTTCCAATTCGGCCGCCGCTTGTTCCTTCAATCTACTTAGTGCGGCGTCCACAACCGTCGGTTCCAAAGCGTCTTCGATAAGACAGTAACCAAAGTCGTCGATATCGGACTTAGCCTGCTCGACGCTTGAGGTCGATTTGGGCACTTTCGCGGTGTTGTGCATCGGTTCCTCCTGACAGTACGGTTTTGGGTACTCTAATCCATTTTCGCCTGCACGGCAATGCAAATGTGGGTTTAAGTCGAGAACACGAGTAGTTGCACTTTTCGAATTGCGTTTTCTGTTCTCTTTTGGAGGTAGGCAAGACAGGCGCGATTCCATTGCATTTCCGGGTGAGACGTCTTGGTATCAGGCATGATTTACATAGCTTTTTGCACTGTTTCATTTATGAACGGGGCTTCAACATTGCATGGCTAGGCTCAGGCGATTACGGAGAGCCGGGTTCATTGCTGCAGGCTGACTGGCAATACCCCTCTCGCGGCGTCGACAGCCTTCGGCAGGGAGGGTAAGTTTGAAAGGAGTCGCTCCAAAGGAATCAGCTTGAAGAGTGCCATTTCGTCGTGCCTTCCGGTACACCGCGAGGAGAGTCATCAATTTATGCGGTATTCGATCATCTATGACCTGATTTTTTCCTGGGTGCGTCCCAGATATGGGGTGAGGGTGGGGTCGGTCTGGCGAGGGATTTATGCCAAAGATGGCCGAACTAATTGCGGGCATTGAGGAAGGAAAAGGTTCAGGCACAGGGCCTGCCACTGCGGGAGCAAGACAGGGGATGGGGCGAAGCGCGCCCGCCGCGGGCGGATAACGTCATGTTGCCCTCAGTCTCAATGCGGCGCGAGCAGGACCGGGGCGTTGCGGGGGCGGAGCCCTCGCACAAGGGAAGGCGCTTGCGCCCGACCGCCCAACTGCATTGATCAGTGGTTAGCGAAGGGGACACATCTGACTCAGAGTTTAGCTCGAGATGGGTAGGGCTGCGTTGCTACCCCGAGGCGCTGGATGATTCGCCCCGACTTTGGGATGCATCCGATTTTCCTCAACTGTTTCTAAGGTTAGATTTGCTGTGCTAGAATTGTCAGATATGGATAGTTTCGCATTGCCCTGGACGGCAATAGTTGTTCCCGTCGGGCCACCGCTCGTTCTGACCCTTGGCAGCATTGTACTCTGGATCATGGGTGGCTTCGTGCGGCCAGCTGTGCGCTGGCAGGCATTTGGAAGTCCGACGGGAATCCTCAGTGGGATCGCCCTGCTTTTCTGGGTAATAGCTGCCGCCATGACGGTGGGTCTACGCGTTCAACCCACCGCCCCTTCCTACAGTATTCCCTGGCAACCATTCTTTTCACCAGGCGCTGACCTCCTGTGGGTCAGTAACGGCTGGAACTGGTATGTATCCTGCCTCATCCTCCTGCTTGGCGGGGGTGGTCTGTTGTTCAGCGGAATATCCTCAGCGAGCAGCGAACTGACAGTTGAAGAGAACTGGCATGGCAGAGCGATGACGCTTGCGCTGTCGTTGAATGCCATTTCAAGCGCCCTGTTCTTTGTCAGCAGCGGAAATCTGCTTACTGTGACTCTGATGTGGGTCGTGATGGACCTTTTCGTCATTGCCCGCAGCACAATCGTGCCCGAAGGGCCCGGGCCTTCGCCTACGCGCCAGTTCCAGGGTTTGAGCATGATGGGCGCGCTGCTGCTCCTGATAGGGCTACTTCCGGCCGGGCAAAGTGGACCTGCTGAACTCCTGGCGGGGGGCCAGCTACCCCAAGAGACGGTGATTCTGATGCTGGTGGCCGGCGTCATCAGGGCCGGCGTCTATCCCTTGCACCTATGGCTTCTGCCTCACAGAGGTGAACGCTTGTATATGCCGGACCGCCTTATCGACCAGATGCCGCCGGCGCTCTGCGGGCTGTGGCTGCTGGGTTGGTCAAGCGGCCTGGCCGGAGAAGAGCTCCTCGCGCGCCCTGAAATTGTGGCTCTGGCACTTCTTGGGCTGCTCGGCTCTGCGATTGCCACTTTCACGACAACGACCAGGCAAGAACACACCACGTTCGTACTGGTCACTGCAGTGGGCATTGCGGGACTGACGAGTATTTTGTCGGAAATAAGAGGGCCGGCCGCCGTTCTATGGCCTACGACGACTTTCGCCCTGGGGGGCGGCCTCTGGCTGATTGGTGAACGAATCTGGCGCGCCTGGCACTGGCAGATTCCGATCAGTGTAGGCGTCCTGGCCCTGGTAGGCGTTCCCTTTACGCCAGGATTTCTGACCCAATCCGTGGTGGCACAGCTGTTGGTAGTTGGCAGTTGTCCCGACGCCAACACTCTTTGCGGAAATCTTGGGGTCCTCATGTGGCCCCTCTTTGCAGCATACATTGTGACGCAGATGATATACGTCTCTTCTCTGTTGCGGAGTTGGGACAGTGAGCCCGGCGGCTCTGTATGGGAACTGAGCCCTAACGCGTGGGTGATCGGCAGACTACTGGCATATGTGGTTGTACTTGCTATTCCGCTGGCCACTGCTGGTCTTTTCCCTGTGATGATGACGAATCTCGCCAACCTTCCGGATGCCATTCCACGCGGCGCCGGGAATCCCCCTAGTGCGGTGGCGAGCTGGCAGGTCTGGTTGACCCTTGCAGGACCACTTACTCTGGGCATATTTCTGGCTATCGCCCGTACTCACGTCAGGGAGGTTCTAAGTGCCAGCGACAACAGGCCCGGTTCGCTGCCGACGCTTCGGTCATGGTCGAGCCGGGTAGCTCGTCTGGCGACACTGGATTGGATTTCCCGCCTAACCAGGTGGGGCACAGTCAGGGCGGGTGCCGTGTGGGACGTCGGCCTGGAGATCGTGGAGGGCGCCGGCCACATGGGGTGGGTGGTCGTCTTTGGCATCATTGGCTATTTGTTGTTGAGCGCATAGACGGGGACTGACTGCATGCGGGGGATTTCTGGTCGCTGGATGTAAGAGGCGAGAGCAAGGATAGATCGGACCTGATTTGAATCTCGTACTCTGGCACCCATTAATGCGGGTTTGCCAGCGTCGCGAAGAATAAGGAATGCAGATCACTGTGAAACAACAAAGTACGACTACCAATCGCGTTCGAGCAGTGCGTTACCTTTACTTTGATTCAGGACGGTCTTGATACGTGGCTGTGTTTTGGGCTTCAGTACCTCTACATGTGCTCTTGGGGTTCGTCGCCGCCGTACCGGTCGTCCTCTGGGACTGGCGGATCGCGTTGCCCGGCATCCTCCTGGTGCAACTGGGGACAAGCGTGCTTGTTGGTACGGTTTACGGTCTCGCGGCGCCCTGGCCGGCTGTCCATTTTGGTGTGCAAGTCCTGGCCTGCCTGATTCTTCTACTTTCCATTCTGCAGACCAGCAACGTTCAGGTCCGCACATCAGGGGAGTTCAGTTCGAGGCTCTTTCGCATGTTGGTATTGGGGATAGCGGCACTGATGGTCTGGAGAGCAACGGAAGGAATCGAATTGCCGCGCCTTGAAGACTCCACCAAAGTGCTGTTTATCTGGTTCGCAGCGATTGCTTTGATCACCCTGGGCATGACCGAGACAGCCTTGTTCGGAAGCATAGGCCTACTAATGTGGTTGATCCCGGTCCAGGCATTCCTGTCGGTACTGTTTCCTGTGCCTGCAGTCATCGTCTTACTGGGGATCCTGCAGATATTGGTTGCCCTAGCGTGCAGCTTCCTCCTGCTTGCCGAGGACGATGCGCTTTCTCTGATCGATGTTCCCTCCACGGACTCGAACCTGGCAGCAGGGGTCCATCGCCGCCACAGCATCGCTTCCGGGGCCAGGGTGCTGGGATATGGCATCGGGTTTTGGTTCTATACTCTGGTCAGTCGACTTCGGAACACTGAGGCTAGAAACGGTTGAGGCACTATTTCCCGTTCCAGGGCAGGCTGGCGGGGTGCAGGAGACTGGCTTCCTCAGCGCCATCTCCGACAGGTTGCCCCTCGAGAGCAATGAGGAAGTTCCGGGGATCCTCGGAGGTGAGTCAACGGCCATGACATTCAGCTGCCCATGATCCAGCTTGCCCTGCCATCCTTCCTGTTCAGCCTTCTCCTGCTGGCAATAATCTCCAGTTACATCTTGCGCCGCTGGGAACCAGGGATCTCACTGGCCATTGGTGCGATGTTAATGATTGTAGGTATGCTGCTGTGGCAGTATCCGATGGACGCGCCGCCGGTTACTCTTCCGCTGGTTCCTGTCGAACTCGACTTACGCGCCGGGATTTGGGAGTACGGTTTTCGTCTACAGTTTACCCAGACGAATGAACCGATTGTTGTAATTGTCCTCCTCCTGTTGGGTTCGGGGATGCTTCTGACGGCCGCGGCAAGCCAGGGGAGAGTGTTTCCACCTTCGATGTTGCTCGTGGGTGCAGGCTATATAGGTATGGCCTTGATGGTGGATGCACCGATTTCGCCTGTGTTTCTCGCGCCGACGGTCCTGGCGATTCTGATGACGGTAAGTGTTTTCCCTCTTCAAGTAGGTTTCGACGGCGAAGCGTTGAATTCCTTGAGGGCGATACTGCCGCCGATTCTGGCGACTCCATTCGTGTTGTTTGCCGCGTGGAACATTGAGCAGCTTCCCCTAAATCCTCAAGACATTGGTCTGGCAGCGGGGGGCGCGCAGCTTCTAGGTGTTGGGCTTCTTATTCTTCTGGCGCCGGTGCCGTTGCATAGCGGGCAGCCGCAGCTGGGCGAGTCTTCCCCGCCAATAGCGATGGCCTTGACCATTCTCCTATACCAGACAGTGGCCCTCTACCTTTATTTCCTTGCCACTTCGAACGTCCCCTTGTTGTTGAGCAGCACCGCCCTAAACGTGTGGCTGACGTCGACCGCTACGATCACCTTGGTTTGGGGCGGAGTGGCGGCGGCAGCGGCCAGCCATCCAGGCCGGTTGCTTGGCTACGCCATGCTTCACGATTGGGGACTGATTCTACTGCTCCTCGCTGGTTCTGACGAGGGCAGCCTACCGCTGGTCATCTCGCTGTTCGCCCTGCGAATATTAAGTGCAATGAGCGCTGCCGCCGGTCTGTCGCAGATCAAGCAGGCGGCAGGCAGCCTTGATGCTGAAAGCCTACACGGGATTGCCGCCCGCCTTCCCTGGAGCACAGCGGCCTTTCTCCTGGGCAGCCTGGGACTGGCCGGGTTCCCTTTGACAGCGGGTTTTTCTGGACACTGGTCGGCACTACAGGCTCTGGCAGAGGGTGACTGGCGCTTCGCGGCAATCGTGCTGATTGCAAGCGGAAGTGTAATTTTCGGGTTCGTTCGCATGGTCGGCATCTTCTTTGGGCGACTTGCCTATCCTCAGTTGCCGCGCGAAAAGCCCTTGGGTGTATTCTTCTCCCTGATGGCGATTCTTCTGGTCACAGGCATGGCCATCGCGCCCCAGTTGTTCGAGGGACCGCTCGTCAGGACCCTGCTGGCATTTGATTGACCAGAGACTGTCAGAATCTTCCCAACTCCCAATTGATAGAGATTGATAGTCAGCGCCTGCTAAGGTAACAGTTGAAGGTACTGGGAAGGTGTTTAGCATCTTGCGCATGTCGCCATGCGCGAACACAGTGAGAGCCCTATTGGTTCCGCAGAATCCTTTCGAGGAGGCCAGCCATCGCAGTCAGCAAGGACAGCCGTTCATCCCGACTTGAGGGCTTTTACAGGCGAAGCCTGGAAGACAGGACTGCACTCATATCTGAATGGGCGTCACTGACTCTGGAAGAAACAACGATCCTAGGAGAGAGTATTGGCCCGGAGCAGGCCAATATGATGATCGAAAATGTCGTGGGACGCTTTTCCTTGCCATTGGGAATCGGGGCAAACTTCCTAATCGACGGGCTTGACTACCTCATTCCGATGGCCGTAGAGGAGCCTTCGGTCGTGGCAGCCGTCAGCTCGGCCGCACTTCTCGCTCGTACGGCGGGAGGCTTCTATACGGGGAGCACAGACCCCGTGATGATCGCCCAAATTCAGGTCCTTGACCTGGCCGACATGGGCAAAGCCAAGAGAGCTATCCTTGCTTCACGGGAGGAGATCTTAGCTTGCGCCGATACAAGCCCCTCCCTGTCACGCTTGGGAGGCGGGCCACAAGGCATCGAGGTGCGCGATCTGCCCGACACGCCAGCGGGGCCGATGCTTATCGTCCACCTGATGATCGACTGCCGGGACGCAATGGGCGCCAACGCTGCCAACACCTCGGCCGAGGCTGTGGCGCCGTTGATTGAGCAGATCAGCGGAGGGCGGGTAGGACTACGCATCCTTTCCAATCTTAGCGACAGGCGACGTGCGTGGGCGGAAGTCGAGATTCCCGCCAAGGCGTTCGAAAGCGATGACTTCCCAGGTAGAGAGGTGATTCAGGGGATTGCCGAGGCGAACGCTTTCGCCGTTGCGGACCCCTATCGTGCAACGACCCACAATAAGGGCATCTTCAACGGTGTGGACGCGGTGCTGCTGGCCACTGGGAATGACTGGCGTGCGGTGGAGGCGGGGGCACATGCCTGGGCTGCGCGTGACGGTCAGTACCGGGCGCTCACCGACTGGCATGTGCGCGGCTGCGGGGACTTTGAGACATTGTATGGACGTCTGGAGCTGCCGCTGGCCGTCGGCACGGTGGGCGGGGCGACAAGGAGCCACGCTTCCGCCGGGGTTGCATTGAAGATTCTGGGCTTGGATGTCGAGGGTCAGGGCAGGATTGCGCCAGAGAGTCGTGGTTCGGCCGGCGGAGCGGAGGTGGGGTCTGACCGCCGAGGCGCCAGAAGGTTGAGTGAAATCGTTGCCGTCGTAGGATTGGCCCAAAACCTTGCGGCGCTGCGCGCGCTGGCGACTACGGGAATACAGAAGGGTCATATGCGTCTTCACGCACGTCAGGTTGCGGTGGCGGCCGGCGCTGGGGGAGAGGCGGTCGAAAGAATTGCCGGGCAGCTGATTGCTGAAGGAAGCATACGGGTAGAGCGGGCCAAAGAGCTTCTGCGACAGTGAAGAGGTGGATGCTCTCGCGGCGGCAAATAGGGAAGGCCAGCAAGAGAGGATAGGCCATGTTGAATCAGCCAGTTTTGCAGGTAGGGATTGTTGGTTACGGGGCTTACGTTCCGCGTTTCCGCTTGCCTGGGTCGGAGATCAGCAGAATCTGGATGGACGAGATTGAAGCGGCAGGAAAGATGCCCCGTGCGGAAGATAACGGTCTGAAGAAGAAGGCGGCAAGTAGCCCCATCAAGGAGAAAGCAGTGCCGGGGCTGGATGAGGACACGGCGACGATGAGCATTGAGGCGGCGCGTAATGCGCTCGCGCGTTCAATGATCGACCCGCAGGAAATCCGCGCAGTATGGGTGGGAAGCGAGAGTCATCCCTATGCGGTTAAGCCCACGGGCACTATCGTGGCCGAGGCGATTGGCGCCACGCCGGCAACTCAGGCCGGAGACTGGCAGTTCGCATGCAAGGCCGGAACCGAAGCGGTGCAGGCTGCAATTGGCCTGGTCGGGAGCGGCATGGCGCCTTATGCCCTTGCAGTTGGGATGGACACGGCACAGAGTCGACCGGGCGATGCGCTCGAGTACACAGCTGGCGCAGGGGGTGCGGCGCTGCTGCTGGGTGCGGGGGATGAATCTCTTGCAGCCATCGAACGAAGCTTGAGCTATGTTTCGGATACGACAGATTTCTGGCGAAGGCCCGGCAGCCAGTTTCCCAGCCACGCCGAACGCTTTAGCGGAGACCCCGGATACTTCGGCCATGTGCTGCCGGCGGCGGAGCAGATCATGCAGGAGACAGGGGTGGCGGCCGCGGAGATCGACCACGTTGTGGTGCATCAGCCCAATTTAAAGTTCCCAATACGGGCAATGCGCACGATGGGCTTCAGGGAGGAACAGTGGGTGAATGGGCTACTGGTTGAAGAGATTGGAAACACCTACGCGGGATCTGCTCTTGTCGGATTAACGGCGGTACTGGACACAGCCACAGAAGGCCAGCTTGTTCTGGTCGTCAGCTATGGCAGCGGGGCAGGCTCGGACGCCTTCCTACTCAGGACGACCAATCGCATAGGCGCGGCACAGGGCAAGGCTCCTTCAACCCAGGAATACATCGGTCGCCGCGTTGAGATTGACTATGCGCAATATGTGCGATTTGGGGGGAAACTGGCAGCCCACTGAGGGGGAATAGCAATACCTATTGAGCTATGTCGGGAATTGAGCATTTGGCAGTTCTGCGTTCAATTCCGGTTCAGTCGGTGCGGTTCTCAGCCGCTGTCGAGTCCGCGCGTAAAGGGCTAGGGCATTTGTTCGCCAACTGCCCGAAAGCCCCTGCGACAAGACGGTCAGCTCGTTCGGTTTCGCCTACTGTTTCGCCCTTAGCGCCTTAAGCGAGTCGATAAGGAAAGTCCGCCATCGCCCTTCTTCATCGATGGGAATATATATGGCCTCGCGCCCAACGTGGATGGCATTGTTGGGAACGAACTCGCCTTCGTCGGTTGTGCGGCCCAGGCCCATCCTCAGAAAACTTTGGAGCTTGCGCCGAGGACCGTCGGCTATTTCTCCTTTCACGGCTTCCGATGACCCGATGGCGTGCAATGCGAACCCTTGCGGAAGCCTAATGGCGATCTGATCGCGCCTGCGACCGATGTTCAATATGCCGGTTTTCAGTGCCTCCATCTTCACCTCTATCTGGTAGAACAGGTTCTCCAATTCCGGCGGAATGGCGTTTGACTCTGCGTCTTTGCCAAAGCGGTCTTCGATCTCCTTGCGCATTTCAGCCAGCTCCTGCGGGGCGTTCAGGCCGGCGATGCGGCGATAGAGTTGAAGACGCAGACCCTCATCTTCGACGTAGTCCGCGGGGATTTCGGCCCGGAGTGGCAAGTCAAGCGTGACCGGAGGGGCAAGGGGATCGTCAAGCGACATAGGGAAGGGCGCATCGTCAGGGGACGGCCGGGTCACGTGAGAGGGTACCTCTCCATTGTCGGTATTCGATCCTGCTAACCTGCCATTCTCCCCTTGCGCCCTAGAAAGTCGTTCCCTCATGGCGCGGAGTTCATTGACAGACTGGGCCAGTAAGCGAGTATAGAGGTCAAAGCCCACACTGGCGATTTGACCGTGCTGCCTTGCGCCTAGAAGCTCCCCTGCCCCGCGGATTTCAAGGTCACGCATAGCGATGCGGAAACCAGCTCCCAGTTCGTCGCTGCTCTCCAACAGGGCCTCAAGCCGGCGGCGGGCGTCGAAAGACAGTGTGACATGGCGATCATGGAAGAGATAGCAGTAGCCCCTGACGGCGCCGCGGCCGACGCGGCCTCGCAACTGGTAAAGCTGGGCCAGTCCAAAATGGTCGGCACGATTTACGATGATCGTATTGGCTCGCCGAATGTCGAGCCCATTTTCGACGATTGTCGTGCAGACAAGGACATCTATTTCGCCGTCGGCGAAGCGCATCATCGTATCTTCCAGTTCACGCTCGGCCATCTGTCCGTGCGCAATGGCGACGACCGCCTCAGGTACTTCGCGTTTGAGACGTGTCGCCAAGGTTTGCAGGCCACGAACGCGATTGTGGACGAAGAATACCTGGCCGTTCCGTTCCAATTCCCTTTGAACGGCCTGACGAACCAGCGTGTTGTCGAACTCGGAGAGAATGGTACGCACTGGGAGCCGTTCTCTGGGCGGCGTATTGATGGTGCTCATGTCGCGAACACCGCTGAGACTCATGTGCAGAGTGCGCGGGATCGGCGTCGCGCTCAGAGTAAGCACGTCCATTTGGGACCGAATCTGCTTTAGACGTTCCTTGTGGCTGACACCGAAGCGCTGCTCTTCGTCGATGACGAGCAGCCCAAGCGACTTGAATTCCACGTCTTTGGAAAGCAACCGGTGGGTGCCGATGACAATGTCGACTGTGCCTTCGCGCATCTTCTGCAGCACTTTCTCCTGCTGAGCCTGAGTGCGGAAACGAGAGAGCATTTCCACCAGGATGGGAAACTGCTTCAGGCGCTCGCTGAAAACACGGAAGTGCTGCTGCGCGAGAACAGTAGTGGGCACAAGCACAGCTGTCTGCTTTCCATCCATCACAGCTTTAAATGCGGCGCGAATTGCGACTTCCGTCTTGCCGTAGCCGACGTCGCCGACAATGATCCGGTCCATCGGCCGGTCCGTTTCCATGTCGCGTTTTACGTCGATAATGGCGTCGAATTGGTCTGCCGTTTCGCGGAAGGGGAAGGCCGCTTCCATCTCCTCTTGCCAGGGACCGTCGGGGCTGAACGCATAACCGGGAACGACCTCACGTTCGGCGTAGAGTTTCAGCAGATCTTCGGCAATATCTTCGACGGCTTTCTTTGCGCGGGCCTTTACGGTCTGCCAGTCGCTGGTCCCCAAGCGGGAAACGGAGGGCGGGATACCGGAGTCCCCTGCCCCTACGTATCGACTTAGCCGGTCTGCCTGATGCACGGGGACGTAGAGTTTGTCACCCCTTGCATAGTTCACCTGGAGGTATTCCCGTTCAACGCCTCCCATTTCGAGCCTGGCGAGTCCTTCATATACGCCGATTCCATGCTCCATGTGAACGACATAGTCGTTCGGGCTGACGTCGGCGAAGAACAGTTCGGGGGCCACAGTGGACTGCGATCTGCGGCGCTGTTGGCGGTTCTGACGCGTCCAGCCAAACAGTTCCGAATCGGTATACAGGCGCAGGGAAAATGGCTGCCTGCCATCGCCGTCATTGCCTGGAAGCGGGGACCCGTTCATTACGAATCCTTCCGGCAGAATGCCCTGCAGAAGAGAGATTCCGCGGGAAGGGGGGGAGTCCAGGTCGGAGATCAGGTTTGCGGGGAGTTGGGCCTCACGCAGCTCCTCCTGCAGGCGCGCTGTCTGACGAGAGATGAGGACGACGCTGTCGGAGGCGTTGGCGTACTTGCGCATTTCCTGGAGGATGCGCTTGATCTGGCCTGCAAAATGGGGGCAGGGGACTAACTGGCGGGAGAGAGCGGAGTTTTCTTCCTCATTTTGTTCCCCCGGGAGGGCGCTCGTGCCCAAGACCAGTGGGAGGCGGTCAGCGGCCTGTTCGAGGATTTCATCCGGGCTGAAGAGACTAGAGGTGAAATTCGAAGGTATCTCGTGGCCGCGCAGAAGCTCCTGGTAGGTACGCGCCCCCTCTTCCTCTGCCTCCTTGAGACTGGCGGCCAGTTGCTCACCGTCGTCGATGACCAGTAAGGCGCCTTCGGGCAGGTGGTCCAGCACAGAGGCCGGGCGGCTGTAGAGATAGGGCAGATACCACTCTATGCCTCGAAAGGTCCGACCGGCCCGAAGGTCCTCAAGTTCGCGTACAATCTCCTCACGGATGGCCAGAATCAGGTTCGGTTCATCCAGCATCGCAGCACGGAGCCCTTCCATTTCGGAAAGGGTGGCCGGGCCCGCAGAGGTACCCTGGACAAGGGAGGAATCGCTCTGCTGCTCGTGGACCAACCCGGATGAGGAGGTTTCGGCTGATGGTAACGGCGCGAGAGTTCCGGATATAGCGCCTCCGAGGGCTTCGCTTCCGGGGCCGATCAGGACTCGTTGCAACTGCAGTTCGCTTCGCTGCGTTGCCGGGTCGAAAGAGCGCAGCGTCTCCACCTCGTCACCAAACAGGTCGATGCGGACTGGGTAGGGAAGATTGGGAGGCCAGATGTCGACGATTCCACCACGGCGGGCAAAGGTGCCCGGTTCCTCCACCACCTGCGCGGGTTCGTAACCGTTGCGGACCCAGCGGCCTGTCAGCTCATCCAATTGAATGAAGCTGCCGACGCGAAGCGGGCGAAGAGCCATGCGAAACAATCTTGCCGGCAACGTTTTTTGCATCAGGGCCCGCGGCGAAGCAACCGCAACCGTAGGCTTGTTGCTCTTGTCTTGAAGGGCTGCCATTGCGGTCAGTCTGTGCTGGCGAGTACGGCCTGTCCATGGAATGCGTTCGTAGGGTAGTGCGTCGGGGTCGGCGTAAACGGAGATTGGCGGCACCCCTTGGGACGGCGGCAGGAACGGTGCGAGCTGGTCAACCCACTTTTCGGCCTGTTCGGAGGTGCCGGCCAGCACAAGGACCGGTCCTTTTCTCTCAATCGCGGCGGCGGCGACGACCAGTGCGCGCGCTGCCCCGTACAGCTTTTGGGGCGTCGAGGTATGACTTTCGAGCAGGTCCTGAAAGGATGGCTGGTTTTTGAGAAGTGGAAGCAGTCCTGAGAGATTCATTCTTACTCTGAATTCAATGTCCAATCTGCTGGAAACGGTTCTATGTCGGGCAACTTGAGGGCCCCTACACGTTGCAGAGTTGGCTGCAGGTTCATTCTGCAGTTGCTGGCGCAGAATTAAACCGATTCATTGCCAGGTCGATCCCATGGAAAAGCCAGGTTTCGACGGCGTCTGCGATGCGGTGGCGAAGAGATTCAAAGACAGTCTCTTCATCAGCGCTAAAGTTTTGCAGTACGTAGTCGGCCGGGCTCATCGGAGTGTCAGGCCGACCAATGCCCACCCTGGCGCGCGGAAACCGATCGGTTCCCAGCATGCGGATGAGCGACTTCATGCCGTTGTGACCTCCGCTGCCACCAAAGGGTCGCAGGCGCAGTTTGCCGCTGGGAAGGTCGAGTTCGTCGTAGATGACAAAGATATCCTGTATTTCTACTCGAAAATAGTTGGCCATCTGTGCGACAGCATTGCCGCTCAGATTCATGAATGTGAGCGGGCGCACCATCAGCACTTTCTGGCTTGACGAATCTCTACCCTGCGACCGGACAGATTCAAAGGCTCGCGAGTGCGTGACTGAACCCTGGCCGTAGAGGGCATTGTATTTCGACCTTGAGAGAGAAATGGCATGACGTCTGGCCAAAACGTCCACCACCTGAAAGCCAATATTGTGTCGATTGCGCGCATATTGAGGTCCGGGATTGCCCAGACCCACTATCATTTTCATGGAGAGCCGCTCAACCAATACTTCGCTCTGTGCGATTCAGGTTTCGTTAGTACAGGCAGGTCGGAATCTGGCAAGCTTTCAGTGCATCGCGCAAGACGTCGTTCATTTCGGATCGCCAACTTATCTTCTTGAAGCGCGAGCGAGCGTTTGCGCCCTATTTCGACTGCCAGCACTTGATTATCCCGCATCTGAATCCGCTAGCCAAACCCTGTCCGCAACTGCTTTCGGGGAAAAGAGGGTTAGGAGCGTGCCCGCCTCTCGCCGCAATCAGAGACTCGCGGGAGTTGAGGCAGTAATGCCGTATTCCTGGACATATGAATGCCGAATTGGAATAGGAAAGCTCAGATTAACCTGCGGCGGGGCCGAATACGGAGGAAACCGAGCAGGACGGCAGATTGAGGGCGATCAGATGCGCTGACACAACCGCATTTGCGGCGGCCGGATCGATGTCGTCGGGAATGCACAACTGGTTGGCAGAGAGGTCCAGGCTCGCCAAATTGGCGAGTGCACTCAGATCGGGCACCGGTCCCGTCAACTGGTTCGAGGCGAGGATCAGGACGGTCAGTTCGGTCAGCCCGCTCATTTCAGGTATTTGCCCGGTCAACTGGTTGGAGCCGAGGTCCAGAGCTATGAGGGCAGAGAGCTGTCCAAGAGCCGGAATCGACCCGGTCAACCGGTTGCGGCTCAGGTTGAGCCGAGTGAGCTTTGTGAGGGCACCAGGGTTGGGGATTCCCCCGCTCAACAGATTGTTACTCAGGTCCAACCCGTTCAGGCTCACAAGAGTACTGATTGCAGGAATCGTGCCGGTAAGCAAATTGTTTGCAAGTGACAGGTCCGTAAGTTTCGTGAGCACACTCAGATTCGGGACCGGACCGGACAGTTGATTGTTCGCCAGGAGCACAAACCTGAGGTTGGCCAGCGCGCTGATATCAGGAATCTGGCCTGTCAACCGGTTGTTACTCAGATCAATCCATGCCAGATTCGTGAGTGCGCTCAGAACCGGCACTGATCCAGTCAGTTGATTGCTTCCGAGGTACAGATCGGTCAGACCGGTAAGGGAACTCAGGTCTGGAATCGACCCGCTCAGTTCATTTTCCGATAGAGAGATTACCCTGAGGTTGGCAAGGGTGCGCAAGACGGGAATCGAGCCGGTCAGCTGATTGGACCCAAGGTCAAGTTCGGTCAAGTTGGTGAGGGCGTGCAGGTCCGGGATGGACCCCGTCAGGCTGTTTTCGGCGAGGGAAAGGTCAGTAAGTTGTGAGAGAGCGGCCAGGCTGGGAATCGAACCCGTAAACCGATTCGCGCTCAAGTCAAGGCGTTCCAGGTTTATGAGTGTATTCAGACTCGGCACTGAGCCGGTGAGCCCGTTGCTGCTGACAGACAACCACTCCAACTGGGTAAGAGCGCTCAGGTCAGGAATAGACCCGGTCAACTGGTTGAAATCGAGAGCCAGTATTGTGAGCCGGTTGAGGGCGCTCAAGTCGGGTAGCGTACCGCTCAGGTTGTTGCCGGCAAGCGTTAGTTCGGTAACGCGTCCATCATCATCAGTCTTGACCCCGTACCAGGCAGCTATCGAATCATTGGACAGCCAGTTGTCCGTTTGGGCCCAATTTGCTCCGTCAGTTGCCTGATAGAGTGCGACAAGCGTTGCCCTCTCCTCGGCATTGTCCGGAGTAGCCGGCGTCCCCGAGACGAGCACTGAAACCACTTGCGACCATGCGCCACGGTTGCCTTGAGCATCCACTGCCGCGACTGTGTAGAAGTAGGTCTGGCCAGCAGTTGCCTCCGTACGTGTAAATGACGTGGTTGTCAAATCACCTTCGTCGAGCCGCTCCCAGCCGGTGACGGTGTCCTGCCACTCCCACAGTTGGTAGGCGGAGGCGCCTGTGACGTCAGACCAGTTTGACTCAACTGTTCCCGAAACAGTGGATGTCACGGTGAGCGCCGGCGCAGGCAGAGCAGTCTGAGAGACAGGGAGGGTCACTTGTATCTGTGCCGACCAATCACTCATGACGCCTGCGTTATCCACGGCGGCAATAATGTAGTGGTAGGTAAGCCCAGGCGTGAGGCTGGCGTGTCTGTACGCTGTGCCGGTCAGGCTGCCACCGCCGAGCAGTTGCCACCCCGGGTCGTTATTCCACCACGTCCACAGTTGGTACCTGACAGCGCCAGGGACGATGTTCCAGCCGACATTGATCGCTGCGGATCCGCTTGGCGTCGCATTGAGTACGGGTGGGTCCAACCTCTGGGAGTGAGCAGGCAAGGCCACAGAATCATAGTCCGACCACGCGCCCCTGGTTCCACCGCTGTCCACCGCTGCAATCAGATAGAAGTAGGTCCGGCCGGCGGTCAGTTGTGAGTGGGTATGGGTAGTGCCGGTCAGGCTGCCGCCACCGAGGAGTTGCCACCCCGGGTCGTCGTTCCACCAGACCCACAACTCGTAGCCGGCGGCCCCGGGAACCGAGGTCCAGGAGAGTGCGATAGTTGTTGCTCCCGTCATCGTTGCGTTCAGCGACGGCGCCGGCAATGATGGCGACGCGACCGCGCGGGCATTGGCAGCGCCGCTCGACAGGTGAGTCAAAAGGAGGAGGGACGCAAAGACTGACACCTGAAGTGCGAGCCGCTTGAATCGAGCGAATGCGATTCGTTGACTATGCCGCAACGTGGGGCCTTTCGAGCAGTCTCAACACGTGCCGGTTCTTCTCTTGAGCGGGATTGTCCGACCGGCGAAACGCCTGGGCCGGCGGCACTGAGGAGTAGGAGGATGCACTTATCGGTGGCCACTGCCGTCTACAAATGCTACCACCGGGTACAATGCCGCGGCCAATCAGCCACGGTACCAGAGGAAATGAAGACTAGCGCCGCTCACGCTTCCACTGCCAGAGGAGAACCTCTCTTTCTGCCTTTGCCCAGGATTCTGTTTCTCTGATTTCCTGCCTATGTCAAGACCACTGACAGTCTGCCAGCCCGCAACTCTCGCGGTTACTTCGCAGGACACTGTCGGGCACTCCCTCGGGTCGAAAAACCGGCCGCGCCTGGTGAGGGCGGCCGGCTCAGAGTCAACTTCCCGAGGTTTGAAAGGCTGGTTGCTGCCAGCTTTACTCGTTCCTGGCGATGACCCACTCCAAGAGGCGTTTGGCGGCAAATATCGCAACCAACAGAAGGAAAAGGCCCGCGCTCCAGCGGACTCCGGTGAAGAATTGGTCGCGAAGTCTATCCAAGGCCAAGGTCTCTCCAAGGTCTCCGAGGATTCCAGGCTGTTGAACTATCGAACTCTGGTTGGTCGAAGAAGCCTGGCCTTCAGTTGTCCCCCCGCCGTTACTTTGGGACGGCGGAGGCGGTGTGGCGGTCGGTTCGTCGGCTGTCCCTTCGATGTTCGGTTGTTCTACCTGGACTTCGGCGACGGTAGGTTGTGGGTACGGTGTTGGCGTATCGATGGGAATCGGTGTCGGGGTGGGCTCGTCAGGCGTTGGCGTCACCGGATCCCTGCTGACTGTGATGTTGTAAACAAAGAATTCTCCGTAGTTTCCATCCGGCCGCACAACACGCAGACGCAATGTGTAGGTACCAGGTGCCAGAACATCAGTGTGCCAGACGCCTAGCTCCCCGTTGACTATCTGTCGTGTTTCGCCACCAAAATAGGCGTAGTCTTCGTCGCCCCGCGATGCCTCCTTATAGGAGAGCTCATACCTGGCAAAGGGAGAACCTGTTGCCGTACCAATGATGGGCACGGGTCCGCTGACGCTGCTGCCCTGTTCAGGTGATGAAATCCCTGACTGGCCCGTCTGTTCAATACGTGCCTGCACTCTATCCAATTTAGGGTCCAGCAACTGGTCAAACGAGTAGGAGGTCCTTGGCTGGTTGCCCGCCGCGCTGGAAGTCCCGGCGAAAAGGGCCGACGTAAACAAGGCCGCGACCAGAATTGCCAGAAAAACGGGGATTGAATGCAGTAGGTCATTTACGTGCAAGTTGGAGAGAAATCTGCGAAGTGAGGTCATGAAACCAACGGTCCTTGTGAGGCGTTTCAAAGTTTCTTTCCATGCTTGGAGGCCGCTGCCTGCTGCCGTTCGGGAAACGTTAACTGAACCAGTTGTACTGCATTACTGTATGGACTGGATGTAAAGAATTATGTCAACAATCTGCTCGTCGGTCAGATTCTCCTGTCCTCCCGAAGGTGGCATTGCCAGGCCGGTGCGATTGTTCGGAGCATCGGCGACTCGCCCGTCTCGGATGATTGCAAACATCTCGCTTTCTGTGAGGACCGCAATCTGGAGTGAGTTTGCCAGTGCGGTTCCCAGTCCTTCGACGCCTATGCCATTCTCGCCGTGGCATGATGCGCAGCCTTGGGAGTAGAGCGACGCTCCATTTTCAAGGCTCGTGGGTGTAGCAGTCGGCGCGGGAGTCTCCGTCGGGTCGGCTGACAGTCCGAAGACTGGGAGCTCGGAAACAACGGGGAGTACAACCTCCGGCAGAGAGATCTGAACTTTGCCCGCTTGGGCGGCCCCGAATATGTAGACCGCTATCGCCGCCAAGACGATCAAGGGCACCGGCCACCTGGGCCACTGGTAGGACCAGGTCTTGCCGGCACTTCCAGAGTCGGTGGCAATTACCGTCAGCATGCCAGTTGTAATGACCATGAAACCGATCATCGCGAGGAGGGGAATCGTAACAATTCCGAACCAATTGATCCAGACTGTCGAACAGGTTACGCCAAGTGCACATGAGGACGGCGAGCCAAAATAGGGCGTCTTTTGCAGCAGAAAGTGGTAGACGGAGATACCCTGGCCCAATAGCGAAAAGGGCAGAACCAGATGGGGAAGGTGATGGTCCCTGCGCATGATTCCCAAGGTCAGCAGGACGGCGAGTGGATACATGAAGATGCGCTGATACCAGCAAAGCGTACAAGGCGTAAAGCCACTTACTTCACTGAAGTATAGGCTTCCCAGTGTTGCGACCCAGGCCGTGATGAGCGACCCGTAGAGGCCAAGCTTTGTCCAAGAGCGGGAACTGTTCATCTGGATTGAATTCAGGTGGTCACTGGTTGGATGACAGCTGGTTCTCAATGGCTGCCGAGACGGCCTCGTAGTCGAGCGGGTTGGCGACGGGTATCCCATCGACCAACACGGTCGGCGTGCTGTTGTGTCCGGCTGCGCGGGCGGCTTGCAGGCTTTCCGATATGGTGAGGAGATGCGTCTGACTGGTCATACAAGATGTGAACGCATCTCCGTCCATTTCCAGTTCCACGGCATAGTCGATCAGGCGCTCCATTAGGAATGCGTTCGGACCGGAGGAAGTAGCCTGAAAGACGCGATCGTGGTAAGCCCAGAACCTCCCCTGGTCAGCGGCACACTCGCCGGCCTGGGCGGCAAGCGAGGCGCCGGGCTCGTGCTGCTGCAGGGGAAAATGTCGGAATTCCAGTTTCACTTTACCGCTGACGATGTAGTTTTCCAGGAGGCCGGGTTTAACGCGCTGGTTGAATGCCGCACACGCTGGGCAACGGAAGTCTTCCCATGCTTGAACGGTCACGGGTGCGTCGGGATCGCCGAGGATGAGTCTATCTTGCCAGGCAGATGGAACACCGGAATAGTCGGACGTTTCTGCCGAAGGACTCCCATCGCCTGCCGCAGCTGCAAGGATGACAGCTACGAGTCCTACAAGAACGACGACACCGCCAACTAGATAGACGGTCAGGGACAGCCGTTTTCCGCCTTTGGCAAACAGGCTCTTCATTTTCACAGTCACAGCAGTTTTCGTATGACAAGCATAATTGCCGTTTCCGGAGGAAGAGATTCTCCTTGACGACGAACGTCAGGTGTTTGGGATTGCCACTTGGACCCCGTAAAGTGATCAGGGTCTAATATTGAAATATAGCACCGATTCTTGTACTTCACAAAACAGCGCCCGATTTCCCGGCAGCCTGAAAGGTTGACTTTTCCTCCGGCAGCGTTCCAGGTAAGCTTTCAGTGGCAAGGTGAGAGTCACGCAAGACATCGAATGGCCATCTTATTCCGGGAGTCAAATGCGGTGCCGAAAGTGAATCGCAGGTCAGCGGCGGGAGTGGATCTGGCAGCTCCTCAGTACATTGGAAAGAGGACTGACCGGGGCTCGTTAGTGTTTGCACCAGTCAATTCTGCCTTTGCAATATCCAGTCTGTCCATGGAGGGAAACAGAGGGACACCAGGAGCCCACTAGGGCACCCACCGTAGGTATGGCTGGTGGGAAGGAAATGTATACGGTCCCAAGCCTGCGGCAAGGATGCGAGGCGGAGACCTACGTGTTCACATGCAGATGTTCATTAGTGGAGGCATGCTCCAAATGGCAAACAGTGGTTCGCAATCGCGGGACAGGTGGAATAGGGAGCTCAGAGGTAAGGTGGCAGTCGTCACCGGCGCAAGCCGGGGGATTGGCGAAGCTATTGCCGCTGCGCTTGCTGCGGAGGGATGCCGTCTGGTTTTGGCGGCGCGAAGCACAGAACGACTCCAAGACGTTGCTGAGGGGTTGAGACTGCGGCATGGCATCGAGGTCCAAGTCGTTCCCACCGACATGGGGGACGAAGGCCAGTGTCGAGCGCTCATCGGCGCAGCGGCGAGTCACTTCGGCACCGTAGACATCCTGGTAAACAACGCTGGAATGGGCATCTACGGCGCGGTGGACGAGTTGCACCTGGACGACCTAAGGCAAGTCTTTGCGGTCAACTTCTTTGGGCCGATGGCAGCGCTACAGGCGGCCGTCCCAATTATGCGCGGACAGGGCGGAGGGACAATCGTCAACGTCAGCAGCATCGTTGGCAAGTTTCCGCAGCCACTGGGGGGCGGGTACACGGCATCCAAGTTCGCTCTACATGGGGCAAGCGGGGCGGCCCGCGCAGAACTAAGGCGCGACAATATAGAGGTGGTGCTCGTTAGTCCGGGACTGACTGATACCGAGTTCTCTCAGCACAGCCGGATCAGCGTTCCAGGCGCGGAGCACCGCCAGGGCGAGCGTCACTCGCTAGGACGCGGTGTGGAACCGGAAAGGGTTGGCCGCCGCACTGTTACTGCAATCCGCAAGGGAGAGAGGGAGGCTTTCGTAACACTGTTTGATCGCACCCTTGTCTGGTTTGCCGTTCACTTCCCGGCTCTCCTGCAGTGGGTGCTGGTTTACGTAACACGATACCGAAGACGGCGATTTGAAGAGGCAGATCCTTCGCAATAGACGACTCGTCGCGCCGGTTCGATGTGGACACTGCATTTGGACATTTGGGTCACGTTCAGCCAGGAGCCGGTGACTCTAGTCTAAGCGGGATTCAGCCGGCCCGAAATGTCGTCAGTCCACAGGGGTAGACAGAGTAGGTGCGTCTGCGAGGGCACCCACAAGGGGTGCCCCTGCAGGACGATGGAGGAGTGGAAGGGAATGACAACGGTCATTCATGCTTGCTTTGGTCGTGCACTCTCGTTATTGCTTATCGGGTATTGGGTATAGTCAGGTGCGTTTGCCGGGAGTCTATCGCGAAACACGCGAGTCGTTATGGAGTCAAGTGAGACTCGCACCTGACACTAGAAATTGTCAAGTTTGACGAAACAGGACCCACATTGGCCGGTTGCCGACCTCAACTGAACGCAGAGGGGAGAGCAATCCGTTGCCGGCATCAATAGAATATGTTGATACGACTCCCGTCCCTTGTCCTGCCGCCAAGAGAAACCGGCCAGTAGGATCTATGTTGAAAACCCGAGGCACAGCTTCAGTACTTTGCCACCCTCTTAATTCGAGCAGTCCGCTCTCCGGGTCGACGGCGTAGATGGCAATGCTTTCGTGTCCCCGGTTCGAGACATACAGTGTGCGTCCTGTCGGGTGCAGATGGATCTGGGCACAGGTATTGGCACCGCTGAAACCTTCAGGCAGCGACGAGAGCGTTTGGAAGGGTCGAAGCCCGCAGCCGCTTTGAGCAGACTGATCCTGGCTTTCGGAAGGCTTATCGAAATGGTAGGCGGTAACGCTCGACGCATCCTCATTGGAGGTATAGACAAACTGTTGGTCAAGGGAGAATACGAAGTGTCTCGGACCAAGCCCTTCGGCCGCTACTACTTGGTGCGCGGGCTGGTTGGGCGTCAGCTGGCCGTTTCGTTCATTGAACTCGAACAGGAAGATGCTGTTGGCGTCGAGCGGATGGGGCACCAGGGCAAAGCGGTTGGAGTCGTCGGTCTCGATGCAGTGGGCGCGGGCGGCAGTTGATGGGCTGCATGTTTCCAGGCCTACTGAGCCGTCCGGTTCAATTCTGTGGACCTTTGCTTTTCCCGCACCGTAGTAGGCGCTGAGCAGAAAGCGGCCGCTCCTGTCGGGAGCGACGTAGCAGGCGTCGGCGTCCAGACTGCGTTTGCCCAGCAGGCGTAACCCGCCATCGGGCTCGAAGCGGTAAGCTGCAAGCTCATTGCTGGCTCTCAGAGAGCAGTAGAGTGTCCGGCCATCCGGGGCGCTTGCCAGGGCTGAAGGCCCTGCGGCGGCGGCAGTATTCTGCCGGTGTCTCAACCGGCCATCATCGAGCAGATCATAGGTGCGGATCAGGTCATCGGCGGCAAGAGTTATGTACACGAGAGTGGTCATGCATCGCTCCTCAGACAGTGAGTGAATAGTTGGAAACTGGATCCAAAGCTTGCAGATCAGGATTGAGAGCAGTTCACGTTGCGCG
The DNA here is from genome assembly GCA_022821585.1 of Caldilineaceae bacterium. Classification (GTDB taxonomy): domain Bacteria; phylum Chloroflexota; class Anaerolineae; order Caldilineales; family Caldilineaceae; genus Bin5. The sequence continues at coordinate 120,057 of JAJEDI010000041.1, forward strand.
CATCGGTTTCAACAAATTGTACCCTATTCGCACCTTGTCTTCCCCCAGACCGCCTCCCGGTTTGTGCGATAAACACGCCTGATGTAATGTTGGCGGAGTCGACTTTTACCAAAGATTCTGAAAAGGCAAATTTACGATGAAGAAGAAGGTTTGGATGGAGTGGTCGCTGCCGCTCTCGTTGCGGGGGCAGATCACTGAGCTGGCGGAGTACGTCGATGACGGCGATATGGAAAAGCTCGCAGGATCTACGGTTATATCTGGCATACGCCGCTACTATGACGGCGAATTCATGGACCGGGTCGGGCCAGAATTAATTCAGATTGCCAAGCCTGGCATAGGTGTCGACAACATCGACCTCGATGCGGCGACGTCTCGGGGAATCCTGGTTTGCAACACGCCCGATGCTCCGTCCGAATCGACCGCGGAGCATGCCGTCGCACTGCTGATGGCGGTGGCAAAACGCGTTATGGTCGGAGACATGCAGTTGCGGGGCGTCGACGAGATCGGCCGTGAGGAGATGCAAGGCACTGAACTGATTGGCAGTACATTGGGCATCGTTGGGTTCGGCAGGATAGGCCGGCGCGTGGCAGAAATGACGTCCCTGGGCATCAGGATGAAGGTAACCATTTTTGATCCGCTACTGCCCGGCGATTTCAAGCTACCGAGCGGGCTTTCACGTACGGACGACCTGGACGCGATATTTGCGGAGAATCAGTTTGTTACTTTGCATACGCCGCTGCTGCCGGAAACACATCATCTAGCCAACGAAAGGCGGCTCAGACTAATGAAACGCGGCAGCTATCTCGTCAACGCATCCCGAGGCGGTGTCGTTGACGAAGCTGCGTTGATCAAGGTTCTAGAGGAAGGACACCTGGCGGGCGCCGCCTTGGATGTTTTTGACCCAGAACCGCCGCTGCCGGACAATCCTCTGCTGAAGATGAGAAACGTTGTCCTCACTCCTCACATCGCCTCTTATACAGATAGCGGTATGGCTGCCATGCAAGCCGGCACAGTGGAAAACATTGCCAATGTACTGAAGGGTGAACGGCCGAGATGGATTGCCAACCCGGAAGCCTGGCCGGGGCGGATGGAACGGGTCAATGCCTAACAGTGGCCGGGCAGCGACGAAATGCGCTGCCCGGTCTCATGACTACAACCAATTCATAGAGTCGTGGAAGCTGCTACCAGCGTATGCGACTCTGGACTGGCCCACTGTGCTGGTCGGAGCGTTCTGAAATCGGCCAGTCGCGCCACTCCTCTACGACAGCGATCAACCCCTCAACTGCTGCCTCAAAAATTACCTTTCCCTTCTCCGCGGTTGCAAGAGTGGGGTCGCCGTGGACACCAAGTTTCGTCCAGCGGCCCCAAAAGTCGTTGAAGCGAACGGGATTGGTGTAGATGCTGTCCGAGCTGACAAACCGTCCGCGCACGTCGTCGTCGGCTTCGGCCTTGTCCATCTGCACGCGCTCGGGAGCGAGGTGGAGATAGAGGGAGGTCTCGAATTCGTCGGCGTGCGCCATTACCTCTGTCTCTTTTACGCGGTTGAAGGCCTCCATTGCCAGCCCAAAGTAGCCTAGCGCGCCGCACAGGGAGTCGGTTTCGAGAACTGTCTTGCGGGCGATGAGATCGATCAAGGGCGTGTTCGAGCCGTGTCCGTTGACGAGGAGAATCTTCTCAAATCCGTGATAGGCAACACTCTTTGTGATGTTGAGGCAGAAGGCTATGAAGACATCCGGTTCGATGTGAATCGTGCCGGGAAAGTCGATATGGTGGAGGTTCAGTCCATATGAGATCGGAGGCAGGACGAGAATGGAGTGGGGGGCACGGCGACCGGCTTCCAGGCAGACCGATTCGCAGAGGAAGACGTCGACATCCAGTGGAAGGTGGCGGCCGTGTTGTTCAGTTGAGGCGACAGGCAACAGAATGACCTTCTGTGCCTCGATGGCATGGTTCATTTCGGCCCAGGTCAGCCGATTGTATCGGTGTTCGGTTTGAGGATTCACAGGTTTGTCTTCCCTACTCTATGAATGCTTGCTTCCAGATTGAAAGAGAATCTATTACTTCTGCCGGGAAAGGATCTGCGAGGTGCGGCGACCCGAGCGGGTAAGGGAAACTCCCACTGAATACGGCCAGGTCAGCGATGGGCTTCGGCCTCGTCTTCAGGATTGAACCCAACTACCTCGCGAGCATGTGAAATGTCGCGATAGCTCCATTTGTTCCTGGAGAGGGCATAGAAGATGTCAAAACGCAGCTCGGGCGGCGCCTCGATGCATCGCAGCACCAATTGGCTGATATCTCTCTGGCTGCACCATACTGAAAACTGCCGGGAATCAGTCGGCCGGTCCTCACTGTTGACCAGGCCAATCCGCAGGCAAATTATGGACAGCTCAACGCTGTCGGTGAACTGCCGCGCCAGTGCTTCGCCCCAGACTTTAGTCGCTCCGTACACGCCCGCGGGCCGAACGGGGGTCTCATGCGTGATCATCGGCCACGGATGCCGGACACTCTCGTAGTCGCCATTGACGATTGCACGGTAGGGTTGCACCAGTTCCCAGCCGGAGATGGTCGACCCACTGCTGGCAAAAACCACCCTCGAGACGTGCGCTTGGCGAGCGGCTTCGAAGACGTTGTAGGTGCCGATCAGGTTGGGGTCTCGAACCTTCTCCCATGGATCGCGGCCGCGTGCGGAAGCTGCGAGGTGAACGACCGTATCCTGACCTTCGAATGCAGGGAGGATGGCGTCAAAGTCGGCGATGTCGGCCTGCACGGTTCGGACACCGGGTACGAGGCTGCGGTTGAGGGCGGTCAACTCGTAGCTGCTTTCGAGCCGCCGCCGGACGGCGGCGCCTATCAGGCCGCTCATACCGGTCACCAGAATTCGTTCCGTCATTGCCATGCTCCTGGAGGAAGAATGTAGGAGGGATGCGACCAAAATTCAGGGCGAGCCGGGGCAAGTCATCGGCTCCCGTGGGAATTGTGGGGGGTTTGCGATTAGCAGCTGCCTGGCGAGTCAGTTCCGCCGCGACTTAGATTTCAGTTAACAAGATTCGGCCGCAAGAGGGGCAGCTGAGCAGCTCATCGCTATAGCGGATGTTGTTCAGGATTCCAACCGCAACTTGCGTGTGGCAGGCACCACAGTTCTCGTCCTCAAGCAAGGCGACGGCCACACCATTCTTCCTGCGCCGCAGGTGTTCGTACATTTCGAGGTTCTCTTCGGAGAGGGCTTCTGCAACCTGCTCGCGGGCCCTCTTCAGATAGAGATATTCTTTCTTGCGCTGATCGATTTCACTCTCGATAGAAGACTTTCGAGTTGTCCACTCCTCTTCTGCCTGAACAAGAGCAGCTTGCTTTTTCTCAAATGTGGCCTGGAGGGAATCGACCATCACCAGCCGCTCCACACTACGATTTTCCAGGTCAGTGCGGTGTTCCTTCATCGAGTCGATGTTGGCCTGCAAAGCTTCAAGTTCTCTTGGATTGTGTAGCTCTCCGCTCATCAGGTTTGATTCGGATTCACGTATCCTTTCGGTAAGTGATCGCGACTCGAGTTCCAGGTCTTGTTGTTCGGTACGCGTGCCCTGGAGTTCCTGTTCGATTGAATCGACTTCCTCGCGAAGCGACTCAAGTTCTGTCGAACCTTCCACCGCCTTATTGAGTAGGAGAATCCTTCGCCGAACTTTGTCGTAGAGTGAATCGATTTCGTGCATTTTGAGCAATGCAGCTTTTGCGTTCACGTTTTTCCCCGTTGAAGTTACAGATTTGTCGTTAGCGCCGCCGAGGGTGAAACTGACAGCCGGCAGAATTGTTGCCGGTAGAGCTGGAGCCCGGCTTGGTTGTCTGCGGTGAAATCGACACCCTGCACCAGCGTGCTGACAAATGCGGCGCAACGAACTTGGGGGACGACCGGGAAAGCCAGCCATTTGCGGGGACATCTGCCGTTTGGCTTACCAAGTCAGCTCGGTCGCAAAATGCCCGTACAAAGTGGCTTAGCAACTGCAGGAGACCATAAGCTCATTTTATCATATCACCCCTTGCTCTCTCGAAACAAGAAGTCTTCAGTGAAGGGGTGCGTCCCAGAGATGGGGTGGAGCCTGTCCGGCGCGGGAGTCATGCCATGGGTGCCCGGAGTTCTTTGCGGGCTTTGAGGAAAGATAATGGCAGGCACAAGGCCTGTCCCTACGGGAGCAGGACGGGGGACGGGGCGAAACACGGCCGCCGCGGGCGGACAACGTCACATTGCCCTCAATCTCACTGCGGCGCGAGCAGGAGAGGGGGCGTTGCGGGGGCGGAGCCCCCGCACAAGGGAGGGCGCTTGCGCCCGACCGCCCGGAAATGCGGGGGCCATGGGTTGGCGACGGCTCTGCCCCTGGGTCGAAGTTGATCACGGACTTTTCCTGGTCTATTTGCAGCCAGAGGTATACGAGAGTTCGCCCCCATTTTGGGATACACCCTCAATGAATAGGAGCAGGATCAGGAGGCGGAGTAGAACTGATATACTCTCGGGACGGATGGGCCATTCGGGCAGTCCGACGGCCAGGGTGATCAAGAGCTCGACCAGAGCCCAGACAGAGCCAGAAGTTACCAACTGGACCGTATTGCTTGTTGAAACTGTCAGCAGTCCTTGCCAATCATGAGATTCAGAATGAGTCAGAAATGTGCAGTTGTCTTGCGGACCAGCTTTGCGCGCGATTCGCAATGAATTGACGCCGTGGAGCATGGCAGCGCAGGTGTCTTATCGCTTGGAGCAGAGTGACTCGGACCCGAAAAGAATTGCGCTTCTCACCAATTTCCGTAAGATAGGGTAACAGGATAAGCGCTGCGAGATTGGTTCAGTTGGGGAGAGCATGCGGTGTTAGCAGCGCACGAAGGGAGAAGGCGCTCATGTCGATGTTCAGATCTTCGCCGGGTCGCGGGGGACAAAGCTTCGTCGAGTACGCATTACTCTTGATCCTGGTTTCGATAGTCCTATTGTCGATATTGCTGATATTGGGCAACGACCTGCGAACTTTCATAAACGACGTGCTCCAGCGCTGGTTTCCAACCACGGAAGAGGCGTTCATTGGGACGCCGTTACTTCTGTCCGTGTTGGCGCCACAATTCGGCCGTGACGAGTTTTCGTAGCCGAGGAACCAACTTCGAATCAGTTCACAGATTCGGTTCCTACCTTCTCGACCTGGTTTATCCTCCCCGTTGCGTCAGTTGCCGGCGACACGGCCAGTGGTTTTGCGACTTCTGTGCGCAGCGTGTACTTCCTGCTCCATCACGGCAAGTCTGCCAAAAGTGCAACCTGGAACTGCCGGGAGATGTAGAAGGTCTTGGGTCTCCGTGTCCCGGCTGCAACGATGACCTGGGATGGGTAGGCATTGCGGCGATGCACGAGGACCCGCTGCGGAAGGCAATCCTCGCGCTCAAATACGATGGCAGAGTGGAATTGGCTCCTAGCCTTGGGCGTTACCTGAGGGCAGTGACTTCGACAGCTCCATGGCCAGCCATTCTGCGAAGGTTGGATGGGATTGTTCCTGTGCCCCTGCACAAGGAACGGCTGCAGGAACGAGGATTCAATCAGTCCCAGCTGCTGGCTCTCGGACTTACAGTCGGATGCGCGGCGCTGGTACTGGACAACGCAATCGAACGTTACCAGGCAACCAGATCCCAGGTCGGTCTTTCGCCGTTGGAACGGGCTGTAAACGTAAAGGGCAAATTCAGTGCAGATTCCATGCTGGTGTCCGGAAAGAAGCTGCTGCTCGTGGACGACGTCTATACGACCGGTGCGACGATGCGGGAATGTGCCACCACACTGCGAGAGTCCGGCGCGGACGCTGTGTTCGGCCTTGTGTTAGCGAGTCCCTATACTGGGGCAATGTGAGTTTCTGCTTCCAAAGAAATAGAGGTTGAAACATTATCCGTCGGAAACATCCGCTGTTGTACGTTGCGGATAGGCCGGCGAAAGGTTCTTAGGAAAAAGAAGGGAGATCAGGATGAATCTGACGGTCCACGGAAGAAATGTCGTAATTTCAGACCGTGTTCAAGATTACGTTGAGAAAAAGGTAGGAAGGCTGGAGAAGTATCTGCCCCAGATCAGAGAGGCCAGGACAGAATTGGTTCGCAGGGAAACCCGGGCATCGGCAGACCGTTACACAGCCCAGTTGACGATATGGGCCGGCGGGCAGATTTTGCGTGCCGAGGAATCGAGCGAAGATCTGTTCGCGTCGGTGGACGCCATCGCCGACAAGATGTACCGGCAGATTGAACGGTTTAAGGGTCGTCGGTTCAAGAGCAAAAGACGCGATGCCGCCGCTGCTGCCGCGGCGGTCGAGTTGTCGGCCACGCAGTTGCCCGATGATATGGTCAAGATTGTACGGACCAAGCAGTTTGTCGCCGAGCCGATGTTACCAGAGGAGGCAGCAGAACAGATGGAACTGCTCGGGCATGACTTCTTCGTTTTCTATAACGTCGACACGCGTTCTCTGAATATCGTGTATGGTCGGCGAGACGGAAACTATGGGCTTCTTCAGCCGCGCGTAAACTGAGCGACTCGAGTGGGGCGTCCTGTTCTGTCTGTACTGGGCGTAGCGGAAATACATTTGTCTAGAAACAGTTTATCTGTGCAAAGCGTTGCAGTGCCAGGCAGGGACAGGTTGACTCTTGGTTTCCGGACCCAGGGGGACGGAGTACCGAGCATTCAGCTGACCGGTTTGCAATTCAATCGGTGAGAAGCAGGCCGCGTGTCCGCGTACGGCACTCCTTGACTGTGCCGACCTGGCGCAGGAGTACTCACGTCTTCGGCCTGAAGAACACGCTCTGATGCGCGTAACTGTCGTAGCTACGGTCTACAATGAAGGGAAGAGCATCAAGACCTTGATGGATTCTCTTCTGAACCAGACTCGCCAGGCCGACGAGATTGTCGTTTGCGATGGCGGCAGTGCAGACGATACCGTCGCCCTTGTGAACGAGTATGCCGGCAGATTGCCAGGACTGCGCATCGTCGTTGAACCTGGAGCCAACATAAGCCAAGGGCGCAACCGGGCGGTTGCTGAGGCGAGCGGAACGGTAGTAGCCTGCACCGACGCAGGGGTAAGGTTGGACTCCAGTTGGTTGGAACAACTGGTTGCGCCTTTTGAGGAAAGCGCCGATACCGAGGCGTGCAGTGTTGGTGCAGCGGCCGGATTCTTTTTGCCGGAGGTCTCGGGCCCGTTCCAGATGGCGATGGGGGCGACAGTCTTGCCCCAGGTGGAGGAGATTGAGCCTTCTCGTTTCCTGCCCAGCAGCCGTTCGGTGGCCTATACGAAGGAGTTGTGGCAGAGGGTAGGCGGGTATCCTGAATGGCTCGATTACTGTGAAGACCTGGTATTCGATCTACGCATAAGAGCGGAAGAAGAGGATCCTGCTTTTGCCTGGGCGCCGGGGGCTATCGCTTATTTTCGTCCTCGTCCCGACTTGAAATCCTTTTGGCTGCAGTACTACCGATATGCAAGGGGGGACGGCAAGGCAGACCTTTGGAGGTTGCGGCACGCGGTCCGTTATGCCACCTATCTGTTGCTTGTCCCTGCACTAATTGGTCACGCGATTTGGGGACAGGAGGCGCGCTGGTTGGGAGGTCTTGGCCTGTTCGCGGGGGGTGTCGTTAATTGCGCACGGCCGTGGTGGCGAATGCGGTCGCTGGCGAGGGATGTTCCCGTGGTAGAGGGGATTCGGGCTGCTTTGCTGGTGCCAGTTATTCGCTTGGTTGGCGACATGGCGAAGATGGCGGGTTTTCCCGTCGGGCTGTTGTGGCGCTGGCGAAGGCGGCACCGACCGGATATTCACTGGCGGGATGTGTAGCGGTCCAGAAATGCGAGTGAGAAGGGCCATCAGCGAGAAGTCAGGTGCCATTACTTATCGATGGTCACAATATAATCGGCTCAGGCGTCCTGGAGAACATCAGCTTGCAGGACGAGAACGACGAGGAGCTATTCGTATCGCGCCTGAAGGTTTGGCGGAGCAACTACCGGGGAAAGATTACGGTGATCTTTGATCGGGGCGTCGTCGGGGGGGCTTCGCGGGAACTGAGCGGAGGCGGCGTTGAGGTCATCTTTGCCCGCGATCCGCAGGAGGCGGACGACTTGATCCAAGGTCGTATCCACCGGCGGGCCCAGGGGTTGGTCGTGGTCACAAACGATTGGGCGCTGCGGCAGGAGGCGAAACTGTACGACGTTGAGACATGGCAGGCGGAGGAGTTCGTGCAGCGAATGAACCGTCAACGCGGGCGTCCTGCCACGGCCCGCGCTGGCACCCAGCCCCAGAGGCCTGGAGGTCTCTCCGAGTCAAGGGAGGAGGGGTCGCTGGACGATGAAGGAGCAGAAAGTCATGTGAGTCTGTCGGACCTCGAGGTGTCCGAATGGATGGACCTGTTCGGTCCCTCCAAACCGGTTGCCAAGCGTCCTCCACGGGCTGAGCGCCGTCCGCCTTCGCCAAGCCGTGCAGCGTTCTCGCGAGACAAGGATGCTCTTCGCAAGAGATTGAGAGGAAAGCAACGCAAACGCTGAGCCGAGCAGATCACAACGGCGATATGGCGGATCAGTTCGAATCCATTCCCGAATTCCACAGGAAATCAAGCCGATGCTGACTGGACTTCGCCGTACCGCTAGTGCGCTCCAATGACATCTGAAGTCGTGCCCGAAATGAAAGGGCGACGAAAAGTGAAGGCGCACCTGGTGGAAGCGACCCCAGGCGGCGGAGCCTGGGGTCACTGGGTGCTGGCTTCTCCCTCCATCTGTTTCCTGGGATGGCTGTGGTTGGACCTGTTTGGCGTCTTCAGCCCGATTCATTCGCGCCCCGCTGCCCTCCTTTTGGGCGCTTTCATCTTCATTGCCCTAATACTGCTGCCATTGGGATACGGCGCCCACCGATTGGTGACTTCATTCCCTGGAATCTTCCAGCAGGCCGGCTGGACGGTTCAGCCGCTGGAGCAGGTCAAGCCGGAAGAACAGCACATCGTAAGGTATGTTGGCGTTTCCAAGGAGCGAGCCGGGACTGACGGTAGACGTATCCTGCTGCGAGTGGCGCAGGGGTGGGTATATCTGGAGATTGCGGCCGTCCTTGTGGGTGCTGTGGCTATGGTCCCACTATTCTTCAGCGCTGTTGAATTCGGATTCGGAAGCTAGACCAGGGAGGTCCGTCCTGAAATCCAGTTACGCGTACCGTCCGAAAACATTTTGCAGCAGGAGTTGCACATGAAGCCCAGTCAGCTAATCCCCTTTTTCAGGCAACAAGAGACACAGATTCTTGAAACCATCGCCGAGCATGTGAGGGAGGAGACACCAACCGACGAAAAGCAGCGGCTGGATGCGTTTTGCTCCCGACTTGCAGACCGATTCTCTGCAGCCGGTCTGGAATCGGAGATACTCCCCACTGCGAAGCGCGGGAACCACTTGCGCGCCCGTTTTCGGGGCGCGGAGCACGTAGCCCAGCCTGAGTCTCCTCCAGCACTGGTGTTGTGCCATTACGACACAGTATGGCCTGTAGGGTCGTTGGAGAGCCATCCGTTTCGGGTCGATAACCAGGGTTGGGCTTACGGACCTGGTATATTCGACATGCAGTCAAGCCTGGCCCTAGTGGAGTATGCGCTCCGGGGCGTACAGAGCTTGAAGTTGCAGCTGCCGCGTCCTGTAACAGTACTTGCGACATCGGACGAGGAGGTAGGCAGCCAGACATCGCGTGAGTTGATCGAGGAGGAGGCGCGGCGGGCCGCCTATGTCCTGGTGCTTGAGCCGCCGCTTCCAGGCGGCGTTCTGAAAACGACACGAAAGGGCGGGGCCCACTATGCGCTGTCGATCAGCGGGCGGGCTGCCCATGCGGGTGTGGAACCGGAGAAGGGCGTCAGCGCCGTCGAGGAACTGGCGCACCAGGTCCTGGCTTTGCACGGCCTGACGGATATGGAAGCAGGAACAACTGTAAACGTCGGCGTTGTTGCGGCGGGGACGCGTGCGAACGTTGTTGCCGCACATGCTGAAGCTTTCGTCGATGTCCGGGCCTGGAATTCAGTTGAGATGGAACGAGTGAACAGAGAAATTACAGGCATGGAGCCCAAAGTTGCCGGAATCCAGCTCAAGGTGACAGGCGGGGTGAATCGTCCGCCTCTGGAGAAGTCGGTCACAGAGCCACTTTTTGCGCAGGCCCGGGACATTGGGCGCAAGCTTGGTATGGCGTTGCAGGAAGGCGGCACCGGCGGCGGCAGCGACGGCAATCTGACCGGTGCACTGGGCGTCCCTACGCTGGATGGCCTGGGTATACCGGGGCATGGCGCACACGCCGATCATGAACATATCGAGGTCGAAAAGATAGGCGAGAGAACTGGCCTCCTTACTGCGCTGCTCATGGAGCTCTCAGTGTAAGGGGGGAAAGCTTGACGAAAATTTGGGAGTTGGACGGGGCCTTAACGCGGCGGGTCATATTCTCTGGGGGAAGTGCAGACTTTGGATTTTAATCGCTATTTTACAAACGATGAGGTCGAGTCGGTTCTGAACGGCTGGTCGCAAGGCCACCCGCAACTGGCCAAAGTGACTGAACTTGGCAAAAGCCATGAAGACAGGGCGATTCATCTGCTGACGCTGACAAACCGGGACAGTGGGAGTGACGAAGACAAGCCGGCCATCTGGATCGATTCCAACATCCATGCTACGGAAATAGCCGGAACTACGGTGGCCTTACATATCGCGCACACGCTCTTGTCCGGATATGGCAGCGACGCTCGTTGCACGCGTTTGCTGGATAACGTTGCCTTCTACATTGTCCCACGGCTAAATCCCGACGGGGCGGCCCTGGCGCTTTCCGAAAACCCAAAGTATGTACGGTCTGGTACCAGGCCCTATCCGTTTTCAGAACCGCTGGCCGGTTTGCATGAAGAGGACATTGATGGCGACGGCCGCATACTGCAGATGCGGATCCCCGACCCCCACGGTGATTGGAAAGACAGCTCGCTGGACGGCCGGCTGATGGAGAAGCGGGGGCCTGACGAGCATGGGGGGACTTACTACAGGTTGTTGCCGGAAGGAAGGCTTGAAGAGTACGACGGTGTGGAGATCAAGGTTGCCAAGCCCTTTCAGGGTTTGGACTTCAACCGTAACTTCCCCTTTGCATGGCAGCCGGAGTCCACGCAGGCCGGCGCCGGTCCGTTTCCGGTATCGGAAAAGGAGATACGGGCGGCGGTCGATTTCATTAGCCGGCGCAATAATATCAATGTGGCCATAACCTATCATACGCAGAGCGGCGTCATTCTTCGACCATACAGTACGCAGCCAGACGAAAATATGGAGACGAGCGACCTCTGGGTGTTTGAGCTGATGGGCGAAAGAGGTAAGGAGTTGACCGGTTACCCCTGTCTGTCGGTCTATCACGGATTTCGATATCATCCCAAGGAGGTCACCACGGGAGGATTTGACGATTGGGTTTACGATCACTTTGGTATTTTTTCTTTTACGATTGAGTTGTGGGACCTGCCGGGCAGGGCGGGGATCAAGGACAGAGATTACATTGGGTGGATGCGTACACACCCGCACGAAGACGACCTGAAGATTCTGAGGTGGTTGGAGGAAAATACGGGAGAAGCGGCGCTGGTTGAATGGTACCATTTCGAGCATCCACAGCTTGGGCCGATTGAGATTGGCGGCTACAATCAGTTTTTCACTTGGCGCAATCCTCCGCACATTTTTATGGGCGAGGAGGCGGAGAAGAACACGGCTTTCGCCCTTTCACTGGCTGATATGTTGCCAAGCATGACGTTACATAGTTTGACACTCGATCGACTGACGGATGAAGGGGACTATCGCCTGCGGCTGATCGTGGAGAACAGCGGATATCTGCCGACTTACACAAGTGCCCAGGGTCGAAAGCGTGTTGCGACACGGCCGGTCCGTGTGGAGTTAGACCTTCCTGATGGTGTTACACTTGCCAGCGGAAAGACAAAGACAGAGTTGGGCCACCTGGAGGGCCGTAGCGGCAAGTTCTCGGTCAGTACGATTTACGCGGCAAGCCCGACCGACAACCGCGCCTGGACCGAGTGGGTTCTGCACGGTCCCCGCGGCGCCGAGGTCGGTGTCGAGATTCGCAGTGAGCGCGCCGGCACTTTGCGCGAAAGAGTGGTCTTGAATTAGAGTCCTGGCAGCAAGCGCCAGGAATGGACGAAGCAGGCCAGGCTCGTTAAAGAATCCTTGAAGATGCCAGATGATTTCCAGAGTAGAAAAGTGTGAAGGACTCACGTCTTGAAAAGTTCCAGGCTGCTGATCGTTGAGGACGAGCCGACACTGCTTGAAACCTTGAAGTATAATCTCGAGCGGCAGGGATACGATGTAGTCACTGCCTCGGACGGCGTTCAGGCACTGTCGACTGCCAGAGAAGAGAAGCCAGAACTGGTTATCCTCGATGTCATGCTGCCGGGCCTGGACGGCTTTGAGGTCTGCCGCATTCTGCGGCAGGAGATGAGCCTACCGATCCTGATGTTGACGGCCAAAGATGAAGAGGTGGAAAAGATAGTGGGCCTGGAAGTCGGGGCTGACGACTACCTGACTAAGCCGTTCAGTATGCGGGAACTCCTGGCCAGAGTGAGGGCGCACCTGCGCCGCGTTCGGCTGCTCAGGGAAGAACTGGGCAGCTCAGGACAAGGGATCCACGAGTCGCCCAACGGTGGCGTGGCCTTCACGTTTGATGATCTGGTCATTGACGAGAGCAGGAGAGAGATACGGCGTGACGGCGGCGTTCTGGCCCTGAAACCGAAAGAGTTTGAGCTGCTCCTTTTTCTGGCTCGCAACCGAGGTATCGCGTTGGGAAGGAGCTTGATCTTGGAGCGAGTGTGGGGATGGGACTTCGACGGCGGCAGCCGGACGGTGGACGTTCACATCCGCTGGCTGCGGGAGAAGATCGAAGTCGACCCGGCCAGTCCCAGCCGCATTCTAACAATACGGGGCATCGGTTACCGCTTTGATGGGTGAGCGCACCAGGACCGGCGCTCAGATGTCCGCCTCTCGACTCTATGAGAGTGCCTTGCTGTTCCGGCCTCAGCACATGCCTGGGTTCCGCTCGATCCGCTGGCGAATCGTTGGACCGATCTGCTTCCTGACCGCAGCGGTACTTGCGGTCTGCTACTTCTACTCCCTTTCCCAATTCAAACATTTCCATTTGGAGCAGCTCAGGTACCGCCTAAGCTCCGAGGCTTTACTGCTGTCGGCGAATAACCAGTTGCGCGAAGGGTTAGCCGAATCGCGCTGGCAGGCAGGCGACATTGAGCTGGTCCGCCTCGTGCGCGCCTGGGGCGAACTGTTGGACGCGCGAGTGACAGTCGTGCTTGCAGACGGCAGTGTGCTGGCAGATTCGATGGCCGATCCTTCTACTTTGGATGGACTCTCAGAGGAGCCGGAAATCCTTGCGGCGCTCCAAGAAGGTATTGGATTCAGCGACCGCCGCAGCCGTGTGTTCGGCACCGAGATGCTGTACGCAGCTGCAGCAATTGCCCCGCAAGGAGAGGGCTTCCGGAGCGCAGCTTCTGGCGATGCCGCCGAGGCGATGGGCGTATTGCGCGTGTCGATACAACGTTCCGTGATTGAAACCGCACTAGAACCACTGCGCCGGGCGTTGTTGATTTTGATGCTCTTGGCCTATTCGGCGCTGGTCGCAATCGTCGTTATTGTTTCCAAAGGGACGGCGCGACCCTTTCGCCAGCTAATTGATGCGGCTGCGCGTTTAGCCCAGGGGGAGCTTGGCGTTCGTGTTGAGCCGAAAGGGACGGATGAGGCGGGACAGCTTGCCAGAGTTTTCAATCGGATGCGGGACCGGTTGGAGTCGCAGGTTGCGTCTGTATCGCGTGAGCGGGAGCGGCTCACTTCAGTCCTCGACAACCTCCTTGACGGCGTGCTTATACTGGACAGCGAGGGGCGAGTTCGACTCTGCAACCTGGTTGCGGCGCGCATGGTGGGCCTGGATACGAGGAAGAGCACCGGGTCTGCCGGTGAATCTGAACAGGTTGGGGAAAGGGGAGGCGGAGCGGCACAGTCGCTGAATCCACCTGAAGGCCCTCCTCTGTCAAATCTCGGCCGGCAGAGTGTGCGAGGGCAGCCTTTGGCGCAGATTGTACGGGATCACCGTATCGTTGAGACGTGGGAGGACTGCAGGCGTGACGGCAAACTGGCTGAAAGCATTTTTCAGTGGGGAGACAGAACGACGCGGGTAATTGCCCTCCCGTTTGTGGCCGGCGGCAGCGACGGCTACATCGTGCTGCTGCAGGACATGACTGAACTGCACCGCCTTGAACGCGTACGGCGCGACTTCGTGAGCAATATCTCTCACGAACTGCGGACACCACTTGCATCGCTGCAGGCTCTAACAGAAACGTTGCGAGACGGGGCTCTCGACGACCCTACGGCCGCACCGCTGTTTCTGGACAGGATTGAAACGGAGGTGGATGCGCTGGTGCAGATGGTTCGAGAACTTCTGGAGCTATCCCGCATCGAATCAGGTCAGGTACCGTTCCGATTCCAACCTGTGCCGGTAAGTGAAACAATTTTGACTCCAGTTGAACGACTGCAGCCACTCGCCGCGCGCAGCGAAATCAGCCTGATCGTGGACTTGCCCCCACGTCTGCCCCGAGTCCTCGCAGATGCCGAACGAATACACCAGGTAGTTACGAATCTCGTTCACAATGCTCTTAAGTTTTCCTCGGCAGGAGGGTCGGTCAAGATCTCAGCCGAATCACAACCCGGGGGACGGCTCGTGACAGTTTCCGTTAACGACACCGGCATTGGCGTCCCAGCCGAAGACACGGACCGCATTTTTGAACGATTTTTCAAGACGGATCGTGCGCGTGCGAGTCTGGGCACGGGTCTGGGACTTGCGATAGCGAAGCATATTGTTCAGGCGCACAGCGGCCGGATCTGGGTAGACAGCATTGAGAATCGAGGCAGCACTTTTTCGTTTACCCTTCGCGTCGCGCCGAATGGCGATCGGGCTCAGACAGAAAGCTAGACATTCTTTCCGCATTGTATCCTTGCAGTTCGGGGGCTGCAGTCCTCACCGTCTTTCCCCAACTCGAAGCCTCCCATTAACTTCCTCTTAACCGATCGAAAAATCCCTATTTGCATCTCCTGTACCCCGCGTTAATCAGGTGGCATTAGTCTGCTATCTGATATGAATAACACAACAAATCGACCTCGCCCAGCAGAGAAGAGTGAGCCACGAATTGCGCCAGCCAGGCGCGGCGAGTGGCGTAGTGCTATGCGAATTGGGCGGCAAGAAAGGAAAGGGCGGCAGATGCTGCCAGCTTCACTCGAAAGGTTCATTCTACAAAGAAAGATTGACTCGTTTCACAAGATCTGGTTCCTCTTGTTTCTTCACCAGCACGCCCACGAAGACAAGACTCACCGAGATTACGCGCGCCAGGTATCTTTTGCCGATGCGCCGACGCTGGATGAAGTGATAGAGGAACTTCAAGACGCGGGGTTGCCGATGGCGACGGGAGAGGCGCTAAGCCTGAGAGACGCCCCAGAGGTGCGCTCTAAATTGGAGACGATGGCGCACGTTTTCGAGGATCCGACAGGCCGGCAGGAGCTCTTGCGAAGACCGTACATGCATGCCGCGGTTCCGATGTAGGGCCTCCTAATGGAAGGCAGGCTTCCTTGCGCACATGGCCACGTCTTCTTACAGGTGCGACGAGAGCCGTGGACCGAGGTCAGTCCTCGTTGCGGTCCTGGACGGCAGCAGGATGCCCAACGGGTTTTGGCGCACTTTCCTCAATTGCAAGCGCAGAACACTGGCGTTAATGGACTATTAACGGAACGACTAAAGGTTGTTAACGCCTGCGCCGTGTTTCATCACAGATCATTAACTTGCTAGAGATATGCTGGCAGCAGTGGTTGGTACGAATCTCTTTTCCTCGTCAGTGAGGGGATGAATCGCACGGGAAAGGCGTCCACCCGGACTCCTTTGCAACTACCTGGGCCAGTAAATCAACCACACAACCGTATGACGAAGGAGTAAGTATGCATCGAGTATTCTTAGTTTTGATTCTGACAGCTGCCTTGGTGCTGGCTGCGTGCGGGGGGTCAGACGAAGAGGCGGCTTCAGCAAGTGAGCCAGCCAGAGAATCGGGGACGAAGGGGGGTGCCAGCCTTTCGGACGGGCTGCCCGAGGTCAATCCTCTGGAGGTGACCGGTGACATAATCACGGCCGGCAGTTCAACCGTCTTCCCCTTATCTGAAGCCATGGCCGAACGCTTCCGGGACGAAGGTTACGCCGACAATATCACGATTGACAGTGTCGGCAGCGGCGCCGGTTTCGAGCGCTTCTGCGTCGCCGGCGAATCGGACATCTCCAATGCCAGCCGACCCATCAAAGAGTCAGAAAGAGAGTCCTGCGCTGCCATCGACCGCATCCCAATAGAGTTCCGCGTCGGGACCGATGCGCTGGCCGTTACTGTCAGCAAGGACAATAAGTTCGTCGACAATCTGTCCATGGAGCAGCTGGCAATGGTCTTTTCGACCGCCTATACCTGGGCCGATGTCAACCCCGACTGGCCGGCAGAACCGATTCAACGCTTCAGCCCCGGCACGGACAGCGGTACCTTCGACTACTTCGTCGAAGAGGTCTTCGACAAGGACAAGGAGCCTATCCTGAGCGCCGACGCCATCCAGCTGTCCGAGGATGACAATGTCCTCGTTCAGGGCGTCTCGGGCAGCCCTTACGCCATCGGCTACTTCGGCTACGCCTATTATCAGGAAAACGCAGACACGCTGAAGATCGTCGCGATCAACAAAGTCGAGGCCACTGCTGCCAACGTCGACAGCGGCAGCTACCCGCTTGCCCGCCCGCTGTACATCTACGCGGACGCTGGCATTATGGCCGAAAAGCCCCAGGTGGCCGCCTTCATCAGCTTCTTCCTGACTTACGTCAACGAGGAGATCGAGCGCGTCGGCTACTTCCCGGCGGAAGCTTCTGTTCTCGAAGCCGCCAGGCGGAGCCTTCTTGATGCAATGAAGGCCGCAGAGGAGTAAAACGTCGCGAATCTTGTTTCTCTCGGTAGCACCGTTGCGGTGCAATCAGAAGAACCTGGGAACAGGGCCAACGCCTTGTTCCCAACTTTCCGCTAATCGGAAAGAGGAATTAGAATAGGCCGCGATTGAAGGCCATTCCGCTTTGGGTGAAATGGCGAGGATTTCTCGGTTACCTTGCTTAAGTGATAGGCGTGCGCCGGCGGGAAACTTTGGAAGAACGAGGGGAGGCCATGACGGGACCGGCGCCAATTGCGCCAGCAACCATATCTGCGGAGTCGGTGAGAGGGCCGGGGGCAGGCGCCGAGATTGAAGGCGGAACTGTTCTGCGCGGGGGACCTAAGATTGACCTGCGACGCAAGCCCAGAGTCGCCGAGTCGTTAATCAAGGGATTCCTGTTCCTCTGCGGCGCAATATCGATTCTCACCACCTTAGGCATTGTCTTTGTCCTTGGGCGCGAGTCTCTCCTGTTCTTCGCCAGTGAGGAAATGAACTTATTCAAGTTTTTCGGCGGGACCGAGTGGCAACCGGCTATAGGAAGGTTCGGCATCTGGCCCCTGGTTACCGCCACGCTAATGGCCAGCGCTATCGCGATGGCTGTGGCGCTGCCTGTGGGTCTTTGCGTCGCCATCTGCCTGAGCGAATACGCCACTCATCGGACACGAAGCATTTTGAAGCCCATTCTTGAGATTCTGGCGGGGATACCGACAGTTGTTTATGGCTATTTTGCTTTGACGTTCATGACACCAATGCTTCGCGGCATATTGGGCCGCGACGTGGTCGAAATCTACAACACCGCCTCAGCCGGTATCGTTATCGGCATACTGGTTATTCCACTCGTAAGTTCGATGAGCGAGGATGCCTTGAGCGCAGTGCCAAGTTCGCTGCGCCAAGCCTCTTACGGCTTAGGGGCGACGAGACTTGAAACGGCTGTACGAATCGTGTTACCTGCGGCGCTTTCCGGCGTCGCTGCGGCCTTCATTGTGGCAATTTCACGGGCGATAGGAGAGACGATGATTGTCGCCATCGCGGCCGGCGCCGGACCCAATTTTACCTTTTCGCCGTTTCGGGCAGCCGAGACAATGACTGGGCACATCGTGCGCATCAGTGGCGGCGACCTCAGTTACGATTCGATTGACTACAACAGCATCTTCGCAATCGGTCTGCTTCTTTTTCTGTTGACGCTAAGCTTGAATGTCTTGAGTCAATGGATCGTGCGCCGCTTCCGCGAGGAGTATGAGTGATGGCACTCATCCAAGACCATACTGCCGACCAGCCTGCAGGCGGGCTGATGCCCTCAGGGTCTGCATACCACGACCAGGTTGTTGCGCGGCAGCGCCGAGGACGGGCCTGGGCGGTGATCTTTCAGGCTGCGATGCTTGCAGGAATCGTTGCCTTGTGCGCCCTTCTCCTGAACATCCTCAATCAGTCCTTCGGCTACGTTGCAATCGTCAACAATATCGATCCCGGGGAATTGGCTGATAACGGCGTGCCGCTGGACAAGCTGCCCAAAGACGAGCTTGTGGATATTCTGGAGGCGAATATTTCCGCCGGGTTGATGCGGCGATATGAGCACGACATGCCGTTTGCCCAGAGAAGCCGCGAGAACGTGCACGAGTTGATTCTGGAGCGGGTGGTCGAACCTCAAGTGCAGGCAACCTGGGGGCTGTTTGACTCGATATTCACCCGCGGGAGCGTTTTTGCAGAGGCCGAAGAGCGATTTGCCGGATCTGAAGTGTACTTTCGCAGCTGGCTTACGACCAGTTTTATCAGTAAGTCACAGTCGAGCGAACCGTTGCGCGCCGGCGTCCGCACCGCGATATTCGGGTCTCTGTGGGTGGTTGCCATCACAATTCTCTTTTCCTTTCCTATTGGAGTAGGGGCAGCGATTTACCTGGAAGAGTACGCGCGGAAGGAGCGCCTGCTTAACCGGTTGATTCAGACCAACATTAATAACCTGGCCGGCGTACCATCGATCATCTACGGCATGCTGGGGCTGGCGATTTTTGTTCGCATTCTGGAATTTTTCACAAGCGGAGCATTTCTGGGCATTGGAGACCAGTCCACTGCCAACGGACGCACGATCATATCGGCCGGTCTGACTCTTGGGCTACTGATTCTCCCGCTGATTATCATAAACGGTCAGGAGGCGATTCGAGCCGTTCCCAGTTCTCTGCGGCAAGCGGGCTTCGGATTGGGGGCGACCCACTGGCAGGTAATCTGGCATCACGTCTTACCAAGCGCCATGCCTGGCATTTTGACGGGAACTATTCTGGCTGTGAGCCGGGCGATTGGCGAAACTGCCCCGCTGGTCGTTGTCGGCGCTTCAACATTCATTGCTCTTGACCCCAGCGGGCCATTTTCGAAGTTTACAGTACTGCCAATCCAGATCTATCAGTGGACGTCGCGGCCGCAGGACGAGTTCCGGAACCTGGCCGCGGCAGCGATTCTGGTACTACTGATTCTTCTACTTTCCCTAAACGCTTCGGCAGTGCTCCTGCGAAATCGCTTTGACCACAGTCGCGCTACCGCCTAGTGGAGTTATTGAAATCATGACAGTTGCAATTGAACACCCTTCTCAAACCCGGTCCGGGAGCGTAAGAAATCCACTCAATGGGACGGGCAGGTTTGCGATCGAGGCCGAAGAGATGCACATCTATTACGGCGACTTCTGCGCTGTACGCGATGTTGACATGAAGGTTCCGACAAATAAGATAACCGCCATCATCGGCCCTTCAGGTTGCGGGAAGAGTACGGTCTTGCGTTGCTTTAACCGCATGAACGACTTAATCTCAAGCGCTCGCATCGAAGGCAGAGTCCTGTTTCAAGGGCAGAACATCTACGACGCTGACGTGGATCCTGTGGAAGTGCGGCGCCGAATCGGGATGGTCTTTCAGAAACCAAACCCATTTCCCAAAACGATCTATGAGAACGTCGCGTGGGGGACACGCATCAACGGGTTCCGGGGCGACATGGACGAAATGGTTGAAAGGGCGTTGCGGTCAGCCGCACTGTGGGAGGAGGTAAAGGACAAACTGCAACAGAGCGCTCTCGGTCTTTCCGGCGGACAGCAGCAGCGACTGTGTATTGCAAGGGCGATAGCGGTCGAGCCGGAGATAATTCTCATGGACGAACCGGCCTCGGCGCTGGATCCGATCGCCACTTTAAGGATCGAAGATCTGATGAAGGAGTTATCGGAGAAATATACTATAATTGTAGTCACACATAATATGCAGCAGGCGGCCCGGATTTCCGACTTTACTGCTTTTTTCAGCGTGGATGACCGGAGGAACGGGAATCTTATAGAGTTTGACGATACCGAGAAGATCTTCACTAATCCGGGTCAGAAGAGGACCGAAGACTACATTACCGGCCGGTTCGGATAATCCTGCATTGGATCTGGAGAGAGTATGAGCAGCGAAAAGAAGCAAGTTCTCATATTGTGCACCGGCAACTCTTGCCGCAGTCAGATGGCGGAAGGGCTCGTTAATGCCTACCTGGGCGAGGACTGGCAGGCGTTTTCGGCCGGCACTGCGCCCTCAGGTATGGTTCATCCGCTTGCGGTGCGGGCAATGGCAGAAGTCGATATCGACATAAGCCAAGGGACAACTGACTCAGTCGACATTTATCAAGAGATGCAGTTGGACCTTGTGATCACGGTCTGCGATAGTGCGGCGAAGAACTGCCCCATGTGGATTGGGGACGAGGAAGTCAAGCACATGCCATTTGACGATCCCACTAAGCTGATTGGCAGCGATTCTGAAAGAATCTCAGCTTGCAGGCAGGTGCGGGACCTGATGCGCGACAGAATTCTACCCTACCTTCAGAGTCGATAGTCCTGCGGATGGAAAGGAGCACATCGATGGGACAGCTCCTGCGAACCTCATTTGCCAGAGAGTTAGAGACGCTCCAGACCGATACGTTGATGCTTGGGAGTATGGTGATCCAGGCGTTGAAGGAGTCGGTCGAAGCGCTGAGGCAGAGGGATATGGAGACTGCCAGGCGCTTGATTAAAGAAGATGAAGTGATAAACAGGAAGCGCTTCGAAATCGAGGCCGACTGTCTCAGGTTGATCGCTACGCAGCAGCCCATGGCGGGGAATCTAAGGCTGATCGCGGCTGTATTGGAAATCAGTACAGAGTTGGAGCGAATTGGCGACTACGCAAAGGGCATCGGGCGGATCATCCTATTGATCGGCCCGGAGGCACTGTTAAAGCCGCTGGTAGATATACCCCGCATGTGCGAAATCGCTACGAACATGCTACAACAAGCTCTCGATGCATTCCTGAACCAGGACGTGGAAGCTGCCAGAACGATTCCCTTGCAAGACGATGAGGTCGACGCTCTCTATAACCAGGTCCATCGCGACCTGATCGCATTGATTCTGGAGGACCCTTCGCTGATAGACCGCACGAACTACCTGCTTTGGGCGGCTCACAATCTGGAACGGGCCGCTGACAGAGTTACCAACATTTGTGAGCGTATAATCTTCACCGTTACCGGTGAATTCATCGAATTTGATATGAATTGAAGGCAGTTTTGCGGGACGGTGGCCGCGTTTTGCCGCCTCCGCATTCCAATTGCCTTTGGGAACGCTCCCCAGCCCAGTTCAAGAGTGTCAATTTGGTCCAGTCGCCTGCCCGCGCTGGCTTTGCCGGGCTATCCTGACCGGGAGGGCCCTGGGGTGAAGCAAAGGCCGGCCACTGGATGGTCGAGCAACTGGTTGGATGACTCCACAGGCTGGGTTTGAAAGTGTCCATGTCTTGTGTTACTTTGCTCCAAAGCAGGTTGACGTAGGGACATGCATCATATAGAATTGGGGCCACCTGCTTTCGCTGCAGGAAATGTCCCCCTAAAAGGAAACAGGAGTTTGCAATTATCTGTAGTTTCCCTTATCATTCGGAGCGCAAGAACGGAAAACCCCCTTTTTGCCGTTTTTTCACGAGCGTTGTCTCTTTTTACAATTGATGTTACAATCCCCGCTGATCCAGCCAGCGGGATTGATCATAAACGGCCGTGTTTTTCGCACTTTTGCAGAAATCAATCATCACCCTTTTACCTTGACCGCCCTTAGGAGGTATGAAATGCTCAAACGACGTGTGAGGTTCTGGGCCGCTATAATGCTTATTGCAGTAATTGCTCTGTCGGGTTGTGCGCCTCGCGCCGGCCAGGGAAGTATCGAGGCCGATGCCGACCAATTGGTCATTGACCTGCCTGCGCTGGTACTTGACTTTGGCGCGGATGGAATGGCCGCGATCAAGAACGCTGCCTTGGCCGACCTGGTGGGCTCCCTTGGCGTAGATATGGATCTGGCCGTTCCGGCTGAGATGGTCTTTATGATGGAGGCCAGTAGCATTCAGCACATCCAGGTTAGCAACACACCTGAGGGCTTGCTGCTTCTGGTCAACGGACGGAGTATTCCGAATATCAGCTACGACGGTGATTCGCTGAATGCGCTGCCAGGAGCGCTTAGCTCATTCGGCATGGTCATTCCGATGGCGGATCTGCTCTTTGCGCTGGTGGACAGGATTGGGATTGGCGTGATTGCCCGCTTCCCGGTTGCGCCTGGTGCTGACGCGATTCCGCTCTACGTGGAAGGTGACAGCGACGCAGCGATGGCTGCCAAGGCCGCGCAGGAAGAGTTCCTGGCAGCTGTAGGCACGCCGCCGCGCATCAATCTGCCGATTTTCTATGAGGCGGATGGCAGCTTCAGCATCGGCGACATGTCCATTGACGAGATGAATGCGATGACGGGTGGGGCGCTTGGCGGTCTTGCCCTGACCATAGGCCAGATCGGTATGGCCGGTGCCCTGGGGATCTCCGAACTGGGCATCAGCACCAATGTCGACGGAATCACGATTTCCATTGACGGGGACACATTGCCGACGTTGGACTGGTCTGATGGCAAGGCCAGTAACCTGATCGAACTGGTAACCAGCATCCCATTGCTGGACATGGCGATGCCGGGCATGGGTTCGATGCTGCCCACGATTCTTCAGATTCTGCCGCTGGTCCAGGCGACAGAGTTCGACCTGACGTTGCACTTCTAGGTCGGCAATTGCCTGAAAAGGACTGGCTGATAGTACTGCCCGGCTAAGTCGGGCGAGTTTCAAGCCCTAAAGGAAGAGGAGCGGCGCTAAATCGCTGCTCCTCTTTTTGCATTGGTTGTATGGGCTCTGCTGGAGGATTCAGCTGGCGGTGAGAAGAAAGAGGGCAACTGAATTGAAGTGCTCACGACCGGAAAGGGATGGGGGCGAGTCTAGGTAGCCGTCGAGGTAGAACCGGTCATGTAGAGTTCGCCTGACTCGAACCCGCGCGCTGCGTAGTAGGCCCGTGTTCCGGTGGCGGCAATGACGCTGATGCGTTCGAACCCGGATTCTCGGCTGATGCGCTTTGCTTCGCTCAGCAGGCGCGTGCCCACGCCAACGTGTTGCGCGGCACCCTTCTCCAAGCCGCCAATAGCCAGCGCCGGCCCGTAAACATGTACTTCACGAATCATTGCGTTGCCGCGAATCTCATCCAAGAAAGCCCGACTTCCCGCGCCGGGATCCGTTGGCAGACTTAGCCTCAAGAACCCTGCGAGGGGGGCCCTCTCCAAGTCGGCCTGGGAGCCGTTTTCTTTGCTCTCGTCCACGACATACTGCAGGAAGTGCTCGACTGTACAGTCAGTTGCGTAGGTGGTGACGGCAAAACTTAGTGCTTCTTCGCGCACATGCTGTCGCCGAACTTCACGGCAGCGAATACAGCCGCAGCGTTCGCCGCGTCGCGCCAACTCTTTGTGGACTACCTCACGCAGGTTGCTCGTCTTGACACCGGCTTCGATGTGATGTGCAGGTATATCGCGAAACAGGCGGTTGATACGTGTGTATGGGGGTACATTCGGCTTGATATCGGCGAGAAGGTTTACCAGTTCCCGTTCCGTATAGGGCGTGTAGTCGCCGGCCTGCCATTTTTCGTAGAGCTCGGTGCCTGCGATGAGTGAGCAAGGGTAGATCTTGAGTTCATCGGGCCGGACTGAGGGGTCATCGAAGAAGCGGCGGAACGAATCCCGGTCCGATTCCAAAGTAGCCCCGTAGAGATTTGGCATCCAGTGCAGATGCAATTTGAATCCAGCCGTTCTCAGAAGAGCCAGAGCTTCTCTTACCTCGGCCACTGTGTGGCCGCGCTTGTTCAATCCCAGAACGTGGTCTTCCAGGCTCTGGACGCCTATTTGCACCTTGGTCACGCCCAGGCGCCGCAGATGTCGAATTTCGTCGGGTGTAATCCAGTCCGGGCGGGTCTCAACGACCAGACCAACGTTGCGGTGCGCCGCGAAGACGTTTCGACTTTGCGCCTCTTCCAAGGTGGCAGAAGGCAGCTGGCCCGGAACACCGTAGGTGTTCATGGCGTCGAAACAGCGGCGAACGAACCATTCGCGGTAGTCCTGACTGTATGCGCTCCATGTACCTCCCAGAATCAGCAGTTCCACTTTGCTGGCATCATGGCCGATACTCTCGAACGCATCGATGCGACCCAGCGTCTGCTTGAACGGGTCAAAGCCGTCGCGCTCGGCCCGCTGCGCCCCCGGTTCGTCGAAAATGTAGCTTTTGGGCATGCGCCAGTCGTCAGGGCAGAATATGCACTGGCCGGGACAGCCGGCGGGCGCTGTCAGAACTGTTACGGGCGCGACGCCGCTGGCGGTACGTACCGGTTTCATGCGAATTCTGTCCAGCAGGAGGGGGTCCGGTTCCAGTTCCCCTTCATCGATCAACAGCCGAAAACCTGCAACCAGGTCAGACTTGGCATAGAATCCTTTGCCGTCTTTAGGGTATCGGGCTAGAATGGACCGCAAGGACCGGTTTGCGTCCCATTCAGATTCCTGCACGGCCACGACGTCCCTGAAGATCGCCGACAGTAGGGTACGATGGGCAGCCGGATCGAAGCTCCGCTTTCGCTGCCAATCCTGGGAAGTCTGAACCACCTCGGCCGGAATCTCTTCCGGAGCCAGAATTCGTTTCATGCTAAAGGAAAGGCCCTCTGAACAGTCGCGGTAATCGGAAGAGAAGTCGATGCCAACAGCTCGCATGAACCCGCAAACGCAGTGTGCGCTGCTGGCACTGAATCGCCGTTTCTACGAGCAGGTGGCCCATCATTTCGATGCAACGCGTCAAAGTTGGACCCCTGGACTCCAGGCCATTCTACCGTATTTCAGAGCCGTCGGGAAGGAAAGGCCGTACGTGTTGGATGTCGGCTGCGGCAACGGCCGGTTCGCGCGGCTGCTTGAAGAGGCTGGTATCGACGCATCCTACACCGGTGTGGATGGGAGTAGCTCGCTGCTCCAGATCGCCCAAGATTCCACTGCAAGCCTGAGGCGAGTCGACTGCCAGTTCATACATGCCGATTTGGCGAATGCCGACTGGCACGGAGCATTGGCCGCAGGCGGGTGCGCCGAAAACAGGGAAGCAAGCCTACCAGCCCAAACTATGGCAGCGCCTAGGTATAGTGTAGTGATCTGCACAGCGACTGTGCAGCACATTCCGGGATACGGGCTGCGTTTGCGATTGATGAAGGACCTCAAGAGATTGAGTGCAGGCAACGTCATACTATCCTTTTGGCAGTTTCTCAGCAGCGAGAGGTTCCGTAACAAGCTGATCGACCCCGGCGAAGTGGGATTCAGGGCGGCCGACCTGGAGCCTGGCGATGGATTCCTACCCTGGAGACAGGGGGTTGAATCCATTCGCTACGTTCACCAGGTCGATGAGACGGAACTGAGGCAGTTGGCCGCGGACTCAGGACAGGCTGTGGTGCACAGCTTTCGCGCCGACGGGAAGGAGTCCGACCTGAATCTCTATGCAGTCCTGGGCCTCCCGTCTTCCTCGACAGGGCATCGCTAAGTCAAGCCTGTCTTCTCTGATACTGGTTCCCTGGAGATTAACTATACCGGACAGCGGGCGTTATGCAACCAGACAAACGAACCCAAACGATACTGGACGGTTTTGGCACTCATTTCGATGGCCATGCGACGCATCTGGCTATCGCGCCAGGCAGGGTCAATCTGATCGGGGAGCATACCGACTATAATGACGGATTCGTGCTGCCCGTGGCGCTCGACCGGGACGTAAGGGTTCTTTTTCGGTCCCGCGCTGATCGGCATGTGAAGCTCTATGCGCTGGAGTTTGACACGTGGGCTGACTTCGAAATCGGGAACAGGAAACCGAACAGAAGCCAGCTGTGGCCGAACTACGTTCAGGGCGTAGGCCTGGAACTGGCCGAGCTCGGCGTTCAGATGCAGGGATTTGAAGGGGTTGTTAGCGGAAATGTACCGAGGGGAAGCGGATTGAGCAGTTCTGCTGCGCTGGAAATCGCGGCAGCGAAGGCATTTCTGACATCGGCTAAGCAGATCCACGCGCTGACCGGACCTCAACTGGCCAGGGCTGCACAGAAGGCCGAGAACGAATTCGTCGGTGTCAACTGCGGCATCATGGACCAGTTTATCAGTACACTGGGGGAAGAGGGACACGCACTGTTGATTGACTGCCGCAGCCTGGACTATCAGCGGGTCCCATTTCCCGACGGCGTTTCCCTGGTGATAGGAAATACCAAAGCCAGCCGTTCGCTCGCGGGAAGCGCGTACAATGAGCGCCGCGCGCAGTGTGAAGATGGGGTGCGCCGGCTGAAGGCGGCTTTGCCAGAAATCACCGCTCTGCGAGACGTGAATCTCGAGGAGCTGGAGGCTCACCGCTCGCTGCTGCCATCAACTGTCTACCGGCGCTGCCGTCACGTTGTTAGCGAGAACGACCGCGTGCACAGAACGGTCGAAGCACTGGAAAGAGGGGACTTCCGCCTGGTTGGGCAGTTGATGGACGCCAGCCACGGGAGCCTGAGGGACGACTACGAAGTCAGCAGTGATGCACTGGACAAGATGGTAGAAGCGATGCGCGGTCATCCCGGGTGTTTGGGCGCCCGACTTACAGGTGCGGGATTTGGCGGCTGCGCCGTGGCTCTTGTCCAGGCTGGAACGGAGAAGGAAGTACGGGAAAAGGTGCAGGAGGCGTATGCCAAGGCGATGAATTTGTGGCCGGAGGTTTACATCAGTCCTCCGAGTTCGGGAGCACGTGTCTTGCCGTTGGTTTCCGGAGGGAGCGATGGACGAACGCTACGTGGGTGAGCGCAACCGCCCCAACCTGGGCGCTTCCGGTCCGCTGGATTACAGCAGTGATATGCTTTCGTGGGACTTCGTCGATAGCCGCATGCGCGATTCTCTGAACTATTGGATTGCCAGCGCAGGAAGTGATGGCAGGCCCCATTCCGTGCCCGTTTGGGGGGCATGGCTGGAAGATGTTTTCTACTTCGTGGGGGCGGGCAGGAAAGTCCGAAATCTGCGCGCCAACCCGCAAGCAGTTGTTCATTTGGAGAGCGGCGACGACGTGGTTCTCATTGAAGGCAGATTTGAAGAGCTAGGCACGCAGAACTCAGAATTGCTCCAACTCGTAGACGATGAGTTCATCCGCAAGTACGAAACGTATCGACCCAGCGAACACCTGAAAGACCAAAGCAAATCCAGTTTTCCACCTGAGGGCCTATTCGCCATCTTTCCGCAACTGGTGATCGCCTGGAGCGGGATGGCGAGCGACGCCACGCGCTGGCGGTTTCGCGCACGTCGGTAAGAGGCGAGTCTCCCCATTTCACTTAACGCCCCAAGATCAGTCACATATGAGGGCCACTGGCCACACTCGGCAAAAGGAAGGCAGCAATGCCAGTGCTTAGCGACTATACGCAGTTCGATGGTCTCCACTGGGAGACGGGCACGGTACGTAACTATCTCGACTTCTGCGGGGCGACGGCGCCCCATACGGGGAAGCCTTACTCCGAGGCACTGCTGATGGGGATCAGCGGCGGCGCGGTAATGGGGTATTTCGTCTTTGCCTATGAGGGCATCGATCCGCACGCACGCATTCTCACACGCAACACGTTCGACCCGCTGGAGACGATGCTGAATCGACTGGGCGCAGAACCGACATTGCGCCAGACTGCGAGCGCTGAAAGGGCGGTGGGGAATCTGGTCGACACACTGGAAGGCGGCACGCCTGCCATAACGTGGGCTGATGCATTGAGTCTCCAGTACGAACCGCATACGTACGAGTTCGACTTTCCTCACATGCAACCGGTAGTCGTGTACGGGTATGACGAGGAGGCCGACCAGGTCTCGATCGCGGACCGTTCCCGCGTGCCAGTGTTTGCCACGACTGGTCAACTGGCCATGGCGCGTTCCAAGGTCAAGAAAATGCGACACCGCGTCATGACCTTAGCGTTGCCGGACGCAGACAGGATTCCGGAGGCTGTTCAGGCGGGCATCCGAGACAGTATCCAACTCTTTACGGAGAAGCCGCCCAAAGGGGCTCGCCACAATTTCGGATTTGCTGCCTACCAGCGGTGGGCCGATGCATTGCGAAAACCGAAGATGAGGGGTAGTTGGGAAAAGGAGTTTCCGCCCGGTCGTAAGATGTACGCCGGTCTGGAGTCGGTCTTCAGCGACACGCACACTTATGGCAAGGAAGGGTTCGCTGAAAGAGACGTCTTTGCCGATTTTCTTGATGAAGCCGCGCAGATCTTAGACCGGTCGGTCCTTCGAGAGGCTGGGAAGCAGTTTCGAGTAAGCGCTCTGGCGTGGCGGGACCTGGGAGAGCTTCTGCTGCCGGACAGCGTTCCTGTTTGGGCGGAGGCGCGCCGGTTAATGCTTGAAAACCAGCGGCTCTTCCTAGAGAAGGGAGGAGAAGCTATTGAGGCAGGGCAGGCCAATGCCGAACGCCTGATTGCAATTCGTCGCCGGATGGAGACAGAGTTTCCGCTCTCTGGCGAAGATGTTGTCGCGTTCAGGGAAGAGATTGCCGAGCAGGTTCTGAAGATAAGCGCACTCGAAGAGCCGGCTGTCGAAACGATGAAGGATGCGATGGCGTGAAGGCAGATGAGAAAGCAACGCCTCTGTCAGGCATCGCCAGATTTTTCCGGACTGCTATCTACCTGACGCAATTCCGGTAACGTCGCGGCAACTGTTGCGACCAGCAGCGCGGCCACGGCAACCTCTGCGCCTACGGCCAATGGCGCGCCGAATGCATCAGCCAGAACCCCCGTTTGGAGCCTCCCGAACGGACCTGCGCCTATAGCGACTGCAATGGCTCCCATCGCCTGTCCCCGTCTCTCATCGGCGGCCGCGAGCAGAACGATGGAGCTCTGCATGATGCCAAAGCAGGCGTGACCTATCCCCACCAGCAACAGCAGAGCCCAAGAGACGGCGAACACGGAACTGGTTGTGAATGTGAGTAACGCCATGCAGTGCAGCAGCGTGCCGGTAATGAAGATCCATCCCGGGCTGGTGAAGCGCCTCGCCCAGTTGACCAGGAACAGGCCGACGACGTTTCCGATTCCTACGGAAGCGCCGAGATAGCCGAGCCCCACCGGACCCTGGTTCAGGACATCGCGCGCAAATACGGGTAGGAAGTTCATATAGGGAAAGGCCAGCATATTCATGATCATCGTGATCAACGTCACGGCCAGGATAGACTGGTTCTGGCGCACGTAGAGGACGCTGTCCCGAATCTGTGCCAGGGGCGAAGCGCTGGTGGGAGACGACGTGCGTGGAATAGGCTGCTTGGAGAGGGCGTGCAGGAGCAGCAGGGAAACCGCGGAAAGTCCGCTCAAAGTCAGGAAACAGCCCAGTACATTGAATGCGTCGAGCACGAGTCCGGCGAGAAGCGGACCCAGAGCGCGTGCAATGCTCATGCCCAGATTTTCCAGCATCAGGGCGTCAACGACACGCGGGCGGCCCACCAGGTCGGGAATGAGAGCCCTGCGAGTCGGCCAGTCCATTGCCCAAGCGCAACCGAGTGTAAGCGAGATCACGACGAGATGCCAGATAGCGAGCAGTCCGGCCGCCAACAGGACGGCAACGGTCGCATACATGACGAGCGTCAGCGTCTGCGAGGCGATGACCAGAGGCCGGCGTCCGATGCGATCGGCGAGCAGGCCGCCAAAGCCGCCGACGAGTAGAGAAGGGATGGACCGGCAGAAGCCAACGAGGCCGACCAGACCGGCAGAGTCAGTCAACTCCAGGACCAGCCAGCCCAAGACTATCATTTCCATATAGTGGGCCAGCCACCAGAGAGTGCTTGAACCCAGGAGGAGGCGATAGTCGGCATTTGCCAGCGTCGCCCGAATCCCGGACTCGGGCTGGAAGATGCGCTGGAATCGCCTGGAAAGATCAGTCCACATCTGGCCCTTGCAACCCCAGAACCCGGTAAGCAAATCTCAGATGAGTTTCCTGCAGGTGTTCGGCGATGGCGGCGCTGGAGAAGCCGTGTCCGCCGTCGAGCCAGACCAGCGTGAAGTCCTTCTTCAGGGCTTCCATTTTGCGGGCAAAGTGTTCCATTTGGCGCGGGGTGGCGCGGCTGTCTCGCCGCCCCTGAAAGATCAGTAATGGCGCCTGGATGGCAGGGGCATGCGTAAGAGGAGAACGTTCCCGGTACAGGTCAGGCTTTTCCGAAGGGGCACCGTCGAATATCATGTGGGCCCAGCCCTGCATGGCCGCTGAAGAGTCCTCGTAGTTCATCGTCCAATCTACGATCGCCACCGGGGCAACGCCGCCCGCCCACAGTTCCGGCTCCTGGGAGAGGGCCCACACGGTGAGAAAGCCGCCATAGGATCCCCCCTCCAGCAGGATGCGGTCCGGGTCGGCGATTCCTTCCTCGATCAGCCAGAGGCGCGCAGCCAGCATGTCTTCAAGCTCCCAGTGGCCGACATCGCCGTTTATCTTCTCTTGAAAGTCACGGCCGAATCCGGTCGAGCCGCGATAGTTTACAGAAAGGAAGGCAAAGCCGTGGTCCAGCCAGGCCTGGCTGGTGGCGTCGAAGGCGTTGGAGACGGCGCCGCTCGGGCCGCCGTGAACGTGAAGGACCGTGGGGACGGGCCCCCCGGCGGTTTCGTTTGGGGAGGGCAGGCCCAGCCACGCCTGAACTGAAACGCCGTCTGAACTAGGGAAGCTGACAGAACGCCAAGGGTGGCCAGGAGGGCAGTCGTGTTCGGGAAGAATCAGCCTGGGCGGGTCTGTTGCGGTGAGCGATTGCAGCTGAGAAGGATGTGCTGCATCGCTCCACTGCGCCCACACGGTGCCGTCCGGGCCGAAAAAGCTGGCCGCTGTTCCCGTATGATAGGGCCCGGAGCGGCCGCGAAAGGTACCCGGACTGTGTTGAAGTGGGAGCAGATCATCTTCGTTCAGATCGTAGATGAAGAGACCTTCGTGCTCACTTGTCTTTGTTTGGACCAGCAGGCTGGTGCCGTCAGGGGACCAGTCCAGCGGCAGGACCGGGCCTTCGGAAGAAGGCACCGGCAGGTCACGACGTTCGTTGGAACGCGGGTCCCAAAGTAGAGGCAGGAGCGCGCCGCTTGCGGTTGTCGACGCGAGGAGTCGATCATCGCCGCGGACTGGGGAGAACTGAACCGGTTCGACACTGTGTTCAAAGCCGTCCCAAAGTTCAGCGACCTGATTTCCTGCATTCGTGTCAAATACGAGCGTTGTGTAGCGGCGGCTGTGGGGCGCCCGGCGCGTCGACTTGACTGCCAGCAGGCTTCCGCTGCCCGACAGATGGCAGGCCCAAGTCTCTTCCTTTGCCGAGTATATCAGTTGCGGTGCAAGAGTTGCTCCATCCGATTCCAGTGCGATGCAATAGAACCAGTAGCGACCTTCGTAAACGGCGTCGAATGCAAGGCAGGAGCCGTCGCGGCTGATATCGAAGCCGCGCAACGTATACGGTGGCAGTTCGGGTGTCAGGTCTTCAGCCGGTCCACCTGAGAATGGCACACGTACAATATGGCCCAGTTCGCTGCCTTTTTCGTCTTTCAGGTAGTAAAGGTAATTGCCATCGGGTCCGAGCCAACCGTAGGAAGGTGTCTCACTTTCGGGTAGGAGGGGACGCAGATCACCTGATGTCGTGTCCCAGGAGGATACTTGTTTTGTTGGACCCTGCAAACTGGCAAAGACGATTCCACGCGACGGGTTCATTGGGGCAACATAGACGTATCCAAGACTGTTGGAACGAAATCGTTGGCGCCAGGGGGCGTTGTCGTCGAGTTGAGGTGGGGAGATCATTGGCGTTCTCACTGGATGAAGAGGGTTGTCCTGACCGGTCATCCGGTCGGCGGCAGCAGTCGTCGACTCAGGTTTTTTTCCTAACTTTCGTCGGGTGTCCTGTCTGTGGCTTGCGGGGCAGATAGTGTGAAGAATTGTACATGGGCTTGGAAAGCCACGCAACGAAAGCTTGATACCAAGGCCCTTGCAGTTGATGGCTGGGGAAGCAGATGACATAATGGGAAGAATGAATGCGGGCGTCACATCTAAGCATCTTACGAGCACATTGAGAGAACATGGCGAGCGGACGTATGTCCTGGCGATCACGCTTGTTGCCGCAGTCCTGCGCTTCTACCTGATTGAAGAAAAGAGCATCTGGTTGGATGAGTCCTTCAGCCTGTGGATAGCCCGCCACAGTCTGTGGGAGGGCTGGCGCTGGCTCATTGATGTGGACCAGCATCCGCCGCTCTATTACAGCCTGCTGCATATTTGGATTGGGCTATTCGGAACGCTGGAAGGCGCGGTTCGTACGTTTTCCGCGCTGGCATCTGTGCTGACTATTCCGGTCTTTTATGCGGGATGCCGACGACTGCTCGACCCTTCTGCGGCGGCCATCGCCGTATTCATCGTGGCGGTTTCACCATTCCACGTACAGTTTGCGCAGGAAGCGCGCATGTATGCGCTGCTAACGCTGGAAGTGGCTTTCGTGATCTACTTCCTGGCGCGGTTGATGACAGCGCAAGTTGCGCAGGGCAGAGATTGGGTCGGACTTTCGGTATCTCAAGCACTTGTGATGCTGACCCACAATACGGCGGCCGTCTATTTGCCGGTCGCGCTGAACGCGGCGGCGGTGCTTATCTACTTGCTTTTTCCTACCGGAGTGGGAGGAGAAGCGAGGGCGCAGAAACCGGAGGAAGAAGTGTCGGGTGCCGACGCGGACAACATTTCGCAGGAAAAGGGACAGACTGCTGGGGAGGGCAGGCGGACGGGAGGACCAGCTCTTGCGGCTGAGGAGGTCAATTCAGAAGCGTTTTGGAAGGACTGGGTCAGATTTCAGGGTCTGGCCTTTCTTTTGTGGCTGCCCTGGGCCGTGCCATTCATCATTCAGGTACTCGACGTCGGATCAGGATTCTGGCTGCCTCCTCCCTGGCCGAACCTGGTGCTGGATACATTTCGAAACTTTCATTTCGCTTTTCTGCCCTCGCATCTGCCAGTGCGACCCGTCTTGATGTGGGGCTACTCATTTCTGGCTGTGTTGGGTTTGACAGGGTTGCTCTTCAGACTTGGCTGGCCCCCGCGGGCGTGGCGATGGCATCAGTCGCAGAGTCAGGTCGACGGTCGAAGTATGAGGGAAAAAGTGACGCCAGCTCTGGACAGCGAAAGAGCCGGTATTCTTATCGTCTGTCTATTTCTCGTTCCCCACATCGTGGCGCTTGTTGTCAGTTTGCGCAGTCCTATCTATGCAGAACGGCCTCTGATTTGGACGACTCTGCCCTATTTTATGCTTGTTGCCGCCGGAATACGCATTATTGGGGGCCCTATCCGGCGTAGTCTATTGTCTCTTCGTCAAAGCGCCAGCATTGGTGGGCTGGTGTCCGGGCTCAGGCTAATCGCTCAGGTCTTGATGCTGGCTGCGATACTGGGGCTCAGCGGACTCTCCCTGAACGGCTACTACTTCTGGTTTCATAAAGAGGGATGGGACGAGGCAGCTGCTCACATTGCAAAACATGTGGGGCCCGGAGACATGATCTTTTTCAATGCTACCTGGGTACAGATTCCGTTTGAATACTACTTCGAACAGTTCGAACTCGACACGGTTTTGAAAGGACTGCCCGTGGACCTGTTTGACAGGGGCGAGCTTGAACCGGCGATGGAGGAGGCCGACATTCCTCGGATCCAGGAATTGCTCGGCGGACGAGACCGTGTCTGGCTTGTGTATTCGCACAACTGGTACTCGGACCCCTATGGCATCATTTTGAGTGAGCTCGACAAGCTGTTTGGTGAGTCGGAGCAAACCCAATTCAAGGGAATCCAGGTTTTTCGGTTTACTGGTAGGAATTAGGTTCCGGTGGTGATTCGGGGAAATCCGCTCAATGTTCGGAAGGAAAAGCGGGCCTGCCGGGGATCTTTCTCCGCTGCATGATGTACTCTATAGAAACAATCGATCGGCGAAGGGGAAGCGAAGAACAGGAAAGTCTTGGCGGACTCATTTGGCAAGACTGCGCGGCCTATTGCGGCAAATCACATTTTGCTACCGCAAATCTCAGATCTGACTAACGTCAACGAGGCTTTGCGAGAAATTCGGTAATTGAAGGGGCTTTCAGGAGGACTAATTCGGAGTCGAACTGAACATGCGAGCACTTTCTGACAGCGTCTAAGAGAACTGCATTCGTTGGAATGGCTGCTTCTTGAGTCCCCAGAAGAGAGCAATCCCCAGAAGGAACAGAGTAGGGAGCCACTCCACTTGCCGCACCCAATCCAGGTCTTGCAGGTTTTTGGGGTCGATGTATGTCAGATAGGAAAGTGTTACGATTCCGCTGAGCCAGAGCCAGGGCAGGGCCCACAGCCAGAGTATCTTAGGCTCGCCCTCGCCAGGCGCCAGAAAGGGAAGGAAGGGCATTAGGGCCAGGATATACCACGGATGAATGGTCGTTGCCAGGAGCAAGTATCCGCCCAGCGGAACGGCCATCCAGCGCAGTACGGCTCTCAAATCAGAGTTGAAATTGCGAAACTGCCTCCACACGAACAACAGGAGCAAGAACATCAGGAAATACGTGATTTCCTGGGCTTCAGACATGGGGTCGGCGATGCCCATGCTTTCGAGCCAGTCTTCAAGCCAGCGAAATAGCCCGCTATTGAAGTTCCACTGCTCATTGTAGATGCGCAACGCGCCAAAGAGTCCCCGCCCGTCGAGGTCACCGCTCAAGCCCCAACCGGCTCTGAGCGCAGGCGACACCAGCATCCCGACGGTCAAGTAGCCATAGAGGAGACGGCTACCCCAGTTCCACCGCCACCAGAATATCGGTGTCAGAAACACCGGGATCAGTTTGGTCAAGGTGGCCAGAGCCAGCAACGCCGGTGCCAGGAGAGAAAAGGATGGTCTCCAGGAACCGGCATCCTTTCCCGCGGCCTGTCGACCGCTTCCACCTGCTTTGGCCGTCAGGACCATCGTGTAGACCGCTAACATGACCAGAAATACCATCAGCGCATCGACGTGCGCGCCTTGGGCGGTCTCCACAATGACAAGCGGGTTCCACAGGTAGAACAGCAGACGATGGGATGGTAGACCGACGGTCGCCAGCAATCTGGTGAGAATGAAAGCAGTGCCCAGATCGAAGAGAACGGCTGCGACTTGAAAGGAATCGGGGTCCAGAGGGTAGAAGAATGCGATGGCTGTAAAGAACCATTGGGCCGCGGGCATGTAGGGGCTGGCCATCCAGGCGTGATTGGCCTGGGAGCGAAAGGGGACGTCCAGCCAGTCCAGCTGAGAGGCGTCGATGGGATAGGCATAGGGACTGACACCGTTTACAGAAATGTGCCCATCCCACATATAGCGGAAGACATCGGAAGACAGAGTGGGGAATGTCTGGAGAAGGAGCCACCTGAAGAGGCATCCTCCGCACCAGATCCAGGCCAGCAGATAGAACTGCCTGACACCGGTGGGTAACCCTGCACGGTCCTGTCCGATATGGAGCCACCATCTCTCCAGCCAGAAGACGGCAACGGCATAGGTGGCGAAGGCCATGCCAAACCAAACGAGGAATTCGGCAACTTCAGTCGTTCCCAGGTTCCCGTGGCGAACCTGCATGGAGACCATGCCGCCGTAGGCAAACGCAGAAACGACAAGGAGCGAGAGAGGGAGAAACCAGGTCCTCAAGCTCGTCATTCTGGTCAATGCCCCTGGGGCGGCGGCGTTCCAGCCGGAATCCGGTAATGGCCTCTTTCTACGGCCCCACCTGAACCGGATATCATCTGCTCTGCCAAGCTCTGCGTTCTGACAGCGAATTCGGTTACCGTGTCATACCGCGGCAGATCTCCGGTAATGTCTTCATTGAAATAGATGTCCGTACTGTTGGCGATCTCATCCGGCAGCGCGCGGTATCCGTGTATCAGCCCGAGTAGTCCGGCGGCGGTGGCCATGGTGTTGTCGGCATCCCAGCCGGCCAGCGCGGCGATTTCGATGGTGCGGAGAATGTCGCTTTCCCCATAGAGCAGGGCCATTATGGTGACAGCAAAGTTGACTCGCGATGCCCACCACATCGGGTCGGTGTCGTATTCGACCCGGATGAGCTGCCTCGTCGCGCGCCAGTCCTGGGGGTTCTCCTGATGCCATAGCAGGACATTGTCGACGATGGAGGCGACAATCGTTTCGTCCCCTGTCCGCTGGCGGGTGGCGGCGATCAAGGTTGGCACGTCGTCTTCGAAGAAGGCAAGACTGTAGAGTGTAGCAAAGAAGACGCTGGCCTCCACCGCGGGTCCGCTATTGGTGACGCGGGCGAACCGATCGGCGTAGGTTGCCGCCAATCCGGGCATTCCCGGCGTCAACATGCCGAAGAGTTCTGTCTGCAGCTGGGCGTCGATGGACCAGGCTCCATCGGGGTTGTTCTCGGCGTTTCCCGTCTCGGGAGGAAGAAATCCTTCGTCCATCAAGTCGCGGGCGCGGCGCGTCGAAACCCAGATGTCGTGATTCAGGTGGTCGACCCATTCCACCCGAATCTCTTCGGCAGTAGGATCGAGTCCGTGCGTTTCCAGTATATGGAGGTCGACCCACTCGACGTGGGTATCGTCGTCGGTCGACCACTCTTCAAACTGGGGAATCGAAAACGACCCTGGAAGCCCCGGTTCTTCGATGTAGACGCCTTGCAGAGCAAGGCCAGCGTGGTTGGCGAGCATGGTCGCCTTCCATGAGCCGTATACCTTGTCGAAGTAGGTGTCTGCGGTCAGAGTCCGGAAACGGGGAGGGGGTTCTGGGCGGGTGAGACCCACGGCCAGGACAACGACAAACCAGATAGCCGCAGTCAGTATGACTTTGCGTTGGTCCAACGTAAGAGCCTTTGAAGTAGGGATGGTCGGAAACAGTTGCTCAGGCAGTATACCTGAACGGAAGGGGGGAGGAAACTCTGCCGGGGTACCTGCCGATGTATAGCGCCTTTGCTGGCGGGCTTGGGGGAGGAAGCGGGCTACTCTCTACGGAGAGCTTCGATGGGGTCAAGCTGGGCCGCCCGGGTTGCGGGGTAGTAGCCGAAGAATATACCGACAGCGGCAGACGCACAGAACGCCAGAGGCAGGGACAACGGCACGAGCTCGGTGCGCATTCCCCCCAACTCTCCGAAGACGAATGAGCCGGCCACTCCGACGAGAAGGCCTGCCAGCCCGCCAACAAGGCTGAGCATCACGGCCTCGAGCAGGAATTGCCTTTGAACGTCTCTGGGGCGGGCGCCAAGTGCCTGACGCAGTCCGATCTCGCGCGTCCGTTCGGTGACGCTTACAAGCATGATATTCATGATGCCGATGCCGCCAACGACAAGCGATACGGCGGCGACCCAAGCAAGAAGACTGCGAAAGGCTGCCGTGGTGGAGGCACGGGCGTCAACGATATCCTGCTGCGTTCGCACGCCGAAATTCGGTTCATCAGGATCGATTTGCCTGCGTCCGGCCAGCAGCGCGGTTATCTGTTCCATCACGTTGTCCATCACATCGCCATTTTTGGCTTTGACCAGGATCATACGCACCCTATTGCCGCCAAAGCCGGAACCCCCAAATTTCTTGAAGACTACCGAAGCGGGAATGTAGATGCGGCCGTCGTTATCCGTGGCGCCTACGACACCCTGTTCGGCCATGACGCCGATTATCGTAAAGCGTGAGGAGCCTATGCGCACCTGCTGCCCAATCGGGTCGGCAGTTTCGAACAAGTCCTCGGCGATTCCGGCACCGACAATTGCAACTCGTTGAATCGCCTCGTTCTCGGCATGTGTAAAAAAGCGGCCCTGCCCTATATCATAGTCTCTTACCTCCAGGAAGTCGGCTGTTACGCCAACGATGGAGACACTGTTGAGCGTGGTACTCCCGCCCTTGACGGTTTGCGTTGTGCCTTGTTCCAGTGATACGCCGCTGATGTTTGTGAGGTTTTCGGAGAGGAAGAGGACCTCGTCATAGGTAAACGTGGTGATGCCGCCGGGGCCACCACCTGCGAATCCTCTTCCTGCGCCGCGCACGCCGCCAAAACTGCGAAATGGGGTTACCATGATCAGGTTTGCGCCCAGCCCGCTGATCTGATCCTCGATCTCGGCCTCGGCTCCTGCGCTAACTGCCAGCATGATGATAACAGCCGCGACCCCGATGATGATGCCCAAAGTAGTAAGAAATGAACGCAGTTTGTTGAGCATGACCCCTTCCCAGGCGACATTGAAGGAATTGGGCAGGGTCATCCCGTGCTGATCCTTGAAGGACCCGCTATCCAGAGTCTGTTCTCCAACCGGCGTAGGTCTGAAAGTTTCCTGAAGCATTGAGAGGTGGTTTCCCCCGTTCAGCAGGTGACGTGCGACACAAAGGCGATCAGATTAACCCTTTTTACGTTTTCGGTGGCTTTCAGGCCATGGCCAGACGATCTATCTCTGACGGAGGAGCGACGACTCTCCCGTCCAAAACGTTTAAGATCCGCTCAGCCTCACGCGCCCTTTCCGATTCATGCGTAACCATCACGATCGTGGCGCCCTGACCATGTAAGCGATGAAATATGCCCATGATCTCCGTGCTGGAGCGGGAGTCCAGGTTTCCCGTTGGTTCGTCAGCCAGAATGAGAGATGGGTCGTTTATCAATGCGCGGGCTATGGCCACTCGCTGCTGCTGGCCACCTGACAGTTCTGCTGGCAGATGGTGCAAGCGATCCCCCAGGCCGACAAGGTCCAGTAAAGAAGAGGCACGTTCGCCGCGCTGACCCTCGCTCCAAGTCTGGAAGCCGTTGTACATCATTGGCAGCATTACATTCTTGAGGGCAGTGAGGCGGGGCAACAGATTGTAAGATTGAAAGACGAATCCGATTTTGCGATTGCGTACGGACGCCAGCTGGTCGCGATTGAGACTGCTGACGTCCTCTCCATCGAGAATGTAGAGGCCGCTGGTTGCCCGGTCCAGGCAGCCAATGATGTTCATCAGGGTAGACTTCCCGGATCCTGAAGGCCCCATGATGGCTACGAATTCGCGCTCTTCTACCTGCAGGTTCAGCTCGTTCAGCGCATGGACGGCAATGTCGCCTGTGCCATACGTCTTGGTCATCTTGATAATGTCAATGACAAGGTCGCTCATGACGTCACCGCTTCAATCAGGTAGCCAGTCCCTGCGCCCAGCCGCAGTCCTCAGTTGCTCCCCACCTGGGCATCGCCTGTACTAACGGTTTCCCCTTCTTCTAGACCTGTAAGGATTTCAGCGCTGACAAAATTCCGCAGCCCTACCTGAACAGGTCGAAATTCAAGCTCGTCTCCCGGGCCGACCACGAATACAGCGAATTGTCCGGGACTTATCTCTCTCAGCGCCTGGACGGGCACGAGGAGCGCATTTCGGGCTTCCCCGGCGATAATCTCCACTTCAGCGTTCATGCCGAACAGCAGCGGAGCCGAGTGTTGGGTCATATCGATGCTGGCCCATGCCTGAATCGCCGAGGCCCCATCGACTTCCACCAGGGCCGGCTCGACCCGTGTAATGTTTCCTGTATAGGTGAACTCGGGGAAGGCTTCAAAAGTGATGCTTACGGGAAACCCGGGCACGGCCGCGGAGATGTCCAGCTCTTCGATCCAGAAACGGACCTGTGCGGTTTCGGAATTGGCCAGGCCGATGATCGGGCCCATCGAGACGGAGTCACCCGACTGAACTGAAACGGAGGTGACAACCCCCGCCATCGGGGCGCGTATGGTGCCGCCCTCGATTTCGCGTTGAACGTCCTGTGCGGTCAGCCGCGCCTGTTCTACGGCGAGTTCTGCTCTTTCAAGCTCCTCTGGGCTTGGACCGTCCAGCAGGTCTTCAAGCCCGGCTCGGTTCTGCTCCACTTTGGCCCGAGCCGCGGCCACATCCAGCTGGTCGGCCTCCTGAACCAAGAGGTTGAGCGTGTTTTGAGCCTGCAAGACCTTGGCTCTGGCCGAATCGATCTGGTCTTCGGATGCTCCGGCGGCGCCGATGTTGTATTGCGCCAGGGCCTTCTCGTAAGCGAGCGTAGCGGCCTGCAGATTGGCTGCCTGCGAGGTCCTGCCGACGTCGTTTCGCCAGGCAACTTTGTCGTAGGCGGATTGGGCCTCGGCGAGGGCAACCTCAGCAGATTTCAGGTCGGCCTGCAGGCTGGTGAGCGTGTCCTGCGTGGGGCCGGCGAGCAGAGTGCTGAGCGCGCTCTGGGCGCTGTTCAGTTCGCTGCGCGCCGCATTGACTTCCTCTGCAGTGGGCGGCGCGACGAGACGGTCATACTCGGCCTGTGCAGCAGCAAGGCCGGACTGTGCGGCGGCAAGATCGGCCCCACCTACTTCCCCTGTCAGCTCGATCAGCGCGATCTCGGCCAGGCGCAGGTTGATTTGGGCCGAAATGAGCTGCGAGTTCAGGTTTGAATCATACTCAAGCGTTGCAAGGACCTGATCCGCGGTTACCTGGTCACCGACGCGGGCGGCGATGCTGCTTACGATGCCGCTGCTCCGGAACCCAACCTGTGTCTCCTCACCGGCGAAGAGGGTGCCAATGCCGCCGGCTGTCAGTACAAGGTCGCCGCGGCGCACCTGTGCCGTCTGCAGTTGAGGCGCGATGACATCCGGCTCATGGGTCACAAAGTAGGTGTTGTACCCGTAATACGCGCCGGTCCCAAAGATGGCTAATGTAAGCAGACTAAGGAGAATTGACTTCATGGGTAGCCCCGATTCCTGCCAAAAGGAGGAATTCCGAAGTAACCAGTCTAGGAGGCAGCCTTTGACTCGAGCAGTTCAATCAGTGGTGTCATGAGGATGCCAAACCGCCCCGGGCCGCCGGGCCCGCCCCCGCCGCCCCTGCCTTGAAAGCCGCCTTCAGGAATTTCAACACCCATTTCTCGTAGTCGTTCCTGTCGCTCTTCAGGTGACAGAGCCTGCATTTCCTGCCGGAATTCAGCCCTTTCTTCTTCAGACATGTCGGCAAAAATGCCGCCTCGGCCCCCCTGACCTCCCTGACCCGGGCCCTGGCCCTGTCCGAACTGTGGCAACTCGATGCCATTTTCCTGGGCCCACTCGTTCATGTCGGTGAAGGTCAGCTGCATGGCGCCGATTTCCTCAATTTGGGCTTCCGTCAATGTCCCTTCAATCTGAGTCAGTATGGCGGCCCGTTCCGTCTGATTCTGTATGGTACCGCTCTGAAGCGCCTGCCACAGAACCAGCATTGAGGCTGCTTGCGCTGCGGTAATCGCATTGTCGGACTCTTCCAAGAGCAAGATTCCCAGAACAAGCTGGTTCATCGGGGGTAGGGCCCCTTCGAAGTCGTTCGCCAGCACGGATGGTCGCTGTTGAACTGTGTTTCCGGAATTGCTTTCCTGCGGGACATTTTCGACCGGTTCCGAGGCTTCTGCT
Organism: Caldilineaceae bacterium; assembly: GCA_022821585.1. Taxonomy (GTDB): domain Bacteria; phylum Chloroflexota; class Anaerolineae; order Caldilineales; family Caldilineaceae; genus Bin5. The sequence continues at coordinate 161,735 of JAJEDI010000041.1, forward strand.
GCCGGTGTTGGGTCGCTCCTACCACATGCCGCGAGGAGAAGAATCGTCGCTACGATCAAGGTTCCTCTTGTCCACTTCTTCATTTTGACGCTCCCCCCAGTAAGGCCGGGTTCACCTCGAAACGGTCGATGCGCCCGGCGACTCCAAGTACGAACAAGACATTCAAGGATTGTACTCGGGAATCCTTTGGAAAATGTGAAGGACGCATTTGGATGCTGTTTCAGTTTGCGTAATTCGGAAGTCGAATCGAGAAGCGAGAGCCCTTCCCAGGGGTGGATTCGGCCTGAATCGTCCCATCATGGGCCTCGACGATGGCCTTGGCGATTGCGAGTCCCAATCCTGACTGCGCCAGCTCATCGCGGCTGCGAGACCGATCTGCCCTATAAAAGCGATCAAATATATGGTGTAGTTCGTCGCCTGCAATGCCGATGCCCGTGTCCGCCACCTGAAGAGTCACAAAGCTGCTGTGTGCTGTCGCGCTCAGGGTGATGTTCCCCTCCGACGTAAAGCGCAAAGCGTTCGTTACGAGATTGTTGAGTACCTGAGTCATTCGTTCCAAGTCCACGACGACGGAAGGCAGCGTCTCCGGCGCGTTCACACGAAGGTCGACGTTTTTTTGTTTGGCCAGTACAACGTGGGCCAGCCCGGCCCGTTCCAGCAAGGCTTTGGGATCGACGGCGCGACGCTGCAGGGGCAGCTCCCCGGCATCGGCCAGCGATAGCGTTCGCAGATCTTCGACCAGGCGTTGCAGATGGGCAACTTCCTGGTGAAGAAGCTCGTACAGATCTTCCCTGCCCTGGATCGAGCCATCGCGTAGCCCCTCTGTGTAGCCCCGCAGAACGGTAAGCGGCGTGCGCAGGTCATGGGCGATGTCGGCGGTCATTTGCTTGCGCATGCGGGAAGCCTGTGCCAGTTCGCTGCTCATCTGATTGAAAGAGGAAGCCAGTTTCCCGATCTCATCGCGGGAATAGACGTTGACCTGCCCCCCCAGCTGGCCGGCGGACATCTCTTCTGTGGCAGAGGTCAGCTCGCGTAAAGGGCGAGTGAGCGCGCGAGAGAGGAGAAACCCCAGCACAAGGGCCAAAAGCCCTGCGATCAGGGCAGCGAGTCCGGTTGCCTGATTGACGTTGCGCAGGAAGAAGCTTTCGGGTGACGGCCGGGGAAATCTCTCCCCGGCAGCGAATCTGTTTACGTCATAGATCGTCCCTACTCGCAAGCCGTCCTTCTCGATTGGAATGCCGGGGCCCAGACCATACTCGGCGGTGTTGAGGCCGCGATATTCTGGCAGAGGAGAAAAGACCACCGTCTGTTCACTGTCGACAAGCACTATACGACGGCGCACGACGTCGAGCAGAGGTTCGTTGTCTAACCACTCGCCGAAACCGTTCCAGCTATTACTTTTGGTGTAGTGGCCCAGTATGAGGTCGGCAAGTAGTGGATTGCCTCTGCGCTCAGTGACAAAGCGGGCAAACTCCTGCCGGGTACGCATTCCGCTGATGGCAGCGACAAGCAAGGCGCCTGAGACGCCAACTGCGAGAAATGCCAGGGTCAGCTTTACTGCCAAGGAACGCCACATCTACGTTGCCTCTGCGCTAAAGCGGTAACCCATACCATAGACGGTCTGAATGTAGCGGGGCTTGCTTGGAAGCTGTTCAATCTTTGTGCGGAGATTCCGAACGTGCACATCGATAGAGCGCTCGTACCCTTCGTAGGCATCGCCGCTGACAGACTCCAGCAAGTCAAGACGGGAAAAGGCCCTGCCGGGTGACAGCATGAATGTCTCCAGCAGATCGAACTCCGAAGGCGTGAGAGAAACCAGGTTGCCGGTGACAGTCACTGTTCGCCCTGAGCGATCAAGGGATATTTCCGCCGCCCGCAGGATTTCCGGCTGCCGGCTCTTCTGTCCAACCCTCCGGAGCACAGCGCGGACCCTTGCCATGAGCTCCTGGACGCCGAAGGGTTTGGTGACGTAGTCGTCGGCTCCCAATTCCAGGCCGACAACCTTATCGCTCTCTTCAATCCTGGCGGCAAGAACGATGACAGGTGCGTCTGATTCTTTTGTGAACTGCCGAATGAAGTCGTAGCCCCCCATCTCCGGCATCATCAGGTCCAGGAGGACGAGGTCCGGCTTCTCGTAACGGGCTGCGAACAGCGCTTCACGCCCGTTGGCAGCCTCAACCACTCGGTAACCCTCTCTCTCCAAGTAGAGGCGCACCATTTCGCGCAGTTTTGCTTCGTCGTCTACAACCAGGATAGTTTGAGACACGACAGCCTGCTTCTCACTATTGGCGATATGTCAATCCAGGGGGATCGCTACACATTCAGCGGACGCGACTGCTCTGGGAATGAAATCCTTGTGGCTATCGGTTTCTATTCTCCCACAATTATGTTTAGAAAGCATGAAGGAAAGTTGAAGATTCAACAAGGGCTTCCCGGGAAGGTGCGTGTATTGCGGGACAGAGTGGTTCCCCTCCCGGCATCCAGTACTCATCGGAAAGGGGTCTGCACTCACCTTGAACGGAACCGCGGCGCGTATGTTGGCGAAAATTGGCTGTGGTACAATTGCTCGCGGACTCAGAGACAGTTTGCAGATCCGACCAAATGCGTAGTCTTATCTGACGGAATACTCGCAAAAGGCAGAATCAGAAAGGAACAAAAAATGTCTAAGGTGGCTATCGGGATGCACAGCCAGATACGATCTTCCATCCATTCCGCCGTAAAGGGTCTGTCATCCGAGCAACTGCACGAAGTACCGGATGGATTCGACAATAATATCGCCTGGAACGTGGGACACCTTCTGGTCGTCCAGCAGCGACTTCTCTACCGACCGTGCGGGCTACCCATTTCTCTTGCCGAAGAGATGATCCCGCTCTATCTGCCGAACACGTCTCCCGCCGACTGGGAAGTTGAGCCGGATGCCGAGGAGTTGGTGGGAATGCTTATACCGCAGCAGGAGAAATTGGAGGCGGATTACGCTGCGGGGCTCTTCAGCGAGAACGGATTCAACGAGTTCACGACAGGGTCGGGCGTCACCCTTTCCGACATAGACGGCGCGCTGGTCTTCAACACCTATCACGAAGCGCAGCACTACGGTTTCATCCAGGCATTGATAAACCTGGTAGGTTGAGGCAGATGCCTGAGATTGTCATAGTAAGCGCGGTGCGCACACCGATCGGCAAAATACGCGGCGCCTTGGCTTCGATTCGACCGGATGACCTGGCGGCGCTCGCAGTTCGGGAGGCGGTGGCCAGAGCCGGGATAGAAACCGACGAGATAGAGGAAGTCTATCTCGGCTGCGCCAACCAGGCCGGGGAGGATAATCGCAACATCGCGCGGATGGCTGCTTTGCTGGCCGGGCTGCCACATGGCGTGGCGGGGGTAACCGTGAACAGGCTGTGTGCAAGCGGGCTCACTGCCGTCAATCAGGCTGCAAGGGCGATTTTGTGCGGCGAGGGCGACGTCTTTGTCGCCGGCGGCGTGGAGAGCATGACTCGCGCCCCCTATTCGCTGCCCAAAAACCCGACCGGCTTCGACCCGTCGGGCAACATAACAGGCTATGATACGACGCTCGGCTGGCGCTATCCCAACCCAGCGCTGGAGGCGCTCTTTCCGCTGGAAGCGATGGGAGAGACGGCCGAAAACATCTATGACATGAGTTGCGCGTCTGAGATCGAAGGGGGCGAGATAGGCCGTGCAGAGCAGGACCGTTTCGCCTTGCAGAGCCAGGAAAGGGCGGTGCGTGCGATCAACGAGGGCCGCTTCCAGAGAGAGATTGTACCCGTAGAGATTCCGCAGAGGCGAGGTGAACCTGTCGTTATAGATACCGACGAACACCCTCGCTATACGAAGTGCGAGGACGGCTTCCGGCTGGCGACCAGCATGGAGGCCCTGAGCGGCCTCCGGCCTGCTTTTCGAAAAGGAGGGACTGTCACCGCCGGTAACGCCAGCGGACTGAACGACGGGGCCAGTGCACTTGTATTGATGTCGCGCGAGAGGGCCAGCGAACTGGGGATCCGCCCAATTGCCCGGTGGATGGCTTCGGCCGCAGCCGGTGTCGACCCCCGTGTCATGGGCCTTGGGCCGGTGGCCGCGGCACGCAAGGCGTTTGCGCGTGCCGGACTATCGGCCGACGACATCGACCTGGTCGAAATCAACGAAGCCTTCGCAGTTCAGACCCTGGCCGTCCTGCGAGAGCTCGATTTGGGAGAACAGATAACGAATGTGAACGGTGGGGCGATATCCCTCGGCCATCCCCTGGGCTGCTCCGGCGCCCGCATTCTGACGACGCTCATACACGAGATGCATAGAAGAGCCGATACAGGCGAGGCGGCCCGCTACGGTCTGGCGACTCTTTGCGTGGGCGTAGGTCAGGGCGAGGCGACCGTAGTCGAAAGGTTGGACGGTTGAAGCTGTTACCGCAAATCACGCCATCAGAAGCGGCTGCACTGGTCAAGTCTGGAAATACAGTCCTGGTGGGTGGCTTCGGCATGACTGGCAATCCCACCCAGGTACTGCATGCGCTGGCGGACTCGGACGTTTGCGAATTGACCTATATAGCCAACAACGTTGGCGAGCCGGGCCTTGGCGGGGGGCGATTGTTGCGTAACGGGCAGATCAAGAAGGCGATCGGCTCGTTCTTCACCAGCAATCCGGAAGCGGTTGCGGCGGCGCAGTCGGGTGCTATCGAGTTCGAAGTGATGCCGCAGGGCACGATGACTGAGGCGATCCGGGCGGGCGGCGCAGGGATAGGCGGGTTTTACACACCGACGGCGGCCGGAACTGTGCTGGCCGAAGGACGGGAAACGAAACAGATTGACGGCCGCCAGCATGTATTCCAGCCGGCCTTGCGGGCCGACGTCGCGCTGATCAGGGCGTGGACCGCGGACGCAACGGGCAACCTTGCCTACCGCATGACAGAGCAGAACTTCAACAGGGCGATGGCGACTGCCGCGGACCTCGTCATCGCCGAGGTTGAAGAGTGTGTGCCGGCCGGAGAACTGCCGCCTGAGTCGGTGCACACGCCTGGATGCTACGTCGACTATCTGGTGCCGGTGAGGACTTCAGAGGCCGACCTGGGTTCGTCGGCGTCGATTGCCGTGAGCGGCAAGAATGCAGGCGGTCTGAGAATGAAGCTTGCACGTCGTGCGTTGGCCGAACTGAAGCCGGGAGACATTGTCAACCTGGGTGTGGGCATACCGACACTTGTGGCGGACCTGATCACACCGGCGCACGGCATCATTTTGCACACAGAGAACGGCATGCTGGGGGTCGGTCCCGCGCCGGAGAGCGGCGGGGCGATGGAGTACCCGATCAACGCCAGCAAGATTCCAGTAACAGCACTGCCCGGCAGCAGTTATTTTGACAGCGCTGACTCCTTTGCGATGATCAGGGGCGGGCATGTGGATGTGGCGATCATGGGGGGGTTGCAGGTAGACGAGCAGGGCAACCTGGCCAACTGGGCGGCGCCCGGGCGGCCGTTGCTGGGCGTAGGCGGGGCGATGGATCTGGCATCGGGTGCGAAGCGCTTGATTGTGACCATGACCCACAACAGCCGTGACGGCAGTTCGAAGATTGTGCCGTCCTGTACGCTGCCGCTGACTGCGACAGACGCGGTTGACGCGATCATTACCGAACTGGCCGTCTTTCGCTTCTGCAACGGACGTCTGACCGTCACGGAGCTGATGGAAGGGTCCTCGCTGGAGGAGGTTCAGTCAAGGACAGATGCGAAATTCGATATTGCCTTGGAGGGATGACCAAGACATGGGGTCAGACTCTCGCTATTCTTTGAAGGAACGATTACCAACCCATGAATCAACGACCAGTTCTCTGCTTCTTGCTGGCGGCAGCCTTGACGGTGCTGTCCTTGGCGGGATGCGCGGCCCCGGAGATTCCTGTGGAATCCGCTATACAGGTGCCCCAAGGTACTCCGGCCCAGGCTGAAGGCGTTGCGAGTCCGGAAGAAGGGAGTTTGGAAGAGGCGTCAGTTGAGCCAAACCTCGAAGCGCTGCGAATAGTAGTGGAATACTTCACGCCCTATCAGACAGAAGGTCCCTTCTACCCCGTGCAGATTCCGGATGACCGAGACAACGATCTCTTTGTTGTGGACGGGGCGGAGGGAAGGCCCGCCGGAGAGATACTCGTCTTTGAAGGTACAGTTTTCGACGGCGCAGGTATGCCCGTTCCCGGCGCAGTTGTCGAGATATGGCAGACCGATGACAACGGAATCTACATGCACCCAGGTGACTCCAACAGTTCGAGAAGGGATGTGAACTTCCAGTCGTATGGTGAGTCGGAAACCGGGCCGGACGGTCGCTACAGTTTAAGGACAATCATGCCGGGCGACTACAATCCGCGTCCCCGACATATCCACGTGAAGGTACGGATGGACGGGCGTGAACTTCTGACAACCCAGTTCTATTTCAGTAACGACCCGAATGCAGGGTCCGACCGGATCTTCGCCGGGGCAGGCGAGGAGGTGTCGGCTCTGATCATGCAGATAGAGGAGGGCCTTGACTCCGACGGCAATTCAGTGTTGATAGGCAGACGCGACATCGTTCTGCGAGATATGCTTTCGGAGTGACGGGGTTCGAACGAGGAAGATAGACGTGTGAAGCTTTCAGACATCGGCAATCCCAAATATATTGCTCTGGAGACCTTCCGCGAAAACGGGCAGGCGGTCAAGACGCCGGTCTGGACGGTGGCACAAGAGGGAAAGCTGCTGGTTTGGACGCCGGGCGACAGTTGGAAGGTCAGACGGGCTCGTAACAATCCGCGCGTTAGGGTAGCCCGATGTGACATGAGAGGCAGCGTTCACGGACCGTGGGTGGAAGGCGTTGTCAGGTCGATCTCAGATGACGAAGAGACGAAGAGATCAATGGCAGGTCTGCTCAGGCGAAAGTATCCCTTCGCGGTGGCCGTGCTCTCGCTGATCGCCGCAGTACGCGGCACGAATAAAGGTCAGGTGGTCATGGAAATTGCCGACCCATAGCGGCCGCCCGCCTTGATGAAACACTTGCGTCGAAGAGTGAATCGTTGAAACTCAGTTTGCCACTAAGAATGAACCCCTTTTCTGCATAGTCTTTCTCAGAAAAAAGGAGTGTACTTCCCCATGAGAGCTGTGATGGTCATGTTCGACACGTTGAACCGGCATATGTTGCCACCCTACGGCTGCGACTGGACGCATGCGCCAAATCTCACGCGACTGGCGGAGCGTACGGTCACATTCGACAACTGCTATGTTGGCAGCATGCCGTGCATGCCGGCGCGGCGGGAACTGCATACGGGCCGCTACAATTTCCTGCACCGCAGTTGGGGACCGCTGGAGCCGTTCGACGATTCTATGCCTGAGAATTTGTCAAAGAACGGAATCTACACGCATCTCAGCACCGACCACCAGCACTATTTCGAGGACGGCGGGGCATCCTATCACACGCGCTATGACAGCTGGGACTTTCACCGCGGCCAGGAAGGAGACGCCTGGATCGGGCAGGTGGCGGATCCGAAGGTGCCGGAGAACATCAACAGGACCTCCTCATCCAATTTGCGGCCTCGGCAGCAAGGAACCAAGCGCCGTAATGCAGACACGTCTCGCCAGGACTGGATCAACAGGACGGTCCTGGACAGTGAGGAGAAACAGCCGCAAGCAAAGACCTTCGCGGCCGGGTTGGAGTTTATCCGCCGCAACCACGAGGAGGACAACTGGTTTCTACAGGTAGAGACTTTCGATCCTCACGAACCGTTCTTTACGCAGCAGAAGTACAAGGACCTCTATTCGCACGAATACAACGGAAAGCTTTTCGACTGGCCTTCCTATCGAAAGGTGGAGGAAACGCCTGAAGAGGTACAGCACTTGCGCCTCGAATATGCGGCGCTGCTCAGCATGTGCGATGAGTATTTGGGAAAAGTGTTGGATCTGATGGATGAGCTGAGCATGTGGGAGGACACAATGCTGATCGTGTGTACCGACCACGGCTTTCTGTTGGGAGAGCATGACTGGTGGGCCAAGATTGTGCCGCCCTTCTACAATGAGGTTGCCCACACGCCGCTTTTCATCTGGGACCCGCGCAGCCGGGTGGCAGGGACGCGCCGGGCCCAACTGGCGCAGATGATAGACCTGCCGGCGACGCTCCTGGAGTTTTTCGGCGTTGACAGGCCGCTGGACGTGGAGGGGATCCCCCTGGGTGATGTCATCGCAGAGGATGCGCCAACGCGCGACGCGGTCCTGTTTGGGGTTCACGGCGGGCACGTAAATGTTACAGACGGACGCTACGTTTACATGCGCGGCCCGGTGGACCCATCCTACAACCAGCCCCTATTCAACTATACGCTGATGCCCAATCATATGCGGGACCGGTTTGGCGTCGATGAACTGCAGGATATTCAACTGGCCGAACCGTTCTCCTTCACAAAGGGCTGCCGGACGATGAAGGTCGCCTCTCGCCAGGTCTTCGGCGCCGTTCCGCGATACACGATGCTTTTTGATTTGGAGTCTGACCCAGGGCAAGAGAGGCCGATTGACAATGTTGCCGAGGAGGCACGTTTGTCGGCGCGGATGGCGGAATTGATGCAGGCCAACAGTGCGCCGCAGGAGCAGTTTGAGCGGCTGGGACTGGCGGTTTCGGAGACCATATAGTTTGCATTTGGGTTGAAAACGTGCGTTCCTCCGTATTTCGTATTGCGTAATCCGAAATGCACAGTGGCGGGCAATACTGGCGCGATTTCTTCGTAGCCCGCGTGGGAAGTCTTGGCGTCAGCCGAAAATCGCATCAGGTGCAGGAATACGAAAGCGCCGGACACACTTGATGTGTGCCGGCGCTCATTCTTGGTGATCTATCTGGGGGAGATCGCTTTGGGTCGCCCTTTGGATTGCGGGCGGACCAGTTCAGACGCTGATGAAGCGCTTTTCCTTCAAGCGTGCAGACTTGCCCTGCCGGTCGCGCAGGTAGTAGAGTTGGGCGCGGCGCACCTTGGTCTTGCGCAGGACCTCGACTTTATCGATATTTTTGCTGTAGAGGGGGAAAGTACGCTCTACGCCGACGCCGTGTGAGCCAGTGCGGCGAACCGTGTAGCTGGCGCCGGCGTCGTTGCCCCCGCGCTTTGAGATCACGACACCCTGAAATACCTGAATACGTTCATTGCGACCTTCGGTAATGCGCTGGTGAACGCGCACTGTATCACCGGGATCGATGTTTGCCGTACCCTCCGGTAGCTCCGGCTGCAGAGAAGCCATCAATGCGTTTGTCATTTTGTGCCACCTTCCGTGCTGTGCACGGCCACCGGCGAATCCGGCGCGGCCCGTGCCAGATCTTCAGACTTGTCTCTCATTACAGGTGCTTAGTCCTATGGCCGGTAGGGGATAGCTTACTGGAACAGGAAAACCAAACCCTCGCAGCCAAATGGTAAGCACACAGCCCCGCAGTCTATCACAACGCAAGGCACAAACCAAAATTTCAACGCTACAGTTCTTTACGCACGACGTGGACGCCCTCCACCATGTTTTTCAGCTTCTGCCGTGCGGCCCAGCGGGCGGTCTGGCTGAGTCCGCAGTCTGGTGCGAAGGCCAGCCGGTCGGCGGGCGCGAATTCCAGACAGCGGCGGACGGTTTCGGCAACGTGCCGGGGCGATTCGATGAAGTAGCTTTTGACGTCGATGATGCCGACAGCGGCGTCTCGTTTTTCGGCGATGAGACCGATAATTTCGAGCTCAGAATACTCCCTGTTCGCCATCTCCACGTGAATCTCGTCCACTTCCATGTCCAGAAAGGCAGGAAACATGGGCGCGTAGCGCCGGTAACCGACCGGGTGGCCCTTGTAGTTGCCGAAGCAGAGATGGGTGGAGAGTCGACACCTGCCAATTACTGATTCCACGGTGCGGTTGAAGATGTCGACGAAGCGAGCGGGATCCTCGCGATAGGCGTAGCAACTCATTGAAGGTTCATCTACCGTAAGTTCCGTACAGCCGGCCTCGACCAGTTCCTCCAGCTCCTTGCGTACGATTGGAAGCAGCGCCTCAGTCACTGCGTAGCGGTCAGGGTACCGCCTATTGGGAAGAAGCCGGCCGCTTAGCGTATACGGTCCGGGAACGCTTGCCTTCAGTGTCGGCCTCGCTTGCGACTGCGGCGCAAGCCTTTGCAGGCGCTGGAATTCTGCCACCGCGCCGAGCCCTTGCGGTGCCGAGAGCTCGCCAATTATCTCGTGCCTGCCGCGCTGGTCGTGTGCCGGGGGGCCCCACAGTCGGGGCGAGGCCTGCTCGGGCTGGATCCCTTCCAGATATCCATAGAAGGAGAGGTTGAAGTCGAGCCGGGTCTGTTCACCATCTGTGATGACATCGGTCCCTGCCTCAAGCTGGTCGTGGACGGCGGCGACGACGGCGTCGTCTACCATTTCGGCGATGTCGGCGCTGCCGAAACGGTCCAGGTGCGCGCTGGCGAACTCAAGCCAGGCGGGGAGGGGATAGCTGCCAATGACGGTAGTGCGAAGCGGAATTGGTTGCATCGGAATTTCGGGCTCTTCTGGTTACATGGGAGTCAGGCAGATCCTCGGGGGTGGGCGCGAACTGCCTGGAAGCTAGTCAGTCGCCATAGACGCGGCGAACCCGGCGCCGGTAATCGTCGTAGGAAGCGTCGAACTTGGCTGCGGAGGCGTCGCCGGAGAAAACACTGCTGGATAGGACGAGAGGCGGCTTGCCGCGTGCGGTCAGGCCGGAGGCAATCTGGCACTTGATTGCATTCACGACCGCGGCCGCGCCGACTGTCGAGCCTGGTCCTACCGGGTCTTCGAGTCCCTCGACGTTGACCATGGCATCGCCGGCGGGGGTACAGTTGTCGACCGTTACGTCTGCGATGTCGATGAGTTTTTCGCCGCTGCTGTGTTTGGGCGTGGACGCAGTGCAGTGATCGACAGAGACGACTGCTATCACGGGTAGGTCCAGCGCCTTTGCTTCCAACGCCATCTCCACGACAACTTCATTGACACCGCTGTTGGAAAAGATCATGAAACTATCCGGCGGCCGCAGAACGAAGTTGCGCAGGATCTGCCGGGCGAAGCCTTCGACGTGCTCGATGAACATTGCCTGGCGTTGCCCGTTGGCACCGACGACCTGGTTGTGGAAGGTCAAAGAAAGTTCCACGATTGGATGAAAGCCGGGGAACGAGCCGTGGCGAGGATACATCTCCTCGACAAACATGCGGGAGTGACCTGTGCCGAACAGGTGCACCAGCCCTTCTGCAGATATGGTGTCGATACAGATAGCTGCAGCACGTTGGATGTTTTCGGTCTGCGTGGCGACAATGCGGTCCAATATGGCCTGCGCTGCGCCCAGATAAGCAGAAGCTGGATTCAAAGTGTGTCTCGTCCTCCTTTTTCTGACCTCGTCGAAGTCGGGAGAAGCCCGTCTCTTTTTTTCCGGGCCCGGCTCGGTCCCGGTTACCAGGAAAAGGGCACAGTCCCCGTACTGTCCAGCGTATAGCCCCACTTCTCTACGTATTTTTCGCCGGGCAGGAACTGATCGCCGCGGGCATCCAGCATGTCTTGCAGCTGCGTCTCAAGATCCGCCTGCACAGTGTCCACTTCGGGGCGGTTGACCAGATTTTCCATTTGGAAGGGATCGGCTTCGTTGTCATAGAGCAGCCAGGGACCGTTCAGATCGCGGGCGTAGGTATGGGTCCGCGTACGGATGCCGCGGTACTCGCGGCCGCCGTCGCGTCGCAGGAACTGGCCGAAGGGATGGGGACAGTAGATGAGGGCTGCACCACTTGAAGGATCCCGTCCGCCCTCAATTGTCGCTGAAAAGTCCTTGCCCTCGACCGTATCGGGAACGGGAATATCGCAGAGGCCCAGCAACGTAGGCAGAATGTCAGGTGTATCAAGCATGGCGTCGATCTCCCGTCCTTCCAGGCCGAATCGCTGGGGCCAGCGGAGGAGGAAGGGCACACGGACCGACTCGTCCCAGGGCCGCTGCTTCTTGACTTCCCCCTGGGAGCCAAGCATGTCACCGTGGTCGGAGGTAAAGACGAAGATGGTGTTGTCTGCCAGACCCTCTTCTTCGACGGTCCGGAGGAGCGCGCCGAGGCAGTCGTCGAGGGCCGTGCAGTGGGCGTAGTAGCCGGCAATCCACTCGCGAGCCTCTCCAGCCATCTCTGGGGTCACGTTTGGTCTCAGCTGGATGTCATCCGGACTGTATAGTTTCCGATAGTCTGGGGGCGCTGTTTCATAGGGAGCGTGAGGAGGGCCCCAGGAGAGGAGCAGCAGGAATGGTCTGTCTGAATTGCAGTCGCCATCCCCGTGAACGCGGGAACGCAGATAGGCCTCGACGTCTCTGGTCTGCTCTATCGCGTCGTAACCTTCCCAGGTCAAGGGTTGGTCTGAGTCACCCGCGTAGTACCTGGAGTCGTTGTAGTCATGTGTGCATTCGAGCGCCTTAAAGTAGTCGAATCCCTGGCGGCTCTCGGGGGGGACGTAGTTGCTTCGTCCGCGGCCGTCAACGTGCCACTTGCCCACGTAGGCGGTATCGTAGCCGGCCGCCTTGTACAGCTTGGCCATTGACACGGCGTCGTCTGCCAGGTGAACATCGTTGACGAAAACTCCGTGGGTGAGGGCATGTTGACCGGTCAGCAGACAGGCACGCGCCGGGCAGCAGACGGGAATACCGGCAACGGCCTGGGTAAAGTTGACGCTCTGTAACGCCAGCCGATCGAGATGGGGGGTCCGGACCTGCCGGTTACCTGCGTATCCTGTATCCTGCGCCCTCCACTGGTCGGCAAAGACGTAGATGACGTTGGGACGATCCTGGGACATTTTTCGGGCACTTTCGGGCGCTGGCGGCTAAAGTGAAACGCCGAGAAGACCGCGTGTAAACTGGAATTCGATGTTGCCTGTGCGCATCGCTTTGGGCTGGTGCTTGCCTTCCAGGGTCTGCGTCAGGAGGGTGGCCAGATTCTGGGGCCAGTCTTCAGGACCACTTTCGAGTACGGCGTCCAAGTCCTGGGCGTATTGCATTGCAGAGCAATCAGCCGTCGTTACTTGCAACACCGGCACCAGAGGATTGCCCTCGATCGGGTGGCTGCCCACATAGGCCAGGATGACCTCTACGCCAGCGCCGCCGAGGCCGGTCAGCGTTTCGGCCCAGTGCTCGGTGGGTGTCTCCATAACGTGAATACCGCTTCGCTCAGCAGCGTCAGCCAGCGACTGCCCGTATGCAAGCGTGGGTACGTGGGGGCCGCCGCCGACGCTCTCACTGAGGAACTCAGAGGAGGAGAGAAGCGGCGAGTTTTCGGGCAGGATGACGGTGCCGCCGCCAGCGGCGATGGCTGCAGCCAGGCGTCCGAACTGCTGAGAAACCGCGGCCGGCGGAATTCCGGCGCTCAAAAGACCTATGCGCAAGGCAGAAACGCCGGCAACCGTCTGCTCAGGCATCTCCGCAGCGGCCAGTCGCTGGTCGAACCAGTCATCGACTTTTTCCAAAACGGCGTCGATTCCTCCATCCAATTGGATGCTGGCCCAACCAAATTGGTCCCGATCTATTCCGTTTTCCTCAAGCTCGTTGCGGAAGTAGTCGTTGTGCGTCTTTTCGCAGCCATGCTCCAGGAGCAGCGTCTCCGCTGCCAGTGGGTGTCGCAGATAGCCCAGAACGGTGCGTACATAGAGGTCGCCGGAGTGACCGCCGGAGAATCCGCAGCCCTCCGTATGGGCAAGCGCGACAAACCGCTTGAGTGGGGGCGTTGACTCGCTACCTGAGGCGTATCTGCTGTTAAGGCGGGCGGCGGCGATTTGGCCGATCTGGCCGGAGCAGAGGCTGGTCGGCAGGATGAGGCCGATGCGGTCTGCGGCGGGACCGTTTGGCGTCGAAAATGCAGGATAGGCGAAATGAAGGATGGGGGCGGGGGAAGTACGGCGGATGGGCAAGGGGCGCCCTGCAGGCTTGGGCCGGCGGTTGATCTCTTCAACGCGGCCCGGTCCCGTCTGGCGCCAGTCTCGCCACAGCTGCACCTGGGCATGGCCGGCTTTTTCGCCAACGGTTCGCTCACCGGATGCGGCGCGCACCGTCAGGTCGAGCGTCTCGGCACCTAGTAGGTCCATTGGCGTACCGTCGAGATACTGGCCGGCGTTGACGTCCATATCCCGGCTCAGCAGCTCGTAGCGTCTCGTTGTGGTCACTATCTTTATGGTCGGCACGAACGGAAAGTTGGTTATCGAGCCGTTTCCGGTGACGAAGTAGATCATGTTACAGCCGGACGCCACCTGGCCGGCGATACTCTCCAGATCGTTGCCCGGGCTGTCCATGAAGTAGTAACCGGGCTCCTTCATCGGGCCGCTATAGGGGATGACGTGGTCGAGGCGTACGTCCGGATGTCTCTTCATGGCCGCACCAATCGACTTGAGGACGATGTTGTACAGCCCGCGATACTTGTTTCCGCCGGATGGATTGCCCGCGGCAGAATGGCCGTGCCAGGCAACACGCTCTTGGAAGCGTTCGATGGTTGTGAGAAACTCGGCAGCGGTCTCTTGATCGCGAACGTTGAGCATGATGTAGGGCTCGGCGCCGATCAGTTCGTCGGTCTCCGCAAGGTTAGCGGCGCCACCGTATCGAACCAGCTCGCGTGCTACCCAGGAGGCAAGGGGGTTGCCCGAGATTCCGGAGAAGGCATCTGAGCCGCCGCACTGCAGGGCCAGTTTCAGTTCAGACAGGGGTTGCAACGTACGCGGGGTTGCGTTGACCTCATCCAGCCAGCCGTTCACGATCGCTTCGGCCTGTTCCAACCCGGCCTGAAAGCCGCCTTTGAGGGTCAGGAAAGCGTGGGGGACCGCTTTCAGTACGTAGTCGTTTTCCTTCAGAAACGTGCGCAGTAGGCCGTTGTTCACGGGTTCGAGCCCGTAGTCCACGCACAGGACGGCCCCGACATTGGGGTGTGTGATGAAGCCGGCCAGCGTGCTCAGCGTGGACGCGGTGTTGTTGGGGTTGTCGTGGCCGCCCTCTGTATGGGCAACGGCTACGATGCCGTCAACGTTGCTGAACTGATCTGCGACGCCGGCGAATCTGGACTCCAGCTGCCTGACGAATCCGCCTGTGCGGGAGGAAGTTCCAAGCAGAATGATCGTGTTCCGGGTTCCAACTCCGCGGCCTCCGGGACGGGCATACCCTTCAAAGTAGCGATCTTCGGTATATCGTTCAACCTGCCGGCCAGGCTGGAAACCCCCTGCGGCAAGATCGTAGGCCTGCACGTGATCGGCGAAGTTCGGCTCATCCGGCAGGTCGAAGTCAAGGGCGCGTACTCCGAGGGCGTCGAGCATTTCGGCGTTGCGTATGTATTCGCCAGGCGAAATTGCCCGAGTCGCCAGGCCAAATGGCAGCTCCCATGAGAGCAAGGGGGCCCCTTTCGGGATCGATGCCACTGCGAACCGATGTCCTTCCATTGTCGTAAAGTCCAATGTCAGGAAATCGTCGCCGAAAGCGATCTGCGTACCCGCTGCCAGAGTTCGCGTGGCGATTGCTACGTTGTCGCCGGGAAGAGGCAGGCGGGCGACCTCATGGAAGGGTAGCGGGGAAGCGGACTGGGAGTCTTGTGGTCGGGCCATTGCATCACCTTCGCAGTGGGAAGACAGTTCTTTCAACTCCGGTAGCCTAACACATATGCATGAAAATCACAGTATCGGGCCTCGCGGATAGGACAATTCACCACCACAAACTTGAATGGATACGACAGGAGAAGTCTGTCCGCCCCAAGAGTGGCTATGCGAATTCAACTGCGGCCCGTCATCTCGGCGTCCAGTTGTTTGAAATAGCGGTCCATGAAGTAGTGCCGCTGCTCCCCGATCTTGCGAGCAGTTGGTGTGTAGAGGGTTGCCAGGACCTGGCGCAGCTTGTAAACGAATTCGTGGACAGGCGTATACTCGGGAGGATCCGGTTGGGCGGATTGCGGCGGTACCCCGGTTGAGGGCTGGCTCCAGAGACGGTTTCCGTAGCTGCCGGCGTGGGCAAAGGCCCTGGCGACACCGATTGCGCCGATACTATCCAATTTGTCGGCGTCGTAGAGACATTGCGCTTCAAGCGTCTGCGGTTGGACGGAGCGGTCACGGTACCGGTGGGCCCGGATGCAGTGCACGACGTTTTCGACGCGGGGCGCATCCATGCCGGCTGCGGACAGGTATCTGGCGGCGAATTCGGCCGCGGCGACGTGATGTGTGGTCCGTCCTTCGCAATGAATGGGCAGGTCGTGAAGGAGTGCGGCGGCGCGAACGACTTCACAGTCGGCGCTTTCGGACTGCGCGATGCGGAACCCCATCTGTGTTACTCTCAGCACGTGGTCGAAATCGTGGGCCACGTCGCCGGATTGATAAAGCCGTCGGATATTCGTTTCGCTCAGGCTATCCGAGAGGGATGGCCGATCCGCGGGACCTTGTGAGCCTGAAACCATTTGCATCTTCTCATACTGACGCAGACAGACTATCCCCGGCATCAGCGGGTGACGAACTCACACAGGCAGTCGAGCAGGCGCTGACGAAAGGCCTCCCTGCTGAAGCGCTCGGCTTGTCTGCGGCAGTCGATGGGGTCATAGTCGTGGACGTCGAACTGTTCAAGGACCGTCCTCAGTTTCTCCGGCGTCTGCTGTTCAAAGAACTCACCGGTCGTCCCAGGGATGACTGTGTCCAGAGCTCCACCGCCACGGAAAGCTATCACCGGACGACCAGTACTCATCGCCTCGACCGGCGTGATCCCAAAGTCCTCGAGCCCGGGAAACAGAAACGCTTTGCAGCCCCGCATCAACTCCAGAATTCGTTCACCTGGCTGCCATCCCATGAAGGAGACATTGGGCCCGGCCATCTCCTCGAGCGCACTTCTGGCCCGGCCGCTGCCGACAACGATCAGCCGTTCTTGCGGCAGCTCCCGCAAGGCGCTGACGGCGAGGTCGACGCGTTTGTAGGGTATCAGGCGGCTGACGATCAGATAGTAGTCGCCCACGGGAACAGCAGGATCGGGAGAGAATCGCTGGGTATCGACCGGAGGGTGAACGACTACGCTGTCGCGATCGTAGATGGTGCGGATGCGCTCTTGCACGGCGCTGCTGATGGCGATGAAGTAGTCGACTTTCTGGGCGGCGGCGTAGTCCCAGCGTCGCAGGAGCGCAAGCAACGGCCTCAGCCCGAGATCGAGCAGTCCACCGATTTGCTCCCTCTGGCGGTACTGGTCGTAGAGCCACAGAAACCGGGTTGGCGTAAGGCAGTAACAGACGTGAATTGCTTTATGCTGGCCTTTGCGAGCCGTGATCCCGTGGCAGAAGCCGCTCTTGTTACTTAGAATCAGATCGAACCTGCTCAGGTCGGTGCTTTGAAACGCCGCCGGATAGAGGGGCAGAAAGGCCTGATGGCGGTCGGTCACCAAGGGGAGGCGCTGCATGAATGTAGTACGGATGGGCCATTTTCTGTACGAATCGGGCATTTTATCCGGCCCGTACATACTGGTGTAGACCGGCGCGCCTGGGAAGAGGTCCACGAACTCTTCGAGCACGTTTTCTGCGCCACCCATCTGATTGAGCCAGTCGTGGACAAGGGCTACGCGGCGGCCGGCCCGCCAGTCATCCGGATTGGTCCGGGTACTCACGCGGTCACGAACCTTTGAAGTCGGCCCCATCGGAGAGTCCACCGTCAGCCGCATCGATCGGAGACGTTGAGGTCTGGTTATCCGCTTCTCGACCACTTAATTCTGCGAACACCTCCAATTCCGCCCTGATAAAGTGGTCGACCATAGTGCGGAATAGCGCCTCTATCAGATCAGGATCTACGCCTTCGCTCTCTGCCCATTGTCGACGGGCCGCCACCATGCTGCGCTGGCGATCGTGGGCATGTACCTGGTCTTCGCTACGTTTGAAGCGGGCAGCTGCATGGACATACTTTTGGCGGCAGCCAATGGCAGTGATGAGGGACCGATCCAATTGGTCGATTTGCGACCTTATCTCGCCGAGCGACTTGCAGTCTCGTGGCTCTTTCATCTGGAATCCTACTCTTGCTGTGACGGGAGTCCCGATACTTGGTGAAGAATTCTACCGCAGCCAGTAGCGAAGACAAAGAGTTTGTGCATTTGGAAGTTTCACAGGTGCTAACGAGCGGGCAGGCATAAGAGTCGCTCGGAAAGATTCCTCGGATGACATTTGACTTGCATTCAATCCAAGAATTGCATTTTGCATGTTTCATAGTGCGAACTGCGTAGTGCGTATTGCAACGGAAAGGTCTTGGTGATGGACAGGATTCACGGTAGCCTGTTTCACTGAAATGGGTGTCGCAATTGGGCAGGGCCACTCCAGAGACCTGGATTGCGATGATCCATCGCTTCAGGGATGCATCCCACATGTAGGGTGGGAATAGTTGCGCGGGGAATCAGTGCCAGCGGTGACTCGAATTGCGTACCATCTCTTGGCGAGACGGAGTGCAGGCGCCGGGCCCGGCCGCACGGTGGAGTCCGTTGTTTGGGGAGGGTGCGAGGGCAAGCACAAGGCCGGCACCTACGGGGACTAGATGGGACTGGTGGGACGTGGTCTGGCTAGACACTTTCGATTGGGCACCTGTTACCAATATCGACACCAGGTCGACGAGGCATGTTGTTGGCCGGGGGCGTTGCGGGGGGGGAGCCCCCGCACAAGGGAGGGCCGAATAGGCCCGACCGCCCAGAAAAGCGAGGAGGGAGTGAAGAGGAGTGAGGAGAGAGAACTCCCGTTTCCTCTGCCTCAGAGTTAACCGTGGAACGGCCATGTTTAACAGTTGCCAGAGATTTGCGCGAGTTCGCCCCCATTTTGGGTTCCACTCGCGTGAGTGTTCCTCTTGACCCGCGCCGCGGCACTACAGTAGAATGCGCCGAATGGCTACAAGCCTTCTCACAATCAGGAGAGCTGAGCATGGCAGAATACCGGAACTATCTCGAGTCCAACCAGGACCGATTTCTTGAAGAGCTGCTTGAATTCCTGCGTATACCCAGCATATCGGCACTGCCTGAACGCGCCGAGGATGTAGAGCAGGCCGGACATTGGGTCGCTCAGCGATTGACCGCCGCGGGCGTGGAGAACGCAGAGGTGCTGCCGACGGGGGGCCACCCTGTCGTTTACGGTGACTGGTTGCATGCGCCGGGCAAGCCAACAGCGTTGATCTACGGTCACTTTGACGTACAACCGGTCGACCCGGTTGAACTGTGGACGAACCCGCCTTTCGAGCCCACGGTTAAAGGGGACCGGGTCTATGCCCGCGGGGCATCTGACGACAAAGGGAACATGCTGGCGCCGATTCTCGCGGTTGAGGCCCTACTGCAGAGCGAGGGTGGCGCACCGGTCAATTTGAAGTTTTGTTTCGAAGGCCAGGAGGAGATTGGCAGTCCACATATTCCCGATTTCATGCCGCCACACAGGGAACGCTTTGCCAGCGATCTTGCAGTCAGCGCCGACGGCGGGCAGTTCAGCGAGACCGAGCCGCTCCTGCTCATGTCACTGCGGGGCGTGTGCGGGCTGCAAGTCGACGTGCATGGCGCAACGTCGGACCTCCATTCCGGATTACATGGGGGCCGCATCCAGAATCCAATTCACGCTCTGACACAGGTTTTGGGATCGTTGCGCAGGTCCGACGGCTCGATTGGCGTTGAGGGATTCTATGATGATGTGGTGGAGCTAACGGCCGATGAGCGTGCTGCAATCGCTCGTGTTCCTTTTGACGGGGACGAATACCTGGAGGAGCTGGGTTTGGATGCAGAGTTTGGTGAACCGGGATACACGAATCGTGAGCGCGGGTGGGTTCGACCAACGCTGGAGATGAACGGCATCTGGGGAGGTTTCCAGGAGGAGGGGATCAAGACGGTACTTCCCAACTCAGCGCACGCGAAGATCACTTGCCGGTTGGTGGCCGACCAGGATCCCGCCCGAATCATTGATCTGCTGAAGGAACATATTGAACAGAACGTGCCGCAGGGCGTGAAGGTCTCGGTGACGCCGTTGTCTATTTTAGGGCGACCTTACAGCATATCGGCGGACCACTGGGGTAACAGGGCCGCGTCCGCCGTCCTGAAGGAGATGTACGGCCGTGAGCCCTACCAGACGCGAAGCGGTGGCAGCATCCCCATTACCGGCGTATTTCAAGAGCAACTTGGAGTGGACACGATCAGCTTTGGGTTCGGCAACGAAGATGAAAACATCCACGCGCCGGACGAGTTCTTCCGCCTGGCCAGCTTCCGCAAGGGCCAGGTTGGTTACTGCAAGCTGCTCCACAAACTGGGGGAGTGTTCGCCAAAAAACTGAGAGTCTGAAGAGGGGGCCCGCCAGATCGTCAGGAGGCGAGCTGAAACCACAGAACTGTGTAGAGAGTGCCGATAAGCGCGCCGACGTACACCTCTGTGGGTGAATGGCCAATCAGCTCCTTCAGCTCCTCTTCGCTGACGGGTTGACCGGTGAAGAGCTCGCGCAGGATCTGATTGAGGACCTTGGCCTGCTTTCCGGCGGCTTGGCGCACGCCGGTAGCGTCATACATAACGACCAAGGCGAAGATGGCGGCAAGGGCAAAGACGTCGCTGCGGGGACCGGAACGATAGCCGATGGCGGAGACGAGGCTGCAGACCATGGCCGCATGGCTGCTGGGCATGCCCCCGGCGCGGGCCAGAACGCGCAGGTCGAAGTCGCGCCGCAGGACCCATTCGAAGAGAAACTTGTAGAGTTGCACGACCAGACCGGCGGACAGAGGAAGCCAGATTATAGAACTGTTACCCAGTAGCTGCATCTGTCTAGGGATCCGAAGTGTCACTCAAATCAGACAGGGTTCCGTCCGGTTCCCATTTTCTGACTCGCAGTTCGGCCTCTTCGAGCAAGACGCCGCAGCGTGCGGCCAAATTGACCCCTGCTTCATACAGGTCCAGCGAATCGGCGAGGGGTAGATCGGCGGCTTCAAGACGCTCCAGGATCGTTTGCAACTGGGCGTAGCTTTCTTCGTACGAAAGTTCGGCGGCTTGTTCGGATCCGCTGTTCTGACTTTCCATTTCCTTCCTTTCGGTACCAGCTATTATTGGCATCAGTATACCAGAGGTAGCACAGGTTTCGGCAAAGGAGAAGCGGGCGCAAAAGTGCTATTTGAGTTCATGACAGGATTGGCCCAGGGCTGGCCACAGAGGGCAGAATCCGGCGCCGGCACGTACGTGATTTCAACTGTATCTTAGAGGCCTTCATCTAAAAGAGTGGGCCATATGCAAGACCTGGACTATGGAGGATCAGATGGTCGACAACGGTCAATTCCGACCGGCAGTAGTGATTCTTGAGCCGGACCTGTTTTTTTCGGTCAGGTTGGAGGACGTGGTGCGTGCGGCGGGAGGCGAGCCGGTTACTATCGATGAAGCAGACCAATTTGTGGCCGCGGTTGCGCGGACCTTCCCCGTACTGGCGCTGCTAGATCTGAAGTCGCCCGGAGACTGGGAGGCGGCTGTACGGCAATGCAAAATGAAGCCGCACACGCGTCTGGTTCCGATCTTTGCTTTCGGCAGCCATGTTGACGTAGAGACGCTTAAGCGTGCACGTATAGCCGGCGCCGATCATGCGTGGGCACGCAGCCGAATGATGGAGGAGCTGGTGGGCGTGGTCGACCGGCACATACACCCGCCAGTTCGTCATCTGGAAGGCTGCGACGGGTTGCCCAGCCGCGCCGCGGTTGCCGGGTTGCTGGCCTTTAACGAGGGGCAGTACTTCGAACAGCACGAATATCTGGAACTGGCCTGGAACGAGGAATCGCGTGCGGTTCGCGATGTGTACCAGGGCATCTTGCAGGTAGGGGTGGCCTTTCTGCAGATGGAGCGTGGAAACCGGCGCGGTGCCCTAAAGATGTTTCGCCGCGGCCTGCCGAAATTGCGCGGTGTGGCCGACGTGTGCCAGGGGATCAAGGTTGGGGCTTTTCGTGCGGCATCAGAGCAGATCCACCGCGAACTGTCCGACCAGGGCCCAGGGGAACCTGTGCTGTCATCAAGGACTTCATTTCCCAGGGTAGAGTTTGACAACCATTACGGAGCGGCCACGCCAGACGATCTTGGGATTGTCCTACCCGGTGAAGGAGAAGAAGACTGAGAGTGGGAAGAAGCAACTGCTCTCGATTGACGGTGGGTCTCAACTGTTCATAATGAGGGATAAGAGTGGAAGATTTTCGGAGAGAGGCGTACCACAGAACCTCTATTCGTTCACATTCGCCTTGCGCCCTTGCTGTGACAGGTAAAGCGTGGCCGCCGGGAACTTATGGTTGCTGAGCAGGAGGCCCCGTTCCTCTAGCCCCCGGACTTCCTGTACCGAGACCGGGGTTGCGTCACCGCAGAGAGGATGGAGACGGTATTCCTTTCCGCCGTCCAAGTAGCGGTGGGACTTCAGTGTGGCGCCGTCTTGTAACGAACGCAGAACCTGTCTCTGGGCGGTTGTTAGCCCTTTTTGAGGGGAGGGGTGCCTGAGCGTCCCATTTGCGGCCAGCAGACCATCACGAAGTTTGGCGGCGGTGGAGCGGAGCATTATCCCAGTTCGTGGACGTACTCTTGCAGCTTGCGCTGGCTAATCTTCACGTACTGGTCGGCTCTGATTTGGGCCATCTCTTCTTCTGACAGGCGCAGGCGCAGAATGTCGAGAGCGTCTTCAGGGCTCTGGCCGTAGGCAAGTTTTTTCTTGCCGTTTTTCATGTCGAACAAATACATGTAGTGGGGATTGGAAAAGCTGCTCATCGGTCAGGCCTTGACCAGTGCCTGCTGGTACATGCCGTCGTAGCCCCGCTGTTGCTGTTCCTCAGATAGCCCGCGATTCACTTCCGCATCATACTTTCCTGCCAGCAGTTCGCGGTAGAATCCGTAGTTGACGCCCTTAACCTTTTCATCGTCCGGGAAGCGATGGTAGTTGTCCTTGCTCATGAGGCTTTTGCCTTCGGCGATCAGTTGGAAGCCGAGTGCCGAGCCAGGGTAGGGCGCGTAGTAGGAGATGGACGGGAACACGCGCTTCATGCGTTTGAGCATGCGCATCGTTTTGAAGGCGTCCTCGTCGGTTTCGCCCGGTATGCCGAGCATGATGTTCGACCAGAAGACGGGCGGCTCTTTCCCTTCGGCTACCATCTCATCCCCGAGGCGGTTGACCAGGTCGATGGCGAAATTGTTGTCCTCCTCGGTGCATTCCTTGTTGAGCAGTTTCAGAATGCGGTCGCTTCCCGATTCAAAGCCGATCGAGATCAGGTTCCAGTTCGTCTCGCGCACTAGGGCGGTGAACAGATCGGGCCACTGGCGTACCGTGTCAGCGCGCCCGGCCGCCCAGTAGGGCCACAGTCTATTGGCTCGGCGGGGATACTCTTCGATCCACTCCTGCAGCCATTTCGGGTTCTGGAAGAACATGGAGTCGTGGATCACGACTGAACCCACACCGTACATTTCGTCGAGAGCGTTGAGTTCGTCGATGACCATGGAAACGGGGCGGCGTCCCATGTTGGGGATATAGGATGCCTCGTTGCAGAAGACGCATTGCCAGGGGCAGACTCTGCTGGTGATGATGGTGGCGACCGGCGGCGGTCCCCAGCCGCACTCGGGCTCCATCGGCCAGTTGAAATTTCGCTCCAGCTTCATGGCGCGCACGGCCCTCCTGGGCCGGGCATTGGCCAGCGCCTCCTTCCAGTTGGCCGGCTTGGGCCACAGCTCGCGGTCGATCTCCGGCCAATCAGCCATGGATCGGGAGCCCTGACCGAGGAACACTCTTGGAAAACTCCCAGGATCCCTGACAAGGTCGAGAATGATCTCTTCACCGGCCCCCTGGCAGATCTTATCAAAGGCATCAACACCTGCCATTTCATCCGGCGCGACCGTGGCGTGCATGCCGCCGGCCAGGACCAGGCCGTCGGGATTGGTCTCCTTGAAGATCTGAGCGGCCTTCAGGGCAACTGGAAAGGTGTAGCTGCGCACGTTCATCAGGGCCATTTTGTAGCCGCGAAGTTTTGGCGCCAGCTGCTCCCAGGAGGTGACGGCCCGCGTGGAAACGATGTCGGTCTTCAGGTCGTTCTGATGCATGATAGTGCGCAAGAGCCCTAGCCCATGGTCCTGCCACTGTTCGTGGGGGCCCTGCGGATAGACTAGATCACCCAGATCGCCCAAGTCGATCCAGACAATATCGTTCTTGCGTTTCCCGTTGCCGTGCCAGTTCAACTTCAACTGTTGCTCCTCCAACATCCGATTCAGACCGAGTCAGGCATCCTGGAACTGCCGACTCGCAGTTGTCGCCGGCTGTCCAATTGCCTGTCGAGGCAATGAAAGACCTTACGGGCTGGCATACTTGCCAACCGACTCGTCGATCTCGTCAGCCCAGGTATCGATGCCTCCGGCCATGCTGACCGCATTCGACCAGCCCTGTTGCCGCAGAAAGACGGTCACCTGTGCGCTGCGCAGTCCTTTGTGGCAGAACAGGACCACTTCCAATTCCTTGTCCTGGCGAATGTTCTCCGGTATGGCGTCAAGACGCCTCTCGCGAAGCTCGCTCAAGGGCATGTTGATAAAATCTCCGTCTGGGAGACTGGCCAGTTCAAGTTCATTCGGTTCACGCACGTCGACAAGCAGGAATTCAGAATCGTCCTTCTGTTTCGCGGCGACGTCGTGCACGCTGACTTCCGGAGCGCCATACGGATTGGGCATCGTCTTGACTCACGTTTTCTTGTTTCTGCAGGCAAGTAAAATGAATAGGGAAAAGAGTGCTGGGGACGGGGCTTCACCCGCTTTGTATTCAGAAGTCTTCGGGATCGATGGGTTGACGGCCAACGAAACCGACGTTGACATCGTGCCAGAATGAGAGATCTTCTTCGCCGTGTTTCCAGCAGAGATAGACTTCGCGCCCGTTGCGAATTGACAAGAAATCAATGAGGCCCTGGTCAATGTCCTTTACCAGGATTCCCATTTTCAGAATTCCCTTTACGCCTGCCTCCAGTTTGTCAAATTGGGAGTAGACGGATCCCGCCGCGACGTTGCCGCCGTTATGAGCAGCCTTCTGCAGTACGGGCCAGATTTCAGGACGCAGACGGAGGATCTCAGTGCGCGCCTCCTGAACCTGCGCCATCAGGGCCTTAACGACAGGAAGCGCAGCTCGTGCCTCTTTCAATGTGTAGTAGCGGGCCTGCATAGGACTCCAACCCGGTCAGGGCAAAGAGGTCAACGCAGGTTGCCCGCCCGTTTCTGTGACGGACAACCTGTAAACAGCGGGACTCTACTTTGCCTGAGCCGACTTACATCTCCGGGTCAACGTTTAGTGACCGCAGCCACTGCCGCAGCCGGCGCCGGCCGCCGCGCCTGCAGGGGCGCCGCTGGTGCGGAAGCTGCTCCCGCAACCGCACGAGCTCACGGCGTTGGGATTCTCGATGTGGAATCCGCCGCCCATCAGATTGTCTATGTAGTCGATGCTGGAACCGCCAACATAGAAGAAGCTTGTCGGGTCAACGACGACGCGCAGGCCGTACTGCTCAAAGACCTGATCGGCCTCCTGGATGTCGTCATCGAAAGTCATGCCGTACTGCATACCTCCACAGCCGCCGCCCTTGACGAAGACCCGCAACGCGTGCGACTCACGCAGGCCCTTCTGTGCGAGGATACCGCCCAGCTTCTCGGCAGCGGTCTCCGTAAGTGTAATTGTCTTCGTTGCAGTGTCGGTCAGAGTAATGTCCATCAGAATCTCCTTAAATATGTTGATGAAACTGACTTGATTTCACGATAAGACTTTCGAAGCGTGCGCAGGTTTTCAGGCCTATTTTCGGACAAGGGGCAAACCTGCTCGCGCAACTCAACTCAAACGGGACCAGTGAAAGCCCCATTCTTCTCATAATCAGCCACCGATCTGGTTCATGGCCCGGTCTTCGGCAAAGACACCTGAAGCCAGTCCGTGGCCCCACGGCTTATGAAACGCGCCTTCTCTCATCATTAAACGAATCTTTTCGAAATCGGCTCCACCGCGCAAGGGAGACAGCAGATCGACCTCGTCATCGCGGAGGAGACAGAGCCGCAGTTTTCCGTCTGCAGTCAACCGTACGCGTCCGCAACCCTGGCAGAAAGGTTCCGTTACGCTACTGATGAAACCGAGCGTGCCGGCGGCTCCCGGAATTCGAAACGGGCGGCTGGGATCGACGAAGTCGTAACTGGCCTCTTCGAGCTCGCCGAATACCGATTCGACTCTCTGACGGATCTCTCTGAACGAGACGACATGGCTCAACTGGAAGTCGCTGACTTCTCCAAACGGCATCATCTCAATGAAGCGGACTTCCCAGTCGTTTTCCATTGTCAGAGCGGCCAGATCGATGACGTCCTCTTCATTAAAGCCGCGGGTAACAACACAGTTCAACTTGATAGGACGCAACGCAGCTCTTTCAGCGGCGTCGATTCCGCGCCAAACGTCATCGATATCGCCCCAGCGCGTAATGCGGCGGAAACGCTTAGGATCGATCGTATCGATGCTGATGTTTACCCTGCTCAGCCCTGCGTCGGCCAGAGGTTGTGCAAGCTCTTGCAGGAGCAGGGCATTGGTCGTCATGGCCACATCGCGGATGCCTGGAACATTGGAAATTCGGTGTACCAGATCCACTACGCCCGGACGTATTGTCGGTTCGCCGCCGGTCAGGCGGATCTTGTCCACTCCGAGGCTGGCGGCGACATTGACAAGGAAGATGATCTCGTCGTCGGACATCAGCTCGTGACGGGGACGGAACTGCATCTGTTCCGGCATGCAGTAGACGCAGCGCAGATTGCAGGCGTCGGTCAGACTGATGCGCAAATAGCGGATACGGCGGCCGTAGCTATCGTGGGTCGGCTCAGTCATCGCAGCCAGTGCCTCGGCGCCCGGCGGAGGCGACAAAGTTACGCTGCCATATCTGGTCCGATGCTTTTGCCCGTTCTGCCCGGCCACTGCTTCTTCGGCCAGCGGCAGTTCCTGCAGAATGGGATTGCGTAGTGTCGTCGGCATACTTACAGATTTCCGATGGGAACTGTTCTTCTTGTCAGAGGATCAGTTCAACATTCTGTGCTCGAGGCACAGGATCTCCGGAACCAACTTGCACACGAAAACTGCAACAGCTTTGGCCGTCGGCAATGGCTTGATCGAGCTCACAACTCTGTCCGCTGAGAGATTCGACGAGAGCAAGGTCCATGCAACAGAGTTCCTTGTGCTCAGCGGCCACGCCTGTGTAGGGACAGTTGTGCATATGCAGCGAGCCGGTCGCCGGCTCCCAGTGGGACAGGTACCCTCTCTCGTTGAGGAAGGCGACGACCCTATCCATTCGTTCATCCAGTCTCTCGTCGGACGGGCAGTCGAGTACAACTGGCTGCGCCATCTCCTGCGCCAGCTTTCGAAAGCAGCCGTCGATCTGGTCAGGTGGAAGCATCTGCTTCATCTGGCGAACGACGCCAGCGGTGAGCAGTGCGAAATTGTCCGGGAAATGCGCGTCGGCATTTGCCGTCAACGAGTATACTTGCTGCGGACGGCCAACCTTGCGCCGGCCCTTGGCTTTGGACACCGTGATCAAGTTGTCCGAAAGCAGGATGTCCAGGTGATACCTTACCGAAATCGGCGCCATTTCCAGGCGTTCGGCCAGCGTTCCGACCGAAGTATGGCCGTCTTGTTTGAGTATCTCCAAAATGCGACTTCGGACTGTCTGCACAGTGGTACTCCAATAGTTCAGCAATGCACGTTGTCTGCTATCTTAGCACAATGAGAGGGCCATGTCAAACATTTTTATGAATAAATTCATAAAAAACTATTACGGAATTCGCGGGCGGTCTGGTACCGTTCCTCTCGGGCCGCACATCGGTTTTGTCGCGTCAACACTACATCTTCATTTGGCGAGAAGGAAGTACCTAGGTGCGTTCCAGAGGATTTAGAGGAGAAGAAATCATTTGGTTGGCGTTGACTCGCTGTCAGAAACTCCCAGGCCGTCATCCTTTGTGCGTCTTGACTAGCAGCTTGCTATACGATACCATTCCCAAAAGTCTCCATGGGAGCACATCGTCAGCACTTTGTTTGTACGACTTTGACTCCCAGACACTTGGAGAGGAACTGAATCCTATCCTTCCTTCATCCCAGGTTGCTCAACCCTAGTTTATGACTCTCCAGAGCACTGCCATAGGTCCCGTCGGGCAGTATGAAGGTGCAAAAAGTTTGCTCAGGCATTCTTAACCGAAACATGCCGCCGTTGTGCATGCCGAAGGATGTGCTGTTCTGATCTGGAGCGCGGAACTTAACACGGTTCCGGTGCGTCAATTGTAGTAGGCTCTCCGGCGGGGAGGTAGCCCGGCCGATAGTAAGGAGCCTCAATTCACCCTCTTGACGCCTTCTTGATCCCGAATCATTTGACGTCAGCCATTCACGAAAGAATGCCTTATGCCTACCCTATTTCATGACAACAACGGCCATCCAGACCATTTCCTTAACGTTCTGTGCTCGCGTCTGCACCGTACCCTTGTGTTGGCGCTGCTTCTCGCCCTGGGCATTCTGGCCTTCGGCGCTACGCCCATCTTCGCAGAGTCTCCCCCGTCCCCTAATATCCTGGTCGACGACTACGTTTCGGTCGCCAAGAATGGCAGTGTCGACATTGAGGTACTGGGCAATGATTCAGTCCCTGAATTTGGCAGCTTTGATTTCACAAACCCGGAGTTCGGATTTTTCACTTCGTTCACAAGTAATGCTTCCAGGAAGTTTCTCTCCTTCAATTACAGGCCCAACACGAACTTTTCGGGCAATGACAGTTTCGTTTATATGGTCTCTGACAATAGCGGTCGGACTTTGCAAGCCGCAGTCCGCATCACGGTCTATACTGCTCTCGATTGTGCGACCTGCCTCGTCAGACACATGGCCACCCCAATTAATATAACGATCGGGGGAGACGGAGCATTCAACTTCCATTTCATTGGGGACGTCGGCGTGAGTACGGGGCCCGTGCTGCCTCCGGTGAAGAAACTGTCTGGAATGTACAAGCCGGATTCCGGCAACATCGTGTTATACAGCGGCACCAACACGATTTCGGGAGCGCCGGTGGTCGTCAGCTACCTGTCGGACGAGAAGGTCGTTCATGTGAATACTTCTTACCTGGACCGCCACAACGGGTCGATGAAACCATACATCTTCGTCATTGGTCTGGATCACGAGGTCTCGCATTGGGAGTGGTAATCGCAGGAGACAGACAGGTTGTCAACTGTGTTTGGCTGGGCGTGGCGGTCGGCCTTCGAACCCTCCAACTGCGAGGAAACCTTCCAGCAAAGCGCGCAGTTCAGGCGGACCATCGCCTACACTGAAAGGAGGTTCTCAGGCAAACTTGGAAGAGGGAACATCGGGGACAGTATTTGCTGTCACCCAACAAAGCAGAATGGCCGTGGTCCGCGGCAGGCAGTTTCCTGTCCAGCGGCACGGCCCAACCCATGTTCAAAGGGGGAAACATGTCCGACACTCGAAATTCTCACCAGAAGATGAGTCGCCGCAGTTTTTTGCACGCCATGGCACTCGGTGCTGGCGGCGCCGCGTTGGCCGCTTGTGTCGTGCCTGAGGGAGCCATGCCGGCTGCGGAAGAGGCAGCCGCGCCGGCACAGGAAAACCTCCCTATTATCTATTGGTCGATGTTCGGCCTGCAGGAGGCCGCGCAGGCACAGAACCAGGTCGAGCGTTTTAACGAGCAGACCGGCGAAAACGCCATTTTCATGTCGATTGGCTGGGGCAACGTCACCCAGAAGGCACAGGTTGCGATTCAGGGCGGGAATCCCCCCGACATGGTATCGCTCTGGTCTCAGGCCTATACGTGGGGTCCCCGCGGACTTCTGCTCCCGCTGGAGGACTATGCCGAACGTGACGGCTTTGACGGCGAGGGCTGGTCCAAGCCGGCGTGGGACGCACTCTGGTCGGAAGGGCACCTCTGGGGCACGGGGCATACTCTCAACGTCTTTGCCCTGCACAGCAACGACACGCTCTTGGAAGAGGGTGGGTTCAGTGCAGACAGCCCGCCCGAATCTTTCGCCGATCTGGACGTGATGGCGGAGGCGCTGACAACGCATGATGACGACGGCAATATCACCCGGTTGGGTTTCCTGCCCTGGCTACGATCGGGCAGTCTCTGGCACTGGGGCTGGGCCAACGGCGCTCAGTTCTACGATGAGGATACCGACACAATTACGGCCGGATCCGAGGAGGCATTGCTCTATACGCTCGAATGGTTCAAGTCCTACGCGGACAAATATGACATTGAAAAGATCGACCGCTACGTTTCCGGCTTCGGCAACCGCAGCTCTCTGACAGAGGATCCCTGGTACGTCGACAAGATCGTCCTGCAGATAGACGGCAGTTGGAAGCGGAGCTGGATCCCGCGCTATGCGCCCGACCTTGACTACTCGGTATTCAAGTCCCCGTATGGTCCGGGATACACCGAACCGACCAGTCTGGTTGAGATTGGCGCGATGTTCAACGTACCCAACGGCGCCAAGAATCCGGACGGAGGATGGCAGCTGGCCCACTTCATGGCCGGCAAGCAGCAGCAGATCGAATTCGGCAACCTGGTTGGCGACGTTCCTCCTCTGAACGAGGCCGCTCGCGATCCTGAGTTCCTCAATTCGCTGCCCTTCAACGAGCTCTATGTCGAGCTGACCGAGTCTGAGGGCGGCCGCGCCTGGCCGCGCATTCCTGTCCTGGAACAGTACAAGACCGAAATCCGACGGCTCCAGGACGAAGTCATTCACGGCCAGATCGATCCGCAGCAGGGCCTTGATGATATGACAGCCAAGCTGCAGCAGGAGTTGAACGACTTCCGCCAGCAGGTCAGTTGATAGAAAAGTCCCCTGGCACGTAATCCCGGCGGGTTGGCCATTCAGCCCGCCGGGAGACGGGAGAAGGCGGTCATGACACTAGGATTATCGCGACAGGAACGCCGCCGCTTGCGAGTTGGCGTCCTGTTTGCGCTTCCCTGGATTATTGGATTCCTGAGTTTCACGGTTTTCCCGGTCGTCTACTCCTTCTACTACAGTCTCAATGTGTTTACGACTTTCGGGCAGCCCTTGCACTGGGTCGGATTGAGTAACTATGTCAAATTATTGAACGACGATCTCTTCTGGGTCTCACTTTACAATACGATGTACATGGTCGTCTTCGGCGTCTCTTTTCACATCGTCCTGGCCATCATTCTCGGGCTCCTGCTCAATCAGAACCTTCGCGGCGTATCGATCTACAGGACCGTCTACTATATACCAACGATTGTCCCGATTGTCGCCACGTCCGTGCTGTGGATGTGGGTGTTCAACCCTGAATTCGGACTGATCAACTCGGCGCTAAGCGTCATAGACGTCCACGGGCCGGGATGGTTGACCGACCCCGTCCTGTCGAAGCCATCTTTGATTCTGATGGGCGTGTGGACGATCGGTGGTACTCTCGTGATCTTTCTGGCCGGGCTGCAGGACATTCCCCAGCATCTCTTCGATGCTGCGATGATCGATGGTGCCGGCGCCCTGCAGAGGATCAGGAATGTTACCCTTCCGATGCTGTCCCCGGTCATCTTCTTCAATGTAATCATGGGTGTCATCGGCGGCTTCCAGATCTTCGCCCAGGCATTTATCATGACCAGGGGAGGACCGCTGGATACGACCCTGTTCTACGCCTATTACCTCTATCAAAACGCATTTGAATTCTTTCAGATGCCCTATGCTTCGGCCATGGCCTGGATCCTATTCCTTGTCGTGATGGGAACGACACTGATCATCTTTCGCAGTTCGGCTCGTTTAGTTTACTACGAAGGCGAGGAGCGATAAGGCTGTGGGCAGGACAACGACAACACTAAAGCGGCAACAACAGGTGGGCGCGTCCGGCTTTGGCAGTCTCTCAAGGTCGCAGCGCGAGACTTTGAGCCATTCCGCCAGTCATGTTGGACTCTTCGTCGTGGGTCTTCTGTTCTTTCTGCCCTTCTTCTGGCTGGTTTCTACCTCGCTGAAAGATCTGGACCAGATATTCACGCTGCCTCCCATCTGGATTCCCGATCCGTTTCATTGGCAGAACTATCCGAAATCCCTAAGTTACTTTCCTTTTTTTCAGCAACTCCGCAACACGCTGGTCATCGCAGTTTCCGCGGTATTTCTGACGGTAATTTCAAGTTCTCTGGTCGCATACAGTTTCTCGCGGCTGCGCTGGCATGGCCGCGACATTCTGTTCTTTGCCATGCTTTCGACGATGATGCTGCCTTACCAGGTCACGATGATACCGCTCTTCATCATGTTCCGGAGTCTCGGCTGGGTCAACACGCTACTGCCGCTGATCGTGCCCCATGCATTTGGTGTTCCCTTCTTCATCTTCCTGCTGCGTCAGTTTTTTCTCAGTCTGCCCAGAGACCTGGACGACGCCGCCATTATTGACGGCTGCTCGGAATTCGGCGTCCTTTGGCGGGTCATACTTCCCCTGGCAAAGCCGGCTCTGGCTACCGTGGCGCTTTTTCAATTCCTGTGGAGCTGGAACGACTTCATCGGGCCGCTAATTTACCTGAACGATCCCAGCAAGTACACACTCTCCCTGGGAATCCAGGTTTTTGTCAGTACCGTGGGCGTCCAGTGGGGCTGGATGATGGCAGTAACGACCGTTTTGACAGTGCCTGTGATCATCCTATTCTTCTTTACACAAAGGACGTTTATCCAGGGAATCGCTCTCACTGGCATCAAGGGGTGATCTGACCGCAGGTTCTCCTACAGGACTCACTCCTGGTCTCACTTCATACACGGTCCAAAGGAGACTCCTTTGTCCAGCAAAGATGGCATTCTGATTGGCACCCATTACGAGTATCCGTTCGGCGGTATGGCAACGCGCCCGGAATGGCTGCCGCAAGGAGAGGATGACTGGCGCCGCGATCTGGAGATGATCAAAGATACCGGCTTCGACTCAATCCGCATTCGCATCGGCCTGGACAGCATTCTTGACGAAGTGGGCCGGCTACTGGACATCTGCCAGGAACTTGACATCGGCGTCCTCTTCGGATTCGCGACCTTCTATGTTCACAATAGCTTCATCGAGGCGTATCCCGATGCCAGAGTGGTTGACAGGAATGGCGTTGCCTACCCGCAGCATGAACACGATTTCAGTTGGCAGCGGGCCTGCATCAATCATCCCGAATACCGCAGGCAGCGGGACCAACTCCTGGCCGACTGCGCCACGCGCTTCGCTGCGCACCCGGCAATCATTGATTGGGACGTCCACAACGAACCCAGTATCGGCCCGGGTGACCACTCCTGCTACAACCCGCACACGCTGGACCAGTACCGCGAGGACCTGGCGGCGCGGTTCTCCTCAATCGCGCAGGTGAACGAGCGATGGGGAACAGATTTCGAAGAGTTCGCCTCCGTGGAGCCTCCCACGGATGCGGAAACAGACACAGAAAGTTTCTGGCGCGACTGGCGGGAGTTCATCGCCCGCAATCTGAACGACTTTCTGCTGGGAGGCATCAGCATCATCAAGGAGCACGCACCAGGGGTACGCGCAAGTTTCAACTATACCGACCCCTATCACATTCAACGCAACGGACAGGACTGGTGGATTCTGCCGCAGCTGGACTACGCCTCCTCGAGCCACTACTGGGGCTCCGGTCCGCGCACGGGTGCAGAGGCCGGTTCGCGGATCGCTCTGCTCAAGGCGCTGGCCCCAGGCGCCCAGGCATGGCTGACCGAGTGCCAGGGCGGCCCCTTCCGATCGGACATCCTGTGGAGAGGGATCAACATTGAAGCTGAAGTAAACCAGGTATTCAGTTACGCCAGTCACGCGCACTACTTCTACCGCTGGGACCCGCTGATGTCGGGGCCGGAGCCGTGGATCAACCACATGGTCGACGCCGACGAATACGACACGGAAAGAAGGCTGGCAACCAAGCGTGTCATCGCAGATCTTCGGCGCTACGAAGACCTGATTGAGGCCGGCAACACTGTGCCAGCCCGGGTCGGCATCTACTTGACAAGGGAAATGGTTTGGGCGGCGAACGCACGCGAGGCGCCTCTGAGTGATACCGTGGTGGGTCTTTATGCGCTCTTCATGGATTTGGGTTACGAGGTAACCTTTGTTCCACATAGCTTCGATGCCGATTGCGAACTGGAAGTGGTAGCCGTGCCGTTCACGCTGGGGATTTCTGAGAAGGAGGGGAAGGCATTTGGAGCCTACCAGGAGCGGGGCGGCAGAGTGATCGCCGAACTGCCAATGACCAATTTGGAGGAGTGTCAGCAGGTGGGCGAGCAGCTTGGCCTTGCTTGCCGTGAATGGATTCGCCCAATTTACTTCATCGCCGGATGGAGTGTGAACGACAAAGAGGGCAAATTCGGCGGCTTCGCCTTTCACGATCAGGTGCTCCTGGACGACTACCAGGGGCAACCGTACGCGACCTACCGCGACAGCGGCGAACCGGCGCTGATCAGCTCCGGCCCGGAAGGACGTCTCCTGATCCCTACGTTTGCTTTGGGCCGCTCCTATTTTTCCTCGCTTCATCGGGGACTGCGCCGGCTGATTGAGGGCTGGCTTCCAGAATCTCTGCCTCCTGATGTTACAATTCAGGGTGTCCCCGACGAATACAGGTCTTTGGTGGAGGCCCGCCTGGTAGAAAGCGACCGCGGTAATCTGCTTTTCCTCATTAATCGATCGGGGTATGACTGGGAGGTGGAAGTACAGCCCAGGGGCTATCAGCCCGAAAAGGTGAGGCTACCCACACACGGTGCCACACACAGGCTGGTCCGCAGAACCGGCCAATAGGGCTGCCGGGCAGGAAGGGCAAGTAGACCCAAGCCAGACTCGGAAGATCTTCTGGCGTTGGCCCGCGACGTCAGTAACTTTCATTGAACTGGCCGAATTGGGAGATTCATCATCAAACTATTCAGAGGGAGTGAGGAATGAAGACAAGAGCAGCTGTGGTGTATGAGCACGACGCTCCAGTCGTTGTTGAAACTCTGACACTGGACGATCCCAAAGAAAACGAAGTCCTGTTGCGCATGGGTGCCAGTGGTGTGTGTCATTCCGATCTTTCGGTTGTAAACGGAACGATTTTCTACCCCCCACCGGTCGCACTGGGCCATGAAGGCGCAGGCATCGTTGAACGGATAGGCGCCAATGTTACCTATGTCAAGCCGGGCGACCACGTCATTCTTTCGTTCGTGACCTACTGTGAACAGTGCGCGATGTGCGAGACAGGCCGCGTCTGTCTGTGCCGGGGCATCGACGCACGCAAAGGCTATCTGCTGGACGACACCTGCCGCTTGCACAACGCCGCCGGCCATGACATTCCGCAGATGTCCCGCATCGCCACCATGTCAGACTTGGCGGTCGTTCCTGAACAGGCCCTGATAAAGATAGACAAGGATTACCCATTGGACAGGGCGGCGCTTGTCGGCTGCGGCGTAACGACCGGAGTGGGTGCCGTGCTGCGAACGGCGAGAGTTGAGGCAGGAAGTACAGTGGCTGTAATCGGGACAGGAGGAGTCGGCCTAAATGCGGTGCAAGGGGCAAAGATTGCCGACGCTGAGCGCATCATTGCAGTAGACCTGGTTGAGAAGAAACTGGAATTCGCGCGACAGTTCGGCGCGACGGACACAGTAAACGGATCCGAGGTGGATCCTGTCGAGGCTGTCAGAGAGCTGACAGGCGGTTTGGGCGTGGACTACGCCTTTGAGGCGATTGGCAATTCGGTGACGATCCGGCAGGCCTTCGATATGGTCCGCCCGGCTGGGACTGCCGTGGCGATTGGCCTGGCGCGCCATGACGATACAGTACCGATTCCTCCTCAGGAGCTGATTTGGAGCGAAAAGAGCCTGCTCGGCTCATACTACGGTACTTCCCGTCCGCGGGTGGACATGCCCGAATACCTTCGTCTATATGATGAAGGGAAGCTCAAGCTCGATGAGCTGATCACGCAGACCTACCAACTGGAACAGATCAACGACGCCTTTGCCGACATGGAAGCGGGAAAGAATGCCCGCGGCATACTGGCTCTCGACCTGTAGAAACATACATTCCGCTGCCGAACATATTCAGCCGCCTTTACGTCCCCTCTGCGGGCGGCAAGCCAATCACGTCCAACGACTTCCACGCTGCGCGCTCGGAAAGCCATCTATCCTTTACAGCAACGGGCAGTGTGCCGGCATTCAACCGGCGCACTGTCTCCGCGCTGCATCGAAGTTCTAC
The DNA here is from genome assembly GCA_022821585.1 of Caldilineaceae bacterium. Lineage (GTDB taxonomy): Bacteria > Chloroflexota > Anaerolineae > Caldilineales > Caldilineaceae > Bin5. Next base: position 197,886 of record JAJEDI010000041.1, read on the forward strand.
GCCGAAGCTGTGTGTATTGCGTTCGGCTCTGGTTACGCGTTCACGCAGATTGCCCAGGCCGGCAGCGGCGGCATGGACCTCTGCCGCCGTGTGGTCCCCCTCACTCAGTTTTCCGGTCTTCTCGTCGGTCATGCCATCCTGCAACCGCGTCAACCGCCAGCCCCAATCGAGGGATGAATCTTCTTCAGATTCGGAGGCGAAAACGTTCAGGGAAAAGTCGGCCTGGCTGGCAAGCGCCTCCCGATAAAACTGGTAAACCGCTCGATAGCTGCGGCTGAACTGCGCAGGGGGCAGATCGCGGCGAGCCCGGCTGCCATAGCCCCGGCTGGATAGTCGTTCGTCCAGAATTGCCACGACGCCGCGATCGGCCGTCCGCCGGATCAGGCGACCGAATCCCTGCTTCAGCGTAAGCGTCATCAACGGGACCATATACTTACTGAAGCTGCTGCCCTCCTCAATCTCTTCAAGTGCCTGCGTTCGGGCCTCATGGAGTGGATCGCTCGGGGTTGGAAATGGCAGCTTATCCAGAACGACCAGGGTCAAGTCGTCTCCAGGCAGGTCGACACCTTCCCAAAATGACTTGGTCGCCAGCAAAACGCTGTGCGGTGTGTTGCGAAACCAATCGAGGAGCAGATTTCGGGGGCGCTGACCTTGGGCCCGTAAAGGCCAGGGGACATTACTCAACCTCTCATGCACCTGTTGCAGACCGGTCCAGCTGGTAAATAGACACAGAGCCCTTCCCCGGCTTACTTCTAACAGCCGCTTGATCTCAGCCGCGACGGCATCGTAGAATGGGGCTCTGTCTCTCCAGTCGAAGGCAGGCAGTGCAGGCTGGTACAGCAGGGCCTGTTGCGAGTAGTCGAAAGCGGGATCAGCGACGAGCTCCAGCGGGTCGCCGGTCACGCCGCACCTGACTTTGAAGTGTTCGAAGCTGCCGTCGGTTGCCAGGGTGGCGCTCGTGCAGATTACGGTGCGTCCCTCCTCAGCAAACAGATGCCGGGCAAGGTCTCGTGACGGGTCGATCGGGGCGGCATGGAGACGAATGCTCAGGCGGCGAGAGCCCCTTATCCGTTCGGCATAGCGTACTGTAAGGTCGTCCCTCGAGCTGCTTGCCACCGCCTTCAGTTTGCCTGCCAGAGAACCCAGCCCCTTCACCGCCAGTTCGTAGTTGGCTTCCTCTTCGGATTCCTCAGCAGAGAGGGGCGGGTGGCCCTCTTCGTTCTGACGACGGAAAGGGTTGGCTTGGCGCATTTCGTCCTGCAACGAGCTTAACTCCCCTGCCAGCTTCTTTAGCTCAGGCAGATCGGCATCTATTCGAAAAACTCCTTTATCTGAAATCCGTTCAACTTCGGCAAATGCCATTCCGTTCTGCAGGACCAAATCGTCGAGCCGCGTGTCTTCCAGTTGCTTTCTGAAAATAGCTCCTGCCAGCAGCTGTTCCAGGGCAAAGTTGGAGGTTTCTTCCTCAAAGACCGAGGTAGCCGTGTTTTCCAGTTGATGCGCCTCGTCAATTACGTAGATTGCAGCTTCTGGTAGAATCGCCTGCCCCATCTCCCCCAACTCCAGGGCATTGAGGAGGAGATGATGATTGGTAATGAGCACCTGCGCTCTTCGCGCCTTGTCCCGCATCTGATTTACAAAGCAGTTGTCTCCAAAATGGAGGCAACTGCGGCCTATACAGTCATCGGGAAAACTGACGACTCGGGGCCTCAGATCGTTATTCAGGACAAAAGGCAGGTCGTCTACATCCCCACTGTCGGTACTTTCAAGCCACTTTCGCAGGAAGGCGACCTGCTCGTCTTCTCTATCGAGAAAAGCAAGCCGGCCTCTTTCCATCGCCTCTTTTTCCCACTTGTGGGTACAGATGTAGTTGTTGCGACCCTTGACAACAATGGCGTCTATCGGTCGGTCCAGCACTCTACTCAGGAAGGGGATATCCTTCCGAAACAGCTGGTCCTGCAGGGATTTATTTGCAGTGGCGACGACTACGGTACTTTCGCTCAGAATTGCCGGGAGCAGGTAGGCTATCGATTTACCCGTTCCCGTCGGGGCCTCGATCAGCGCCGGGCGCCGTTCAAGGATCGCTTTTCTGACGACCTCAGCCATTGCCAACTGGCCCGGTCTCAGCTCGAAGTCCGCCATGAGAGAGGACAAAGTACCGGCAGCGCCAAAATAGGCGTCAAGATCTGCGCTGGTCAGGGGGGAAGGTTGGCTTTCGCCCTTGTCGCTGCCATAGCGTCCCGCGTCTTCCATTACCACCATCTGATGGAGGTCGCCAGGCGACTCCGCAACGTAACTCTGTTCGAAGGATTCCATAGCCAAACCTTAGCACACTTGTGCGCACATGACAAAAGAAGAACGCCCTCGTTCGTTAAACTGAGGGCGTCCCTTAGACTGTATTGTGTACGGTGACCTTAGCTGGCGATAGGGCTATTGCGAGCTGTTTTCATCCGGGTCCGGCAATAGCTGGTGAATGAAGTGAATGACCCCGTTGGATGCCTCCACATCGGAAGTCACGATGCTGATTCCCTCGACCGCGAGAGAGCCGTCATCGTTGGTACTGACCTCAATGTTCCCACCGTGGAGCGTGGTCAGCGACGTTTGCGTTGCAAGATCGGAGGCCATCAGCTTTCCGGACACGACGTGGTACCTGAGCGTGTCTGCCAGCAGTTCCGAGTCGGCCATCAGCATGTCCAGTCTGGCTTCGGGCAGCGAGGCGAACGCGGCGTTGGTCGGGGCGAAGATGGTATAGGGGCCGCCGTCGGCAACGGACGTAGTCAAGCCGGCCAGGTCCAGGGCAAGGAGCAATATGTCCAACTGTTCGTAGTCTTCGGCGACTTCGATGAGATCGTCCTCCATCATGCCTGTATCGCTGGTTGGCTCCGGCATGGCCGTTGCAGCCGGTGTTGCAGCCGGCATTGCCGTAGCCGTTGCCTCTGGCATCGCCGTCGCTTCGGGTGTGGCCGTCGCAGTTGCCCCGGGCATGGCATCTGTTGTCGGTGCTGGCGTCGCGACTGCAGTGGCTTCAGTCGTCGCGGCGGGTGTCGGGACTCCCCCGCCAAGGTAGGCGTCGGCATCGGCCTGAGACGGAATCGTCAGCACGTCACCCACTTCAATCAGGTCGCAGTTCGAAAGCGAATTTGCCGTGCAGATCGAAGACCAGTAGTTTGTGCTGCCGTATGCTTGTGAGGAAATGGTGCCGAGCGTATCTCCCGCCTTCACGGTGTAAGTACTGCCCAGAGAGACTTCGGTTCCGGCTGCCGAGGATGCGGAAGCGGTTCCCGCAGCGGGCTGCTGGATAACCACCCTGTCACCTTCGACCTGCTCACCGGAATCATCAAGGAAAAGGATGTTCTCTCCTTGCAAAGTATAGGAAAAGGGCATTGTCGTGTCGTTGTAGGTTACCAGAGTGACGATTTCACCTACGTCGTCGATGCCGATTTCGACGACTTTACGCTTGATGCCGTCCATCGTATCTAATGAGCCGGTTGCAAAGACGCTGTCCTCAGGGGACGCAGCATTGATGTAACGGTCAAATCCCGCCTGTTTGAAAACGTAGAAGCCGGCACTCTCGTCGATCTGATAACTGTCCTGTGGATCGTACGACATCTTGATCGTCACCGGCTGCCCTGTATCGACAACTGATAGTCCGAGGTAGTGTTTATCGAACTGTTCATTCAGCTCGCCTCTGACCCAGGTCGACCGCACGGCGCTCGTGGTCACCACGGCCTGCGGGGTTGCAGCAGGCGCAGCGGCCGCTTGAAGCCCTGCAGAAGTAGGCGTGGCGGTGGCCGGCACGCCAGGCGTGCTGCCGCCTACAACCTGTTCTCCTGATTCATCGACAAATCTCACGTTTTCTCCCGTCAACGTATAGGAGAGGTCCATCGTGGAATCATTGTAGACAACGATGGTTACGATTTCGGATACATCGTCAGCACCTATCTGGGTGACCTTCCGCTTCACACCGCCCATCGACTCTTGCGTGCCTGTGCGGAACGCAGATTCCGAAGGCGGCGCGGCGTTAATGTAGCGATCGAAACCGGACTGATTGAAAACATAGAAACCGGAGCTTTCGTCCAGTGTATGACTGTGCTGCGGCTGGTAATCCATCTTTATCGTAACAGGTTGTGATGTATCGATGACTTGCAGACCAAGGTAATGCTTAGCGAACTGTTCGTTCAACTGCCCGCTTACCGTCGAATCTTCGACGGAACCCTGCGCAGTCAAGGCGTAAGGGCCTGCTACGAGAACCAGCGCCAGGACTGCGGCGAGGCAAACATAGCGCCATGAATTTCTGAAATGCATCGATTCCCTCCAGATTCCCGTACAGTTGGAAAGCCAGCCTTCCATACGGCCGAATGCGAAAACTCTACATCGACCACAGGCAAAGCCTCGGAATACGGATTCGTGTCGGAGACATTGCTCGTATTCTGTCCAGTTTATCTAATTCCCAGGCCAAATCCCAACAGCTTTGTGCCTGCTATCGGTATGTGTTCCCTTCAATATAGCCTGCCAAGACTGTCTTGTGGCGCGACCGTAGGCACAACGCATTGTAATCGTTGATATACCATTGCTACGACTGGCGGCGCACAATCAGGTGATGGCAGGGCTTGTTGCTGTTTTCGTCGGTCCGATGCGGGACGACGATCGGGGAGCTGTTCGGAGTGCCGCTGGCGTCGAGGATCTGCAAGGTGAAGCGCTGGGGGGCGTCCCGCCCGTAGATTGGAAAATCGAACCGACCGGTGTCATTTGCTCCGCTCTTGGAGACAGTTTCGTATGCGTTGTCCCAGGCGTCTATCAAGCGAATTGAAACTCCGGGTAGTGCGACTCCTCGTTCGTCGACTGCTTGTCCCATCACGTACTGTCCCGGACACTGGTCATCATGCCAGAGACGGTCGAGAATGAAGTGGTGAGGTCCCAGAAAGTTGGTGCTGCTCACCTGTGACAGCTGCCCGCTTGAGAAAAACTCGGGAGAAACCAGGGTGCCGGCGTTGGCGAAATCGATGCCGACCGACAGTCCGGTGTAGGCAGCCATCTGGCCCATTTCGGCACACTGGCCCAGGTAGACCGGAAAACCACGCCCCAGATTCCATAGTAGCGCGCCTCTCCTATCCCGTAGCAGCCTGCCCTCGTCAATGGCCTCAGCGTCTTCCTCATCTGTCGACCAGCAGTTCTGGCAACTGGAGAGGTCGCCCTGCGGAAACCCGAAGGGATCGGGTAGAGCCAGAAGGGTGCGCCGCGCGCCTTCCTTGTGACCACAGTAGCCAAGTAGGGGTGTTTCCAGACCCGCGCCTGTCTGACGCTTCACATAGACAGGCGCGGAAGGGATGTACTCGACACTGTCGACCAAGGGGAGTGCGTCCGTGAATTGAAGTTCAGTGTCATTCTCATTGCCAACTTCCAGCCGCCCGCCCTCGCCCAATTTGGCGGCGGCATCCAGCCAGGATGAGCTGAAGGCCTCGCCGCCGCCTTGTCTGCAGGTCAGGCCGGGCGGGCAGACGTCCAAAAGAGTCACGCCCTCGCTTTTCTGAAACTCCCAGTCGGCATCGGCGGTCGGTGCCTGTAGCAGGTCAAGAAGACCGGGCTCCGCGAGGACAGTGCGCATGAACTCGTTCCACACGGGCGCGGCCGCGCCGGCTCCGGTTGCGTTGCGCATGGGGCGGCCATCGGTGTTGCCCACCCATACGCCGGCAAGCAGGTGGCGTGTAAACCCCATCGTCCAGGCATCGCGATTGTTGTCAGTTGTACCGGTCTTCGCCGCCGCAGGCCGGCTCAGCGTCAGTTGACTACCGGCGCCAAACATCGGTACCCGCGCGGGGTCGTCGCTGAGGATATCGATAACCAGAGAAGCGGCGTCCTCAGAGATTACTGGCACGCCATCGGTCGAACTGTCTTCGAGAAGCGTTTGGCCCTGCCCATCGGTGATCGTGAGTACATATCGTGGAGATCTGTATTCACCTAGATTGGCGATTGTATGGTAGGCGGTGGCCAGATCGAGCAGGGTAACCTCGCCTCCCCCCAGAGTCAGACTCAGACCATACCAGTCGGTACCCCGATGCAGGCTGCTGACGCCCATACTGCGAGCAGCTTCCAACATGCGCTCGACGCTTACTGCGTCCAGCAGCTTTACCGCTGGGACGTTATAGCTATTGGCGAGCGCCGCCCGCGCCGTGACAGGCCCGTGAAACGTACGGTCGTAATTGAGTGGCTCATATTGCTCAATTGTGCTGATTGTATAGGTGATGGGCGTATCCCAGATGACCGTCGCCGGGCTGATGAGATTGTCACTGAAGGCCGTTGCGTAGAGTAGCGGCTTGATGGCGCTGCCCGGTTGCCGGGGGCTGATTGCGACATTGACCTGGCCGTCTATCTCCTCATTTGCGTAATCAACGCTGCCGACCATGGCCAGAATCTCCGCCGTTCCCGGCCTGAGGGCGACGAGCGCTCCATTGTTCATGTCGAAACGAGATCGGAGATCCGCAACCTTCTGCAAAACGATCCGTTGGGCCGTATTCTGTAATGCCATATCGATCGTGGTGTAGATATGAAAGCCGGCGCGCCTTACATCATATCCTTCGCCCCAGGACCGATCCAGTTCACGGACCACGTAGTCGACAAAATGCGGTGCAGACGGCGGGTGAATCTCCGGCGAACCGCCCAGATCCACCTCTGTGGAAAACACTGCATTTGCTTCGTCAAGCGTCAGGAATCCATGTCGGACCATCAGCGAAAGGACCGTCCTTTGCCGCTCCTTGGCTGACTCGAAGTCATGAAACAGGTCGAAGCGGGCCGGCGACTGGGGAATGCCGGCAATCAGCGTTGATTCGGCCAGATTGAGGTCGAATGCCGGCTTACCAAAGTAGGTGCGGGCGGCTGCCTGGGGGCCGTATGCAAGGTTGCCGTAGTTGAGAAGATTCAGATACAGCTCGAGTAGCTCCTCTTTGGTGTAGGTCCGAGTCAGTTCACTCGCCAGTCCGGCTTCCGCGATTTTGCGATCGAAAGTCTGATCATAACGTTCCTCGGAGCCCAGGAATAGATTGCGTGCCAGCTGCATCGTAATTGTACTTGCACCTGAGACGATCTCCCCTTGCTCGACATTCTGGAGCGCGGCGCCGGCGATGCGAACCGGGTCCACCCCTGGATTGGTGAAGAACGTTGCGTCTTCAGTTGCAATGGTTGCGTTGATCAGGTGCGGGGAGATTCGGTCCAGCGATACCCATTCTCGACGGCCCTCACCGATTAGCTCGGCAAGCAGTTCCCCATTGCGGTCGTATACGAATGTTGTTTGAAAGACACGGGGAAGGGGACCTGGCTGGTAAATCTGGAGATAGGCTTCCGCAACATCGGACAGGGAGATTGCCGGCCTTCGCCCTACAGCGCCGCGGCGTGAACCGCAGCCGGCCAGGATAAGAGACAACAGTAGAAGAACCAGAAACAGGGTGCGCCGTTCGAGAGGAAATCCAGGCATGCGCCTTCGCAGTCTCTATCAGTGCTGGTGAGTTCCTGAACTGTGGCGTCTACGCCACTACCTGGATATGAAAGGGCCAGATTATGGAGTTTTCGCCTCGTTTCAAAAACGACGAAACTATGCGTTGTGGTTCCACGCATACGGCGAATTGAGGCAGTTGTACTTCGAGTCTCTTTGCACGCCACGTAGGCTCCGCCTTGCAACTGTCAATCTGGATAGCCGGCGACGCGACGGGTCGCTTACTTGAACGGGTTCTGAAAGATCTCCAGATTTTCCGGGATGTGCAGCAGATCCCCCGGACGCAAGATATAATATGGCCGTATCGCGTTTGGATTGGCCGCGCGTAACAGGCTGATAGGGACGTCGTACTTTGCGGCGATGTTGACCCACGAATCCCCCGACTCCACTTCGTGAATCATGCTTTCTTCATGAAGCCGAATAGGGATAACGCGGGGCAAGAGTAACCGTTCCCCATTGAGCGAACCTTTAACGTGCAGATTGGCGTTTCGCAGAACGCCCTCGGGCAGACCGTGGGCGCGGGCCAGTCCCGACCAGCTGTCACCGGATCTGGCTGTATAGTAACGGAGATTTGAACACGAACCGAGCGAAACGGATATGCCCTCTTGCATGCTGTACGAAAGCAACCTGAACTTTTCTATCTCAGTAAAGGGTATGTAAACCAGGTCCTCCCTGTATTGGGGTGGCGGCGTATTCAAGCCATCGTCGTCCTCATCAACTTGTATCTCCGGCATCGGCCTGAGCGGCCTGCCCACTGTGGAGTAGCCTGGAGGAAATGCCAGGCCAACCCAGCTTGAAATCCGTAGCAGAGCCCGGGTCTCGGGTACACTGTTTGTTCTGCCGCCGTTGACAGCCCCGGCCGATTCGTCGACGATACAATAGGACAGGTCTTCAAAGTCGCTCGAGCGTGCGAAATGGGTCGGCAATGACCTGCCGGTGACAACGGTTCCTGCCAGCAGGCCGTTTCCACGTGTCTTGCTCAGCCAGCTGGACGTGAAGTATTCGCCTCCAGTGCGGCAGCGCACGGCCGGGGGGCAGTCGGGCAGTTGGACGACAGAGCCCGGTACATCGAACTCCCAAAGGTTTGGGTCTTCGGGGGCCCCGATCAACTCCCTCATTCCTTTGTCGGCAATCACTGCCTCCATGAAGTTATGCCAGAGCGGCGCTGCGCCGGCCGCACCGCTATTGCCCCACATGGTGGTCCCGTCGCTGTTCCCGGTCCAGACCCCGGCCACAAGGTATTTTGTGAAGCCAACTGTCCAGTTATCCTTGAAGTTCGTTGTCGTTCCCGTCTTCGCGGCAGCTGGACGGCTAAGTTTGAGTCTGCTGTTTAAGCCAAAGGCCGGTTTCCTGGCCTCGTTGTCGCTCAAAATGTCGGTGATTTGGAAGGCAACGCCTTCAGAGATAATGCGTTTCTGTTTGACAGGAGGCGGGGACCGATAACGGCCCAGATCGTCAACCATAAACATGGCAAATTGCGGCAGGGAGTAGAGCCCCTGATTGGCAAAAGTGCGAAAGGCATTCGTCAACTCGAGAAGCGATACTTCGCCTGCTCCAAGGGACAGACTCAGCCCATAGCTGTCCGGCTCCCTCGTGAAACTTGTGATTCCGAACTCTTCTGCCTTGGAGACGAGGCGTTCATTGCCCAGCGATGCCAGCAACTTTACGGCCGGCACATTGTAGCTGTTTGCCAGGGCAGTTCGCACAGTTACCGGTCCGTGGAAAGTCCGGTCGTAGTTCCGGGGACTGTAGAAATGCCCCATGCCCACGGGATAAGCTGTGGGGGTATCCCAAATGACGGTGGCAGGTGAGATCAGGTCTTGCGAGAGTGCTGCCGCGTAAAGGATTGGTTTGAAGGAACTTCCGGGCTGCCTCAGGCTGACAGACAGATTCACCTGCCCGGCATCCTCTTCTTTGAAATCGACTCCGCCGACCATCGCCAGGACTTCGCCGGTCTGCGGTTGGATAGCCACGATTGCACCGTTTGTCATCCGGTAGGCTTCTCCGACCTTGTCGATCCAGGCCCTCAGCTCCTGTTCAGCCAGCACCTGCATCGGCATGTCCAGCGAGGTAATGATGTGCATGCCGGACCGGCGCATCTTCCAGCGCCCATTCTCGATGCCCAGGGCTTCGGCCATCCGCCTCTCGAGCGCTTTCTCTACATAAAGTACGAAATGGGGCGCCAGATAGTCTTGCTCTTCTGAGCTGCCGATCAGGAAGATCTCCTCCTCATATATGGCATCGGACTTTTCTTGCGAAAGGAAGTCATGACGCACCAGCAGGTCCAGCACGACGCGCTGCCGCTGTTTGGCGGCGGCGAAATTCGCAAACAGGTCAAATGCCGCCGGCTGCTGGGGCACTCCGGCCAGGATCGTCGCTTCGGCCCAGTTCAGATCGATGGCGCTCTTGCCGAAATAGACCTGCGCCGCCGCTTCCGGCCCGTAGGCCAGATGACCATAGTTGACAAGGTTCAGATAGATTTCAAGCAGTTCTTCCTTGTTGAACAGAATGGTCAGGTCGTGAGCCAGCCCTATTTCATGGATTTTCCGATCAATCGTCTGTTCGAATCGTTCCTCTGGTTCGAGAAAGAGATTGCGTGCCAACTGCATCGTTATCGTGCTGGCGCCGGAAGCGATCGATTGCGTCTGTACGTTTTGAATTGCCGCGCCGACAATCCGACGACTGTCCACGCCGCGGTTGGTGAAGAAGGAAGCGTCCTCGGTGGCTACGGTGGCTGAAATCAGGGCAGGGGAAATCTGGTCGAGAGTGACCCACGTACGGCGCCCTTCCTCAAAAAACTCGGCGAGAAGTACACCGTTCCGATCGTAAACGCGGGTCGTCTCAAAGAGTTTCGGCAAGCTTCCGTTGGGCTGATACTGCTGCAGGTAATGTTCGACGACCGTCTTTATCGACCCTTTTGGACGCGGGCCCAACCTTTCCGGCACGAGCTCGTCCAGAGGAGGCGCCTCAAATTGGTTCAATCCAAACGGGTTATTCTCAAGTGCCGACTCAGCATCCTCAGCTTCGTCGCCGGAACAGCCCATTGCCAGGAGCACGGCCAGGATAAGAATAGTTGCGATAGCAGCACGCCTCGCGCTTGCACTCCGCACCGAGGCGTACAACCAGTTCAGAGTGAAGTGCATGAAGTTATTTTCGAACACTGAAGTACGACCCTTCCTTGAGCAGTTCCGGCTTCCTCGTTTTTCGTCAACATTGCGCAGTAAATCAGTTCCAGTCCTCTTGGCTCTGTTTTCCTTCATGTTCCTTCTGCTCCCCGTGACTTCACCAGGCCGGTCAGGCCTCAAACGGCGCATCCAGTGCGAATCTCACGCACGACTTTGGGAGACGAGTATCTTCCCGTAGCAAATGTGAATCAAAAGAACGGGGGCCGCACTCTAAATTGTATCACACCAATGATCTCTACAAACGCGAAGAACAGAATCAGTGGAAGAGAAAAGTCAAATGACAGTACTTAATAGATTGCTATGGATTGACTTCGGCGTCAAACAAGAAAACCGCTCGAATGAGCGGTTTAAGGCGACGGCCGGATTCGAACCGGCGATCAGGGTTTTGCAGACCCCTGCCTTACCACTTGGCTACGTCGCCGCACAACCTGCAGGAATCAACTCGCAACCGATCGTATCAGGACTGTTGTGCGTTGTCAAATCAGGCAGGTCGGAGTTATCCTCTATCTGGCTGCCCGGGAACAAATACAGTACAGGACAATCTCGAAAATGTCTTCTTCAGATGAAATGATCGTCTGTGAACGTTGCGGTGTCACGTTTCTTTGGACACTGGAAGACAAAAGAAGGCAGAGTCAAGGACAGGAGCCCCCCTCACTCTGCCTGGGGTGCGATTTTCTCCTGCCGGAAGGCAGGCGCGAACGCGGCCTTGTAAAATGGTACAGCCCGAACAGAAACTATGGCTTCATTTCGCGGTCAAATGGAGCCGACCTGTTTGCCCACCGTTCCCATTTCGACGGTGTGGCTCGCCTGCGGCCGGGTGACCTGGTCGAATTTGCTGTGGAGGAAACCGAGAAGGGTGACGCTGCGGTAGATGTGAGATTGCTTTCCAGGCAGCCCAAAAAAAATGAGTAGGCCTCGTCACCTTTGGCTAGTCGCCCAGGAAACCTTGTTCTCTCCGAAATCGGGGTTTCCTGCCAGTTCTTCGAAAAGGTTATCGTAAGCTCCGGCTACGACAGGCCAGGCGTAGGCTTCGTGCACTGCCCTCTGCAGTGAAGGAGGCGCCGGCCGCGGCATGTCCAGGCGACGACACGCCATCTCGAAAAGTTCGCCTTCGTCGGAATAGAGACACGCCGCGTGCAGCTCGGCCGGAATCAGTTCGGGGTAGCTGAGACGGTTCGGGAGGAGAGGAAACGCCCCGGCCCGGACCGCTTCCAGAATGCTGATTCCGAAAAACTCATGCTCTGCCGTGCTGACGACAAGGTCCGACTTTTCCAGGAGCGCCAGGTACGCCTTCCTCGACGGCAGAAAACCCCACTGTTCGATTCGAGGCGCGAGGCGCGACGCGGCCTCGTCAAACTCGGCAGGCACATTGCGAAAGTTCTCGCCGGCCACCGCCAGTCTGAATTCGCGCCCGGTCGCCTCCAGCCTGTATAGGAGGTCAAAGAAGAGATCCGGACGCTTGTCGTATTCCCAGCGCTGATTCCACAGAATTAACGGCGTCGTTGTGCCAGCTCGACGGCGATTTTCCTCCGGAAAGTCGATACCGACGGGCATCACGCGTGCGCGGGACCCCACCTCTCCTATGAGATTCAGGTGGTTGTAGTCGGGAAAGTGCTTGAGCAGGTTTGGGACTTCCCTGAACCAGCTGCGACGATGAAATTCGGAGTTGAAAAGGACCAGATCGGCGCAGAGCTGACTCAGCCAGTTGATCATTGCGTAGGTCAAGTCCGGCTTCTCACCGGGGCGCCAGGGATAGGTCAACTGGTTCTCATGCATATAGAGAACGGTCCTGGTTTGCGCCGGTAGTTTCCCCCGCACCAGCGCGAGCCATGCCGGCAGATTCGTCATGTCGGTGGCGAGTACCAGGTCGGGAGATAGACCGAGGTCAGTCGCACTCGTTTGGGCGGCCAGTTCGATTGCGCCCCCTTGCATACGCCATTTCCAGAATCGGCCGGCCAGAGTAAAGAGTTGTACTGAATGACGGCTGTGGGCCTGGTAGCCTTCAGCCCAAGCTTTGTGGCTTCCAGTGTGGTAAGGGGAGAGGAGCCAAATTGTAAGTGGTTTGGAACCGACAAGATTCGTCATCACTCAGGGGCATGTCTGATGGCTGACGACGCCCAGTGGCGGCGTAAGGCGGCAGGCGGGGCCTGATGCGGTCGAACTTATGCGGACACTGCCTCCGTGGGCCGGTGCCTCGCATTCAGCCACAATTGGTCCGTGTCCTGGCGAGTATGCGCCAATAAAGTAGCTTACCCAAGGTACCTCAGTTGTCGGCTACTTTCAACTCCATCCGGACACGGGGTTCAACCCATAATGGGGGCGAGTTGCCTTACTCCTCTGGAAGCAGCTGCATCATAGCCACTCCGCGACAGAGGTATTGCCTTCTCTGACAACTGACTACTGACTACCAACTACTGCAGTTTTGGGCGGTCGGGCCTATTCGGCCCTCCCTTGTGCGGGGGGGGGCGGGCCCCCCCGCCCCCCCCCCCCGCAACAAGGCCCCCCGGCCCGGGGGGGGGGGTTGTTGAAGGGGGGGAAAGGAA
>JAJEDI010000101.1 GCA_022821585.1 Caldilineaceae bacterium
TCTCCTGGTTCTGTTCCCTTTCTTGTTTCCGCCTGTTTATGCGCCGTAATTTAATATTAATTATTAAATATTGACTAATAACCTCTGCTGTTGTGGGGGGTGGGGCTTTTTGGGCCCTCCTTTGTGGGGGGGCTCCGCCCCCGCAACGCCCCCTCTCCTACAACATCCCTCGCCGACCTGGTGTCGATATTCGTAAGAGGTGCCCAATCGAAGGTGTCTGGCCACACCACGTCCCGCCGGTCCCATCAGGTCCCCGTACGTGCCGGCCCTGTACCTGCCCTCGCACCCTCCCCAACTGACGGACTCCACCCTACGGCCAGGCCTGGCGCCTGCACTGCGTCTCGCCCAAAGACGGTAAACAGTTCCAGCCACCACTGGCACTGATTCCCCGCCAGACCGTTCCCACCCCAAATCTGGGATGCACCCGCAAGTTAAAGCATCTCCCACTGCCCTGCACCTATGGCAGTTCCCACGCACCGCTCTTCCCGCATCTGGCTCGAATGAAATGGAAACTATCACCCATTACTCGCCCCAACACCCAGTGCGGATACAATTTCTCTGATCCTGGTGAAGCTCGCAGATGCATAGTCGTTAGCTTCATAGCGCTGAATCTGTTGCTCCTTCAGTCCAAGGCGGTCAGCCAAGCCCCGCTGACTGAGCCCGCTCGCAATGCGTGCCCTGATCAGGAGCCGGGGGAGTTCCGAAATGTCCTCCAACTGCTCAAAAGCAAAATTTCCCGCCTTTAGCGCTTCATACTCCTGAATATCCCCTTCCAGGTCAGATAGCTGGCTCTGTAGCGCCTCTTTCTGCACAGTAAGCAGACGTGAAGTCACTTCGGACCGATCCGGGCCGCCGGCATCAAGACTGCGCAGCGCCTTGGTAAACCTTTCTGCCTGTGCCTTGGTAACTCGATACTGTCTTTCATTCTTGATCATGTTAGATTTCCTAGATCTAAGGCTACGATGCCTTTCCTGGCACCCGTATCCTTATCGGTCTGAAAGAAGTCCAGGAAGACGCCTTCCTCAAAGCCGGCTATCGCCGACGACGGAAATAGCTCACCGCCGTACTTGGCTTTCTGAGCAGCGCGTCCGTCTGCAAATGTCAGCAGTATGGGGTCGAGCCTCTCCAGATCCACACCCGCCTCCTCCCAGCACGCGTCGAAATCTCCAGGCTCAGACTTCGATGAAACAAAGCTGCCGTCTACGTAAGCTGTAAGACAACCAGCCTGACGCAGGTTCTCAACGGCAAGTCGAAGTCCAACGAGCAATTGCCGACGCCACGGAGTTGTCCCAAATCTCTCATGGAGTTCACCCCAGGTGGCCCAGTGAATACCCGGGGGAAGATTGCCGCCAGGACCAAATTCTGGGATCATGACACAACTATATCATTGTGTTGAAATCAGGTCAAGTTCGATTGACCAAATGGACATGCTGAGTCATGTCCCAAAAAACTGTCTTCACAATGTCGTTTCCAAATGAAACCGCGTGAATATGTCAGGGGCCGTACTGCACGCGCCAGACCATATGATGTACATTATGGCCCCAAGACAATGCCTTCCACCCGACCATCCCACCGTAGGGGCACCCCTTGTGTGTGCTCTCGTGGCTTGACAATACTATGGGCCTGCAGACTTCCGGTCAGACAAACGTCAGCCACTCCTGGAAGTGGAGAGATAGTCAGATCCACCTATAATGCTAAAGATTGACCTACTCTTTCCTTTGGCGCCGACATGGAGATTGGGCATTGCGATGAACAAAGAACAGCAGTACCGCCAAATGACCGCAATAGGAAAATACCACCGCCTGTACACCCACCTGCGCCGACTTCCATCCCAGGAGTGGAAAACCACCTTCAGCGAGCTCGAGTCCATCATCGGCTTCAAACTGCCCCCATCGGCCCGTCTACACCGCTCCTGGTGGTCCAATCAAACAGTGCCCGACAGCCGCAGCCCGGCGCACGCCTGGAACGCCGCCGGATGGGAGACCGCAGAGGTGGACATCGACGCCGAAGCCCTGCTCCTCCGACGCAAACCGGAGGCCTCCGTCCACAGCACTTCCCTTGCTGAAATATTGCCCGTACACTCCGCCGGAGGCTGGCCGGAAAATCTCAGCCTCAGGCGCGAGAACCTCTACTAGGCGAGATTCTAGCCGGTCTGCTTCCTGAAAACTCCAACGTTGCAGACTCGACGCAGCCCTCATCGAGTTGGCCGCAAGATTGGAGCAACCCCAGTTTAAAGTCCACTTGGGACCTTCCCTCTCACCTCTCTCAGCCCCCGCCAACGCCCCCAACCCGCCTCTCACCTCCACCCCAATCCACATCCCCCAATTCGGGAACACTTACCAACTGACTTTGAAGGCCTGATGGAACAATGCTAGAATTGGTAGAATTCCAGAAATTAGCATTGCGGAAATATCCAGTATTCCCGCGGAGTCTGCCCCTTTTCGTCACCGAAAGGCATCGCACGCATGCGCTTCTCACCTAGGATTCTCCCTCTCCTGGCGCTAATCTTCCTCCTGTCAGCCTGCGTAGAAAACACGTCGGTACCTGAGTCGGGCCGCCTCCAGGTCGTCGCCACCGTCTCCCCCATCACCAACATCGTCTACAACATCTCCGGAGACCATGTCGAACTGACCGGCCTCGTGCCCGCCGGCACCGACTCCCATACCTTCGAGCTGGCCCCCTCCGATGCAGTCACCCTGGCCGGTGCCGACCTCATCTTCATCAACGGACTCGACCTGGAGAAGTCCGCGATGCAGATGGCCGAAGCCAATCTGAAGGACGGAGGCGAAATCGTCCTCCTCGGTGAAATGGTCATCGACCCCGAAGACTACGTTTTCGATTTCTCCTTTCCCGAAGAGGCCGGCAGCCCCAATCCCCATCTGTGGACCGACCCGATCTTCGCACTCCAATACGCCGAAATCGTACGCGAAAAGCTGACCGCCCACGACCCCGAAAACGCCGAATCCTACCAGGCCAACTATGACGAGTTCGCCGCCCGCATCGAAGCGCTCGATGCGGCCATTCAGGCCACGACCTCCAGCATCCCCGCAGAAAACCGCAAACTATACACCTATCACGACTCCTTCGCCTACTTCGCCCCCCGCTACGGCTACACGGTCCTGGGCGCCATCCAACCCGCCGACTTCTCCGAACCCTCAGGCCAGGAAGTCGCCGCCCTCATCGACCAGCTGCGCGAAGGCGGCGTACCAGCCATCTTCGGCTCGGAGGTATTCCCCTCCCCCGTCGTCGAACAGATCGGCCGCGAGGTCGGCGTCGAATTTGTCAGCACATTGAGCGACGACGACCTCCCCGGAGATCCGGGCGACCCTGAACACTCCTACATCAGTATGATGGTGGAAAACCTCAAAACAATGGCCGAAGTCCTCGGCGGCGACCCCGCGCTGATGGATGGTCTGGAGACTGGCAACGTGCCCGGCCCCGATACTTCTGTAAACCAATAAATTCAGTGATTCCGAGTTACGTTGACTCCAATGTGTGCCATGAAAACCGATATTGCACACTGGCCGAAAGTCCCATTCGGACGAAGAAGTCCCGCCATGCGAAGCCCGCTCCGAACACTGCTGTCACTCCGCGTTGCTGCTCCTCATGGCCGCCTGTGTCCCCTTAATCCCCGAACAGGCCGCCGCCCAACCGCAGCAGGAACCCTTAGTCGTCGCCACCACTCGCGAAGAAAACAGCCAGCTCTACAGCTAGCACAACACAATCTCCTATTTCGCACGCCGCTACGGCTTCAATGTCCTGGGTTCGATTCAGCCGCACGACTTCTCCGAACCATCCGCACACGACGTGGCCGCCCTCATCGACCTGCTGCGCGAACTGAAGTTGCCCGCCATCTTTGGCTCCTCCTTTACGCCTTCAACCGTTATGGAGCAGATCAGCCGCGAGGCCGACGTCCCCATCTTCATGATCGATGACGACGACCTCCCCGGTGAACCCGGTGACCCTGAACACTCCCTTCTCAATATGAAGGTGCAAAACATTAAGACATTAGCTGAAGCGCTTGGCGGTGACCCCACATTTATGGACCACTTCGAGACCTACAACGTACCCGACAAGGAGTAGAGCCATTCTGCAATAGCCGCACATCGATGCAGGAGATACGTGAAGCATTTGCAGATTTTCCCTCTTGCCGACAAGATGTTAAAGTCAGCAAGACTGACTTGGAAGCGAGTGAGCAGATGACGGGAAACCGGCTCTGACACCACTGGTGACGTCTGTTGGCATGTGTCCTTCTGCGAAAATTCGCAATAACTAAAATTATCATGCCCCACAACACCACAGAGATCAATCGACAGTTACGCAAATCCGGCTACCGGGTAACACCCCAACGCCAACTCATCCTCGACGCCGTCTGTCAGCTCGGTGACCATGTCACGCCCGAAGCCGTGTACGACCATGTACACCGCATCGCGCCCACGCTGAGCCGGGCCACCGTCTACCGGGTTCTACACTTTCTGACAGAACAGCGCATCCTGGCGATGGTGTACATGGCCGACGGCCGTCTTGCCTACGAACTGGCCGGCCCCGAGCCGCATCACCACCTCGTCTGCCGCTCCTGCGACAGCCTGCTCGAGTTGCCGCACAGCGTCTTGCGCTCCTTTCGCCGGGCGATGGATACACAATACGACTTTGAGATCGACGTCAGTCATGTCTCATTCTTTGGGCACTGCACCGACTGCCGTGACTCTGCCGGCGCCTGACGCCAACTGTGGGGGGCACATGCCGCCAACCATCCCTGAATCGAATCGCAGTCTGCCCGGCGGGCCCGATGACCCCGAGCACACCTGCATCGGCATGATGGTGGAAAACTTGAGGACGCTGGCGACAACGCTCGGGGACGACCCATCCCTGATGGATGGCGTAAAGGTCGGCTACGTGCCCGACACCAAATAAAAGGATTGAAGCAGGAGAGTAACGTGCAAAAGGAGAGAGGAGCCTCTCTCCTCACTCCTCTCTCCTCAGAAGGAAGTCCAAATGGATCCACTAATCGAACTGAACCGCGTCGCCTTCGGCTATGGCTCCTTCAATGTCCTGGACGACATCGACCTGCACCTCCATCCCGGCCAGTTCGTTGGCCTGGTCGGTCCCAGCGGCGCTGGCAAGACCTCCCTGTTGAAGCTCATTCTGACCCTCCTCACGCCCGGAGAAGGCGAAATCCAGCGCGTGCGACCGGATCTGCGTATAACCTATGTGCCGCAGATCGAGACCGTCGACTGGAGTTTCCCCGTCACCGCCGAGGAAGTGGTCTTGATGGGCCTCGACCACCGCCGGAATATCTGGCCTTGGCCCCGCCGCCGTGAGCGCAAACGGGCGCGTGAAATCCTGGAGCGGCTGGAGATCGGCCATCTGGCACAGCGCCATATTCGCGATCTGTCAGGCGGACAGCAGCAACGCGTCTTCCTCGCCCGGGCCCTCGTCGCAGACCCCGAAGTGCTCGTGCTCGATGAACCCACCACCGGCGTCGATGTCCGCAGTGCCGAAAATATCTTCCACTGGCTCACCGTGCTTAACAAAGAGGGAATGACCATCCTGCTGACAACCCACGACCTCAACATGGCCGCCGCCCACGTACCCTGGGTCGTCTGCCTCAACCGCCGCATCGTCGCCCAGGGACCGCCGCAAGAGATATTTACCGAAGAGATTCTGAGCGATGCCTACAAAGGAAACTTTATCGTCCTCCGCCAGGACGACATGATCTTCGTCCAACAGAGGCCCCATCCCCACGGACTGAAGGAAGTGCTCCCCGACCCGGTGGAAGGGGGCCTGCCCGATCATGACAGCTTGAAAAAAACTGTTCAGCCTATTCCTGCCTCAAAGGAGGCCTGACCGCTATGGACCTTCTGATTGCCCCGTTTCAATATGAGTTCTTCCGCAACGGTACCATTGCTGCCGTCCTCGTCGGCGGTCTCTGCGCCCTGATCGGCGTCTACATCGTCCTGCGCGGCATGAGTTTCATCGGCCACGGCCTCTCCCACGCCGTCTTCGGCGGAGCAGTGGTCGCCTTCATCCTCCAGTTCAACTTCTACGTTGGGGCCGTCTCCTGGGGTTTTATCGCCGCCCTGCTCATCAACCAGACCGTTCGCAAAACCACAATTAGCGCCGACGCCGCCATCGGCGTCGTCACGACCGCCAGTTTCGCGCTCGGGGTCGCGCTCATCTCACGCTACCGTCGTTTCTCCCAATCCTTTGACGCCGCCCTCTTCGGCAATGTCCTCGGCGTTACCCCGATGGACATTGCCGTGATCGTCTTCGTTACCCTGGCCGCGACCTTTATGATCTTCTTCTTCTATAAGCAGCTGCTCTTCACTACGTTCAATAGCGAGGTCGCCCAGGTTTACGGGATCCCCACCTTCTGGATCGAGACCTGGTTCGCACTGATCCTTGCGGCCGTGATCATCGCCGCAGTCCAGATCATGGGCGTAACCATGATCGGCGCCGCCCTCGTCGTTCCTCCAATCACGATCCGTCTGCTGACCGACAGCTTTCACCGCCTGATGATCTACTCGACAATTTTGGGCGCTGTGACCGGTTTGGTCGGAATGTATCTCAGCTTCTACGTGGATGTGTCCAGCGGGGCGTCGATTGTCCTGCTGCAATCGATACTTTTCTGTATCGCTCTCTTCTACGTGGCCAAAATACGCCACAGACGCCGGCTTGTCGAAACGCCGGTCTATGGCCCCACCTGAAGGGGTGAGCGCAGAGAGAAGGTGGCTATCGGAGGGCCCGTACACGAGGGGTAGACCAGTGTACGGAGCAGAACGCTGACGGCGGCAAAACGGCTTTCACCGTTCGCTCTTCTTTACTTCCATCTCCACAGACGCCAGTTCGTATTCCTCAGACAGTCCGCTGTCTTCGTACCCGGGTATCGTCTGCCCCAGGCGAAACAGCGCCATCGCCGCCGCGGCCTGTTCGGCCTCCTGCTTGCTCTGCCCCTGCCCGACACCGTAGGGCTGCTTGCCGACCGTTACCTGCCGCGTGAAGAGCCGGGCATGATCCGGCCCCTCAGTTTGCACTGTCCTGTATCGAGGGGTCTGTCCCATCGCCGCCTGCACCCACTCCTGCAGACGGCTCTTCGGATCCTTGGTCAACGCATGCTGCGCCACCCGCCCAATCTCCTCAACCAGGCGCGGTTCGAGGAACGTCCGCAGCACCGCAATCCCCTGATCAAGATAAAGTGCGCCGATAAAAGCCTCATACGTATCGCACAACGTCGTGTGGCGCCTGCGGCCACCGCTCTCCTCCTCACCCCGCCCCAGGAGCAGATAGTCGCCCAATCTCAGCTCCTTGGCGAAGCGCGATAACGTCTCCCGCTTGACCAGCGCCGACCGCAGATTGGTCAACTCGCCTTCCCGCCGGTCCGGATAACGCCTGAAAAGCAACTCGCTCACAACGAAACTCAGTACCGCGTCACCCAAAAACTCAAGCCGCTGATTGTCCTCCAACTCGCTGTCTTCATCGGCCTCGTGCAGGTAGCTGCGATGAACGAACGCGCGTTGCAGCAGGGCGCGATCATTGAAGCGGACGCCTACCGCATCCTCAAGTTCAATCAACGTATGGAGCTCGTGCTCCATGCCAATCCTCCCTGGCACAGAAAAACGCTAGACCGCAGGCAACCGCTTGAGACCCAGACCGGTAAGATTGACGACCACGGTATCCGAAGGTTTCAGTTGGGGACCCAAACTCGTCAGAGCCGCCGCTACCGTGGCGCTCGTCGGCTCCACAAAAAGCCCGCGTTGCGCCAACTGCTCCTGTGACTCCAGAATCTCCTCATCATTGACCACGATCGCCGTGCCCCCCGACTGCCGCAACGCCCACAGTATCGAGCGGTTGCGCACCGGTTTCTCCACCGCGATGCCGTCGGCCAGAATGCTCGGCGCAACCTGACGCCGCGGCACGATCTCGCTGTGCCCCTCGTGAAACGCATCGCAGATCGGCGTGATCGGCTCAGCCTGCACCGCAACCATCCTGGGCAACCTGTCTATCAAGCCACTCCGGTGCAGGTGCTGAAACCCCCTCCAAGCTCCCAGAAAAAGGCCGCCATACCCGACCGGGCTCACAAACCAGTCCGGTACCCTCCCGCCAAGCTGTTCCCAGATCTCCCACGCATTCGTCATGAAGCCCAGCAAGCAGGCAGGATGCCAGGCATGGGAGGCATACACAACGTCGACACCCGTCTCGGAAGCCTCAGCCGCTTCCGTCGCCGCCGTCCGCGGCCCGCTGACCTCAACCAGCTCCGCCCCGTAAACCGCAATCTGCGCCTTCTTCGGCTGCGGCGCGTACGCCGGCACAAAGATCCGCGCATAAAGACCCGCCCTCGCCGCGTAGCAGGCAAGGCTCGCCCCCGCATTCCCACTGGAATCATCCATGACCGTCCGCACACCCTGCCCCACCAGCCAGTTCACGATCACACTGACCCCGCGGTCCTTATAGCTGCCCGAAGGCATCAGCCCTTCAAACTTCCAATAGACCCGCTGGTCCCCCCAACTGTCCTTGATCAACGGCGTCCAGCCCTCCCCCAGGGAATACAGCTCGCGCCCCTCCGCCACCACCGGCAACATCGCCTGGTAGCGCCAGTGGCCCGGCTCACGCCCATCAATCAGGTCCGGATCAAATAGAGGCAGGTCGCGAAATTCCAATGGTTCGCCGCTGAGGGGGCAACGCAGGGGAGCTTCTTCCGCAGCAACCTGAAAGCTGCTGCTGGGGCAGTAAGCGATCAACCGTCGGTTCCTTTCCGGGGGCCGAGTGGAGAAGCAGCGCCCCGTTAACACAGGGACACGTAAACCATGCTTCCAATCTTCCCTACTGTTGTAACCGAACTATGTAGATTGGTCAAGTGAGAACGCCGTCAGAGGTGCATCCCCAACCTGGGGCATACTCCTGAATGCCTTAGGTAACCACTGACCACTGACCACTGACTACTGCAGTTCCCGTAGGGGCAGGCCTCGTGCCTGCCCTCGCCCCGCCGCCCTGTGCCTCTCCAAACTGCCGCAGAACAACAAGAATGTGTTAAAATCGGTCCGGTCCCAAGACATTCAGTAGACCGTGCTTCCCCAATAACCAGACCGCCCCCCACCAAACAGCCAGCCATCGCATAGAGAGTCCCGAACGATGAAAATAGAGCGCATCTCCGCCTACCAGGTCGACCTGCCCCTGCACGAAGGCCGCTACGCCTGGTCCGGCGGCAAATCGGTCTCCGTTTTCGACAGCACGATCGTCCAGGTCGAAACCGACACCGGCCTCGTCGGCCACGGCGAAGTCTGCCCCCTCGGCCCCTTCTATCTGCCCGCCTACGCCGCCGGCGTCCGCACCGGCCTCGCCGAGCTCGCCCCCCACCTCATCGGCCTCGACCCCCGCCAGCTGGCCGTCCTCAACGAACGGATGGACCGCGCCCTCAAGGGCCACCCCTACGTCAAATCAGGCATCGACGTCGCCTGCTGGGACATCCTCGGCCAGACCGCCGGCCAGCCCGTCTGCGTCCTCCTCGGTGGACGCTACGGCGACGACTTCATCCTCTACCGCGCCATCTCCCAGCGCGCTCCCGCCGAAATGGCAGACTCCGTCGCCGCCTACCGCGCCGAAGGCTACCGCCGTTTTCAGCTCAAAGTCGGCTCCGACGCCGACACCGACATCGAACGGATCCACGCCGTGGCCGCCGTCCTCGGCCCCAGCGACGTCCTCATCGCCGACGCCAACACCGGCTGGCTCGTCCATGAGGCCGCCCGCGTCGTACGCGGCGTCCAGGACGTCGATGTCTATATCGAGCAACCCTGCCTCAGCTACGACGCCAACCTCTCAATCCGCCGCCGCACCTCGCACCCCTTTATCCTCGACGAAACCATCGACGGCATCGACGCCCTCCTCGCCGCGCATCGCGACGACGCCATGGACGCCGTAAACATCAAGATCAGCAAGTTCGGCGGCCTGACCAGGGCCCGCCAGGCACGCGATCTCTGTGTCTCACTCGGCATCGCCATAACCATCGAGGACAGCTGGGGCGGCGACATCACCACCGCCGCCATCGCCCACCTGGCCCACAGTACGCCCCCCGAATTCCTCTTCACCGCCACCGACTTCAACAGCTACGTCACCGTCAGCACCGCCGCAGGCGCGCCCCAGCGCCTTCACGGCCGCATGGCCGCATCCACCGACCCCGGCCTCGGCATCTCCCCCCACTGGCCTGTGCTGGGCGAACCCGTGCTGTCCATCGACTCTTAAGTCCCGTTGACATTTCCTTCCAACCTGCCGTCCCCGTAGGGGCACCCCTTGTGGGTGCCCTCGTGGGTGCCCTCGTGGATTGGCAACTCCTGGTACTCTACAGTTAAATTGCATCTGCCAAGCCGCAGTGCGTCGAGGTAGCCAACTGTTTCCAATCCGAATGACTAAGTCCAAGTGCGCATACAAACCCTCTCTGATTTGTAATATCGCTGCCGGAAAGCATATAATTCGCCCGCAACGAATGGCCTGAGCTTCCCCTCTCGTCGCCAGCGCATTACCTTAATGGCCTGAGCTTCCCCCCTCATCGCCAGCGCAATACCTTCGCCTCTCTCGATCTGAGGCGCATTTAGCGAAACCAGTTCTATCTCTTGCCCTTCCAACGGCAAGCTGGAATCTCTTTTGCTTCTGCCATTCGAG
This sequence comes from Caldilineaceae bacterium, assembly GCA_022821585.1. Lineage (GTDB taxonomy): Bacteria > Chloroflexota > Anaerolineae > Caldilineales > Caldilineaceae > Bin5. The sequence goes on from JAJEDI010000101.1 coordinate 10,654, forward strand.
AAGGTCGCGGCGCCTCGATCTGTCAGCAACGATGCCCGCTTTTCCTAAGGCGACTCGATCCAACAACCAGGACAAAATATCCCTTGTCAACCAAGACACGGAGCAACGGCGCTCACAAGTCCGATTCCGGCACCGTCTCCCCCAGAGCTGACTCCCCCGAAGACGCGGCGAAGATGGCTGACCGCTACCAGCTCTTCGAGTCCTTCTTCGAACAGCTCCATCTCGAAAAAGACGTCTACGCCCACGAGGACAGGATCGTCCTGCGCTGGCCGCGCAAGCTCGAAGCCCCGGCCGACTTTAACGCCCGACTTCAACTGACCAACGGCCGCATCTACGCCGATTCGGAAGGCAAAGAAGGCGACAGCCGCGACCGCACGCTGACCCAGCCCGTCTCGATCCCCGACGGCGAATACGATCTGGTCCTCATGCCCTCCCCCAGCGAGTACTATGTCCGCGGCGTCCGCGTCCAGCGCAAAATCCCGCTCTCGGTCGTGCGCTCAGACTATCGCACCACCCCCTACGCCACCTTCGTCGAACGTCAGGTCGAGCTCCTGCGCCACGCCGTCACTCACGATGACGGCCTCTATTCCGAGATCGCAAAGATGACCCTCGGCTGGTGGGATCGCATCACCACGCGAAAGTTCTCTCCCGCCATCGAAACCGTCGCCGCCTTGGAAGAGGATCACCTTACCCGCCTGACCATGCTGCTCGGCATGGTTGCCCGCTACGGCGAAAACGACCGGTTCCCCACCGAGATCAGACAGCAGCTCGATGACCGCCTCTCCTCCTTCCCTTACTGCAGGCAGGCCTATGCACAGAGAACGGGCAAAACCCTCGGCGACACCGAAGAGCTGCTGTTCGCAGCCAGTGAACTCCTGGCCGGGCAACTTTACCCCGAACACACCTTCGCCTGCAGCCAGCGCTCCGGTCAGTGGCACCGCCAGCGCGCCGAAGAAGCCGTAACCCGCCGCCTCCAGCACGCCGCCACCGCCGGCTTCGCCGATTCATCAAGCCACAGCCTCACCCAACTCCTGACCGCCCTCTCCCACCTCATCGATCTCGCCGAATCGCAAGAGATCTGGGACCTGGCCGCAGTTCTGATCGATAAAATCCTGGTGACCCTGGCCTTGGACTCCTTCAAGGGCGTTTACGGCGCCGGCCAGATCACGGCTGAAAACGGTGGCGTCGTCCCAAGCGGACATGTGTCGCCCCTTGCCGGCGTTGCCCGCCTCATGTGGGGTGTCGGCACCTGGAACTGGCATTTCGCCGCGCCGATAAGCCTCTGCTGTTGCCAGAACTATGCGCACCCCCACCTCATCGCCTCCCTCGCAACCCTGCATGGCCCCGACACCATGTGGGCCAGCGAACGCCACGCCGTTGCAGCCGGGTGTGAAGAGGCGCAGGAAGCAGAGCAGCACAATCTCCCGCTATCGCTCCACAAAGCGATCTACAGGACGCCCGACTATCTGCTCAGCAGCGCGCAGGACTTCCAACCCGGTCAGCCCAGCCAGGGCGGACAGAGCTGGCAGGCCACCCTGGACGCCGACGCCATCGTCTTCGTCAACCATCCCGCCGCGCTCGACCCCAAGCAGGTTGCCCGCAGGGACGGCTACTGGCGCAGCGGCCTGCTGCCCCGCGTCGCCCAGCACCGCGACCTCCTCATCGCGCTCTACAACATGCCCGCTTCCGATCCCTTCGGTTTCACCCGCGCCTATTTCCCCACCTTCGCCTTCGACGAGCATCAGATAGGCAAAGAGTGGGCTTTCGCCGCCAAGGGGGACGCCTACATCGCCCTCGGCTGCTCTCAACCCATCGAGCTTGTCCAGGACGGTCCCGCCGCCTCCCGCGAACTGCGCGCGGCCGGGCACAACGCCGCCTGGATCTGCCAGATGGGCCGTAAAGCCGACTATGGCTCCTTTGCCGATTTCCGCAAACGGATTTTGGCTGCACGTCTTACCTGTGACGAGCTTTCTGTATCATTTCGCCAGTTACAGGGTGATACCGTAACCTTCGACTGGAACGGGCCGCTCCTGGTCAACGGCGAAGGCCAACCGCTGCACAACGCCAACCATTACGAAGGCCCCAACTGCGTGACGGACGGCTGGCCCGCCACACAAATGGTCGTCGTTCATGCAGACCAGGCTTTACAACTCGACTTTGCCGGTGGTTAAATCCGCCAATTACATATTTTCACTGCTTCAACCAAGGAGGAAAGCATGACCCAACGAACGATGCATCGCCGCCGCTTCCTGCAGCTGTCGGGAGCGACAACCGCAGCCGTCGTCCTGGCCGCCTGCGGAGGCCCCGAGCCGGAGGTAATCACCGAAGAGCCGGCTGCTGCGCCGGCCGCTGAGGAAGAGGCGCCCGCACAGACCGTCATGGAAGACGCCGAAGCGCCCTCCCAGTACTCGGAATCACCGCGCCTTGCCGAAATGGTCGCCAATGGTGACCTGCCCCCCGTCACCGAGCGCCTGCCCGTTTCGCCTCTCGTCCTGCCGCGCGAGTCTATCGGCGAATACGGCGGCCTCGTACGCCAGATTCACCTCGATCCCTCCAGCTTCGTCAGCCAGTACGGTTGGTTCGCCGAACGTATGTTGACCTATTCGGATCAGGACCTCAAGACCATCAAACCCAACCTCTTCGCCAGCTGGGAGGTCAGCGACGACGCCACCCACTACACCTTCCATCTGCATGAGGGTATGAAGTGGTCCGACGGCGAGCTCGTCACCACCGGCGACGTCGACTTCTGGTGGAACTCGATCGCCACCCATCCCGATGTCGCTTCCAGCGTCTGGTGGGTCTACCGCCACGGCGGCGAGAATATGGTCGTCGACATCCACGACGACTACAGCTTCTCCATCACATTCGCCGCCCCCTTCGGCAACTTCCCCGCCTACCTCACGCGCCGCATTCAGGGCGACTTCCTGCTGCCCAGCCACTATCTCAAGCAGTTCCACGGCGACTTCGCCGACGAGGACGACCTGGCTGCCATGCTCGAAGAGTCCGAGTATGAGACTTGGGTACAGCTCCTCAGCAACGCCCGCAGTGGCCGCAGCGTCTGGGGCACCCGTCCCAACTCGCCCGAGTATCCCATGCTCTCCGGCTGGATCGTAGACCAGGAGCCGCAGCAGGGCCTCGTGCTCATGAAGAGGAACCCCTACTACTGGAAGGTCGATACCTCCGGCCAGCAGCTGCCCTACGTCGAAGATCTGCGCATCGACTTCGTGGCCAACCACGAGATCGCCACGCAGAAGACCATCCAGGGCGAACTCGACTATGTCGGACCGCATGATGTCTCGATTGCCCGTTATCCCCTCTACAAGGAAAACGAGCCGACTCAGCACTACCAGGTCATGGACTACACCAGCTGCATGACCGACCGCTACACGCTCTATCCCTGCCACACGCTGACCGAAGACCTCGTGCTGCGTGACATCGTGCAGCACCCCAATTTCGTCAAAGCGCTGAACGTCGCCATCGACCGCGAAGAGATCAACCAGAATCTCTTCTTCGGCCTTGCCAAGATGGGCCAGTTGGCGCCGATGCCCAACTCGCAGTATTACGAACCGAAATATGCCGAAAACTGGTCCCAGTACGATCCCGACTTGGCCAACCAGTTGCTGGACGACATGGGGCTGACGGAGCGCAACGGCGACGGCTTCCGCCTGCGCCCGGACGGCGATGTGCTCAAGTTCAACATCGAGCACGCCGGACCGCGCGTTGGCGTCGCCACCCACGAGTTCACCGAGATCGTCGTTACCTTCTGGCGCGAAGTCGGTATCGAAGCCTCCACCAAGGAAATCCAGATCTCGCTCTACAACGAGCGCTGGAGCCAGGGCCTGGTTCACTGTGGCTGCTGGCACGCAGACCGCTGCACCGATACCTTGCTGCCGGTCGAAATGCGCTGGTTCATCCCCACCAACATCGGCCAGGGCGGCCCAGCTCCCGAGTGGGGCCGCTGGTTCCGGAGCAACGGCCAGGACGGCGAAGAGCCGCCGGCCGCGATCCAGACCCTTTACGACCATTACAATACGATGAATACCGTGATCGATGATGCCGAGCGCGTGGCTGCCGGTAAGAAGATTTTCGACTGGCTTGCCGATAACCCGCTGGCCGTCGGCTCCGTCTCCGAGAGCCCGGCGCCGCTCATCTTCCCCAAGACGATGCGCAACCTGCCCGCCGCAGGCAAACCCGTCGGCTGGGATACCTACGGCATCTCCACCTACCACCCCGAAGCCTTCTACTACGAAGGCGGCGTCTCGTAAACGGCAAGAAGTGAGTAGAGAGGAGTGAGGAGTGAGAGGTTACACTCTACTCTTCACTCCCTCCTCTCAAGGAGTTCCCAATGACCGTCTACATTATCCAGCGCGTCATGCGCATGATCCCGCTGCTTTTTCTGCTCTCGCTGATCGCCTTTCTGATCATTCAGCTTCCCCCAGGCGACTATCTGACCGAGCACATCAATGCACTGCGGGCATCGGGCCGCGATGTAGACGAGGCCGAAGTCGAGCGCCTCATGAAACAGTACGCCCTCGACCGGCCCATGCACGTCCAATACCTGACCTGGATCAAAAACATCCTGCTGAAAGGGTCGTTCGGACAATCCTTCCAGTGGGGCAGACCCGTCAATGAGGTAATCGGCGACAAGATGGCCCTCACCTTCCTGTTGGCCATCTTCACGACCATCTTCGTCTGGACCATATCAGTCCCCATCGGCATCTACGTCTCCGTACGCCAATACACCTTCACCGATTACCTCTTCACTATGATCGGATTTATCGGCCTGGCAGTGCCAGGCTTCCTGTTGGCGATGGTCGTCATGTACTTCTCCTTCGCCTGGTTCGGCCTCAAAGTGGGGGGACTATTCTCTCCGGCTTTCGAGCTCGAACCCTGGAGCATCGCCAAATTTCAGAATATGCTCACCCGCATCTGGGTGCCCGTCCTCATCCTCGGCATCGGCGGCACGGCCCACATCATTCGCATCATGCGCGCCACCATGCTCGATGAACTGCGCAAACAGTACGTCACCGTCGCCCGCTCCAAGGGCCTGTCCGAGTTCGCCGTCCTCATGAACTACCCTGTACGCATCGCCATCAACCCCCTCATCAGCTCCCTCGGATTCCTCCTGCCGTGGATTATCTCCGGGGGTACCGTCGTCGAAATCGTGCTCAACCTGCCCACCGCCGCAGTCGTTCTCTATCGCGCCCTGCTCTCGCAGGACATGTTCCTGGCCGGCAGCTTCATCCTCTTGGTCGGAACCCTCGCACTCGTCGGTAGCCTCCTGGCCGATATCGCCTTGGCAGCCGTCGACCCCCGCATCCGGTTTGGCAACGTGGAGGAGATGTAACTGACACCATGACTTCAATCGTCGCCAACATCCTGAGGCTGCTCAACCCGCGCCCGCGCACAGTCGAGACGCCGCCAAGCCCGGCCACCACCTTTACTGAGTCCGAAGACTTCTACCGCGCCGGGCAGTGGCAGCTGGTCTGGTGGAAATTCCGCCGTCACAGTCTGGCCAAGTTCGCAATGTGGGTGCTCGCAATCTTCTACCTCGTCGTTCTATTTGCCGAATTTATCGCGCCCCACGCGCCCTTGACCCGCTATAAGGATCTCGCCTCCGCGCCGCCCACCAAGATCCGCCTCTTCGAAGTCGTCAGCAGGAGCTACCGCAGCCCCTTCATCTACACTATCGTGCGCGGGCGTGACCCCGTAACCGCGCGCCCGATCTACAAGGCCAACGCCGCCGAGCCAAACACCATCAGGCTCTTCGTCCGCGGCGACGCCTACAAAATGTGGGGCCTCATCGAGTCCGACCTGCACCTCTTCGGCACCGAGAAGGATACAATGCCGCTCTTCATCTTCGGCACCGACCGCATCGGCCGCGATATCTTCTCCCGCATCATCTACGGCGGCCGTATCTCTCTGACCATCGGCCTGATCGGCGTCGCCCTTACCGCCATCTTCGGTGTGCTCCTGGGCGGCATTTCCGGCTACTTCGGCGGCGCCATCGATGAAGTCATCCAGCGCCTCATCGACATATTCTACGCCCTGCCTACCATCCCCCTGTGGATGTCGCTCGCCGCCGCCCTGCCCCAGGACTGGCCCAACCTGCGCCTCTATTTCGCCATCACCATCATTCTTTCCATCCTCAACTGGACGCGGCTGGCCCGCATCGTGCGCGGCAAAATCCTCAGCCTGCGCGAAGAAGACTTTGTCATGGCCGCACGGCTCGATGGCGAAAACCAGTGGTCAATTATCACCCGCTACCTGCTCCCCGGCTTCACCAGTTTCATAATCGTCGAGCTCACCATCGCCATCCCCTTCATGATTTTGGGAGAAACCGCATTGAGCTTCCTCGGAATCGGTCTGCAGCCGCCCACCATCAGTTGGGGCGTCATGCTCCAGGACGCGCAGGACATCATGTCCGTCGCCCAGACGCCCTGGACGCTCTGGCCGGTTATCTTTGTCGTCATCGCAGTTCTCATGTTCAACTTCCTGGGCGATGGCATGCGCGACGCCGCCGACCCGTACCATTAGGCCGCCGCCAGTTTGCAAAAGCCAGCGGCAGCGCCGGTCGCCAGCCGTTTACCACAAGGGTTTCACGCTATGGCGTTAGACGAAAACGGAGCCGGAACGCAGGATATCCTGCTGGAAATCAGGGACCTGAAAACGCACTTTGCCCTCGACGAAGGCACCGTGCGCGCCGTCGATGGCGTCGACCTCGACGTCCGCCGCCGCCAGGTCGTCGGCGTAGTCGGCGAAAGCGGCTGCGGCAAAAGCATGACCGCCATGTCGATCATGCGCCTCATCCCGCCCCCGGGCCAGATCGTCGAAGGCGAAATCCGCTTCCACCGCCAGTTCGACGACCGCACCGACGCCAAGGACATCGTCGACCTCGCCCAATTCGAGTCGAACGACCGCCAGCTCCGCGACATTCGCGGCAATCAGATCTCGATGGTCTTCCAGGAGCCGATGACCGCCCTCAGCCCCGTACGCACCGTCGGCAAACAGATCACCGAAGCCATCCTCCTGCATCAGGAAGTCAACAAGGCCGAAGCACGCGACATCGCCATCGAGACCCTCGCCCGCGTCAAAATGCCCAACCCGGAGCAGCGCTTCGATGACTACCCCTTCCAGCTCAGCGGCGGCATGCGCCAGCGCGCCGTCATCGCCATGGCCCTCGCCTGTCGCCCCCAGCTCCTCATCGCCGACGAACCGACCACCGCTCTCGACGTCACCACCGAGGCCCAGATCCTCGATCTCATGCGCGAGCTGCAGGCCGAATACGACATGTCCATCCTCTATATCACCCACAATCTCGGTGTCGTCGCCGAAATGGCCGAGGATGTCGTCGTCATGTATATGGGCAAGGTCGTCGAGCGCACCGATGTCGACTCGATCTTCTACAATCCCAAGCATCCCTATACAAAGGGGCTGCTGAACTCAATCCCGCGCCTCGAAGATGTCCTGCAGGACAAGCGCGAGAAGCTCAACGCCATCGAAGGCATGGTTCCCAGCCCCTATCAGCGACTGCAGGGATGCTCCTTTCACCCCCGCTGCCCGGACTTCATGCCTGGTGTCTGCGACGAGGCCGAACCGCAGCTGATCCAGCTCGATGATGGCCATGCCGTGCGCTGCCACCTCTATACCTGAGACGCAACGAATACCGCGCCCCGATAGCGGAGCAGCAGCGCATTGCAAAACGGTGCTCATATAGCGAAGCGGTAGCGCGTTAGTAAAATTAAAGAGTCAAATGTCACGCGAAAACGGAAACGCCTCCCCGTCCCCATCTCCATCCTCGCTTCTTGAGATCAATAATCTCAAGAAGTACTTCCCAATCCGCCGCGGCCTCTTCAAGCGCACCGTCGGCTACGTCAAAGCTGTCGACGATGTCAGCCTGCAGGTGAACGAAGGCGAAACACTTGGGCTCGTGGGCGAAAGCGGCTGCGGCAAAACAACCACCGGACGCATGATCCTGCGCGCCATCCCCTCCACAGAGGGCGATGTCTTCTTCCGCGACCCAAACCTCGGACGAGTCAACGTGACCGAGCTGGACAACCAGCAGCTCAACCAGGTCCGCCGCAACATGCGCATGATCTTCCAGGACCCCCACGCCTCCCTCAACCCCCGCATGACCATCCTGGAGCTGATCGGCGCCCCCCTGCGCGCCATGGGTCTGGCAAAAGGGACCGAGCTCGAAGATCGCGTCGCCGACACCCTCGGTCTCGTCGGCCTCGCCCCCGAGGTCATGCGCCGTTACCCCCACGCCTTCAGCGGCGGCCAGCGCCAGCGTATCGGCATCGCACGCGCCCTCGTCTGCCAGCCCAACCTCGTCGTCGCCGACGAACCGGTCTCCGCCCTCGACGTCTCCGTGCAGGCCCAAATCCTCAATCTGTTGCAGGAGCTGCAGGATCAGATGGGCCTCACCTATGTCTTCGTCGCCCACGACCTCAGCGTCGTCGCCCATATCTGCGACCGCGTCGCTGTCATGTACGTCGGCAAAATTGTCGAGATGGCCTCCACGCTCGAGCTCTACACCAACCCCAAACACCCCTACACCGAAGCGCTACTGTCGGCCATCCCCAAACCCGACCCCCGTCGCCGCGGCTCCGCGCGCATTCTTCTCGAAGGCGAAGTGGCCAACCCAGCCGACCCACCCGCCGGCTGTTACTTCCACCCTCGCTGCGCCTACGCCCAGGACCTCTGCCACGAGCAGGAGCCCGCCTGGGAAGAGGTCGCGCCCGGCCACTTCGCAAAGTGCCACTTCGCCAATGAGTTGGAGCTGGCCGGCGTCGTCGCATGAACGCCCGCTGCCCCTGGCCTCTGGCCCTATAGTTGGATACCCCCTATGAGAAACGTAAAGTTTGTAGGCAACGCCGCCGCACAGGTCACCCTGTTTTACCTGCTCTGGTTTACCTCTTGCGGTCTGTTCATCCTCAATATCGTAACGACCCTCCCAGCCATGCGCGCCATCGCCATCGCCTTCGGCGCCGACCAGTGGACGCTTCCCGCTGTCCACCGCTTCTCGCTCCTGGGCCTGGCCGTCGCCGCCGTAGTCTTCTTCTTCTGGAGCGAGACAGGCTACCGCCGCGCGTCCAAAGTCAGCCTCGGCCGCTTCCTGCGCGCATTCGCCTGGGTCACGGGCTGCCAGCTCGCCGTCATCGTGATCGCAATTCTGATTCCCCGCATGGTACTATAGGACCTTGGACCGCCAGCAGAGTGTGCCGGGATAGACACGGTTGGTCACCAGCCGTCCATCACCCTTGGCGTTCACCCCGCGCCCTGCTCATGTCGCGGTCCCGCTGCCGCGAACAACCATCCCGGAGCCCCACCAATGCGTATCGCCTCCATCGAAACCTTCCTCCTCGAAGCCCCCATCCAACCCGGCTTCGGCTGGTCGCAGGGCTGGACCGAAAAGCGCTATGTCGGGCTCGTCAAACTCGTTACCGAAGATGGTATCGTCGGCTGGGGCGAGGGTCTCAACGGCCCCTCCGCGCGCATCGTCCACGAAGAGTTCGCCCCCATACTCCTCGGCGCCGACCCCATGCAGCGCAACCTTCTCTGGCAAGCCATGTTCCGCCTCTTCTACAACGGCAACGTCGCCGGCGGCATCGGCGGCAGCGCCATCAGCGCCGTCGACACCGCCCTCTGGGACATCGCCGGCAAGGCCAGCGGCCTGCCCGTCTCGGCCCTCCTCGGCGGCAAAGTGCGCGACCGCATCGCCGTCTACGCCACCGGCCTCTACTATACCGAGGAAAACCTCGCCTCCGACGGCCGCGTTATCCCGCAACGGCTCCTCGATGAGGCCCGCATGTACGTCGATCTCGGCTTCGCCGGCATGAAAACCAAGGTCGGCGGCCTCCCCCTCGCCCAGGACGTGCGCCGCGTCGCCGCCCTCCGCGAGGCCATCGGCCCCGACGTATTCCTCATGGCCGACGCCAACCAGGCCTATAACGCCACCACGGCCATCCGCATCGGCCGCGAGCTGGCCGGCCTCGACGTCTACTGGTTCGAAGAGCCCGTCAACGCCAAAGACGTAGAGGGCTACCTGCAGGTCAAGGCCGCCCTGCCCATGGCCATCGCCGGCGGCGAAAACCTGCGCACACGCTACGAGTTCAAAGACTTTATCGGCCGCCGCTGCGTTGACATCATCCAACCCGATGTCGTGATGGCGGGCGGCATCACCGAAATGCACCGCGTCGCCTCCATGGCCAACGCCTTCGGCATCCTCTTCAACCCCCACGTCTGGGGCTCCCCCGTCATGATCGCCGCCAGCCTCCACGTCGCCTCCGCCGTGCCCGAATGTCCTCCAGCCCGCACCCCCCGCCCCTACCAGCAGGAGCCCGTCATGGAGTTCGACCGCACCCCCAGCCCCATCCGTCAGGGCATCGCCGAACCCTTCGACCAGTCCGGCGGCTTCCTCGACGTCCCAACCGGGCCCGGCCTCGGAGTGGAAATCGACGAAGCCGCCGTCCGCCAGCTCAGCGTCGACACACAGGAGACCGGAAAATGACCCCCGCGACCGGTTTCCAACTGGCGCCAGAGACACCGGCTTCCACCAACTGATTGTTTACACTGTCTTTCTATACCGCCGAAAGGATCCCGTCCCCATGCCTCCCATCGCCCTCCAACTCTACTCCGTTCGCCATGAATTTGCCGACGACATGCCCGGCACCCTCGCAGCCGTCGCCAAAATGGGCTACGCCGGCGTCGAGTTCGCCGGCCCGCCCCAACACGCCGCCTCCGCCCTCAAAGCCGAAATCGACGATCTCGGTCTCGCCTGCGCCGGCTGGCACGTCCCCTTCGACCTCGTTCAGGACGGCGCCCTGCCCGAGACCATCGCCTTCCACCACGCCCTCGGCAACGACAAACTCATCATCCCCGGCATCCCCGAAGAGCTGCGCCGCAGCCGCGACGACTGGCTCAAGCTGGCCGAATTCACCAACCGTCTCGCCGAACGCCTCGCATCCGAAGGCATGCGCACCGGCTACCACAACCACTTCCACGAGTTCCTGCCTCTCGACGGCGAAACGCCCTGGGATACCTTCTTCGGCAATACCGGCCCGTCCGTCATCATGCAGTTCGACACCGGCAACGCCGTCTACGGTGGCGCCGACCCCGTCGGCGTCATCCGCAGCTACCCCGGCCGCGCCGTCACCGTCCACCTCAAACCCTTCACCAAGAGCCTGCAGGAAGGCCCCGGCCACGACTACCCCAATCCCGCCTTCGACCCCGTCATCGGCGAGGACGACACCGACTGGCCTGCCTTCTTCGAGGCCTGCGAATCCGTCGGCGGCACCGAATGGTACATCGTCGAATACGAGAGCGACGCCTATCCCCCTCTCGAAGCAGTCGAACGCTGCCTGAAGGCCCTGCGCGGCATGGGAAAATAACCTGAAAATCTGAATGACCGCCAATACATCCACCCAGGCCCCGGTCGGTTATACCGACCTGCTCCGCCACAACCGCAACTTCCGCTACCTCTGGTTCGGCCAGATCGTAAGCCTCCTCGGCGACTGGTTCAACCTCGTCGCCTCCGCCGCGCTCGTCGGCATGCTCACCCAGTCCGGTCTCGCCGTCGGCTCTCTCTTCGTCGTGCGCATGCTCGCGCCCTTCCTCATCAGCCCCGTCGCCGGCGTCGTCGCCGACCGCTACAACCGTAAACACATCCTCATCGCCACCGACGTCGTCCGCGCCGCCGTCGTCCTCGCCTTCCTGCTCGTACGCGACGCCGGCGACGTCTGGCTCCTCTACGCCCTGACAGCCGCCCAGTTCTGCGTGAGCGGATTCTTCTACCCCGCCCGCAATTCCATCCTGCCCGAGCTGGCAAGAGAAGGAGAGCTGGGCGCGATGAACGCCATTAGCTCCGCCACCTGGTCCACCATGCTCGCCCTCGGCGCCGCCCTGGGCGGGCTCGTGGCCGGCGCCTGGGGCATCTATCCGGCCTTCCTGCTCGACACCCTTACCTTCCTGCTCTCTGCCCTGCTCCTCATGCAGATCCGGATGCCCGCCGCGCCCGCAACCCAGTCAATGGACAAGACCATCGCCGCCGGCCTGCGCCAGTACATCGACGGCCTCAAATACCTCTACAGACACCCCAACATCCTCTTCATCGCCTCCCAGAAAGCGCTCAACTCCCTTTGCCTTACCGCCGGCTCCCAGGTCGTCATGGTCGCCATCTCCCAGCGGGTCTTTACCGTCGGCCAGGGCGGCGGTATCAGCATGGGGCTCATGTTTGGCCTGGTCGGAGTCGGGACCGGCATCGGCCCCATCCTCGCCCGCAAATTGACGGGCGACGACGGCCCCACGCTGAGAAAGGCGATGATTGTCGGCTTCCTGCTCAGCGTCCTCGGGTCGGCGGCCACCGCGCCCCTCCTGAGCCTGCCGTTAGTGCTCCTGGCCACAATCGTGCGCGGTGTCGGCGGCGGCATCGTCTGGGTCTTCTCCACCCAGTTGCTGCTGCAAAATGTCGACCGAACTGTGCACGGCCGAGTCTTCGCCACCGAATTCATGTTCTTCTACCTCGCCAGCGCACTCGCATCCAGCGTCGTCGGCACCGCCCTCGACTCCAGCCTCAGCATCTCAGCCATCATCTGGTCGATGACAGCCCTGACCCTCATCCCAATGATCCTCTGGACCCTATCCGTCGTCCGCACAACCCAAAAACCAGCCACCCCCTAACCCACAACCACTCCGCGACCCCAGCCAAGTCAACCTCTCTCCTCTTCACACCTATCGCCCATCAATCGCAGCGTTCACTGACCCCTGGCCCCTATCCCCTCGCCCCTGCTTTTCTGGGCGGTCGGGCCTATTCGGCCCTCCCTTGTGCGGGGGCCCCGCCCCCGCAACGCCCCCTCTCCTAAAACCTCGCGCCGCAGCGAGTGTGTGGTAATTCGACCTTGACGACCCGCGGCGACCAGGTTTCCCCTCACCCGCCTCCAGGCTGCTTCCGACCATTTGCCGGCGCAGGCAAGGCGCCCTTCAACTGGGCCCGACCTGCACCACTATGACCATCAACAGCCCGCCACAATAGTAGGGGCACCCCTCGTGGGTGCTCAGGCCCGTCCGCCCCAAGACGCGCCCCCCGCCCCCCCGTAGGGGCACCCCTTGTGGGTGCCCCTCTTGCGGGCCCTTCGCGGATCAAAGAAAGGTGTTCTCCGTGTCCTCCGTGGACCAAATGGTGTTGAAGTAGCCGTTGCAGTTCTTCGCGCTCCTTCGCGTCCCTTCGCGGATAAAGGTGTTGAAGTCGCCGTTCTCTCTTTTCTCCCTTCTCACCCCTCTCTCCTCGCAGTTAGCCGTTCTTGTTGAAATCCGAGCGGCCTTCCCAAAATGTCAAGCGAACCTGAACACAGATCATGGCCTAGCAATTACCAAAGCAGGATAAAGTTGCGGCTCCCTGTCGGAATCTGGTACTGTATGTCGATCTGTACACGCTGAAGCAGATTCCGTCTGATACCAGGACTTCCCGAGCGGGTTACGAAATACGCAATACGCAATACGCATTACGCAAAAAGCCGGTTCTCAAATTGAACGCACATTAAGCTGAATCCCCCCTGCCACCGAAACTACCCTCAATGACCGCCAATACCACCACCGAAACCGACGTCAGCTACACCGACCTCCTCCGCCACAACCGCAACTTCCGCTACCTCTGGTTCGGCCAGATCGTCAGCCTCCTCGGCGACTGGTTCAACCTCGTCGCCTCCGCCGCACTCGTCGGCATGCTCACCCAGTCCGGTCTTGCCGTCGGCTCTCTCTTCGTCGTGCGCATGCTCGCGCCCTTCCTCGTCAGCCCCATCGCCGGCGTTGTCGCCGACCGCTACAACCGCAAATACGTCCTCATCGCCGCCGACCTCATCCGCGCCGCCGTCGTCCTCGCCTTCCTGCTCGTCCGCAACCCCGGTGACGTCTGGCTCCTCTACACCCTGACCGCCGTGCAAATGGCCATGAGCGGATTCTTCGACCCCGCCCATACCGCCATCCTGCCCGACATCTCCAACCCCCGCGAGCTTGGCGCCGTCAACGCCCTCAGCTCCGCCACCTGGTCCGTCATGCTCGCTCTCGGCGCCGCCCTCGGCGGCCTCTTCTCCGGCACCTTCGGCATGTACCCCGCTTTCATCCTCGACACCTTCACCTTCCTGCTCTCCGCCGTGCTGCTCGCCCAGATCCGCATGCCCGCCAAGCTCGCATCCGCCGCCGCCGACAGGACCGTCGCCGCCGCCTTCGGCCAGTACCTCCGCGGCCTGCGCTATCTCCGCGCCCATCTCGACGTCCTCGTCGTCGCCCTCCAGAAGGCCGTCATGGCCCTCTTCTTTGCAACCGGCTTCCAGGTCCTCCAGGTCGCCATCGCCCAGCAGGTCTTTACCGTCGGCCAGGGCGGCGGCACCAGCCTCGGACTCATGTTCGGCCTCACCGGCGTCGGCTCCGGCCTCGGCCCCATCCTCGCCCGCAAATTGACCGGCGAAGATCCCCGCTCCTTGAAAGAGGCTATCGCCTACGGTTATGTCCTCGCCATCGCCGGCATCATCGTCACCGCCCCCCTCCTCAGCCTGCCCATCGTACTCCTCGGCTCCTTCGTCCGCTCCATCGGCAGCGGCATCATCTGGGTCTTCTCAACCCACCTCCTCCTCCAGATGGCCCCCGACGAAGTCCGCGGCCGCGTCTTCGCCAGCGACTTCATGTTCTTCTACCTCGGCAGCGCCCTCGCCTCCAGCCTCGTCGGCGCCGCCCTCGACACCACCCTCACCATCCCCACCATCATCTGGACCATGGCCGCCATCGGCGTCGCCCCCACCATCCTCTGGACCCTGTGGGTCATAAAAGGAAGGCAGAAAGTAGCCTGACGAGCGCAGCCCAAAAAACGGCGAACTCTCGCAAACCTCCCTTACCAACCCAGCACTGTTCCCCCCTAACAATCCTGTAGGGGCAGGCCTTGTGCCTGCTCTGTCCCCGCTAAGAGCCGGAACACAATATTGCCCACCGCCGCCGCTCATTCCCCGCCTGACCCCTTTCGCCCCAAAACTGGGATACACCCTTGTTTGACCTTGTCCTTTGCACAGGGGACGCCGCTATGATATTCTGTTCAAACTTGATTTCGCACACTTGTACTACAAAAAGGCTTGAAATCGCCTTTCCACTCTGATACACTGGTGAAAAATGAAAACGACCGGACCTCTTAGGTCAATTCTGCACAGATTCATTTGGCCGGCGTTGCTCATCATTATTTCATTAGGGGTATTGGGTGCCTTCTGGCAGGTAGCAAATGCCCGAAGTTACACCAATCTGGAAAGCTACTTCTTTCAGATTTCTGTCGCTTTGGTAGGAATTGCCGCTTCGTTCTATTCTGGTCGCCTGTCTGTTCGTGAGGCGGGGCGCGAGATCATCAGACCACACGCCCGATCTGCATTCAGGCGTTTAGTCTCTCTCTATCGTAGTATCTCTGAAGTAGGACGCATTATAGAGCGATCACGGAACTCCGAATCTCTTGACAACTACAAAGTGATACATGCCGAGCTTAAGGGCATAGTCTTCTGGCAACTGGTTACAGCAGACGATGCGCTGGAGGATTGGAAAGATATCGTGCCCGAAGAAGTGCAAGAGTTGGACCGAAAGCTCTCCGCTGACGACGCAACGGAGGAAAGTTGATGACAGAACCGATTCGCGGCAAGGTCGCGCAAGTGCTCAGTTCACGAGACTTTGCACTAAACGTTGGCTCTGCAAACGGAGTCGTTGTTGGTATGGACTTTGATGTAATAGATCAGGCGGAAATAAAGGATCCTGATACGGAGGAACTGCTGGGTCATATTGAGCTTTCGAAGGCCAGATTGCGGGTTACCGATGTCCAGGAAAAACTGGCCGTGGCAACGACCTACCGCGAGACAAGGACGCAAAGGCTGGATGGCTCTCTCGCCCTCGGCAGTTTCTCGCGTTCCCTCATGCCTTCCTCATGGTTGGCTGAGTATGAATCTCTGAAGACAAGCGAAAGACCATGGGACGAGGGCAGCACCGTGAGTACAGGAGATTCCGTCGTTCAAGTAATGAATGAGAATGAACGCAAACGGGAAGGTGAGAAGAAATAGCAATCGATATTGCAACTTCACTTTGCAGACAGGCTTACTGATACCTGCTCTCCTCACTCCTCGGTGCCAGGGCCGAAAGCATGATCGTGGAGCGCTAAGCAGAGTTAGGAGCCTGTCATGCTACAAACAATCGAAGCTAAAATTGACGAAAATGGTCACGTGCGATTGCTTGAGCCAGTCCGGCTTTCAGGACCCCGGCGAGCACTCGTAACGATTCTTCCCGGTGAGTCAGATACGTCGATGGTTGCTCTGCAAAGTGAAGCTGCACTCGCAGAAGACTGGAACCGTCCAGAAGAGAACTGTGCATGGTCACACCTGCAACAGAAGGGATAGTCTTGTTTCCGTTTCCAGATTTTGACCTGTCATAGGCAGAATCGGTCCCCATAAAGAACGTTGGCAGATATCGTGTTAGAGTTGTTCACCTGAAGAATCCGAAATGTTTGATAGCCTCTCCGAACTAATCGAGAAAATCCACCTCGGCGAAGACTCGACCATCGAGTTCAAAAGACAGTTGCCGCGCAGAGACAGTCTCGCCGACGAGATCGCCGCCTTCGCCAACGCCAGAGGCGGCGTGATACTGATCGGTGTGGATGATCATGGCGACATCGTCGGTCTTAATCAGCACAATCTGGACCGGGCAGAAAAGACAGTGGTTGAAATCTGCAAAGACAGTATCGAACCTTACGCACACGTCTTTTCTCAGAAACTTCAGCTAGACGACAAAGACCTTCTCAAAATAGAAGTCTCCCGTAGCCTTTACCTTCACAAAAGCCCTGGTGGATATCTTGCTCGCCAAGGCAGTAGCAATCGACTGTTGCCCAAAGAATACTTGGCTCGGCTGATTCAGAGTCGTTCTCGGGCAGGCATTATCCCTCCTGACAGGCAGTCTGTACCAAACACCACTAGAGACACTCTGCGGAAAGCCTTATTCCAGCGATTTATCACAGAAAAAACGGCAGAACACGAATTTGAGGACCTTCTACTAAAGAGGGAGCTACTTGTAAAAGACGGCAACGAATTGCGCGCCTCATTCGCTGGTCTACTAATGTGCCACGACAGGCCCGACGACTATCTATATAACAGCTTCATTCAGGCCGTCTTCTATCGCGGCAAGACAAAGGACGCCAACTACCAAATTGACGCCAAGGATTTCAGGGGACCTTTGGACCGGCAGATCATGGACGCCTACAAATTTGTCGAAAGATACAATCAGGTGTCCGCTCGCAAGGATGTCGGTCGTACGGAACGTTCTCAATACAGCATGAGAGCCGTGTTTGAAGCCCTCGTAAATGCCGTCGTGCACAGAGATTATTCCAAAGCCGTCTCAAAAATCCGCCTCTTCATGTTCTCCGACAGACTGGAACTAAGTTCACCGGGCGCGCTTGCAAATACCCTGAGCGTGGAACGGCTGCGATACGGACAAGCAACCCGCAACGAACTGCTGGCCCGCCTACTGTCTGAACTAACAGTTGAAGACAACGTCAGCAGGCAGGTAGCCAGACGATATTTCCTTGAGCGGCGCGGCGAAGGTGTGGGCATAATCCTCGACGAAAGCACAGCCCTCAGCGGCAAAGTACCCGTCTATGAACAGATCGACGAAACGCTGCACCTGACCATCTTCGCCGCAAAATCCCTGCAACCAGTCCAGGAACCGTAACCCCGCGGCTCGCCTTACTTACCACCAAATGTCATAACCTGACTATTTGGATATCGACTAGCCGCTGGCCTTCAACAACCAACTACGTACGCGGCAGTTCACTAAAAACTAGAAACTGACTACTAAAAACTGCCCTTAAGGAGTTCACAATGAAAATCACCGACATCAAACTCCACACCCTCCAACACCCAACCCTCACCCAAAGCCGCCACCGCCTCATCCAGGTACCCGGCCTGCGCCGCATCCAGTACACCCACACCGGCCGCTCCATCGACGCGCCCATGCAATCCCACATCCTCGAAGTCGAAACCGACGAGGGCGTCACCGGCCGCATCGCCCCCACCTCCATCAACAAATACCAGCTCGAAATCCTCAAGACCCACGCCATCGGCGAAAGCCCTTTCGCCCGCGAACGCCTCTTCCAGATGCTCCACAAAGGCACCCGCTGGGTCTACCAGGAACCCGGCTGGTTCGGCGAATTCGACAACTGCCTCTGGGACATCCTCGGCAAGACCGCCGGCCGCCCCGTCTACGACCTCATCGGCCGCGTGCGCGACCGCCTCCCCGTCTACCTCACCGCCGGCGACATGGAGTTCCAAGGCTACCTCGACCACATCGAGGCCGGCCGCACCTTCGGCGTCAACGCCTACAAACTGCACACCTACAAGGGCGGAAAAGCCGACATCCCCCTTCTCACCGATGTGCGCAAAGCCGTCGGCGATGACTACGATTTGCTCAACGACCCCGTCTGCTCCTACAACCTGCGCGAAGCCATCGAAGTCGGCACCGCAATGGAAGAGCTCGACTACATCTGGCTCGAAGAGCCCATGCACGAGCAGAAAATGAACCAGTACCAGGAGCTCTGTAGCACGCTCGTCATCCCCATCATGGCCACCGAACGCCTCATGCACGACATGGACATCACCGCCCAGTGGCTCATCCAGGGCGCCACCGACCGCCTGCGCGCCCGCGCCACCTTCGGCCTCACCCAGGTTCTCAAGCTCGCCCACTTCGCCGAGCTCCACGGCGCCAACATCGAAATGAACGGACCTGGCGGCCTCTACGGGCTCGTACACGCCCATGCCGGCTGCTGCATCGACAACACCGACTTCTACGAGCTGCTCGGCCCGGCCGACCCAAAGCGTCTACGTTCCGAAGGCGAAGAATGGGGCCTTCTCAACGCCCCCCTCATCGAAGACGGCCACATCGCACCCCCCGACGGCCCCGGCTGGGGCGCAGTCTGGGACGAAGACCGCATCCGCTCGCTCACCGTCGCCACCGACTGAAAGAAGTAAACGCCGCGCATTCAAAGAACTGGAGCGCTCACCCGATCTGCGTTCCCGGCACCCGCAGTCGCCGCAGTCCACTAAAAACTAAAAACTACCCACTAAAAACTGCCCTTCCCATGAAAATCACCGACATCAAACGCCGCACCCTCCAACACCCGACCCTCACCCAGCCTACCTACCGCCTCAAACAGGTCCCCGGCCTGCGCCGCATCCAGTACACCCATATCCCCCTCTCCGCCGCCACACCCGCGCAGATGCAGATCCTCGACGTCGAAACCGACGAAGGCATCACCGGCCGCATCGCCCCCACCTCCATCACCAATCACCAGCTCGACATCCTCAAAATCCACGCCGTCGGCGAAAGCCCCTTCGCCCGCGAACGCCTCTTCCAGATGCTCCACAAGGGCACCCGCTGGGTCTACCAGGAGCCCGGCTGGTTCGGCGAATTCGACAACTGCCTCTGGGACATCGCCGGCAAAGCCGCCGGCCTCCCCGTCTACGCCCTCATCGGCCGCGTCCGCGACCGCCTGCCCGTCTACCTCACCGACCACGAGCTGACCCCGCGGGGCTATCTCGATCACATCGAGCGCGGCCGCACCTTCGGCGTCAACGCCTACAAACTGCACACCTACAGGGGCGGCAAAGCCGATATCCCCCTGCTGACAGATATTCGTAAAGAGGTGGGCGATGACTACGACCTGCTCAACGACCCCGTCTGCTCATACAACCTGCGCGAGGCCATCGAAGTGGGGAGAGCAATGGAGGAGTTGGACTACGTCTGGCTCGAAGAGCCAATGCACGAACAGAAGATGAACCAATACCAGGAGTTGTGCCGCACCCTAACCATCCCCATCATGGCCACCGAACGGCTCTGCCACGACATGGACCTCTCCGCCCAGTGGCTCATCCACGGCGCCACCGACCGCCTGCGCGCACGCACCAACCACGGCCTCACCCAGGTTCTCAAACTGGCCCGTTTCGCCGAACTGCACGGCACAAACGTAGAGTTCCACGGTCCCGGCAGTCTCTACGGGCTCGGGCATGCCCACGCCGGCTGCTGCATCGACAACACCGACTTTTTCGAGTTCTTTGGCGGATCCGGCCCCCGCGACCTGCGCACCGAAGGCGAAGAATGGGGCCTCCTCACCGCCCCCCTCATCGAAGACGGCCGCATCGCGCCCCCCGACGGCCCCGGCTGGGGAGCCGTCTGGGACGAAGACCGCGTCCGCTCACTCACCGTGGCTACCGACTGAGCGAACGCTGGCGCAACGACACTGCAATCAACTACCCGCTCAAATGCGGCAGCACCGTCGCCGCAAACAAATACGACCCCTCAACCCGCGGCGCATCTGCAATATTCACCGTAATCCGCTGCGCCCCCTGTTCCACAATCCGCAACAGCGCATCCGTCACCTGTGCCGGCGTACCCTCAATCGTGCCCTCGCTCGAAGGCCGCACGTCCGGGTCCTCCCGCAGACGTTGCAGCTCACTTTCATTCTCAGCAATCAGCACACTGACGTGCATCATCTGCAGTATTTCGTCGTACTCCCGTCCCACCGCGCGACAATGCTCCTTCAGCACCGATTGCTTGTGCGCATACGTCTCCACGTCCGAGTACACCCAGTTCCACCAGTCCGCATGCTCCGCCACCACCCGCAGCAGGTACCTCTCCCCGCCGCCGCCAACCATAACCGGCGGCACAATTTCCGGCTTTGGCTCGCAATACGCGTTCTCCAGCTGGTAATGCTTGCCCGCGAAGTTCACCGGCGTATCCGTCCACATCGCCCGCATTATCTGGATCGCCTCCGCCAGCTGCTCGATGCGCACCCGCGCCCGTGGGAACGGCCAGCCGTAGCCCAAATACTCCTCCTCATTCCAGCCCGCACCGATCCCGATCACCACCCGTCCGCCGGAAAACGCCTGCGCCGTCGCCGCCATCTTAGCCAGGTGCGCTGGGTTGCGAAAACTGTTGCACAGCACGGCGTGGCCCACCAGCTTGTCCGGGTAGCGCGCCAGCGCCCACGCCGCCATCGTCCAGCCCTCTGCCACATTGTGCCCGTTGTACTGCACGTGATCCGGTAACCACAGCGAATCAAAAGGATGGATGACCTGGTCGAGATAAGGGAAAAGTCCCGTCACGTGACGGGACCACGTGTTGATGCCTACACGGACGCCCATACTGCCCTCCTCAGAGATGAATCGCACGCCGCACTGGTACCGCAATGGGCGCGCATTGGACCGGGTAAACTGGCCGCAGCCGGCAACACTCCTGCCCAACCGGCTTGCATTTCATATTCCATTCAACGACAATCATACCAGAGGCTCCGCAAAGCAAGACAGTTCACAAGGCGGCCGGCCCGTCTTCGCCAGCGCCGGGAACGGCCCCCCGGACCGGCCCTTGCCACACCAACCCACCACAGGAGCGAACCCCATGCCCTTCGAAGTCTATGATTTCCGCGAAGTCAACAAAAATGTACTCACAACCCCGGAGATCCGCGCCCGCCTCTATCACATGGAACCGGGCCAGGTCGACAGACTCCACAGCCACGACCTCGGCCACGAAATCTTCCTCATCCTCGAAGGCAAGGCCGAATTCATGATCGCCGGCCACACCGAAGTGCTCGAAGCTGGCCAGCTGTGCATCGCCCTCGCCGACGAAATCCACCAGGTGCGCAACCTGCTCCCCGACCGCCGCACCGTCATGTTCCTGTCTGTGACCCCCCACATCCAGCCCACCCACACCGGCCGCGACCCCGACGGCTCCGTCCATCCGCCCCAGTTCCGCACCAACACTTTCTACGACGACGAGGACGACACCGGCCCCATCGCAGACCTCCTCGACGCCTTCGTTAGTGGCGCCGAAGCCCTCGCCGGCGAGGCCCGCCAGGCCGCCGAAGCCCATGCCCAACAGGCCGAAAACTGGCGCAAAGCCCAGGCCGCTGACGACAAGGACGCAGCCGTAGCCGCCCGCAACGCCATGTGGAACGCCGTCCGCAGCCTCCACACCAACCTCTTCAAACTCGACCTGACCTGGAACAGACTTGCCCCAAGAGCCGGCGAAAACGCAGATAGCTGACCCCGTCCCCCTCTTCAGGCACTTGCACCATCGCCTCTGCCTCCTGCGCATGGGGCCGCCCCCATCTCGCCCCCGCATGCCTTCGCCTCTTCCCGATTCATCTTGTTCCCCCCATGTCTTCTCTCTTCTCCTGCTACAAGTCTACCTCCCTTCCGCCTCCCAAAAAATCCGGGATGCTCACCTGGCATAGCCCCCTACTGGTGATAGGCGAGACGAAAAAGCGAAGCGTCCGCGTCATAGGGCGGACGCTTTCGCGACATCTCACCTGGCGGACTTTGTCGACGAACCGATGCGGGGGTCAACTGCTCTTGACTTCGACTGCCGCCAGCGCAAGGCGGCAGCACCGGCCTCCGCAACCACGGCACAAACTTCCCGATGACGGTTCGTGTGTGCGTTTGCGGCCTGCGTGGAAGGACCATGTGTGGGCCTACGACTTCGTGCACCTGAGGCTCCATGACAGCACAGGAATACGGTTGCTGACCGTCATCGACAAATACAGCAGGGCGTGTCTGGCGCTCCGGGCTGCGCGCAGCATACGGTCTGCCGATGTGATAGAGGCGCTGGCCGAATTGATGGTGACGAGAGGCGTGCCCGACCATATTCGCTCGGACAACGGCCCGGAGTTTACAGCCCAGGCTGTGCGTGACTGGCTTGGGCGGGTGGGAGCCAGGACGCTCTACATCGAGCCTGGGTCGCCGTGGGAGAACGGCTACCTCGAAAGTTTCAACGGCAAGTTGAGGGACGAATTGCTGGACAGAAAGGTCTTCTATACGTTGCTGGAGGTGCGTGTGCTGACGGAGCGGTACAGGCGGACTTACAACCGGATCAGACCACACAGCTCTCTGGGCTATCGGCCGCCGGCCCCTGAGGCCCTCTTGCCTGCTGACCCTGTCCCAGTCCTTGCCGGACTAACATAACAAGTGGTACAAACATCGGGCGCAGGTCATGCAGGAACTATGAACCACAGATAGAATGGTTGATGGATGCAACAAGCCCTCCTCGTTCATTTATAGAATAATAGCCGGGTAAATTGAGCCAGCATTTCAGCAGGAGAACAGGTATGATGACAAAAGACGGAATAACAACCTTCGCCACAAGACCCGGCCTGGAGATCGACCCGGAGTTACGCTTATCGCTCACCTGGGTTATTGCCGTGCTGGTCTGCGTGGGGTCAGCTGTGACGTTCA
>JAJEDI010000027.1 GCA_022821585.1 Caldilineaceae bacterium
ATCTGGTAGTCGCAGTTAGCACAGGAGTGTTCTCACCATGAGTGAAACAGTAGTCGGTACGGTGAAGTGGTTCAGCGATCAGAAGGGCTATGGCTTCATCGCCCGCGAGGATGGACCCGACGTGTTTGTACATTTCTCCGCCATTCAGTCGGAGGGCTTCCGCAGTCTCGCGGAAGGAGATCAGGTTGAGTTCGTGATTGAAGACGGCCCGAAGGGCCCTGCCGCCAGCAACGTCGTTCGGCGCCAGAGCGTGGCCTAAAATACGGTCCGTTTGTCATAGCAGGGAGTGACTTTCATGTCGCCAAGTCCCCAAACCAAGGGACGGGCGGCATAAATCGAAGTCGCTCCCTTTTCTTTTTTTAGAGACCAAAACTAAGTCCCTGCCATTTGGCGGCCATAATTCAACATGGCCAACGTGACCCTCCCTCCCCTTCACCCCCAATCGCCCATCAGCCGCCGCCCTCTACTAAAGACTAGCAACGCAACTACTAAGCCTCAATCAGTGCGCGACGCCGGACGAGGCGAGCGAAGTCTTCTCTCTCCTCACTCCTCTTCACACCTATCGGCCCACTAGTTGCCGCCCTCACTAACCCCTGGCCCCCAGCCCCTGGCCCCTGCAGTTCCGGGCGGTCGGGCCTATTCGGCCCTCCCTGGTGGGGGGGCTTCGCCCCCGCAACGCCCCCCCTCCTGTGCCTTGCCACCTTTGTGCCGCGGCGCCAGCGTAATTTCTATGCCACCGGTTGCCCACCCACCTCGTGCCGCGAAGCCACCTGCCGCGACCACGGTAGGGCAGACCTTGTTCCTGCCCTCTTTCGCCCCCCAATTTGGCTGCACCCACAGAACCGGGCAACTGAACTCTTCCCTCTCCTCGCCACTCACATCCTCTGTCATTCGCCGCCGTCTCTGACCACGGACCACTCGAAAGTCAGCGACTATCTGCCACCCTCCTGGTCAGTGCAGACCACCGTCAACTGGTATCCGTCGAAAGCAATCGTGCCGCCATTTTCCCAGGCCTGACTCTCCCCCGTCCACGGGTCCACCTGCAGAAACGGGCCCTCCGCCCGCAGCTGTATCTTCCCCGTCAGCGATGCACCCTCCTCGTTAAACAGCATCCACCAGTCGCGGCCGCCCTTCTGCACCCGCCGCACCCGCAGCGCCCTCGCCGCTGGCTCTACACGCACGTCCACCGCCGCCAACCCATCCACAAAGCCCACCAGCTCCTCCGCCGGCGTCTCCAGACCGCACCGCAGCAGCCTGCCTGCCTCCTCCAGCCTCTGCAGCGCCGGTAACGCCCGCGCGTCCGGCTCGTGCATCGCCAGCACAGCCTCGTACCGCATCCCCGCCAAATGAATACCGCCTTCGTCCACCACCGCGTCCTCCCACAAATGCCGCTCCTCCACATAGTTGAAGTCGCGCTGCTGCTGAAACAGCGCCTTCGCCGGCTCCCACGGCAGCCAGTCCACCCTGCCCAGAATAGCAACCGCACACACATGCCGGCTGTCCGTATTCAGCCAGCACAGCCGCCGACAGCGGTCCGCGTAGCTCTTGTACTTGTCCCACCATGAGCTGTTCGGCCCCACGTCCGGCGGCCGCTCATCCCAGCGGATCCCCCGCACACTGTAATAAAACGCGTGCGGAAACAGCATGTTCGTCCCCCGTACAAAGCACCAGTCCGCCAGCCAGTTCATCTCCGCCCACGTCAGTTCGTGCCCGTACGCGCCGCACAGCTCGTTCGCATTGCGCCTCCGCCCCGTATGGATCATCGCCGAGCTCCCGCACTTCCCCTGCGTCGACTGCGGTCCCTCCAGCGCCGTCGGGTCGTCCGGCAGCACCCACCGCCACACCAGGTCCTGGCCCGGAATATGAAAATACCGCTCCGCCCCCAGATCGTCCGCCTTCGCCGGATGCCCCGTCAGCGCAATCCCATGCTCCGTACACCACCCGTACAGCGCCGCGTACCACGTCTCCTCCATCCGCAGCGCGATCGCCCGCTCAAAATCAGCCCGGTACCGCTCCGCATCCGGCTCGTCATCGAACCACAGCGCCGCCAGATGCGGCCTGAAATCATATCCCAGCAGCCGGTTCACATGCGCCAGAATCCCCGTCGTCCCCGGCCACACCCCCCGTTCCCGCGGCTTCCCCACCGGGCTCGGCTCGTCCGTAAAGATCGCCGGGATCAGCCCGCCGAAGTGTTCCCCGAACCTCTCATAAAACCCGTCGTACACAAGCCGGATAAAACACGCCACCGCCTCCGGGTTCAGCAGATCCCCCGCCGGCGGCTCATCCTCTTGGGGCCCGCCGTCAATATAATGCAGCCCCCGTATATACGCGTCCATCTTGCGGTCGACAACCGCCACCCGTCCCCCACCCTGCCTCCTGACCACCGCCGCCAGCGTCTCATCCACCCCCAGCCTCGGCTCCTCCCCATCCGCCAGCTCCCGCGCCTCCAGACACCGCGCCTGGAAAGCCGGATTCTCCTCCACAACCTGCCCTGCCGAAGACCCTGACGGGTACATCCCCTCATCATACAGCACCACCTGCATCCCCCGCCGCCCCGCCTCCTCAATCGCCACATCATAAAACCCTAGCAGCCCCTCCGACATCCACCCCAACGACCTGGGCAACCCCACCCGCGGATGAATGATAAATCCATGCACCCCATGCGCCCCGAAATCCCCAATCTGCCGCCGGATCTCCTCCGCATCCAGCTCATCGTTCCAAAACCAGAACGGCAGCACCGAAAACTCTGTAGGCGGATTCCTGAATGTATCGAGCATGGAAGTCATGAGTCTGTCCCGGTGGTGATGAAAGTCACTCTTGAGTTGGTTGTTTGGAAGTTTACTGTATGTATGGTGATTTACGTACTTGCGAGTAGCCCGGGATGATAGCCCAACCGGACTCTTCTCGTCCTCCTGAAGGTGAGCGCGACTCGATTGCGATTGCACTTGACGTAGCGATGCAAAAATGTTACCATATGGGTAACGATATCTTTTAAGAATCCCTTTCCCTCTCTTCCCGTGGAAATCACCTTCAGAACGCAAAAGCTCCAGAAAGAACTTAGTTCGGAGAGAAGGCTCAGGAAGAGATATGGAGATCGCATGGCGCTGACAATTATGGCGCGTATCGGATTCTTGAAAAATGCCAGTACGTTGTCGAGGGTCCCGACAACCCGTCCGGAAAGGAGGCACCAGCTCAAGGGAGACCGTAACGAAATGTTCGCAATTGACCTTGTCCACCCTTTCAGGCTGGTGTTTGAACCGAACCGTGATCCTCTCCCACGCAGAAAAGACGGAGGGATCGATCTGGAGCAAGTGACCGCAATCAAGATTCTGGAGGTGGTAGATTATCACTAAGAGGTATTGGAAAGGAGCGTAGTGCAGATTGCACGTTCATGCCATCAATGATCATGAACCTAAACAGCTCCAACCCAAGGAAGGAGAAAGCATGGTTGCGACAAAGAATCGATTCCAGCCCGATTATGCAGTACCGCCAGGATGGGTCTTGGCGGAGCGGCTTGAAGTCAATGACATCTCGCAGGCTGAATTCGCCCGAAGGTGCGGTCGCTCACCGAAACTTATCAGCGAGATCATTGCCGGAAAGGCACCCGTAGAAGCGGAGACCGCGCTTCAGTTCGAAAAAGTACTGGGAGTCGATGCCGGGATCTGGCTCGGGCTGGAAAAAGACTATCGGTTGCATCAGATGCGACAGGCTGAGGCGAGGGAAGCCGAAGCGTCCGCCGATTGGGCGCGCAGCTTCCCCGTCAGCGAGCTTGTCAAAAGGGGCGCTATTCACAGCGTAACGTCGGCCGGCGAAAAGGTAACGGAGTTGCTGAGATTTTTTGGTGTGGCGTCTGTAGAGGCATGGAAGAACCGCTACAAAGCAGTTGCCGTAGCCTTTCGACATTCGCCAAGCTTTAAGAGTAATGACTTCGCCTTGGCGGCGTGGCTTCGACTTGTGGAGATTGAGGCTGATACTCAGACAATAGATGAGTTCGACAGGCCTGCATTTGCAATGGCGCTGAAAGGGATCCGTCAGTTGACGCGAGCAGAGATTCCACAGGCGCTCGAAGATGCGCGAAAACTATGCAATGATGCAGGTGTCGCCCTGGTTTTGGTCAAACCGCTGCCGGGGGCCCGCCTTAGCGGTGCTGCATGGTGGCTCTCACCCCGCAAGCCGGTCATCGCTCTGAGCGCACGCCACAAATCGGACGATCACCTCTGGTTCAGGTTGTTTCACGAAGCAGCGCACCTTCTCTTGCACAGCAAAAGGAATGTGTTCGTGGATGGGACCAGGAATGGCAATGGTGCTGATGAAGCTGAGGCGGACAATTGGGCAGCGCACTTCCTGGTTTCTAGGCCTAACTGGAAAAGATTCGTCAGCGCCCAGTGTTTTGGAGCTACAGATGTTCAACGGTTTGCGGAAGAACAGGGCATTGCACCGGGAATCGTCGTCGGCAGATTACAGCATGAAGGACACCTGCACTGGAATCACTTGAACGGGCTGAAAGTTAGGTTGGAATGGGCAGACGATTGAAATTGAGGGGTAGCCAAACTTTCCGATTGAGTGTCCTATCAACTTGTGCACATCTATATGGTGAGTCCCAATGTTTGGGAATTATATCCAATGTTACCCACGCTGATTGAAGACTTTGAAGTGCCTTGGCTTTTTGGGGCCCACTTCAGGGGCAAAAGGCTGCGTAGGGGTCGTAGAAGCGTGTTTTGGAGGTCTATTAAGTTTGGATTTTTGTGATGTGAGGTAAGCCGTAAATGTGGGGCTTGGCGGACTAATCAGACCCAGAAGATGAAACGGCCCGGTTTGCAGAAGATTACGGTTTACTCCTCGTCACAGAACGGCAATACGAGTGTCTCCAAATCGCCTGCTTCTACATTTCGCCATACTTCGGGTATGCACCCATTTAACTGGTTTTCCGAGAGATACAACTCGCTAAGATTGGTGAGCTTGCCCAACTCTGGCGGAATCGCCCCACTCAACTCATTGTCCCAGAGATCCAGTATGGTCAGGTTGATCAGCTTGCCCAACTCGGACGGAATTGAACCACTCAACTGGTTACTGGAAAGGTACAATACTTTCAGTTGAATGAGTTCGCCCAACTCCTGCGGAACTGTCCCTGTCAACCCGTTATCGGAGAGACCTAACCACTCCAATCTAGTGAGCATGCCCAATTCTGGCGGAATCGCCCCTGTCAACCCGTTATCGGAGAGACCCAACCACTCCAACCTGGTGAGCATGCCCAATTCTGGCGGAACTATCCCTATCAACCCGTTACCAGAGAGACCCAACCACTCTAATCTGGTGAGCATGCTCAATTCTGGCGGAACTGTCCCGATCAGCGTGTTTTCAGAGAGTTCCAGCCACTCTAGCTCAGTGAGCATGCCCAATTCTGGCGGAATCGCCCCGGTCAGCATGTTTTGGGCGAGACCCAACCATTCCAACTCGGTGAGCTTGCTTAACTCAGGTGGAACTGTCCCCCGCAACCAATTGTCTGAAAGCTCAAGCCATTTCAATTCGGCAAGTCCACCTGACCTGCCCCCCAAGAACTGGTCCAGGTATAATGTTAGTAATGGGCCGTAGAAAGGGGGAAAGATGGCGAAGAAGAGACATACGCCGGAGCAGGTGATCAACAAGCTGAGAGAAGCTGAGGTGGCGATAGCCGAGGGCA
>JAJEDI010000054.1 GCA_022821585.1 Caldilineaceae bacterium
GCAGACCGTGTTTTTTCTGTGCCAACAAACCACCACCCACTGCTTGCCGCCTGTTCGGGGGGTTGGGCCATATCCGCCCCCCCCTTGTGGGGGGGCTCCGCCCCCGCAACGCCCCCTCTCCTACAACATGCCTCGTCGACCGGGTGTCGACATTGGTGACTGGTGCCCAATCGAAAGTGTTTCGCCAAACCACGTCTCGCCGGTCCCCCGCAGACAACACTGCGGTACTCTCTCCTCGCTCGTCTCCACTCTCCTCGCCCTCGTGCCTGCCCTGCGTTTCACCAAAGGCCTGTAAACGATTTCAGCCACCGCTGGCATGGTTTCCCCGCCAGACTGTTCCCACCCGAAAGTGGGATGCATTCGGAGGGAAAGGGCCTGTGGACCGCGCCCAAATGAGGGCCCTCCTGGGGCAGGATCGCGGAAAGATAGGGCTCTAAGTGCTTCTACCTGCTTGCGTTTCTGGCGGAGTAACGGCAATATTCTGAATGACCATTAAGACTGCCACAATTTCGAGAGGAGAACCTATGGCGACAAGCACAATGCAAGGAGTGTACCCGATCCTTGTAACGCCCTTCAGTGAGGATTCCCGGATCGATGAAGAGAGTTTGCGAGCTCTGATCGACTTTAACCTTGATGCGGGTGTTCACGGGCTGGGGGTTGCGCTGGGGAGCGAGGTCTATAAGCTGACGGAGGCGGAACGGGCGCGGATGACCCGTGTCGTTGTCGACCAGGTTGCGGGGCGCGTTCCCGTGGTTATCAATACAGGTGCCAACGGAACCGATCTTGCCGTTCATTACAGCAGGATGGCGCATGAAAATGGGGCCGACGCGCTGATGGTTCTGCCGCCTTCGTTTTTTCCCGCGGGCCCGGCAGAAGTACTGGCATATTACCGCGCGATTTCGGAAGCGGTGCCGCTGCCGATATTCATCCAGGATGTGGCCGCTTCGCCGGTTTCCGCAGGCCTGGCGCGGCAGCTCGCGGAAGAGTGCGAGTGGGTCCAGTACATCAAGGTCGAGAGTTTTCCCGTGGTGGAAAAGGTGGCGGCGATGTCGGCGGAAGCAGGTGATGTATTGACCGTGTTCGGTGGCGCGGGAGGCGGCTACTTCATCGAGGAATTGCGCCGCGGCTCGGTCGGGACAATGCCGTTCTGTACGCAGCCTGAAGCGTTTGTAGATATATGGAACCGCGTGCGTGCTGGAGACGAAACAAGCGCGTGGGAGACATTCAACAAGTACCTGGTGCCGATAGCCCGCCTTTCCGCACAGGGCGCGGGCCTCTTCCATGGCGTCCACAAAGAGATACTCGTTCACCGCGGCGTGATAAGGACGGCAGTGGTTCGTGCGCCGGCGGCGTCAATGGACCCGATGACCAGGGATGAGCTGAGCGTGCTCTTGCAAGAGTTGTATCCGAACTGCGAGCAGTGATTGAAATGGAGCAAGTACAGAGGGCGGCACTGCTGGTCCATTTGATAAACTGAACACACTTGAGAGGAAGGGTGGAGTTGAGATGAAGATTGTAGACATTCAGGTCATACCGTTTCGGGTCGTGCGCGAACAGTTTCATGTGGGCAGGTTTCATTATCCGCGTGAGGCGACGCAGACACTGACGAAAGTGATCACCGATGAAGGCGCGGAAGGCTACTATTTGGGCGGGCACGGACATGGGGACGCCGACGGGCTGACACCTGAGGACCGGGCGCAGATGGAGGGACGCCTCAAGAACATGGTTTTGGGTGAGGACCCCTATGACCGTGAACGGTTCTGGCACTGGATGTGGGTGGCGAACGTGCCGGAACATCTGCTGTCCGCGCTCGACTGCGCCCTGTGGGATCTGCAAGCGCGGACCATGGGTGTACCTTTGTACAAGCTGTTGGGCGGCTGCCGCGATAAGGTAAAGGCGTATGCCAGCACCTTTCCCAATATGGGAAGCGTGGAGGACTATGCCGAGCATGCGGCGGCCTGCAAGGAGGAAGGGTATACCCATTACAAAATTCACCCTTATTACTTCTGGAATCCGGTGACGAAGGAGGCAGTGCCGGGACGACCTTCACACATAGAGAAAGACATTGAAGTGTGCCAGGCGGTGCGGTCGGCGGTCGGCGACGACTTTGTTCTGAGCTACGATCCTTGGGGCACGTACCGGACCTATGAAGAGGCGTACAAAGTGGGGCGTGTGCTTGAAGAGTTGAATTTCTACTGGTACGAGCACCCGATGAACGAGTACCGCGTGCAACCCTATATCAAACTGTGTCGCGAGCTGGACATTCCGATTCTGTCACCGGAGATTGCGGCCGGTAGCCTGTATTCGCGCGCTGATTGGATCTTGCGCGGCGCGTCGGATATGACGCGCATCGACGTGCTGCGTGGTGGAATCACGGGCGTTCGCAAGATGGTGGCGGTTGCCGAGGCGTTCGGAGTGAAGTGTGAGATTCACATGAGCGGTTTCGCCAATCTGCAAATCCTGGGTTCGACCAGTGAGGACACCTGCGAGTACTATGAGCGCGGGCTGCTGGCGCCGGGGATCGACTGCAACACGGCGCCGCCCTATCTGGAGGACATTGGGGACAGGATGGACGACGAGGGCTTTGTCCATCTACCGCAGGAGCCTGGAATGGGTTACCGGATTAACTGGGACTATATCGAAGACAACCTGGAGTGACTGGCGACGGTCGTTAGGCAGGAAAGTGGCGGGTGATAATGGCGTGATAAAAGAGCGGTGGGGAACGACGTCCCCGCCGCTCTTCGATCCTGCAGCCGAATCAGAAGGCTACGCCCAACTTTACATTTTCCTCAGGCGCATTTGCAATCTTGGGATATTCCTCGAGCAAGTCATTGAAGGGGACGACGGGCTGGACGACGGGCTCCGCCTTCAAGCTGCCGTCGCAAAGGAGGCGCCAGACGACCGAAAAGATGCGGGTCTCATCCCAGTTGGGATATTCCGGGTTAGGTTCGCTGCAGGCGCGGGAGAAGACGATGGTTGGCCGGTTGAAATGGGCCTCGGCACCGAGGTCGAGGCCGGCTGGGTAGCTGCCGGGCCAGGCGCCGGCGACGACAGTGCCAAGGTAGGCCACGCCGCGCAGGGCGGCTTGGAGTGCGCTGTAGTGGCCGCTGTAGTCCACACACACGTCGGCCCCGCGTCTATCGGTAGCAAGCTTTATTTCGAGACCGGCGTCGCAGGCGGTGGGATCCATGACAGTGTCGGCGCCGCACTCGAGGGCGACGTCGCGGCGGAGAGGGATGGGATCGACTGCGATTACGGGATATGCCCCTGCCAATTTGGCCAGCTGAACGACGAAGAGACCGATTGCTCCCATGCCGAAGACCGCGACGGCGTCACCAAGACGGATGTGGCCGTCCCGTATGGCGCCAAGGGCGAAGTCAGCGGGGTCGAGGCAGACCGCCGCTTGCCAGGGGACGCCGTCAGGAAGCTTGCGGGCCTGGTCTGCGCGCCAGACGTGCTCCTGGCGGAACGAGCCGTGGGCAAAGACCGTTTCTCCTAGGCCGATGTCCTCAACCTCTTTGCCGATTTCGACCACTTCGCCAACACAGATGTTGCCCAGTCCGTTGGGGTACTTCACCATCTGGCTTTCCTGCGTGAAAATATGCAGATCGCCATCGTAGTTGCCGCGATGACCGGCGTACCCTTGAAACATGGCCATTTCCGAGCCATGCTTGGCAGCGCCAAAGCGGCTGCGGACGCGGACCTGGTAAGGAGCCAGCGGCGGGCTCTCGTAACTGCGGAAGGCGACTTCCTCTCGTGCAGGGGCGATGAGTTCTGTGGGCATGGGATTCCTCCGCAAGGCGGTGATACGGTTAGGACCGGACTGTTCCATTTCTTAAGTTGGTGATTGTACATCCTTCCTCTTCTGCCGACAATTGTGGTTGTGTCAACCCCTGTGCTATTCTATGCCCGCTCCTGAAAACCTAATCCTCCGCTCATTTCAGATAATATGCCACTCTGGTTGACCCGAAGCGACGTTGAGAAACTGCTGGACATGCCGGCCGCCATCGAAGCGGTGGCCGAGGCATATCGCCTTATCTATCAGGGAAAAGCGGAACTGCCGGTCCGCGCAAACATTCCAGTTGCGCCGCATGACGGCAGCCTGATGTCCATGCCGGCATATCTGGGCGGCGATATGGATGCACTGGGTGCCAAGTTGATCTCCTTCTATGGGACGAACCCGACGCGGCGGGGCCTGCCAGCGATTCAGGGCAATGTGGTTCTTTTCGATGGCAGGAACGGGGCGTTGCTGGCGCTGATGGATGCCGGTTATCTCACAGCCATGCGGACGGGGGCATCTGGGGGCGTAGCAGCCCGGGTTCTGGCAAGGAATGATGCGCGGACGCTGACAATCTTCGGCAGCGGCGTACAGGCCCCGTACCAGGTAGAGGCGGCGCTGTGCGAGCGGACCATCGAGCGGGTCTTTGTCGTGTCGAGGACGCCGGCGAATGCGGAGGCACTGGCGGTCAAGCTGACAGAGCAGTTCGGCGTCTTGGCTCAGTCGACGGTCGATGTCAGGATGGCAGTCGAGGCGGCAGACATTTTGGTCACGGCGACAAGCGCCCACGAACCGCTCTTTGACAGCAGGCTGCTAAGTCCCGGCGTTCACATCTCCGGGATAGGTTCGCATTTGCCCTATGCAAGTGAGGTGGATGCCGGAACAGTACGACGTGCCAAAGTCGTGGTCGATCAGATGAGCGCGTGTCTTGCTGAGGCGGGCGATCTGATCCGACCCATAGAGGATGGTTTGTACGACGCCAGCCAGATTCACGCCGAGATCGGTGCGATCATCGCCGGGGACCGGCCCGGACGCGAAAGTGACGATGAGATCACACTATTCAAGTCGGTCGGTCTGGCGGCTCAGGACGTCGCGGTTGCCCGAGCAGTTTACAGCAACGCCGTTGAGCGAGGCGCAGGTACAGAGTTGGACGGTTGAAAGGGCGGATGACTGAATCGTCAGTGTCGGCAGAGTTCGATCAGGTCGTGTTTGACACCGCAGACGCCCGGCATGTGCGCTGGGCGGTGGAGCTCTGGAACGACTCCACCGGCAACGAACTCCCAATTACCGAGAGATTCCTCCGATACAACTGCACAATGGATGCGGGCGTTACTCGCGCGGGACGTCTTTTTCTCGTGGAGGGCAGTCCCGCGGGATTCGTCTTGTGCAGCGCGTTTCCCGGTGCTCCATCTGCAATGCGTACCGACGTTGCGGGCTGGATCGAGGCGATAGCAGTTGCGTCTGCATTTCAGAGGCAAGGAATCGGGAGCGCGCTGCTGCGGTGGGCTGAGGCGTGGCTGGCTTCTGCGGGCGTACCCGCTGCCGAGTCCTCTGGTCAACCTGGCCGACGCGAGTCGGCGCCCGAACCGTCGGCATCGCCGCGGTCAAAGGGTCGGATTCGAGTCGGCGGCGGGCTTCGCCCATTTGCGCCGGGACCGGCGTCGGATTCGGGCGCCGAGGCGTTCTTCCTGGCA
Source organism: Caldilineaceae bacterium (assembly GCA_022821585.1). GTDB lineage: Bacteria > Chloroflexota > Anaerolineae > Caldilineales > Caldilineaceae > Bin5. Next base: position 5,473 of record JAJEDI010000054.1, read on the forward strand.
TCTGGATTTGAGCGTGATGAGGAGCCGGTGTCGTGGGACGTGGCGCGGTCTCTCAGTGACTATCAGCCGCCGCCACTTAGCGATGTGCCTGCCGCCGCGCGACCCGGACAGCCGGGCCAGGAGGAGCAGCTACTCGGATTCCTTGCGAGGGAGTTTCCAGGTCGGTGGCACTGGCAGGCGGAGAGGTTTCTGGATGAAGGCGGTCGAATCTCAGATTACATGTTGCTGTGGACCGATGACGGTGTGCATGGATCATGCCGCCTTACGTTCGAGGACTCGGTCAGTCCTATCGACCGCTTCTTCCCTTACGGACTGCCGCGTCCCTGGGCCCAGCTTGGGTCCATCGGGGTCAGCGCACATCTTCGCGGCCAGGGAATGGGGCTCTACTTGCTGGATGCCGGACTGAGGCGGCTGCACAATAGCGGGATTAACGGATGTGTGATCGACTGGACTACGCTTCTGGACTTTTATGCCAAGTGTGGATTCCGTCCCTATCGAAAATGGGCACAGCTTGGGCGGGCCCTGGAAAGCAAGGCTTAGAATGAATTGCACGACAGCTATGTCCCTTTCCCTTGAAAAACCAGGGCCGCGGTTGCGATGAGAGTTATCGGCCTGATGAGCGGGACCTCTGCCGACGGGATTGACGCGGTCCTGGCAGAGATTGTGGGTTCAGCCGACGGTCCTCAAATGCGGCAGCTTGGGTTCGAAAATGTTCCGTGGCCGCCGCGAGATCGGGAGCTAATCGGGCGCCTGATGGCCGGTAGGGGCGCAACGCGCGATGTTAGCCGTGCTGGATTCCAGCTGGGGGAGCAGTTCGCTTTGGCTGCCCTGCGTATAGCCGATTCTTGTGGTTTGGCCATTGATGAGATTGATCTGATCGGTTCGCACGGGCAAACTGTTTGGCACGAGGTTGAAGAGAGCGGGGCGGTCCAGTCCACTTTGCAGATCGGAGAGGCAGCCGTCATTGCGGAGCGTACCGGAGTCACGACCGTTGCCGATTTTCGAGTCGCGGACGTGGCGGCAGGGGGACAGGGGGCGCCGCTGATTCCGATCTTTGATCGGTTTTTTCTGCGTCCCCACGCAGCTTTAGGGGGGTGTCGGGCGGTTCAGAATATAGGTGGAATCGCCAATGTCACCTTTCTGTCGCCAGAGGGATCCTCAGCGCCGACGGTAGCCTTTGACACTGGACCGGGCAACGTGCTGATCGACTGGGTAGCGGCTCGTGCCACAGAAGGCGCGCTGCGATTTGACAGTGGCGGCGAACTGGCGGCCAACGGGCACTGCGCCGACAAACTGGTCGAACGCTGGCTGGCCCACCCCTACTTTCATCAGTCTCCACCCAAGTCAACCGGTAGGGAGCTATTCAGCAGCGGTCTGGCTGAGAAGTATTGTCTGGAGGCCGCGGAGGCGGGGCTCTCCATGTCCGACTTTGCTGCCACGGTTACGGAGTTGACGGCAGCTTCGGTTGCAGAGAGCTATCGACTGTTTGCGCCAATGCCCGTTGTGGAAACAGTCGTCTGTGGAGGAGGCGCCCGCAACCCCGTACTTTTGAATCGAATCAAGGCGCAAGTGGACCGCAGATGCGGACGTGAGGTCGCGTTGGTGCGGTACGGGGACGTGGCAGGCGTTCCCGGTGACGAGGACTCGAAAGAGGCCCTTGGCTTTGCTCTGCTCGCGTGGCTGGCTGTACGGGGTGAGGGAGGCAATGTGCCTGAGAGTACCGGTGCGAATGGAGTGCGAGTCTTGGGCAAGATTTCACAGGGCCTCAATTTCCGCCGTCTGATGACGAATCTGTAGAAGCTCTAATCCTCGCTGTGCACCACCCCCCTTCACATCATCGAGACCGGATCAATGTCGATTCGCCAGCCGAAGGGAATGTCGATTCCTCGCAAGAAGGCAGACGGGTCGGCCGCGCGTACTATGATCTGCCAGCGATAGTAGCCGCGGATACGTGCATAAGGTGCGGGGGCGGGGCCAAGTAGGTCGGTTCCATCGCCCCAGATTCCGATCTCCTCCGCGCGTTGCTGAAGTTTTCCCATCATGCGGTCAGTCTGCTCCGCGACCGTTTCCAGCTTCTTGTGCCAGAAAATCAGGCGGGCAAGTCTGCTGACAGGCGGGTACTGCTGCTCGCGGCGGAATTCCATTTCACGCCGGTAGAAGGCGTGGTAGTCGTGCTCGGCGGCGGCCTGCAGCGCGTAGTGCTGGGGCGTATAACTTTGGAAGATTACGCGCCCGCCTCTGCGGCTGCGCCCTGCCCGGCCGGCCACCTGCGTCAGAAGCTGAAAAGTTCGTTCAGCGCCTCGGAAATCAGGCATATACAGACCAATGTCCGCGGCAACGACGCCAACAAGGGTGACAAGCGGTAGGTCTAACCCTTTGGCGATCATTTGAGTGCCGATAAGGACGTCGGCCTCATGGCTGGCGAATCGATCGAGGATCTGTTCGTGGCTGCCTTTGCGACCGGTAGTGTCGCGGTCCCAGCGCAGGAGGCGGGCGCGTGGCGCGATCTGGCTCACGACCTCTTCGATTCGCTGCGTTCCGGTGCCGAAGAAGCGGATACGATGGCTGTGGCAGGCAGGGCAGTTTGCAGGGATTGGAACGCGGGCGTTGCAGCGGTGGCAAATGAGCTGGGCCGCGCGTTCGTGGTAGGTGAGAGGCGTTTCACAGCGTTCGCATTCGGCAACAAAGCCGCAATCTCGGCACATGACAAATGAGTGTGTACCCCGGCGGTTCAGGAAAAGGATCGCCTGCTGCCCGGCGTCGAGAACCTCGTGAAGCTCGGACTGGAGACTGCGGCTGAAGATGCTGCGGTTGCCGGCTCGCAGCTCTTGACGCATGTCAACGATTTCAACGGGTGGCAGAGAAGCGTATGCGGGCGGTGAAGGCGTTTCGGCGCTTCCGTCAATAACGACATCACTAAATTCAATGTGGCCTACCACTCGATCGGGCATTTCGAGCAGCTTCAACCTGCCCTGTTGCGCGCCGTGGTAGGCTTGTAGGGATGGTGTGGCAGTTCCAAAAATTAGGGCGCTGCCGGTCACGGCGGCCAGCCGGACTGCGATAGTGCGCGCATCGTAGAAGACGGTAAAGCTTCCCCACTCGTCGGTGTCCTGCTTGTAGGTGGACTCGTGTTCTTCATCGACGATGATGAGACCCAGGCGGGGCAGCGGGGAGAAGAGGGCGCTGCGTGCGCCGACGATGACGTCTATGCGGCCGTCACGGGCCCTTCGCCAAACGTCGTAGCGCTGGCTGGCGTTCAAACCTGAATGAACGACCGAAACGCGGTCAGGAAACCGGCCGGCAAAGCGGGAAACAGTCTGGGGCGTAAGGGCGATTTCAGGTACGAGGACGATGGCTTGGCGGTTACGGGCCAGCGTTTCGGCGATTGCACGAAGGTAGATTTCCGTCTTGCCGCTGCCTGTGGCGCCGTGGAGGAGAAAACACTGGCTTCGTATCGATGAAGTCGCGGCTTCTTCTCTCACCATTTCCGGTTGGGTCGCCTCTGAAGCCGCGGCCGCAAAACAGGCCGATCTGATCTCATCCCACACTTTCTGCTGCTGGTCGGTCAGTGCCGGAGGGGATGTCCTGGGGTAAATTCGTCCTCCGAGTGGGTCGCGGTAGCGGACCTTGTGCTCAAGACGGATCAGTCCGGCAGTCTGCAGCTTACGCAGTGAATACAGGTTGGTTTCGACACTGGCGTAGAGATCGGTCTTCCACATGGGCGCCTGAGCTCTGGCGAGCGCCTGCAAGACTGGCTCGAACTTTGACACGTGCTTCAGGGCAAGGATTGCGTCTTCGGCAACGCCTGCCGGCTGAACCAGTACTACCTTATCGCCAACAACGCGGACCAGTTTCTTGTCCTCGAGAGCCGAAATCGGCCCCCCTTTTGAAAGGCCGCCTGCAATTGCAAGATCCGCGAGCGGCCGGGAGCGAGAAGGCGACGCCAGGAGATTCGTCAAGACCTGGGCCTGTTTACTCTGGTGTTTCAGACCAAGCAGGCTCTCGCGAATGGAGGACGGGTCGACGAGAAGCTCAATCTGTTCTTCCATTTTGGCACGAACTTTGGGGGGCTCGCCGCTCTTACTGAGTAGACCGGGAGTCAGGAAGAGCTTCACGGCCTCGGAGATGGGGGCCACGTAATAGTCGGCGATCCAGAACGCCATTTTCAACTGTGCCGGGGTCAGGACGGGCTGGGGCCTTGCCAGCCGATCTATGGCTTTTGTCTCAACTGGTGACGAGGCCGCGGGCCCGACCACGATGCCTTGTACCTCTTGCGCGCCAAAGGGGGCCCAAATCAGGTGCCCCGGCTTGACTTCCCCTCCGAGACCTGGTGGCAGGTGATAATGAAAGGTCTGAAAGCGGGCTGCACCGCCGGTCCGCTGATGAACCGCCTCTGGCCAGACGTGATCGGGCGAAAGACTTGATACACCTTGTTCGTCGACTCCCGCCCGGTCGCCGTCGGGGGAAGGAGATTTCTGCTGCCTGAAAGAACGTCGAATAGGCAGAAAAACGACTACTTCGACGAAAAGATTCCCTTCCGACACGGCTAAATCCTTGGACTATTGCGGCTCATATGTTCGGATGGCCGCAAAAAGATTGTAGTCCAATCGCCACACGATCGGCAAAGGTAGGCAGTTCGCCCAGCTAGTGAGGCGCAATGAGGGCTATGGCTTAACGGCGAGGGGTGACAGGAGAACGAGGTCTGAATGGTTCCGCCCGGGGGTACTACCACCGGCGTCGTCGCTGAAAGTTAAGCAGTCGGGTGATGCGGAAAATCGCGGCGTAGACGTACACCTGCCAGAGGCCGATCGGAAGGGCTAGTGCAGCGGGCAGGTAGGTGGTAACAGGGTGACCCATGATCGATGCGTCCAAGCTCCTGAAGAGGACGACCAGTAGCCCGAATGAGATCAGCCCGAGGACGATTCCCATAAGCGGCTGAATCACTGAGCGCAGAATGTATTGTCGGTCGAACTCTTCATGCACTCGCATTCGCTCAAAGAGGAAGGAAATGGTGCCCAGACAGCCGCCGATCCCACCGGCCGCAACGGTCCACAGCAGGGCATTATAGTGGGACGTGTTCCATCCTGTGCCTGCTGAAACCACCTCGATGATTTCATTCACTTCGAGCGGATAGAGATAAAGGATGGCTCCAAGGCCCCCCAGTGCAGCCAGCCAGAGGATGAGAAGGCCAAAAGTGCGGAGTGCAATGCCTCGTGCGCGTCTGCGGCCGGACCTCGCGCGTTCGATAATCTGCCTTGCCTGCTGGATATTGTACTGGGCCCGCTCGATGCGGTGAGGCTGGCCTGAGATGATATCTCTTGCCTCCCGTAGCAGCGACAGTGCGTGGCCCGTGTTTTCGCGCCGCGTTTCCCGGAATCGGTCGATCGCTTCGTACAGGCCGGCGATTTCTTCCTCTATGAGTTGGGCTTCGGGTGAAAGAGATTCGGGAGCGACTTCGAACCTGAGCCGGTCGGGCGGCTGCGCTACCGTCGCAGGGCTGTCCAGCAGAGAATCCGATTGGCCCGGAACACTTTGGATTGGATATCGCTGCTCTTGAGCCTCGGCCTGGCGCGCCGAAACTGGGCCCGGCTGGTCAAAGGGCCGATCCTCTCCGGCGTACTGTTCCACCGTTGGGAAAGATTGGTGGTGTCTACCGGACCCGGGCGGCCTTTCCGACGCGTGTGTGGTGATCTGTTGGGATGATGGTTGGGGCAAATGATGTGCTTCCGAAGTGTGGCCGACGGGACTGGACGGGTCCGAACTCCGGTCAATGGGACTTGGAACTGCGCCATCGCTGGTTTCCGCTTCTTTTTGCTGTCCTGTTTCATCGGTGGACCAGTCCGTCTGCTTCAAGCTCGGGGAATCTTCATGCTGGTCCCTGGCCCCTTCGGCAGGTCGTGGCTGGTCACCCTCCGAGTCTTGGCGGGATGCGGCTAGTTCGGCGCCGGAGGCCAACTGCTCAAGGAGGGACTCGGCGCGTTGGCGCAACGCGGCCAACTGTGCCGCCGATTCTTCGAGCATCTGAAGGGAAGAGAGTTCTTCCCGCGCCAACTCTTTCGGACCAGCGCCCGCCTGTTTTTCTTCGATCCCTTTTGTGCTGCCGGCCGAAGTGCGGGAGGCGTTGTCAGATTCGGAATTCAAAATAAGCTACAGTTCATTGTGCAACGTCAAATGCCCGGAGGCGGCACCGGAATGACAGAAGCTAAGCCGCCCAAGTGAGCACAGGCGGCTATCTATTACTATATCATACGGGATAATTCAGCGAAAAAGCCTACTTTCGCCTTCCGGCAGGCCTAAGCGGGCAATGCCTGCGGTGAGCAAACTGTTACCGGTGTGCGAGGATACCTCGGCTGGGTTTGCGCGATTGATTCGGTTCGTCCTGCAGGGATCCTCTTAATTCGAGCAGGCCGTGGCTTACATCTCTTGCCGGTCAGTTTCAGGCCTTCATTGAACCGTAGTGTGCGTACCAAGCCGATGGCCTGCAGAGAAAAGGGATTCAAGATAGGGAAGGCGGTAAGTGAATGGCAAAAGACCAATAATGATCAAGTTGTCCATGGTTGTGGTCCGAAAGTAGAGGGCGTTGTGGCAGAAGATCTAGCCTTGCCTGGAATTCCGCCGTGGGAGGCCGCCTATGGCTGGGAAGTCTCAACTGGGAGTAAAGTTGCCGCTGTTGCAGAAGAGGCGCCGAGTACGACTGTTGGAATCTCACTATTCGCCCGCCACAACCTTGGCGAAACCGGGAGAGGGAATTCCTGAGATGGGAGCGGGCTGCATTAGTCGCGGAACTTCGAAATTGGCGGTAGATTTGACAGTCCATGGCCATGCCACGTATAATTGACTATTGGTAGTTAATCTGGATTGTTATCTTAGAGGAGTGAAGAAATGCCCAAACGAACCTGGCAACCAAAGGTTCGCAAGCGGCTGCGGACACACGGGTTCCGCAAGCGTATGAGCAAGCCGGGTGGGCGCAATGTGCTGAAGCGCCGCCGCCTTAAGCAGCGAACGGAACTGACAGTCAAGCTTTCAACTCGAAAGAGGACCTTCTGAGGGCGTGCTCCCCGCTTGAACTCAGCGGTGGTTACGCAGTTTTCGTGTGACTCTGTGAGTGATGGAGTAATGTTTGACGAATGCTACGAGAAGAGCACAACTCGATTGCTCTTTCGTCATCGCTTACAGTCTGCGATTTAGGGTTCACTGAGTCTTTCGGACACTGAGCGGCGTGAAACGACGCTTTCGAGTACGGGAAAACAGCCGATTCCAGGAGGTCCGCCGCAAGGGCAGAACGTATAGCACTCGCTTTGCCGTACTGTGCATTCTGGAAAATCGCCTTTCCTATAGCCGGTTCGGTTTTTCCGTCAGCCGCCGTATCGGCAATGCAGTCCTGCGCAATCGTGTAAAGAGGCGAATGCGTGAATCAATTCGACTTCGCATGGACCAGATTCAACCTGGATGGGACTGCGTAGTTATTGCCCGGTCACCGATTCGTACGGCGACGTATGGTCAGATTGACGACACCTTTTACCGCCTCTTTCGTCGAGCAGCACTCTTCGTCTCCGATCTGGCCGAATCGAGGGCCGCGCCTGGGAAAAGTAAGCTGTGAGATTTCTCCTGCTGCTCTTGATCAGGCTATATCAGAAAGGGATTTCGCCGCTCCTGGGGAACAATTGCCGGTTCCTTCCGACCTGTTCACAGTACACATATGAGGCCGTGGAGCGGTACGGGGCGGCACAAGGAACGTGGATGGGCCTGAGGCGCATCTGCAGATGCCATCCATGGAATCCAGGTGGTTTTGATCCAGTTCCTTGAAGAAGTGCCGTATTCTCGTGGCATTTTTTCGATTGATGAATTCGGCGAGCAATGTGAGGCGGCATTCCGAACGGCGATTCACTTGCCAGAGCATCGATAAGGGGCAGGTTTAGGGGTGTATGGGACGACATGCGGGTGAAACGGCCTGACAGTACGCAGTTTGGCAGCATCAAAGGTTGCGGCGGTCATAACGTCAACCTGCCCTGCCAGCACCATTGCTTGGTGCGGCGATTAGGAGAAAAACTGTGAATCGCAGAAGGATTCTGTGGCTCTTGATCCTGGTATCCGCGGCCCTTCTACTTGGTGGCTGCGGTGTTCCACGCGAAGGTGTAGTGGATTGGAACACGGCCGAGGCAGATGGATGGTGGCAGGTCGTCATCGTATTTCCTCTGGCAAAGTCCCTCATCTGGCTGAACACAAGCCTTGTGAATTGGGATATCCCGTTTAGCTGGGGTTTTGCGATAATTCTGTTCACAATAATTATCAAACTGATCACGTTTCCGTTAACGATGATTCAGATTAGGAGCATGCAGGCCCAGAAGAACCTCCAGCCTCAACTCCAGGAGTTGCAGAAGAAGTACGGGAAGAACAAGGACAAGATGGCCCAGGAGCAGATGAAGCTCTATCGCGAGGCGGGCGTGAACCCCCTCAGCGGCTGCTTGCCCATGGTCGTACAGATGCCCGTACTGTTTGGGCTGTACTCGGCTCTCGTAGCCCTAGGTCCTTCCTTGACTGACGCCCGGTTTTTCTGGATTCCTGACCTGGGATTTCCCGAATTTACGCGCGGGCTTGCCTGGATTCCAGAAAAGTTCAACGAAGGTGAGTATCTCCTCTTGCTGGCATACCTCGTATTGCCGGCCTTGCTCATGATCAGCCAGGTCTACATGCAGAGGATGACCACGGCGACCACGCCGACCGGTAGCGAAGGTCAGGCCGGAATGATGAAGCAAATGACGACAATTATGACGCTGATGTTCGGCTTCTTTACCTTGCAAGTGCCTGCAGGTCTTTCGTTGTACTGGGTGACTAGCAATCTGTTGCAGTTAGGACAGACATACATCGCCAACTACCTGAGCGGCGTGAATAACGCGATCGCGCCTGCAGCGCCACAGGCCCTGACGGCTACCGCCGGTGCGGGTTCATCGGACGGCGGATCGACCGTTACTCCGGCCGCGGAACCGACGGAGCCCCAACCTAAGAGGACGCCACAACGTCGCAGGAACAGGCGAAATCGAAAGAGAAGATAAGATGAATGAAAGTGAGAGCTACGACTATAAGGCAAAGACCGTGGAGGAGGCAGTCGAAGAAGGGATGCGCCAACTCGGGATTTCCCGGGATGAGATTAAGATCGAAGTGGTCGACGAGGGCAGCCGCGGAATCCTCGGAATCGGCGCCTCTGATGCTCACGTTCGCCTGACTCGCAGAGTTGAGAATGTGTCTTCGGAAGCTCAGCCACAAGATGGAGACGAGGTTTCGGAAGGGTCTGAGGTCGTTGCTGAAACTGTGCTCAAGGAAACCGCCGACAGCAGTTCTTACGGGGCTCCAGGCGAGGTCTCTGAACTGGTCCCGGATGATTCCGCAGAGCAATCGCCGGAGAAAACGCCTCCGTTGTCAGACGCGGAAGAGGATGACGACGATTCAGAACTGGAGGACCTGGCATTCGATCTGCTAAGCCAGATGTTGGTCCATCTGGGCATCGAAGCCGAAATTGAAGTCTCATGGCAGGACAATCCGGAGGACAGTGATCGCGCGCTCCGTCTGAATGTGGTCGGAGAGGACTTAGGCGTTCTGATAGGCCGCAACGGCGAGACTCTCGCTAGCATGCAGTATCTGATCCGCCTCATGGTCAATCAGGAACTTCATCGCTGGAAAAATATCGTTGTCGATATCGACGGGTACAAGCAGAGAAGAGCCGAGCAGCTTAGCCAGCTGGCCCACCGCCTTGCTGAACAGGTCGTAGCCTCTGGGCGTCCCGCCTCATTGGAGCCGATGCCGGCAAGCGAACGGCGCCTCGTCCACATTGCGTTACGTAACCACGAGCACGTCTACACCTCCAGCACCGGAGAGGACACACGCCGTAAGGTACAGATCCTGCTCAAATGACCGGAACCAACCCCGTGCACGCCTACCGCTCGGCTAAGCCGGAGGACAGCTCCTCGGTGCCATGTCTGGCCCGCGTAGCACAGCGGGAGTCCGCAAGGGAGTGAAGAATCAAAGGAAGTCAGTCGTAAGCACCTTATGAACTGTCCATGTCGATCGATTTTCTTGCGATAGGAACGGTGACCCGGGACATTGCGACAGCGGATCCGTCCGCGACCGACTATGTGTTGGGGGGGACAGTAAGCTTTGCGGCGGTAACGGCCGCCAGGCTTGGGCGCCGCCCGGCAGTCCTGACTCGAGCCGGAGACGACATCGATCTGTCTTTCTTGAGCGGTCTGGCCGACCTTCACCTACTGCCCTGCAAGAACACGACAACCTTCGCAAACCTCTATTCGCCGGACGGCCGCATCCAGTACTGTTACACACCTTCGCCCCCTATCGCTCCTGACGACGTTCCCCCTGACCTCAGGGCCCCCCATATCGCACTTCTGGGCCCGCTTGTAAACGAGGTAAAGTCAGAGGTGGCTGCCATATTTGACCCTGACACGATAGTGGCCGCGGTGCCCCAGGGATGGATGCGCAGGTGGGATGATGAAGGCAGGGTATACCCGACGCAGTGGACCGAAATGGCCGAAATCCTTCCCCATCTCGATGCACTTATTCTGTCGATAGAAGACATCGACGGCGACTTGTGTCAGGTGGAGGAGTTTCTCAAGTATGTCGCACTTGTTGTTCTCACTGAATATCGAGACGGAAGTACCATTTACAGGCGCAAGCCGAACTCAGGAACAGAGATAGTCCCGGTTCCTCCGCGTCCGGCAAGCGAACTGGATCCCACCGGCGCCGGGGACATTTTTGCGACGGCTTTCCTTCTGCGGCTCGATGAAACGGGCGACCCTTTCGATGCCGCCCGTTATGCAAATGTAACGGCATCATTCGGCGTGGAGGGGCAGGGCGTAACAGGAATCCCCAGTCACGAACAGGTCCTGGAATACATGGCTCTGCATCCTTGGCGGCGTGGTATCGCCTAACCAGTGAGGAAAGGAATCAGCGCTTTGGTCCGCCTGCTTGTAGGCGACCATCTGCACTTGGGAATGCTATGACGGCTCAGATTTTCGCAATCGCCAACCAAAAGGGCGGCGTGGGCAAGACGACCACCGCTGTTAATCTCTGCGCCTACCTGGCAGGCGCCGGTTGCCGTGTTCTGCTGGTAGACAGCGACCCACAGGCGAATGCGACCACTAGCTTGGGAATCGATCCTAGGAAACCGGGTACAAGCCTTTACGAGGTTCTGATCGACAACAGGCCAGTACGGGAAGCTGTCACAGCGACATCGTTCACTGGTCTGAGTCTGGTGCCAGCAAACCTCGACCTGGCCGGCGCGGAAGTGGAGATGGCCTCAAGAATGGCACGCGAGCAACTCCTCTCGAAGGCATTGCAGCCTTTGCACTGCGACTATGACTATGTGATAATCGACGACCCGCCGAGCCTGGGCCTGATTACGATAAACGGTCTGACCGCGGCGGATGGCATAATAATACCGGTACAGTGCGAGTATCTGGCCCTTGAAGGTCTGAGCCAGTTGCTGAGTACAATTCAGCAGGTGCGCAAGGTCTTAAATGCCCGCCTCAAGGTGGCCGGCGTACTGTTGACAATGTCGGACGCACGCACCAATCTCAGCACGCAAGTGGTGGCTGACGTCCGGGAGCACTTCCCTCTGGAGACTTTTGAAACGCTGATACCCCGTTCAGTACGTCTCAGCGAAGCCCCAAGTCATGGTCTGACAATACTGAGCTATGCGCCTGAGAGCGCTGGAGCCCGGGCCTATGGATCGCTGGCCGCCGAATTCATGAGACGTTTTCCAGTCAGGGTTGAGGCGACTTCTGAAGGTCTGCCCGAAAGTCGTAGCGCACGATCGCCAGGTTCTGTGGTGCCCCTACGATGAGCAGAGAAACTGGACCAGACCATCTGAATCCTCGCCGAAGGCACGGACTGGGCCGCGGGCTGGGCGCCTTGCTGGGCAGGTCACCCCTTCAAGATGAAAACGAGCCCGAAGAGGAGGCCGATCCGGCGAGCGCCGAAGGGATCCGCGAACTTTCTGTCGACGAGATAGAGCCGAATCCACACCAGCCGCGGACCCGATTTGAGCCTTCGACTCTGGTTGAGCTGGCGACGTCGATCCGTGAACACGGTGTCATTCAGCCAGTGATTGTGGCCGAGCGTCCCGACCACCCCCAGCGCTACTGGCTTATCGCAGGTGAAAGGCGCTGGCGGGCTGCGCGCCAGGCCGGGTTGTCGGTAGTGCCGGCGGTCGTGCGAGAGGCAAGCTCCCAACAGCTATTGGAGCTGGCGCTGGTCGAAAATTTGCAACGCGACGATCTCAGCCCCCTGGAGGAGGCCTCTGCATTCAGTACGCTCATCGACCAATTCACTCTGACCCAGGCACAGGTCGCGTATCGGGTAGGAAAGAGCAGGTCAGCTGTGGCAAACGCAGTACGTCTCTTGGGCCTGCCAATCGAGATCCAGGCAGCTCTGAATGATCGAATGATCAGCGCGGGCCATGCACGCGCACTTCTTGGCCTCGACAGCGACGAAGACAAGGGAAGAGCTCTCGACCTGATTGTAGCAAGGGAGCTGAACGTCCGTCAGGCCGAAGAGCTCGTTCGAAGGTGGCTGGAAGAGCCCGCTGGGAAGGAAAGGAATGAGGTATCTGCTCACCTGCAGGCACAGATCCGCTACTGGGAAAACCGATTTCGCGACCGACTAAGCACCAAGGTCAACCTCGACCGCAAGGCGGATGGCAGCGGCCGGCTGGTCATCCACTTCTTTAACGACGAGGACCTGGAGGCGATTTACCGAGAAATCGTCGGTGAAGAGGCGGACTGAGAGTCCAGGTCTGCGAATGCCGCGCCGCCTAGCTTGGAGAGACGCACCGGTGGCCTCATTTTGGACGTCGCCTCTAGTCTGAAGCTCTAATATTTCGTGTCCGGGAACGCCGAATGGCTGAACAGATTGGCGATGCACTTCAGGCAGAACTGAACCTGGTTGCAGAAAAGCTTGAAGAGACGGTAGCCGGTCTTCCGGACGGCCTTGCACAGTTTGTCCGTAGCGAATTGGGGGAAGACCGGGTGCTGGCTGGCGTTGTCCTGGCCTCCGCTGCACCGCCGAGAGATACAGCGGAGGATGAGTCCCGCAGGGTGGCACTGGCCGCGGCACTTGAGCTTCTTAAGATCGCGCTGAATATCCACCGCCTGCTATTGAAGCCTGGGCAGGCTGGCTCGATCGACAGTTTCCTGCTTGGCGGTACGATTCTGGCCGGCGACTTCTGTTTCAGCCGGGCGGCTGTGCTGGCGGCCCAAACCAATCATCCCCAGGTGGTGACGGTTTTCGCTGAGCTCCTGCAGGAGGTGAGCCAGGCCAATTTGAGACGAGTCATCTCCAATGATGGCTTTGACTGCGATCCCCTGTCAACCGACGAAGGGGAGGCCCTGTTTCGCAGCGGCGCCTCTGCTGGCGCACTGCTGGCAGGTCTGTCCAAAAAAGAAGCGGGAGTAGTGATCGAATTTGCAGGACGACTGGGACGAGAGCGGCCACAAGACTTCACCAGGACTTTTGCCGCAAAGGCAGATGAGACCCTCGACAGTATGCCGCGGCCACAGAGGGATCGTTGGCGAGAGCTAGTCTTGACCCGCTGAACTCGAATCCAGACGGGCCGCGAAATCGGAGCACGGCGTGACACCAAAACGAGCGCTACTCCTCACCACACCCAATAGCTACCGCACACAGGACTATGTCGACGCCGCGGCGCGAATGGGAATCGAAGCTGTGGTTGCTGTTGACCTACCCAGTGTGCTGGCTGAGGAGTGGGAATTCTCCCTCGGCACCGATTTTGGGCTTCCTGAACAGGCTGCCGAGCAGATTGTCGAAGCGCTGGCGAAGTCGAGCGGGGCCGAAACCGGTGAGGTCCGCTTTGATGCAGTATTGGCCTTGGATGACTCCGGTTCCAGGGTGGCGGCGTTAGTTGCCGATGCGTTGGACCTGCCTCACAACGATCCATTGGCTGCGGAGGCTGCGCGGAATAAGTTCTTGATGCGGACGATGCTTGCCGCCCGCGGCGCACCAGTCCCGGAATTCGGCGAGTTTCGGACGAGCGACAATCTGAAGGACATAATCGCCCGGGCGGAAGAAGCGATCGGGTATCCGTGTGTGGTCAAGCCCGAGGAGCTGAACGGGAGCCGGGGCGTCATCCGGGCAAATCTGCGCTGCGAACTGGCTGCCGCGGTGAGAAGGCTGACTGCACTAATAGGCGACGGGCAGCCTTTCCTGATTGAGAGCTATATTCCAGGGGTGGAGGTCGCCCTTGAAGGCCTCCTGGATAGAGACCAACTGCACTGCCTGGCGTTGTTCGACAAGCCAGACCCACTGGAAGGGCCTTATTTCGAGGAAACGATTTACGTTACGCCCTCACGGCTGCCTCTGACGATGCAGAACCGGGTTGTCGAGACGACAGAGGCGGCGGCGCGGGGACTGGGCCTCCGGACGGGTCCTATTCACGCCGAGCTGCGGATCAATGCCGAGGGACCCTGGATTGTCGAGGTCGCCGGGCGTTCGATCGGTGGACTCTGCTCACGAATTCTGCGGTTTGGGATGGAGGTTGGCAACGGCAGTTCGCTGGAGGAACTGATACTGCGGCAGGCGTGCGGTCTACCCTTGGAGAGCCTGAAAAGGGAGTCGCAGGCCGGCGGCGTGATGATGATTCCGATTCCAGAGGGGGGCATTCTGCGCCGAATGTGTGGCGTTGAGGAAGCGAAGGGAGTGGCTGGAATCGAAGATGTCCAGATAACCGCTAGGTTGAATCAGTCTCTCGTTCCCCTGCCCGAGGGCGATGCCTACCTGGGCTTCATCTTTGCTAGGGGAACGTCGCCGACAGAGGTAGAAAGTGCGCTACGACAGGCGCACTCGTTGTTGCAGTTCGAGATCGACCCGGAGTTCGCGTTGGTACAATAAGGGACGCTGCTACTTCCGGGGCGCCCCCTTTCCTGCAGGCACGCCTTTCCCCATGCCCGGGGTTCCTTCGGGAGTCCACCCTTCCGGCATTTGTGCGCCAACGCCGAAGAAGAACTCTTCCATCTGCTCCGTCAGAAACTCACGCGACTGCTGGTCGCCGAGGCTGAGGCCGTAATGGTTTATGAGGACGACCGAATACTGCATCCACATATCCCAAGCCGATTGCGAGATGTTCTCGAAGATCCGTTTGCCCAACTCGCCCGGATAGGGGGGCGACTCCATTCCGGGCAGTTCCTGTCCGATCTTTGCACACTGCACCAGGTGAGCCATAGCTTTGCTCCCAACCTAAAGTTAAGTCAACGCTGGCCACCATTATACGGCCAGAACTAACTCTGTGTCAAAGGATATGCGTACCCTTTTCATGGGGATGCCCGGACAATTCAGCCACATCGTGCTGGATCGGCTTCTTGCTCACAGTATCAATGTAGCCGCCGTCCTGCTTACCGGGCCAAGAAATGTTCCCCTCCGAGCTGTTTCACCACCTATCGGCGATTCCTTTCTGCCTCAGGAAGGAGAGCTCGATCTGCCGCTACTGAATCCGGTTCTTGCAGCGACGCCGACGGCCAGGGAGGAGATACGGTTGAACAGGGGCAGCATGACGAGCGACTCTGCTTTTGAAGCACCCAAAGTTTCAGCAAGCCCTCTGGCTCTTGCCGTCGGGGAAGGGATTCCTGCCTTTGAATGCGGGCAGGTCGCTCATCTGATGACTACAGGTTGGTTGAAGGAGCTGGCGCTGGACGTAGTTTGTGTGGCCTGCTGGAATGGCATCATTCCCCCTCATGTACTCAACATTCCCCGATACGGATTCATGAATGTCCATCCTTCCCTATTGCCCGCCTACAGGGGGCCGTTTCCACTTTTCTGGCAATTCCGTGAAGGGGAAACGGAAACAGGTGTGACGTTGCATTGGATGAACGCGGGCTTGGACATGGGCGACATCGCAGCACAGCGAGAAATTCAATTTGAAGACGGTATTCGCGGCGCCGAGGCTGAAGCTCTTTGTGCGAGGTCGGGGGGCGATCTCCTGGCAGAAGTGCTCGGCAGGCTATCACGGGGTGATGTAGTAAGGCGGCCCCAGCCCTCGGGTGGGACCTACTTTCCAGCGCCTACGCTTGGAGACTTCACCCTGGAGTCCAGTTGGCACCCGAGGAGGGCATTCAATTTCATGCGTGCGACCGCTGAGTGGGGCACGCCATTCAGCCTTGAGGCGGAAGGTGTAAAATATCAGCTGAGAGACGCGGTCAAATGGCAGGATGAGATTTCGCAGGAACCGCCCGATGACGGAAAAGTCTGGACTTCGTTTCAGGGCGGCAGTTTACTGGCTGAGGAATGGTCCAAAGAACTCAAATGAAGGAGCATCTCTCCCCAGTGATTTGAAGCATACGTCTGAACCACAAGAGCCTGAACAGTTGTTGACGACCTTACAATTTAATGACAGGAGATCACCGATGTCCCTAATGTCTTTACCGCCGGGGATGAAGATAGCAGCCCAGCTGTCGCCGGAAGCCAGCAGCGAGGAACTACAGTTTGTGAAGCAGATGGGTCTGGACTGGGCAGTATGCTGGACTGACGGAGAGCATGCCGGATATGACTACTATGCCAGAACCAAAGAAAGGTTTGAGAAGGCTGGGGTCCAGATCTATGGATTCGGCAACCGAGAGGTCCACAATCAGGATGCAATCGTTCTGGGGTTGGAAAATAGGGACGCTAAGATCGATGAGTATGTTAGTCATCTGAGAGCGCTCGGCAAGGCCGGGATTCCCTATACTACGTACGCGCACATGGGGAACGGAATTTGGAGCACGGAGCGCGAGCTGACACGAGGTGGGGCCTCGGCGCGGGGGTTCGATTTGGCGAAGGCCGATGCCGGACATTGGGCTGGGCGCTACTACCATCTGCCACTCACCCACGACCGGACATATTCGGAAGAAGAAATCTGGGAAAACTTCCAGTACTTTGTTTCCCAGGCGGCTCCGGTGGCCGAAGAGGAAGGGGTCCGGATAGGCATTCACCCTGACGACCCTCCTCAGCCCGAGCTCGGCGGAATTCCCCGCTGCATTTTCAGCAGTTTCGATGGATACTACAGAGCAATGGAGATCGCCAGTAGCCCCAATGTGGGTATCTGTTTCTGCATTGGCTGCTGGTTGGAAGGTGGCAATCTGATGGGTAAGGGTGTCGAAGAGTCGCTGCAAGAGTTCGGTCAGGCAAACAAACTCTTCAAGATTCACTTCCGTAACGTTGACCAGCCATTACCTCACTTTGTCGAGACGTTTGTGGACGACGGTTACTTCGACATGTACAAGGCGATGCGGGTCCTGGAGCAGACCGGCTTCGACGGCGTACTGATTCCGGACCACATTCCGATGATGGCGGACGATCAGCGCATTGGTACTGCCTATACAATTGGCTACATGAAGGCCCTGCTGGCTCGGGCACAGGAAGAAGTGAAGGGGTAGATACCATGATGAAAACGGTTGGGATTCTGAGCCCCGGGGACATGGGGCATACGGTAGGCGAGAGGCTCAAAGCGCACGGTTTGCGAGTGATCGCGCATCTGGCCGACCGTAGCGCACGTACGCGAGGTCTGGCGGAAAAAGCAGGAATAGAAGAGGTAGTTTCCTACGACTCACTGGTTGAGGAGGCAGACGTCGTCCTGTGCATTCTTGTGCCCGCGGAGGCGGCGGCGGCGGCGCAAACGGTGGCGGAGGCTCTGCGCCGGACTGGCAATGACCTGCTATATGCGGACTGCAACGCGGTCGCGCCTCAAACAACCATAGATATCGCGGAGACTATCACTGAAGCCGGAGGCCGGTTTGTAGATGCCTCAATCATTGGGCCCCCTCCTCGCCGCGAGGGGGCGACTCGGTTCTACGCATCGGGAGCCCACGCGGGCGATCTGGCTAAGCTCGAAGACTTCGGGCTAGACGTACCGGTTATCAGCGACAGTGTAGGTGATGCCTCTGCCATCAAAATGTGTTACGCAGGCATGACGAAGGGACTGACCGCGCTTTGCACGAACCTCCTGGTTGCAGCAGAGGCGCTCGGAATACGAGATGCGCTGTTTGAAGAGTGGGGATTGAGCCAGGAGGCAATGCTTGAGCGCGTGCAGGGCCTTCCGAGTATGCCGCCGAAATCACGCCGCTGGGTGGGCGAGATGGAGGAGATTGCGGCTACGATGGCGGGCGTTGGCTTGTCGCCGAAGTTTCATGAAGGTGCCGCAGACCTCTACCGACTTGTAGGGGCTTCGGCGCTTGCGGATAGGGCCCCGGAAGACCCCGACGTGCCTTCGCTCGAGGAGATGTTGCAGCAGTTGGTGGGGTCGCTGCCTGCACGTTAAAACTGGCTGATTCGGCGCCCTTTCTCTTCTTCCCTGAACTGGGTAGTGTGGGAGCAGGTCCTGCCCCTTCCTTGAGCGGACGGCAAGAGTCGCTTAAGTCGTCCATGAACGGCCGCGAACGATTGCGTTTTGGATGCGCTGAGGGCCACTAAGAAGCCCCATTTGGTTTGGCCCGTTGAGTATCAATTCAGTCTCAATAGCCGAATGAAAGACGCGGTCAAACCGGCTGCAGGTATACTTCCTCTCTGGAATCGAGCAGGATTCCCCAGGGCCATTTTGAATTTGGTTCTGGTTCCTCACCATGGTGCCCCGGGCCAGATGACGCTCAATCTGTCGACCTCAGTTCGAAGATGAGCGTAGCAATCTGTTGGGACCCTGCAACGTAAAGAATGCTTCCACCAGATGTAATACGCGTTGCTTCCTGCTGCGGCATATGCACACAGACCTCCCGCGCTCAATTTAACATACGGGTTGGACATCGAAGTTTCCTTAGCAAATGAGGAACAGCTTAAATCTTGAGGCCGCTGAGAACGACGCCCTGGATGAAGTAGCGCTGGGCGGCGGCGAACAACGTGATGACCGGGATGGTCATGATAGCAGCCGCGGCCATCAGCAGGTGATCGCGTGGATCTCTGGATTCCAGAGGGATGTTCTGGAAGAAACGGAGGCCTACGGCAGCCGTAAACAGATCAACCTTATTGAGGTAGATGAAAGGACCGAAAAACTCGTTCCAATCACCGAGGAACTGCAGGATAGCGACAGTAGTCAGCGCCGGCTTCATTAGCGGCAAAAGAACCCCCCACAGAATGCGTATGGGCGAGGCGCCGTCCATTAGCGCGGCCTCGTCCAGGTCTCGAGGTATAGACATGATGAACTGGCGCAGCAGGAATATCATGAATGCGCCCCCACCTAGCCACGAGCCGATGGTGAGGGGAACGTAGGTGTTGATCAGCTTCAGATTGAAGAAGAGTACGTACTGGGGGATCAGCGTCACCTGCGACGGGATCATCATCGTCCCCAACATGAGTACGAACCAGATCTCCTTACCGATATAGTTGAAACGGGCGAAGGAATAGGCAGTCAGAGAACCCGTGATGATTACGCCGGGGATAGTGATTGCCGTAATCAGAAAGCTGTTTCCCATCCAGCGGGCAAAAGGTACCGAACTGAAGACCATTGCATAGTTTCCCCACTGAGGTATGGCGGGGAAGAGATGCGGCTCGAAGGAACGAAGTTCCTTCCAGGTTTGCAGTGAGCTTGACACCGTCCAGAAGAGCGGGAAGGCAAACATCAGGGCAGCAGCAGTGAGGAGGATATAGGTCACGGCCCTTTGAATCCGATTCCGTCCGCGCCGGTAAACATCACTGCGAAGTTCTGTGCTGGGCAATCTTTCTATCGTTGCGGCCATCTTGTTCTAGCTCCCGTAGTAGAATACCCAGCGGCGTGAGAGTCGTAGCTGCCAAATAGTAAGCGACACGATAACAAAAGCAAAAAACCAGGCCAGCGATGCGGCATAGCCCATGTTCCAGTAGTCGAAGGCGTGACGATAAAGATGAAGGCTGTAAAAGGTCGTGGCGAAGCCAGGGCCGCCTTCTGTAGCCACAAACGCCGCAGTAAAGACCTGAAGACCGCCGATGATTCCAAGTACCATGTTGAAGAATATTGTGGGGGTCAGCAGAGGAATCGTTACGTGGCGGAGCTTGTGAATCGGAGATGCTCCATCGATCGAGGCGGCCTCGTATAGGGATTCAGGGATTCCTTGGAGGCCCGCAAGAAAGATAATCATGCGCGTTCCTCCCAGTCCTTGCCACAAGCCCATCATGATCAGCGAAGGAATCGCCCAACGGCGATCACCGAACCACCCAGGAGGGTCGGACCAGCCCAAGTCCATCAGCCACTGATTGATAATTCCGAAATCGGCATGGAGCAGCCACTTCCATAGCACAACCGAGGCCACGATCGGCACTAGCGAAGGCATGAAGAAAAGCGTGCGATAGGTGGCCAGACCTCGCAACTTTGCGTTAAGCAATATGGCCAGGAACATCGAGCCTACGACACCAAGAGGGACGCCAACCCCTGCGTAGTAGAAGGTACGCCCCAGCGAGGTGTAGAACAAGGGATCCTCGAAAAACATCTTTGTGTAGTTTTCCAGGCCGATCCAAATTGGGGAACTGAGGACATCGTACTTGGTGAAGCTCAGGTAGAGAGAAAACAGTCCAGGGCCGATGAAGAGCCCAAAGAATCCAATCAGCCATGGTGTGAGGAAAAGATACCCGTAGAAGTTTTCCCGCCTCTGCCGCGATGTCGTCAGCATTTCTGACACGCCCGACAGTCTCAGACGGCTGGTCAGGGTTGCCATTCACTACTCCAGGGACTGGGAGCGGCGAACAGGGAAAGAGTTCCTGTTCGCCGCTCAGAATTTTCCAAATAGAGTCAGGCCGGATCCATGTCCAGGACAGCTTGAATATTGTCGTGAAGGTCCTGGAGGCCCTGCTCGAACTCAACTGGCTGGTTGGGGTCGAGAAGAAGGTCGGTCCACTGCTGGACAGCGGAGGTATACTCGCGTCCGCGGGAGTTAGCCGGGGCGTGGGCAGGGATACCGTTCTCGAGGCTTGAGATAAACCATTCGTGAATCGGGTCGTCTTCGATGAGGGAATCAACCACGTCCGGCCGCACCATCGCGAAGTTGCGGGCCACGAGGTTGAAGTCGAGGCTGCCATCGTGTCCGGCAATATGCAGGAGGAACTGGTAGCCGACGTCTGCATGGTCCTGGTCGGTGCGCAGATTCCAGGTGCCGCCGCGAAGCTGCGAGGGGAAGCGGCCATCTTCGCGTTCCGGGAAAAGGATCTGTGAGGCTTTGGCAACGCCTTCATCCTCGATCTGGTTGTTGAAGTTGCGCACGCAAAGCGATCCGCACCAGTTCAAGGTCAGCAGCCCGGCGACGAGAGCGCCGCCGGCGTTGTCGATATCTCCGGGCGCGGGAAGCACCTGGTCGACTACGCCGAGGTCATAAGCCCATCTCATGGCCTCGGTGGCGTTGGGGTCGTCGAGGAGCAGACATTGTGTGCCGTCCTCGTTTATGAGCGAACTGCCAAAGAGGCGGCAGAGGACAACGACGGTTGCCTCATTGTGGCTGATATTGAGCCCGAAGCGTTCTCCTTCGACGTAGAAGGAATGAGCCCACTCGTGAATCGTGTCGATTGACACATCGCGGGCAACCGGATCGGGGACGTCCAGACCTGCTTCTTCGAAATGTACGGCATTGGTGACTAGGGTATCAAAGCCTGCCCAACCCCAGCTGGGGAAGCCGTAGAGTTGTCCCTGATAGTATTGCAGGCCCAAGAAGTGTTCGAACCACTGGCCTAGATCGGTCCCGTCGGCGGCGACCAGCTCATCAATAGGCATGATGATGTCTTTGTTGATGGCCCGCCAGAAGTGGTAGTGGGAAGGATCGAAGGCGATGATTTCGCCGAGGTCGCCTGCTGCCTGGGCCGCGTACATCTTGGCGTAGTTGTCCTGCTGGCCGGAGCCTGCCAGCGGCCGCAACTCGATGGTGACGTCGGAGTGCATCTCAGTGAAAGTTTCAATGCGCTCTTCATTCCAGCCGCTGCCGATGCCGCGGAAGGTGTCCCAGCGCAGGTGCACGGGCTCCATTGCAGCGCCTTCGTCGGCCATGTCGCCTTCGGGGGCGGCAGGCGCGACACATGCGGCAAGTGCGCCGGCAGAGACTGCCAGGGCGCCCTGCAAGAACGAACGTCTGGATACGTGGTTCCTCATTCAATTGCCTCCTGAAAAAGTGTATCGGGAAAGGGAGTTCCTCGGAGAAAGCTGCAGTTCAGACACCAGATGGCTTCTGAACTGCAGCGCACATCACAGTAGGGCCAATCTTAAGCCAGCGGCTCCTTGTCCAATACCTCCTGGACGAGGAGATGGGTCTGCTCGACACCCTCTTCAAACTCCAC
The DNA here is from genome assembly GCA_022821585.1 of Caldilineaceae bacterium. Lineage (GTDB taxonomy): Bacteria > Chloroflexota > Anaerolineae > Caldilineales > Caldilineaceae > Bin5. The sequence continues at coordinate 27,745 of JAJEDI010000054.1, forward strand.
AGCCTGCGTCCAAATCGCCTGAAGGTTGTTGTTCATCGTATCGACGAACTCAGACGTGCGAGCATTGGCCGGGCGGTGCCACTTGCGCGGGCCTTCGGGATAGATTTGCTGGTGCTGGCGGAAGATTGGGTGGATGGAATTGAGTTCATCGCTTTCCCAAACGTCCTTGCGGCCCCCCGGGCTGCCGGCGCCGAAGAAGACATGCTCGATGCCGTCCTCTTTGGTGGAGTAGAAGTCCAGGACCTGGAACGCCTCGGAGGGATGTTTGGAGTTGCCAGTGATGCCGAATGCAGCGGCTGACACCTGTGAGCCGCGTAGTCCTGTCGGGCCGACCGGTCCTACGACGGCATCCCATTCGAACTCGATATCGCCTTCGTTCTTCATGTTAGTGTAACGACCGATGAGGCCTGTGGTCGTGTTGAAAGAGCCTACCTTTCCGGCCACGAAGTTGTTTACGGCCTCGTCGCCGCACTGGCAAGGATCGACCATATGCGTGTGCTGTAGGTCATAGAGCCAGCGCAGGCCGACAATGGTCTCTTCCTCGCCTAGCAAGGACATTGTGCCTTCTTCGTTGATGGCGTCACCGCCAAACATGCGCAGGTAGGATGGGACGTGCTCCTGGCCGGTACCAAAAGAACGGATTCCCCATACCTCGGGCGGGTCCGTTACCGCTTTGCCCATTGCAACGTAGTCATCGGTGGTCCAGTCCGGGTGGGGCTGCTCGCCGCCTGACTCTTCGATCAGGGTCTTGTTGTGGTAGTAGGCGGTCGTGCCGTAGTGCCCGTGGTTGGGTATGGCATGCAGCTCGCCGTCCAAGGTGAGGGCGGCCAGCAGCGAGTCCCAGAAGTTGGACAGGTCAAAGTCTTTGGCAGCGACTATGTCGTCGAGGGGGATCAGGACGCCCTTGGCCTTGTGTTCAGGCGGGTTGTTGAGGTAGGTCCATACCACATCTCCGACCGTACCGGAGGCGGAGAGAGCGTAGATCTTGGGATACATCTCATTGCCGGGCAACTCGTCGATTTCCAGGTTAATGCCGGGATTCTGCTCTTCGAACAAGGGCTGACGGCTGATGTGCCAGTCTGCGTGCGTTCCCAGGCGCGTGTGGAAGAGGACGGTGACGGGTTCTTCCGCCGCCATCGAGTCCCCGGAATCGCCGGCGGCAGGGGCGCCTGCAGGAACACACGCTGACAGGGCGAGGCCGCCGGTTGCGGCAAGTGAACCGGCTAGGAACTGGCGGCGACTTACACGTTTGTGAAGCATTGTGCTTTCTCCTTGTGGGTAGGGAAACTATGGACAGAGAAACAGAAATGGAGGGGATAGTTATCCTTTGATGCCGGACATGACTATCCCCTGAACGAGATACCGTTGCGCCAAAAAGAAGATAATGATGATAGGCGCAGTCATCATCACACTGGCTGCCATCAGCAGGTGGTATTTGGGCTCCGTGTCATCGGCGAAGCCGGCGACGGCCTGAAAATAGCGAATCCCGATTGCGAGTGTGTACTTCGTCTTTGTGTTCAGGAATATGAAGGGGTAGAGGAACTCGTTCCACTGTGACATGAAAGTGAGGACGGCCGCGGTTGCCGTGACAGGAATGGAAAGAGGCATCAGAATTTGCCAGAATATGCGCACATAGCCGGCGCCATCAATGCGCGCTGCCTCATCGAGATCAATAGGAATACTGAGAAAAAACTGGCGCATCAGGAAAATAAGAAAGGCGCTGCCCCCGAAAAAAGATGGGATAATAAGTGGTCTGTAGGTGTCTAGCCATCCAATTTTCGAGAACATGAGGTAGAGGGGAATCAGTGTAACCTCTACCGGCAGCATCATGGTGCTGAGGGTGATGATGAACAGCACATCGCGCGCAGGGTAGCGAAATCGGGCAAAAGAATAACCGACGAGGGCTGCTGTCAGGACGGCGCCAAAAGTTGAAACAATCGCCACGAAGGTCGAGTTCCAGGTCCAAGTAGCCCATGACACGATTTCAAAAACTTTCGGATAGTTTTGAAACTGCGGAACCTCCGGAAACCAGGTAGGTGGAAACCTGAACAGTTCGCCCCCCCTTTTTAGCGAGGAGAGTACGGTCCAGACAAAGGGGAACATGAACACGGCCGAGCTGGAAACGGCGACCAAATAAAGGATTCCTCTGCCTATAGCGCGCTGGAATGAAGCTGACTGGAAGAGCCCGGCTGGATGGATTCCGCTCCCGGTCTGTTTTCGGCCCGAGGCGATTGCTTCGCCCGCCATTAGTCCACCTCCCCTGCGTAGTAGACCCATCGACGTGATTGTCTGAACTGAACATAGGTAAAAGTGAACAGAACGAAGAAGAAGATCCACGCGAGGGCCGAAGCATAGCCCATCTCAAAGTACCGGAAGGCACTGGTATAGATGTGAAGGGCGTAGAACCAGGTTGCGTAAGCTGGGCCGCCCTGCGTGGCGACAAAGGCGGCGGCAAAGACCTTGAGCGCGCCGATGATTCCCAGAACCATATTGAAGAAAATGGTCGGGGTAAGCATGGGAATGGTTACGTTGCGAAACTTGGCCCAGAGCCCTGCACCGTCAACGACGGCGGCGTCGTAAAGTTCCTGGGGCACGCCCTGGAGGCCGGCCAGAAAGATGAGCATGGTATTGCCGCCGATAGCACCCCACATTGCCATGATGATGAGGCCGGTCATGGCCCAGTCCGGATCGCGGAACCAGCCGGGAGCGTTGTCGCTGCCGGTGAGGGTCCGAATCCAGTGGTTGATTGGCCCGACGTCGGCGTTAAATATCCAGCCCCAGAGGACGGCAGAAGCCACGATGGGCGTCAGGTGAGGAAGGAAGAAGAAGGTACGGAACCAAGCTGTTCCGCGCAGCGCCTGATTGAGTAGCATAGCCGCTGAGAGCGCGCCGACGAGCGACAGTGGCACAACTATCAGTGCGTAGCGAAAGGTCAGCATCAACGAGGGCCAGAAGAGCCGGTCCTTGGAAAAGATCTCGATAAAGTTTTTCAGTCCGACGAAGTCAGGGGGATTTACTACATCATACCGGGTAAAGCTGAGGAAGCCCGAGGTCATCATGGGCCCGACGATGAAAAGGATTAAGCCAAGTGCCCATGGCAGCAGGAAAATGTATCCGGCGATCGCCTCTTTGGCGCGCAGATTGGTCATCCAGCGAGGAAGAGGCAGGCCAATGCTCGCAAGCGTCTTGGTAGTCATCTCTTCCTCTCCCTAACCATTTCAAGTCCCTCATAGAGGTCGCGCGCCACCGTACCCTGGGCTTGCGCGGGCGGATCTACGCCAAGAATGTGACAGAAAGTCGGAACGACGTCGACGGCATGAATGTAGCCCAGCCGATCGACAGGCCGTTCATATCCCTTCTTCAAGCCCGGCCCGTCCAGGAAAAAGGAACCAAAAGTGGACGAGAAACCGTTGGCAGTTGGAATGAATCCGCCATGATGGGCGCCGTAAACAAGAGGGGCGCCGACATTTCCCCCGCCTTCAATTCCGAGCCATTGCGTGTAGTACCCGCTTACATAGTCGTGGTCCCAGGCGAAGATGACGTCACCGCACTCGTCTCCCCACTGCCCGAGCAAATAGGCGTCGCGTTTGGGTAGGGCGATGGCGACAACGGTGTTGCCAGTGTCTTCGTCAACCCAGGTGCGGAGGGCAGTGAGCAACTCGCGTTCGATCTGGTCGAATTCCGGTCCGGGATCGGCGTTGATGGTAATGTCGAAGCCGCGCCTGGCGAGATAGGCTTTCGTCTGGTCCCAGTCGATCTCGTCCGACGAGGGATCCAGGTCCTGGGCAATAGCCTCTTCCCCACTTTGCTTCAGAACGAGGAAGCCCTCGTCATATAGGAACTGGCGAAGGTTAGCGATACGGACGTCTGGGAAGGCGCCGTGGTCGGAGATAATGCCAACGTAAACTTCATTCCCGTCTTGGCTGGCCCTGTCGGCCGCCTCGTACATCAGGCCCAAGACGCGGTCGCCGACCTGGTAGGTGCGGCGGAAGTAATCCAGATATTTCTCTTTGGTTTCGGGATTGAAACCGGGACAGACAGGATCCACGTCAGCCAGATGAATATGATTGAGATAGTCATACAGGTGCCAGTGGCAAGTGAAGTAGGAGCAATCCCTCTCGTGGAGCATATAGTTGGCAACGTTGGCAAACCAGAGGCCCTGGTATTCGCACTCTTCTAGTGCCGTATCAAAGTCGGTCATGCCTGAAGTGTAGGGAGTCATCGAGGCATGTTCCTGATAAGGACCGAAACGGCGAATGAGTTCAGCTTCCAATTCAGAATCGCCATACGTGAAGCCGTTGGTATAGGTTACTTGTGTTCGATAGAGTTTCAACGAACTGCCATCGGTAGCCAGTTCAAGCAATTTGAAACGGACCGCGGCCTCCTGAGCGTGACCGTCAATCTGAAAGCTCTGGATAGCCCAGTCACTCCAACCGCCGAGATCAGCCGCAGCCACAATCTCGCCAGCGTCGCGACCGCGACAGATCAGGACGCGGTCGTAGCCACTGCCCGTACTGTCGACGGCAAGCAGGTGAAACCGGTTGGCGTCTCCACCTAGACGCGCGTTGACGGAGAAGACTGTCGCCAGTGGAGTCGAGGCACTGTCCGGCAGATTGGTCCAGCCTTCGGCAGCGGCGAGTGCCTCGATGGGTTCAACGCTGCGAGGGCCTTCGATGGCTGACCCGTCGTGCGCCATGGCAACATCGCTGGCCTTGGAGGGATCAGTTGTGTAGGCCTGGGCCGCAGCCACTTCAAATTCGGTGCTATTGTGCCCAGGGGCACCGAAACCGTCGACAACATATCCAATTTCAACGCCTGAAGGATGAGCTCCGGGGTAATGTACGGCGACGCCCTTGAGGCCGGCGCGCTCCAATGCGTTCCAAATGCGTTCAGCGTTGTTAGCGCGACCGTCAAAGCTGCTAACAATAAGGTCTTTCTCGACCGCGCCGGACTTTCGCTCGATTACGGTCTGCCATGTTGGGACGCTGTGTGTGCCGGTGTGGGCGCCGGTGGAGAGTGTTGCCCAGTTGGTGGGGGTCCATACGGGGAAAGATGGGTAGGTTTCGTTGACGGTACCTTCACTGAGAAGGCGGCTGAAATTTGGCAGACATCCTTCGTCGGCAAAGTACTTCATCATTGGAGTAACGAAGCCGTCCATGCCGTAGGCGTATATCTTCTTCGTCATTGCCAGTTGACTGCTCCCTATTCGTTACGCGAATGGTTATGTGGGCACCTTCGCATCGCTCTATTGTGGTTCAGATGGCGCAATCGGATTGCGAAGGCTTCGAAAAGCAGTTCTTGTGCGTTTGCATGACTTCGGGCGAGGCAAATGGCCTGAAGAAACATGCTTCGGCAGATGTGAACCTGCCAAATGACCTGAGAGACTCGCCATTGCTTGCAAACTCATCTTGGGGCAAAATCAATGATTTCGTTCGCAAAGTCTGGCAGTTTGGATCTGTTCCTCCGTTGTCTTAAGCTAGCTGGCTTTGTCAGGACCTTAAGAACCTCTTCATTCCTTACCGCTCATCTCGCTAAGAGAGTCTAGCCCTCCCGAGAGGTTCCCTGTTCTGCCAGATTCGTCTCAGTTTTGGGGATTGTGGCGCGCACAATCATAGGTGCGCCGGGATTATAGCAGCAACTGCTCTTGAGTGCAAAGTCTGATCGCTTGCCTGGCAAGGGAGGGGTTGAGTAGGAGGTAGGGCTTGTCGCGTCCCTGACTTTCAGAGTGGTCGTCGTGTGATGCGGGACTGAAAGTCTGGCGGGGATCTACTTGATTGGCAGGGTCCCCTTATGCCCTGTCGGGCAGGCATTGGTTCGCCGGCTGGAAGCGCAGGCTGCAAAAAAATCTAGAACAGGAGTGACACGACTAATTCAATTCAACATTCCGCAGCGGTCCCACCAAATGCTGCTGCGGGTCCCCAAACTGGTAGTGCTCGACAAGCAGAGGGAGTGCTTACTCAAACTTGGACTGTCATGAAAAGTTGGCAACTGCCTGGTCAGTTCGGGCAAAGAAACGGCTTGTGCTCGAATTCTCTGTGATTCCTGCCACAGGTTGGGTGTAGCTTCGATCCTGACTTGGCAAAACAGCAGACGGTCAGGAGCTATCCTGCTACCATCCCCACCACCGACATGGCAACGACGGCGATCAGTGTAAACACGATCATCAACGCTGCCCATCCACCAAGTAAAATACCGCCAAAGGCGAAGGCATTGGGGCGACTCTCTTGCTGAGTCTCGGATGGGTTCTGCCCGGTTTCCTGTTCGTCTACCTCGGTTACAGCTGGCTGCTCCTGAATGTATTCTTCTGCCACGATGATTCTCCTGATGTGCATCTATGGAAATGCGTCAATCGTCGAAGTCCACTCTGAATGTTCTGCTACACAGGCTCCTAGTGTGACTCGTTGCGGACTCGCCTGCCCAAGTGAAGAACTCGGGTTAGTCCAGTTCGGGAAGCTCAAGTGCTCTGTTCCGTGGATTATAGCACGGGCGATGTGGACCTGCACGATTTCTGACGCATAGAAAGGCGCGCTAAAATGTGAAGGGTGAATCGCTAAACTTTCGGAGAGTGCACGGTGAGGAAGATGGAATATAAGACTTTTGGACGCACGGGCCTGCGCGTAAGCGTAGCGGGTTTGGGAGCTGGCGGCCCAAGTAGGTTAGGCATGGCTACCGGAAGAGAAGAAGAGGAATCGATCGCCGTAGTGCGAAGGGCCCTTGAACTGGGCATTAACTATATCGATACGGCGGAGGCTTACGGAACGGAAGAAATCGTCGGCAAGGCGATCAGGGACTTCGACAAGGACCGCCTGATCGTTGCGACCAAGAAGAACGCATTTCGTGATGGCGAACCGGTTCCTTCTGATGAGTTTGCCGCCGGCGTCGAGGCCAGCCTGAAGCGGCTTGGCGTGGATACTATCGATGTTTTCCACTTTCATGGCGCACGGCTAACCCAATACCAGCATATCTGTGATGAGCTTATTCCTTTGCTGCAGAGAATGCAGGATGCAGGAAAGATACGGTACCTGGCGGCAAGTGAGCACTTCGCATCCGACTTCGAGCACGAACTCTTGCAACAGGCGATCGAAGACGACCTCTTTGACGTGGTAATGGTGGGCTTCAATATGCTCAATCAGACGGCCAGGCGCAAAGTGTTGCCGGAGACCCGCAAAAAAGGGATCGCAACGGAATGTATGTTCGCGGTGCGCCGGGCATTCAGCAAGCCTCCACGATTGCGGGAGATCCTGGTCGACTTGCGTCGAAGCGGAGAGATCGACGCAGATGCTTTGGATCTCTTTGACCCGCTCGGCTGGGTTTTGGATGAGAGTGACGCCAAGTCCCTGCCAGAAGCGGCTTACCGGTTCTGCCGTCACGAGCCTGGGATTGACGTTGTGCTTACGGGGACCGGCAACATTCGGCACCTTGAGGAAAATGTTGCCTCGCTTTTGAGGCCCCCGCTGCCGTCAGAGGTAGTCCAACGACTGAAGAATACATTCGGTCGAGTTTACTCTGTCAACGGCAGCTAGTATCCACCCACTGGTTCTCTGTACGGATTCAGTCTAACTCCTCGACTATTCCGCTGCTTCCATCGACTCGAACTCTTTGACCTGTTCGCAAGCGGTCGGTGGCGCGATCGACGCCGGCTACTGCGGGTATGCCGTACTCGCGGGCGACGACGGAGCCGTGGGTCATCATGCCGCCGACTTCCATTACCAGTCCGCCGGCAGCGAGAAACAGTGGTGTCCACGAAGGGTCGGTGCCCGGGCAGACGAGAATTTCTCCGGGCTCCAGTCCTGCTTCGAGAGGATTGAATACGACTTTCACCGTTCCCTCGACAGCACCGGGAGATACGCCAGATCCGGCGAGAATGTCTCCCTCTGGGCCATCAGGGGCAGTGATGCCTGCGAAGAAGGCGGTTCCGTCGCTTAGAAGCAGGCGCGGAATAGGTTTGCGCCGGGCTTCGATTTTTTCGGCCTCTCTCCTGGCCCTGACCAGCTTCTTCCAATCCCCCGGTGCCTCCATCGCCAGGGTCTTAAGCTCTCTTACCGTCAGATAGAATAGGTCGTCGGGCCGCTCCAGGATTCCTTCGTCAGTGAGTTCTCGGCCGCTTTCCAGAAGGGCCTCGCGAACAATGCCGGAGACACGAACCAGGGTAAATTTGGGCGTTTCGCGAAGGCCCGCCAGGAGGCGCACACGGCTTGCCAGCAGACGCACTAGCCGGCCTCCCAAAGGAGTGCCCCAGGCCTTGGTGGCGGTGTCCGCCAAATAGTCAATCGTTTGCTGGGCGTGTTCCGCCCCCTTTTGGAAAACGCGGTCCGGAGCCTTGCTTTCGTCTTTGATCAACAAGAAGCTTTGCAGTGACCTTACAATCGAGACCGGCTGTTCGCGCCAGCGAACCCGTCCAAAATCCAGCTCGGCGACACCGCGCATACCATAGCGATCAAGGAATTCATCCAGTGCTTTTTGGGTAGTAGCAGGGAGACTCCCCGCCAGACAGAGGCTGGCGATTGTCTCGGCGTCTTCTGCCAGCAGAGAGTCTGCCGCGTTGCAGTCGCTGCGAATTCGGCCTGCCAACTTCCATAGTTGCAGGTCCATCTCTGTGGTTACATTGTGTGGGAGGCTGCGGGTAAGCTCAAGTGCAAGTTGGGGCTGTATTTCTGGATCCGAACGGGACAGAACCGAGGCGATTCGGGTGAGCAGGGCGAGCGAAGAATAGCCTACAATGATAGGAGGAATCAGATTCGGCAAGAGGAATGGAAACTGTGCATTGTAGTTCAGCCATTCTAAGAGTTCGACGCGATCGGCGAGAGTTCGCGTCTTGCCTGTTCTCTCAGAAACCATTGCAACGTGTTTCTCTATGACGGTCTGGACACTGCTGGTGTACGATTTCGGATCGAGAAACGCCCCCTTTGCAGACTTCAGAATGCGCAGAAGGAACGGAGCGACAACGGTAACGAAGCGAAGGCTGAACCCGACGCGTTGGAACAGAGGATCCCTTACTAGGTCTTGGATCACTTGGGCGGCGCCGGGCTCCACCATTGGCATTGCCTTGCGAAATATGAGGCGGCCTATTGGGTTGTGCAGAGCGCCCGTCACCTTGATCCAGGGACGGTCGGCTGCTGCAAACAGGAGCTCTTGGTCGTACAATGTTGCGTCGTAGCCGAAGATACGAGCGATGCCGGCAAACATTCCTCGAAGCATGTCAAGTCCAAGTGGGGTAAATGGGCCCAGAATTCCCTGAATTGCACCGAGAGAGATGTATACTTGCAAGTCGTTGTCGTGAGGCGAGTGGGGCACGGGAAAGAGCGAAGTTATTGGACGAGACTGTAGAAGAAAGAGTTTCCCTTCGGCGAAAGCCCATTCAATGTCCTGGGGAACACCGAAATAGGCGGCGACTTTTCTGCCCAGTTCAGTCAACTGGCCGACCTGATCGTCGCTGATGGCCTGTTCGCTGCGCAGAACAGTTGATTCGGCGGTAACCCCACCTGATGCCCGTCCCCTGATAATGGTTGACTTGGATCCAACGTCCCTTCGGAGAATTCTGCCGCTGTGGCTCTCAACGATGAAGTGGTCGGGTTCCACATGCCCGCCTACGAGGGCTTCTCCAAGGCCGAAAGTTGCGTCGATCACAGTCTCGGTGCGGCGGCCGCTGAGAGGGTTAGATGTAAACAGGACCCCCGACGAGTCGCTTTGCACCATCTGCTGGACAACTACCGCCAAAAGGACGTTAGACTGGTCGATACCGTACCGTTCTCGGTATGCGATGGCGCGTGCTGTCCACAGGCTGCTCCAGCAGTCGACGACGGCGTCAATCAGTGCATCGTCGCCGATCACGTTTAGAATAGTGTCCTGCTGGCCTGCGAAGGACATACCGGGGAGATCTTCGGCCGTGGCAGACGAGCGAACCGCTACATGTGGCCGGCCCATCTTTTCATATGCTGCGACAATCTGTTCAGCGATTTCGCCCACAATCTTGCCGGCCCGAAAGCGCCTGCGAATGCTGTCGGAGAAGGCTTCCAACGCGACCGGGTCGCCAGCGTCAATTGCTCCACTTTCGGAAACAATCCAACCGGCAAGTCCGGAGTGTTTCACAAAGGCTTCGTAGGCCTCGGTGGTAACGATGAATCCGGGAGGAACGGGAAACCCTGCTATGGTCAGTCTTGTCAGATTTAGCCCTTTTCTTCCGACGCGCATCAGCGTCAGACCCGTCGACGTCAAAGGCAGGCAGATGTCAGGAGTATAGTCGGGATCTGTGGCGGGAGCAGTGTGCACTTGGAATCCGCATTCATTCGGTGGCTGACCCGGCCGGACGGGCCGGAAAGAGTTAAACCTGTTGCGAGTCTGGGACAACAGTGTATGTGAGAGGAGTTGGAATTGCCAAAGGGGCTGAAGTGGACTCTGCCCAAGAGTCAGTGATCCGTGCCAGGTGGGAATGTGTTCTTCGTTCTTAAGAATGAAGTATGAGTAGCTGTCGTACGCGAGGGGGTCAGTTGTGGTATGACACCTACAAGAGGGGAATACTGTACCTGCATATGCCGGAGGGTGTATCCCAAATTATTGTCCGCCCAGTAGAGTTGATTCGTCGACCAGGCTGGATTCAACACTGGTCAGACGAGTCTCGCAAAAAATCTGGGATGCACCCATGCCGGAGGGTGCATCCCAAATTGTTTGCTGGGTCAGGTAAGGCCAAGGAGCGCAAGAGGGTTGAGTTGGTGCTGGCTAAGTAGTGTTGAGCGCAGAGCGAGCATAGCTTGAGCGCCGAGACGAGACCAGCGCATCCCGGATTGCTTG